>NZ_QKWS01000003.1:0-517828 GCF_004328055.1 Meridianimaribacter sp. CL38 | reverse complement strand
ATGGAACCTACAATGGAAACCCAATGCCATCAAGTGATTACTGGTTTGTAGTAGAGTACGACGAACCAATTGGTGGGCAGAGAAAAGAGTTTAAAGCTCACTTTACTTTGAAACGATAAACCAAAGAAGTTTATAAAAAGAAAAGGCTGAATTTTTATTCAGCCTTTTTCTTTTTTATGTGTTATATACTTTCTATAAATTGAAAGCTAAAGATAAAGTTACGTTAGAGTTTTTAGAATCTAAAAGAGCTGCATTTGTAAGACCAACACTATAGAATTGATGGTTAATCTCTCTGTCAGATTGATCAAAAGCTAAATCTAATTTTATATCACCAAAATTATATCCTAAACCTAGAGAATACCCAGTAAGATCACCATAAAAAGAATCATCTTCGTATGGGCTTTCTTCAAAACGATAACCACCTCTAAAACTTATTTGCTTATATCTGTATTCTCCACCAAATCTATATGTAGATGCAGCTTTAAGTGTATTACTAATAATATCATTTTGAGCAGAAAAATAAGTATCAGAAGTTGGCTTGAATTTAGTGTTTGAGTAATCTTTTCTAGAATAATCAAAACTAATTAAACCTTGCTCTCCAAAAACATAAGCTAAACTTCCTGTTAATTTACCAGGAGATTGTAATCTGTATCTTGGAAAAACATTAATAATAGCTGGGTTAATTACTTGAGTGATGTTTGAACCTCCATCATTTCTAACTGTAGCAAGATATTGAGTAGTTTCTTCTTCAATACTAAACCAAGTAGGAGAGTTATAGGTTAATCCTACTCTAAGTTCTTCTGTAAGCTTTGTAATCGCTCCTAACTGAAAAGAAAAACCAGTTCCTGTGGTGAATAGCGAATTTTCAAACCCAACTTCGTTAACCAAAGATCCTTCGTTTGAATTAAATTCATTCAAATAAGTGTATCGTTCATAATTGATGAAGTGAGTATTTAGGTTAAGACCTATATATAACTTGTCTTTAAATTGTGAAGCAAAGTTAAATGTAAACTTGCCATTATATCCAGTCGCAAGATAACTGTAATCGTGTTCAAAACTTCCAGGAGCAATATTTGAAAAATAAGAAGTGTTATCATCAGTATCACTGTTTGGTTCAAGAATATAGGATTCATAACCTAAAAAAGCTTGTTGGTTATTAAAACCGTAAGCAGAGCCAATATCAGCATAAGCGTCAGTATAGCTTTCGCCTGCAAAGGCAGAAATTTCATCAAGCCTCAAACCATGTGCATAAGACAAAAAGTAAGAATCTATTGAATTTGTACTTGTTCCAGTTGCAAACCAATCGTTATCATAATTAGCAACTTTATCATAAGCAATACTAAATACAAACTTTCTCCATGGTGAATTTTGATTAGTGTTATTAAAAACAAAAGCAGCTCCAGTTTGATGAAGATCAAATTTAGAGTCAGATGAAGATCGCATTTCTCCAAAATAATTAACATCGTTGTTGGTGCTTAAAATGGAAACAGAAGCCGAAGCATGACTTCTAGTAAATACAGCTGCTCCTGCAGGATTTAAACTAACGGCAGACATATCTCCACCAAGAGCTCCAAAAGCTCCACTCATAGCTCTAAATCGCGCTGTTCCTTGAATTTCGTCTGAAGAATATCTCAACGCATCAGATATATCTTGAGCCATAACATTAGACATAGATAGTATGCCTATGAATAGTAAACTTAACTTTTTCATATCAATTTTTAATTTAATATTTTAGGGAATATTATCGTCTTCTTCCAGATGAACCTCTGCTACCACTACTACGCGATGAAGAACCAGAAGAGCTTCTTACTGAAGAACTTCTAGATGGAGTATTTACTCTAGTTCTTGTCGATGAAGAGTTAACTCTTGTTCTTGTCGAATTTGATCTAGGTCTTACAGAGTTGTTAGATCTTGTATTAACTCTAGTTCTATTTGGTGTGATAGAACTATTTCTTCTAGTTGAAGAAGAATTTACTCTAGTTCTTGTAGTGGTACTTCTAGGTCTAGTTAATGTAGAACTATTGGTTCTCCCAATACGACTATTATTTATTACAGAATTAGAACGTCTAGAATTGTAAGCATTGTTAATTTGACCACGTCTTGAGTTTACACGATTGTATGCATACCCATTTCGGTATCCATTGTAGTAGTATGGTCGATTGTAATAACCTCCATAATAGAAGCCATTGTAATATGGGTTACCCCAAAACGAATTGTAGCCATAATATCCCCAACCAGAGTTCCAAGCCCAATTGTTCCAACCCCAAGAATTCCATCCCCAAGTGTTCCATCTATTCCATGAATAAAAAGGTCTATTCCAACCCCAATAATTGTAGTAACCCCAATTATTCCATCCATAATTAGAATACACATTTATGGTAATGTTATCGCTATCTTGTCCCCAACCAGCATATCCATTGTACTCATCGGTTGTATCTTCTTCTTCAGTGTAATTGCCTTCGTAAGATTCAATATCTGTGAATATTATATTTTCCTCAGGAATGCTTTCGTATTGTTGAGATTTTTCAGCAAAATAATTTTTGTAGTAGCTGCCGCTAGCGCTTGTAGTTTCTTGATAAGTGTCTTCTTCATAAACAACTCCATCAGAATTGTATATACCATCATTGTCATAACCAACATATTGGTATGAACCACAAGAAGCTAAAACAAAAGCAAAGCTTAGTGCAACAAAAAATGGCAATTTTGATATGATGTAATTTTTAAATTGCATAACTGTATAATTTTATTGTTGAACATTACAAAAATAGTTAGTTTTGTTGAACTATTTTTTTATTTAACATACGCACAATTTTTGTGCCAAAATACTTACAATGAGCAAAAATCTCACAAGTAGAGCAGAAGATTATTCAAAATGGTATAACGAATTGGTCGTAAAGGCTGATATGGCTGAGAATTCAGCAGTTAGAGGATGCATGGTTATAAAACCATATGGATATGCAATATGGGAAAAAATGCAAGCTGAATTAGATAGAATGTTTAAAGAAACAGGTCATCAAAACGCATATTTTCCACTATTTGTACCTAAAAGTTTATTTGAAGCTGAAGAAAAGAATGCCGAAGGGTTTGCAAAAGAATGTGCTGTTGTAACACATTATAGATTACAAAATGACCCTGATAATGAAGGAAAATTAAGGGTCGATCCAGAAGCGAGATTAGAAGAAGAATTAGTTGTGCGTCCAACTAGTGAAGCAATTATATGGAACACCTATAAAGGTTGGATTCAAAGCTATAGAGACTTACCTATACTTATTAACCAATGGGCAAATGTTGTACGTTGGGAAATGCGTACACGTTTGTTTTTGCGTACTGCAGAATTTTTGTGGCAAGAAGGACATACAGCTCACGCAACAGAAGCAGAAGCATTAGCTGAAGCTGAACAAATGAACAATGTGTATGCTGAATTTGCTGAAAACTTTATGGCTATTCCAGTTATTAAAGGATTAAAGACCGAAAGCGAACGTTTTGCTGGAGCAGTAGAAACTTATTGTATTGAAGCTTTAATGCAAGATGGTAAGGCTTTACAAGCAGGAACATCGCATTTTCTTGGGCAAAACTTTGCAAAAGCATTTGATGTAAAGTTTACAAATAATGAAGGAAAGCTAGATTATGTTTGGGCTACTTCATGGGGAGTGTCTACACGTTTAATGGGAGCTTTAATAATGACACATAGTGATGATAAAGGTTTGGTTTTACCTCCTAATTTAGCACCAACACAAGTGGTTATTGTTCCTATATATAAAAATGATGAGCAGTTAAAACAGATTTCTGATCTAGCAAATACTATAAAAAACGATTTAAAAGCTTTAGGAGTAAGCTGCAAGTTTGATGGAAGAGAAACACACAGACCAGGAGCAAAATTTGCTCAGCATGAATTACAAGGTGTTCCTTTGCGAATTGCTATAGGGCCTAAAGATTTAGAAAATGGAACTGTTGAATTAGCTAGAAGAGACACTTTAACAAAAGAAATTGTAAACCTTGATGGTTTGCCTACTTTAATCTCAAAATTACTAGTTACCATACAAGAAGAATTATTTAATAAAGCCTTAAATTTTAGAAATAATCATATCACAAAAGTTGAGACGTTTGATGAGTTTAAAGACGTTTTAGAGAATAAAACAGGTTTTATATCAGCGCATTGGGATGGAACTCCTGAAACAGAGCAAAAAATTAAGGAGTTAACAAAAGCAACAATTAGATGTATTCCTCAAGATGGAGAAGAGGAGGCTGGAGTGTGCGTATTTACTGGTAATCCATCAAAAAGAAGAGTTCTATTTGCAAAGGCATATTAATTTTTTTTGAAAAAAAATTGATTAGCTATTGCAACATTTAAAAATAGTTGTATTTTTGCATCCGCAATGAGGAAATTGCATGTTCATTTAAAGATTGTTGCATATTTAAATTTTATAATTAAATTTGTGCTTTCAAAATTTAATGGCCCGTTCGTCTATCGGCTAGGACGCCAGGTTTTCATCCTGGTAAGAGGGGTTCGATTCCCCTACGGGCTACAATTTTTTAATAAGGAAAAAGTAAAATGGCAAATCATAAGTCAGCATTAAAAAGAATAAGAAGTAACGAAGCAAAGCGTTTAACTAACAGGTATCAGCATAAAACTACACGTAATGCTATTAAGAAACTACGTGAAATGGAAACAGCTAAAGATGCTCAGGATTTTTATCCTACAGTAGTTTCTATGATTGATAAGTTAGCTAAGAAAAATGTTATTCATGCTAACAAAGCAGCTAACTTAAAATCAGGTTTAGCTAAGCATGTAGCTTCTCTATAAGAGAATTACTTTTAAAAGATATTTAAAAAGCCTTTTCATTGAAAAGGCTTTTTTTATTGATTAAGTTTACAGTTACTATAAAGCAAATAAAAAACCCATGGAAACTCCATGGGTTTTTTTATATTTTATTATTAGGTTCTTTATTTATTAACCATTCATAGAGATTAAAAACTCTTCATTGTTTTTGGTTTGTTTAAAACGTTCGTTAATAAACTCCATAGCTTCAACAGGATTCATGTCTGCTAGGTATTTTCGCATTACCCACATTCTTTGTATGGTATTGTCGTCCAGTAATAAGTCGTCACGACGTGTACTTGAAGATGTAAGGTCAATTGCAGGGAAAATTCTACGGTTAGATATTTTTCTATCTAATTGTAGTTCCATGTTTCCTGTACCTTTAAACTCTTCAAAAATTACTTCATCCATTTTTGAACCAGTTTCGGTAAGTGCTGTAGCTATAATTGTTAATGAACCTCCATTTTCAATATTTCTAGCAGCTCCAAAGAATCTTTTCGGTCTATGTAATGCATTAGCATCAACACCACCACTTAATATTTTACCTGATGCAGGTTGAACAGTGTTGTATGCTCTTGCCAAACGAGTAATCGAATCTAAAAGGATTACAACATCGTGTCCACACTCGACTAATCGTTTAGCTTTTTCAAGGACTATGTTAGCGATTTTTACATGCTCGTGAGCTTCTTTATCAAAAGTTGAAGCAATAACTTCGCCACGAACATTACGTTGCATGTCTGTTACTTCTTCAGGACGCTCATCGATAAGTAAAATCATTTGATATACTTCAGGATGATTTGCAGCGATAGCATTTGCAACATCTTTAAGAAGCATAGTTTTACCTGTTTTAGGTTGTGAAACAATCATACCACGTTGTCCTTTTCCAATAGGAGAGAACAAATCCATAATTCTGGTTGAAATAGTACTTTGCTTTTCAGCGATATTAAATTTTTCCTGAGGGAATAAAGGTGTTAAGTGCTCAAAAGATACTCTGTCTCTTACAACTTCGGGTTTTTGACCATTTATTTTACTCACTTTAATAAGTGGGAAATATTTTTCACCTTCTTTAGGAGGTCTTACATGACCTAAAACTGTATCTCCAGTTTTTAATCCAAATAATCTAATTTGAGATTGCGATACATAAATATCATCAGGAGATGATAAATAGTTGTAGTCAGAAGAGCGTAAAAACCCATATCCATCTTGCATGATGTCAAGTACACCTTCACTTTGTATTATAGCATCAAACTCAAAATCTGGTTCTCTATAACGGTTACGGTTGTCTTTATTACCGTTATTCCCATTATTGTTATTGGAATTGTTATTTTGGTTATTGTCTTTAGAGCGCTGTTGCTTATTATTAGTGTTGTCTTTTTGAGCTTGCTGTTTTTGGTTCGAGTTGTCTTTTTGAGACTGTCTTTTATTGTCTTTCGCAGTAGGTTTTTGGTTGTCTTTACTGTTATTGTTATTGCTGTTCTCTTTTTTAGACTCAGAAAACTCTATTTTTTGCTGCTCCTTAGACTGTTGATCGGCAGGTTTTTTTTGAATTCTCTGCCTTGGTTGTCTAGGTTTTCTTTCGGTAGTTTTTTTGCTTTTACTGCTCTCGTTAGATGCTGGAGCTTCGTTTTTAAGTGCATCAGGGTTTGCAGCCTGATAATCTAGTATTTGATATACTAAATCCAATTTTTTTAATGAACGGTATTTAGGAACGTTCAGTTTTTGAGCTATTTCTTGTAACTCAGAAAGCTTTTTTTCTTTTAATTGCGAAATTTCAAACATGTATGTTTATTGAATAATTTTTATTGAATAGATTTAATCTGAATATTCTCTATTTTGAAATAAAAGGGAAAAACTAGAAAAAAATCTTGAAGATTAATAACCTGAAACTGTTGTGTGTAACAAATTACTACTGCAATAATACAATTTTATTTTAAAAACAAGTATATGTTTTAAAAAGAAACTACTAATTTTGTGCTTTAAATTTTAAAAAAGTAGATGCTTCAACGTATTCAAACTGTTTATTTATTAATTTCTGCTGGTATCTCAGCTGGTCTAATATTTGTGTTTCATTTATGGACTAATGCTTCGGATGTGCAGGTTTTTGTAAAAGACAACAATCTTTATTTAGGTTTGTTTTTGGCTTCAGCTTTTTTATCTTTGGTTTCAATATTTAGATATAAAAATAGGAAGTCGCAATTTGTTTTGGGACGACTTAACATCATATTAAACTTTATTTTATTAGGATTATTTGTATATCAATCGCTAAACTTATCTGGAGAAGCTGATGTTTCTGAGAAAGGTATTGGGATTCTTCTACCTATTTTTTCTATCGTATTTTTGGTTTTAGCCAATAAAGCCATCAAAAAGGATGAAGATCTTGTAAAATCTGTGGATAGATTACGATAAACCTTATATCTTAATTAATTTAGTGCGTAAGCCCAAGGTGAAGATCTTGGGCTTTTTTTATCGCTTTAACTCAATAACTTCAAGGTTATCAATTTTTTTTCCATCAATAGTAAAACGAAGCATTGTTCGTACTTTATGAAAACCGTGTTTGCCAACTGCACCAGGATTCATATGCAATATATTGAGTTTTTTATCAGGCATTACTTTTAAAATATGTGAATGTCCACAAATAAATAGTTTAGGCGGATTGTTGTAAATTTCAGGTTTTACCCGTGGATTATATCTGCTAGGATAACCACCAATATGAGTTATCCATACATCAACATCCTCACACATAAACCTATTATGCTCAGGAAATTCAACTCTAGCTTTAGCGTCATCAATATTACCATATACAGCTCGTAAAGGTTTAAGTGCTTTAATGGCATCAGTAACACTTAAGTCACCAATATCACCAGCATGCCAAACCTCGTCGGCTTGTTTTACATATTTTAAAATGGTATCGTCAATGTGACTATGTGTGTCTGAAAGTAGAAGAATTTTCTTCATATAATGTTAATGTAAAATGTTAACTCAGAAAACTAATTATCTTTGTCATTTACAAAAGTAGAAGTTTCCATTGAGATATTTTATCGAATTGTCATATAACGGAAAAGCATATCATGGTTGGCAAAATCAGCCTAATGCTATTTCTGTGCAAGAAGTTATAGAGAAAGCACTTTCAACGTTATTGCAGCAAAAAACAGATATTGTTGGAGCTGGAAGAACTGATGCAGGCGTGCATGCATCGCAAATGTATGCCCATTTTGATTCTGAAATAGAATTAAATACTCAGGATTTAACCTATAAGCTAAACTCATTTTTACCTAAAGATGTGGCAATACACAACATGTTTTTGGTGACTAACGATGCTCATGCGCGTTTTGATGCTACTGAGAGAACATATCATTACAAGGTTTCCAATCGTAAAAATGTGTTTACTTTTGATTATGCTTACTTGTTACAACTTCCGTTGGATGTAGAAAAAATGAATGCAGCCTGCGATGTCTTATTGCAGTATAAAGATTTTCAATGTTTTTCTAAAACAAATACAGATGTAAAGACGTATAATTGCATTATAAAGCATGCACGATGGATTAATGATGGCGGAGAGTTAACCTTTGTAATTACTGCTGACCGTTTTCTCAGAAATATGGTAAGAGCCATAGTTGGTACAATGGTGAATATTGGATTAGGTAAAACTACCGTTGAGGAATTGCATGATATTATAAAATCAAAAAATAGGAGTGAAGCAGGTTTTTCGGTTCCTGCTCATGGATTGTATTTAACCGAAGTAAAGTATCCTGATACGATAAAGAAATAAAAACTATATATGTCTAAAAAAGGAGCAGACGTTTTTGATATAAAACTTTTTAAACGATTACTAAAGTTTGTAAAACCTTACAAGCTTGTGTTTTTTGGTACCTTAATTTTTGTTATTGGACTGTCTGTTTTTGGAGTTTTTAGACCTAAAGTGCTTCAATTAGCTATTGATACAAAAATTGCTTTGCAAGAGTATGATGGCTTTTTGTTTTACATCATTATCATGATTGCGCTTTTAGTTTTAGAAGTTATTTCTCAACTTCTTTTTATTTATTATGCAAGTTGGTTAGGGCAATCTGTAGTTAAAGATATACGAGTAAAGTTGTTTAAACACATGTTGAGTTTTAAAATGAAATATTTTGATAACTCTTCAGTAGGTGTTTTGATTACTAGAGCAGTTACCGATATGGAGCGTATTGCTGATATTTTTGGTGAAGGCTTGTTTATGATTTTTAGCGATGTGTTGAAAATGTTAGCTGTAGCTATTATGATGTTTTCAATGAATTGGAAATTGAGCCTTATTGTATTTACTACATTACCAATTGTATTGTTTGCTACCAAGATTTTTCAGAAGTATATGAAATTAGCTTTTCAGGATGTAAGAACTGAAGTGTCTAACCTAAATAGTTTTGTTCAAGAACGTGTTACAGGTATGAAAATACTTCAGCTCTTTACAAGAGAAGATACAGAATACAAAAAGTTTATGGCAATTAATGAACGTCATAAAAAAGGTTGGTTAAAAACTGTATGGTATAACTCTATTTTCTTTCCTATTGCAGAATTTTTATCATCAATAACATTAGGATTGGTTGTTTGGTATGGAGGACTTAATGTAATTATGGATAGTACAGCTTCTCTTGGTGAACTTACTGCTTTTATCATGATGATTCCTATGTTGTTTAGACCGCTTAACCAAATTGCTAACAAGTTCAATACACTACAAATGGGAATGGTTGCCGCTGATAGAGTGTTTAAGGTATTGGATACTACATCTCAAATTGATGATAGTGGTAATGTGGTAGCAACTCAATTTAAAGGAGACATAACTTTTAAAAACGTGCATTTTTCTTATATAGAAAATGAAGAAGTTCTTAAAGGTATATCTTTTAATGTAGAAGCTGGACAAACCATAGCTATTGTTGGTGCTACAGGAGCAGGAAAGTCTACAATTATTAATTTGTTAAATAGGTTTTACGATATTCAAAAAGGTGAAATTTGTGTTGATAGTGTCAATATAAAGAGCATGACTTTGCAATCGTTACGCGCACAAATTGCAGTGGTATTGCAAGATGTGTTTTTGTTTGCTGATACGATATTGAATAACATTACACTTAATAACGATACCGTTACGGAAGCTGAAGTGCAACAAGCAGCAAAAGATATTGGAATTCATGATTTTATAATGAGTTTGCCTAATGGTTATCATTATAATGTTAAAGAAAGAGGTGTGATGCTATCTTCAGGTCAACGTCAGTTAATATCATTTTTAAGAGCTTATGTTACTAATCCAAGTATTTTGGTGTTAGATGAAGCGACCTCTTCGGTAGATTCTTATTCTGAGCAATTAATACAAGATGCAACCGATAAAATTACTAAAGGTAGAACATCAATAGTTATTGCTCATAGGTTAGCAACCATTAAAAAAGCAGACAAAATCATTGTGATGGATGCTGGTAAAATTGTTGAAGAAGGTACACATAAAACGCTTCTTAAAAAAGAAAATGGATATTACAAAAACCTATACGAAGTGCAGTTTATGAAAGAAGAACTGGCTTAAGCACCTTGAGCAGCTTTTTGGGTTTCAATCATTTGTTGAAAATCACCATTTAAATACATTATAACAAACATTCCAATACTAAGGGCAATAAAGAAAAGCATTAAAATAAAAATAAATAGTAAGCCTCTTAGTAGTAAATGTTTTAAATTCAGTCTATAAATTCTTTGTAAGCAATACGCCGAATATAATATCATTAACGGAAGCAAAAACAAGCTCATTACACCATAAGTTATACCAAAAAAAGCGCCTATAATTACTATTGCTGCAGAAACAACAGATATTTGTGCTTGTATGTACATAAACACAACAACCATTTCGGTGTAGTTGAATTTTTTTAGTCCAATAAAAGTCAGTTTTGCAATTAACGCATAGATAGGTACATATAGCATCATAACAATAGATTGATACTCTTGTAAAAAACTCATGTTGCGTTGTTGCATTTCTTCTTGTCCTTTTGGTGTTATTGCAGAAAAATCCATGACTTCAGGAAAAAACTTATTTAAAACTAAAACGTAAAGACCACTAAGGGTTAATGCGACACCAAAAAAACTAATAGGGTTTACATAACGTTTTCTAACACCTTCAATATAACTTACAATAACAGCTTCGGGTTTTTTAAATAAGTCAATAATAGTACGTAGTAACTTGTTGTCGTAGTTAAAGAATGTTTCGCTAATGTGCTCAAATAAATTTTTGAAGGTAAGTCTGTTTCTTATTACTTTTCCGCCACAAGCATTGCAATAATCGCTGTTTTCGGATAAAGTAATATTACAGTTTTTACAATTCATGCTTATGCTCCTTTTACTTTGTTAGCTGCATCAATTCCTTCTTTTATACCATTAATTATTATAGGAGATAATAGGATTAAAGAAATGATAGCGTATATAAAAAACATAACTAGCATATTAGCTAAAGTTTGCCAAAAACCAGCTCCAATAACTCGTTTAAATATATAGATGTAATAGATAACTGAGAGAAAAGAAATTAAAGAGCTAACTAAGTAATAATTAGCTCCAGCACATAAAAAAATGATGTTAAGCAGTGCTGTAACAATAATAACTTGTGACGAATAATAAAGGTTAATAACTATATGCTCTGTGAAATTAAACTGTCTGTAGTTGGTAAGGTAATGAGCAGCCCAAGTTGCAAGTGCTGAAACAGGAACGGTTATAATGTAAATTAAGTTTTGATAATTAGAGACATTTTGCTGAATATTAACTTGGTCTTTTATAAATTCAGATGAGCTAGTTGTTTCACTGTCAAAATTACTTAAAAAGGAGAAGTCGTTAAAAAGCACATCTTTAAAAAAGGTGTTTAGTAAAAATACTTGAATACCAATAAGTGTAAGCGAAATGGCAAAATACTGTATAACGTTAATATACTTTTTTCTAGTGCCATTAATATAATTTACAATAACAGCTTCGGGTTTTTTAAAAAGCAAAATGAATGTTTGTAGAAGCTTATTGTCAAATTGAAAAAGGTGCTCTTTTACTTCAGAAAAAATGTTAGCAAGAGTTAAGCGATTTCTAATAACTTTAGCACCACATTCAAAGCAATAATTTTGCTCTACTGCAAGATTAGTATTACAGTTTTTGCAATTCATTTTATACCATATCTTTTTTAATCATTTCAGTGAGGTTAGCAGTGTCATTATACATCACAAACTCACCATTTTTAATATATGAAATTTGTCCAGTTTCTTCACTAACAACAATAGCTAAGGCATCGGTTTTTTCGGTAATTCCAATAGCTGCTCTATGTCTTAAACCAAAACGTTGCGGAATATTTTTCTCGTTATTTACAGGTAAAATAACACGAGTTGCTTTTACCACATTGTTTTCAATAATTATGGCTCCATCGTGCAGCGGACTGTTTTTAAAGAATATACTTTCAATAATGGCTTGAGTAACCGAGATATTCATATTGTCTCCAGTTCCTGTTAAAAAATCAAGATTATTATTGCGTTCTAAAACAATTAAAGCTCCAGTTTGAGTCGTTCCCATTTTGTTGCATGCAGCAATTATGGCGTCAATATCTGTTTCAGTTTCAACTTCGGTTTTTAAGAACCGTATTTTACTAAAGAATTTTCGTTTACCACCTAAATTCGTAGATCCAACCATAAGCAGAAATTTCCGTATTTCGGGTTGAAATACTACTATTAAGGCTATAATTCCTACTTTCATAAACCCATCAAAAATATTATGAAGCATATTCATGTTGAGTAAATCGGTAAGTTTCCAAACGGAATAAATTACTATAATTCCTATAAAAATATTTATGGCAACAGTACCTTTTACTAGCTTATATACATAGTAGAGTAAAATAGCGACGAGAAACACGTCGATAAAGTCTATAAGCGTAAAATCCCAAAATTTGAATTTATCCAAGGTTAAGGCGTTTGTGTAAATGTAACAAAATATGATTAATAAATAAATTCGTTGTTATCTATTGTTATTGAATCTAGTTTTATGTTAGAAACAAGCGATTTAAAAGTGATGTAGTCTTGAATACTTAATTTTTCATCAAAGTTTAGCTTAATGTTAATTGCCTTGTTAGGAAATTGGTGTTTCAAGTTTGTAAGATGATTTTCAAACTCAGAATAATGTATTGTTTTAATACTTAATTCATCATTGATATTAGTAATATGAATTTTTTTATCTAAACCTAACTTTAGATGTATAGCTATAGTATTGTCTTTAGGAAGTTGAGACGTCTTTTTTTGTGTGCCAACTGAAGATTCTTCCCAATAGACCACATCAGTAAACTCTATAAACCCTAAGTTTTTAATGCTAGTATCATTGCAACTATAATAGTTTTTAGCATTTTCATTTTTATGCATTTCAGCATTTCTCTTTTTGTCTTGTAAAAATTTTATTTTGGGTATAGCTTGTTCTAGTGTTAATCGCTTATCAACATTAACCAGCCAATTGGTGGTGCTAATTAAGTTTTTTCGGTTGAGTTCTAGGCTATCTGGTTGGGTTTCATCGTAAAATAAATAGGCTGAGGATACATCATTTACTTCTGTAATTTTTGCCTTATTAATTTCCGGCAGCAAAACAACTTTGTCTTTTCCGCAGGATAAGCATAAAGCAGTTAGTATTACTATATAAAATTTGATTTTCATTAGTGTAATAGATTTGTAAGTTTTATACATTCCATAGCTTCCTTAACATCATGTACTCTTAAAATAGTTGCTCCTTTTTGTAAGGCAACAGTATTTAAAACTGTTGTGCCATTTAAAGCTTCTTTTGGAGTGTTGTTTAAAGTTTTGTAAATCATCGATTTTCTAGACACTCCAGCCAATAATGGTAATTCAAGCATTTTAAAAAGGTCGAGTTTGTTTAGTAACTCAAAGTTTTGTTCGGTAGTTTTGGCAAAACCAAAACCAGGATCTATAATAATATCAATAACACCAAGAGCTCTTGCGGCAGTTATTCTTTCAGAAAAGTAAAATAAAATATCTTTTACCAAATCATCATAGCTTGTATATTGCTGCATAGTTTGAGGTGTACCTCTCATATGCATCATAATATATGGTACTTGCAATTGGGCAATGGTTTTAAGCATATCTTGATCCAATAAGCCTGCTGAAATATCGTTTATCAAGGCAGCTCCAGAGTTGATAGCATGTTTAGCAACGGCACTTCTAAAGGTGTCAACCGAAATTAAAACATCAGGAAATTCTTTTAAAGTTAGTTCAATAATTGGAAGTATGCGTTTTAGCTCTTCGGTTTCAGAAACGTGTTCAGCATTAGGTCTTGAGCTGTAAGCGCCAATATCTATAAACCTTGCTCCATCTTTAAGCATTACATATATTTGAGAGAGTAGTTCACTTTCGTTTTTGTATTTTCCGCCATCATAAAACGAATCTGGAGTTACATTTAAAATACCCATTACTTGAGGTGTGCTTAAATCTATAAGTTGCCCTTTGCAATTAATAGTCATAAATAAGAATTTGAAGTGTTAATAGTAGCAAACTTTAAAGGCTAAACTTTGAACTTTAAACTTTTTTATGCGAAATTTACGGAAAATTAAATGTTTTAAATGCAAGATACCTCAAAACAGTACGACGACGTTATAAAAACATGCCGAGACTTATTTGTTAATAAAATGAAAGACTACGGAAGTGCATGGAGAATATTAAGATTACCGTCGTTAACCGACCAAATTTTTATAAAAGCGCAACGTATTAGAAGTCTTCAACAAAACGAAATACGAAAAGTTGATGAAGGCGAAACTAGTGAGTTTATAGGTATAATAAACTATTGCATTATGGCGCTTATACAATTAGACAAAGGTGTTGTAGAACAGCCAGATCTATCGGTTGAAGAAGCTACTGAATTGTATGATGAAAAAATAGGCATTACCAAGCAATTAATGATGGATAAAAACCACGATTATGGTGAAGCTTGGAGAGAAATGCGCGTAAGCTCATTAACCGATTTAATTTTACAAAAACTATTGCGCGTAAAACAAATTGAAGATAACGCAGGAAAAACACTGGTTAGCGAAGGTATAGACGCTAATTATCAAGATATGATAAACTACGCTGTTTTTGCAATGATTCACTTAAAAGAATAACACATGAAATTTATAGTAAACGTTAGTAGATTGCTTGTTGGAGCACTTTTTATATTCTCAGGTTTTATAAAACTTAACGATCCGTTAGGGTTTTCGTATAAACTCCAAGAGTATTTTAGTTATGACGTACTTAATATTCCTTTTTTAGAGCCTTATGCTTTAGGGATTTCCATTTTTGTGGTCATTTTTGAAGTAGTTTTAGGTATATTTTTACTCATAGGTTATAAACCTAAGTTTACAGTTTGGAGCCTTCTGGCAATGATTGTGTTCTTCACATTTTTAACTTTTTATGCAGCCTATTTTGATAAAGTAAAAGACTGTGGTTGCTTTGGCGATTTCTTAAAACTTACACCTTGGGAATCATTTACCAAAGATGTTATTCTTCTAGTGCTTATTTTAATCCTGTTTTTTGGAGTAAAACATATCAAACCAATTTTTGGAAAATTAGGACTAACCGTTGCATCGCTATTAAGTTTTATAGCATGTTTATGGTTTGCTTACCATGTGTTAATGCACTTACCTGTATTTGATTTTAGAGCCTACAAAATAGGAAGCAACATACAAGATAATATGACAATTCCAGAAGGCGCTAAAAAACCAGTTATGGAATGGACATGGTTATTTGATGTCAATGGTGAAGAAAAAGAATTCGTGACTAATGGGTCTTATCCAACTGTTGAAGGAAAACTTATAAGTTATGAAACCAAGGTTATTGAAAAAGGATATGAGCCTTCTATATTGGATTTCTCTATAGAGTCTGACGACGAAGATTTAACCACTCAATTTCTTGAAGAAGACCATCTTGTAATGATAACGAGTTATAGCTTAGAGTCTGCTGAAGTTGATGGACTTAAAAAACTTAAAGCAGTGTCAGATAAAGCTATTGAAAACGGTTACACTGTTATCGGGCTTTCAGCATCTGGAAACGATGTAAAAGCACAAATTAAAAAAGATTATGACTTAAATTTCGATTTCTATTTGTGTGATGAAAAAGTGCTAAAAACTATTGTGCGTTCTAATCCTGGAGTATTGGTATTAGAAAAAGGAACTGTACTTCAAAAAGAACATTGGAATGATATTGAAGATATTGAGTTGCCAAAGGTTGAGCGTAAGCAAGAGGAGATTAAAGATGATGGAACAGTATATTTAATTGATGGCGAAATATCAACCAAAGAAGAAGTGGAAGCTTTAACTAAAGAAGATATTGAAGCTATGTATGTTCTAAAGGAAAGAAACGAAGGCGATGTTTTGGATTCAATCAATGCAGCAAATAAAACCAACTACACATCATTTGTTGAAGCTGTTTTAAAAAAGGAGTAATCTGATAAGCTATTTCCTAAATAAAGCCTTTTATGCAATACTTACCTTATTAGGAGTAGTTACGGTAATCTTTTTTCTGTTTAATGTCTTACCAGGAGATCCTGCTCAAATGATGTTAGGTCAAAACGAAGACAGCAAGCAGCTAGCAATTGTTAAAGCAAAATATGGTTTCGATAAACCCATAGGAACCCAGTATTTATATTACCTTAATGATTTGTCACCTTTGTCATTTCATTCAACTTCAAAAAGTGATTACACGTATTTGAGAGACGGAAAATACACAGCTTCAAAGCTATTCACTATTGGTAATACTACAACAGTTTTAAAATTTCCTTACCTAAGAGAATCGTTTACCAAACAAGGAAAAAAGGTGACGCAAGTAATTGGAGAAACGCTTCCTAATACCTTTGTGTTGGCTGTTTCTGCTATTGTAATTGCAATAGTTTTAGGGATTATTTTCGGGATTATATCAGCATTGTACAAAGACACATGGATTGATAAAATTATTCAAATCCTAAGCACATTAGGAATGAGTGTACCTTCCTTTTTTAGCGCAATACTCTTTGCGTGGTTATTTGGGTTTGTACTTCATAAATACACTAATCTTGAAATGACAGGAAGCCTTTATGAGTTAGATGATTTTGGCGAGCGTATGCATATTAAATGGAAAAACCTTATTCTACCAGCTATTGTATTAGGAATTCGTCCACTAGCAGTAGTAATACAACTTATGAGAAACTCACTATTAGAAGTCTTTAATCAAGATTACATAAGAACAGCTAGAGCAAAAGGACTAAACGAATTTCAGGTTATAAAACGTCATGCTATAAAAAACGCATTAAACCCTGTGGTTACTGCAATTTCAGGATGGTTTGCATCTATGCTAGCAGGAGCTGTTTTTGTAGAATATATTTTTGGATGGAATGGTCTCGGAAAGGAGATCGTGAATGCATTAAATACTTTAGATTTACCAGTAATTATGGGAGCTGTATTAGTTATTGCAATTGTATTTGTAAGTATTAATATTTTAGTCGACATAATCTACACATGGTTAGATCCTAAAGTAAAATTGCAATAAAAATGAAAAAAATGAACATTCTATTAGTAGCACTAATTAGCTTTTTAAGCTGTAGTAAAGACACTCCAACTCAATTTTCGCAAGATGCCTTAAATGATACATTTGTGACCTTAAGCGGAGAAACAACGTCATTTAATGAAATACTTACCAAGCACAAAGGCAAGACCATATTAATTGATGTTTGGGCATCTTGGTGTAAGGATTGTATAAAAGGCATGCCAAAAGTTAAAACTTTACAAGAAAATAATACCGATGTTGTCTATGTCTTTTTATCTTTGGACAAGAGTATGGATAGCTGGAAGAGAGGAATAGATAAATATCAAGTTGAAGGCGACCACTATTTTATGCAATCAGGTTGGAAAGGTGATTTTGGAACTTTTATTGACTTAGATTGGATTCCAAGATATATGGTAGTTGATAAAACAGGAACAATCAAACTCTTTAAAGCAGTGAAAGCCGACGATAGTAAACTTATAAATGCATTAAAATGAGAAAAAAAATAGTAGCAGGTAACTGGAAAATGAATAACGATTTATCGTTAACAGAAGGATTAATAACCGATTTAAAATCGCAATCAAAAACATCTGATGCGCAAGTGATGGTTGCTCCTACGTTTACCAATTTGTGGCCTGCTTTTCAGTCATTAAGAGAAACCGATATTGAAGTTGTAGCACAAAACATGCACTTTGCTGAAAATGGTGCCTACACAGGAGAAATAAGTGCAAGTATGCTAAAAAGTGTTGGTGTTAAAACAGTAATACTAGGTCATAGTGAACGTCGTGCATATTTTAATGAAACCGATGAGCTTTTGGCTAAAAAAGTTGATGCTGCTTTAAACAATGAAATCACTGTTATTTTTTGTTTTGGTGAAGAGCTAGATGATAGAAAATCTGGTAATCATGAGCATGTGGTTGAAAGCCAAATTAAAAATGCTTTGTTTCATTTAGAAGCGTCTGCATTTAGTAATATAATATTAGCTTACGAACCTGTTTGGGCTATTGGCACAGGAGAAACTGCTTCGCCAGAACAAGCTCAAGACATGCACGCATTTATTAGAACAACATTGGCTAATAAGTATGGCAGTGAAATAGCTGATAGTGTTTCAATATTATATGGAGGAAGTGTAAAGCCTAATAATGCTAAAGAAATTTTCTCTAAACCAGATGTTGATGGAGGGTTAATAGGTGGAGCATCACTAAAAGCAGAAGACTTTTTTGCGATAGTTAATGCATTCTAATTAAGAAATAATATAAAAAAAACGGTCTTAAAATTTTAAGACCGTTTTTTTTATATTCCTATTTCAACCTGAAAGCGCAAGTACCAATTATTAGCGCTGCTAGAATCAAAATAGCTTAAATCGCTATTGGTAACTTCGGCTTGCAGTTTTAAAGCGTGTTCCCAAATGTATTTAGTTACACCCAAACTGTATTGATTGGTTTGTGGAGTTAAGGCTTCAATATCTTCATGAGGTTTTTGATACGAATATCTACCTATAAGTTCGTAGTTGTTTTCAAAAACATAACTCAATTGCGCATCAAATCCATGGCCAACAAAAACGTATCTAGTGTCAGTATTGTCTTCAGGGTTTACCGTTATAGGGTTGTTAGTTGTTCTATTCATATAAGCAGTTTGAAACGCCCAACCATTATACTTTAAAATCGCGTCTAAAAGAACAGATTGCATATCGCGTTGCTCAAATAAATCGTCACCTAGAGTGCCTCTGGTTCGTCTTGCTTTTTCATTATAATGATACACACCAGATAACATTAGTTTAGGTGTAGCTTCTCGCTTGATATCACCTTCAAAAAGAGTTCCGTTGTTTTTAAATGCACCAAAAGGAAACAATTCTAATCGACCTGTAAATGCTAATCCATTGTCTGGGTCTTTGGTCCAGTTTCTGCCTTCACCTGTACTAATTGCAGTTTTAACATTGTATGAAAACTGATTTTGTAATTCGTTTAAATAATACACTTGTAAACCAAAATCCCTATCAATATTAAAACGAGCGTTGTTGATAGAACGATCAGTAAGTTGTAAAGCTCCCGAAGAGTTAATACGTTGTCTGTTACCAGGTAATTTTGTTTGACCAAAACCAATGTTCCAGTGATTATCTGGTCTATAAAACACAATAGCATCTCTTATAATGTTGAGGTTTTCACCATCTTCAATAGCTCCAACATCGTTTGGAGAAAACGATAACTGAATCACATAAATTATTTTTGGGTCACCAACATAACCGTCAAAACGTAAACGTAAACGTCTTATCATGGCTTCATAAGCAGGATCTTCGTCTTCGTTGTTTAAATACGTTAAACGATTTTGCATTCTAAATCTAATATTCAACTTAAAAATACTATCAGGAGAGGTAATACCTAGTCCTTTTCCGTAGCTATAATAAGGAAGTGCAGAAAGTTTAATATCGTTATTGTCTTGAGCGTTTGTTATTGTACAAAAGCAAAAAAGACATAAAGCAATAATGAGTTTGTTCATTTTAAAATCAATTTAGCTACAAAAGTAAGAGTAACTAAATTAAGGATTAGTAAATTTGCAAAAAAAAAGATGTCAAATACAATATACATAGGCTATTACTTTAAAGTACAACCGTTGCAACCAGCTGTTGAAATTTTGATTGCTGAATTAGGTTATGCTGGTTTTGAAAGTTTTGTTGAAACAGAAGAAGGTGTTACAGCGTACATTCAAAAAGAGGAGTGGAGTGAAACTATTTTAGACGATATACAAGTCTTAAACTCTAATGAGTTTGAAATTTCTTTTTCGTTTGAAGACATTGAGCAAACCAATTGGAATGAAGAATGGGAAAAAAACTTCACAGCAATAGTTGTAGATGAGAAATGTTCGGTTCGCGCACCTTTTCATGACAAACCAAATACGGAGTACGATATAATTATTGAACCAAAAATGAGTTTTGGTACTGGTCATCATGAAACCACACATATGATGATACAGTATATTCTCAATAATGATTTTAAAGATAAATCGGTTTTAGATATGGGTTGCGGAACAGGAGTTTTAGCGATTTTAGCTGAAATGAAAGGCGCAAAACCAATTGATGCCATAGACTATGATAACTGGTGTTATTTAAATAGTTTAGAAAATGTAGAACGTAACAATTGTGAGCATATTACAGTTTTAGAAGGAGATGCAAGCTTATTGGTAGATAAACATTATGATGTTATTATAGCTAATATAAATCGAAATATCCTTTTAAACGATTTAGACAAATATGTAGCATGCTTGAATAAAAATGGGATGTTACTCTTAAGTGGCTTTTATAAAGATGATATACCAGTTTTAGAGGCTGAATGTAATAAGCATATGTTAAAACTCGTTGAAACTTTGGAGAAAAACCATTGGGTTGCTCTAAAATTTTTAAATTAGTCTAAAAAAAGAAGAAGAATGGGAACTATAGAAAAAACATCAGAAGAAGTTCTTTTTAAAGAAGACACCCTAAGACAAAACGAAATTGTGCTTTACAATGACGATGTTAATACTTTTGACCATGTTATTGAAACTTTAATTTTTGCTTGTGATCATACTCCAGAACAAGCAGAGCAATGCTCTATTATAGTGCATTACAAAGGAAAATGTACTGTAAAAACTGGTGATTACGACGATTTAAAACCACGCTGTTCTAAACTCTTGGAAGCAGGTTTAAGTGCCGAAATTGTTTAGTGAGGCAATTTGTCTTTTAAAACACCGTAAATGTAAGTTCCAAATATAGCAGCAGCTATAACTATAAGCATACTAAAAACACCAGTACCAACTAAAATATACATTGGTCCAGGGCACGCTCCAGAAAGTGCCCAACCTAGTCCAAATATTGAACCACCTACAATGTAACGTGTTAATCCCATATCCTTTTTAGGGACATTAACTTGAGTGCCTTCAATATTTTTTAGTTTTAAAATCTTAGCTATTTGTAATAGTAAAATACCAGTTACTACAGCGCTTCCTATAATTCCGTACATGTGAAACGATTCAAATTTGAACATTTCATAAATGCGATACCATGATACAGCTTCAGACTTTACTAAAACAATTCCGAAGAAGATACCTACTAATAAAAATTTTAAATACTTCATACTAACCAAAAATTAAAGGAAACAATAAGTGAATCATTACTAAGCCACCAATAAAAAAGCCTATAACTGCAATAAGAGAAGGTAATTGTAAGCTACTTATACCTGTTATGGCATGACCAGAGGTACAACCTCCAGCATAGCGAGTGCCAAAACCAACTAAAAAGCCACCAATAATTAAAATTGCTAAATTTTTAATGGTGAAAATAGAGTCTAAACTATAGAGTTCTGGTGGTAACAGTGATTTACCAACGTTATTAAACCCTAAAGCATTAAGGCTTTCAATAGTTTTTGGGTTTAGGTCAATATTAGTAGGTTCTGACAAATAAAATTGAGCGATAAAACCACCAATGACAGCACCTAATACTACAATAAGATTCCATTTGTAGTCTCTCCAGTTTATATTAAAAAAAGACACTTTTTTTCCTGCACCACCAAGGGCACAAAATGTTCTTAAGTTTGACGACATCCCAAATGTTTTTCCAAAGTAAATAAGTGTAAACATTACTAAGGCTATCAAAGGACCAGTAACATACCAAGGCCAAGGTTGTAAAATATAGTCTATCATAAATTTATTTTTTGCAAAGTTACTTTTAAGTAAATTATCGTTGTGTGATAAATGTTACTTAAAAGTCTAAAACTTCTATTTTATTTCTACTGAGTTTTATTTTGTCTTCATTTTCTAGTTGTTTCAATAGTCTAGAAATTACAACTCTAGAGGTATGAAGGTCTTCTGCAATATTTTGATGGGTTTTACTAATTGTAGTAGATGCATTTAGTTTTACTTGGTCAATTAAGTATTTAAATAAACGCTCATCCATTTTCATAAATGCAAGTGTATCGATAGTTTCCAGCATTTCATTAAAGCGTATTTGATAGCTTTGAAGAATAAAGTTTCTCCAGCTAGTATTATTATGAAACCATTCACTCATTTTTTCATTAGGAATCATGATAACTGTTGAGGTTTTGTCAGCAACAGCTCGTATTTTACTTTTTGATTTAGCCATACAACAGGTAAGAGACATTGCACAAGTATCTCCAGTTTCGAGAACATATAATAAAAGTTCGTTGCCATTGCTGTCCTCTCTAAATACTTTAATGTTACCCTCAAGCAATAGAGGAACGTGTTTGAGTTCTTGACCAATGTCCATAATAATGTCATTAGCTTCAAACGTTTTTAATACACCATTCTTGGTTATGCTATTTACCAATTGTTCGTCAAAATTGTAATGAAAAGACGCTAAAATTTCTTTTTGTATCATACATCAAAAATAAGGAAATACATTTTTGAAATAATTGTTTGGAAGTTTTTTAATAAAAGTATTATATTTGCACCCACTTTAAAACGGCCTCGTGGCGCAACTGAATAGCGCATCTGATTACGGCTCAGAAGGTTACAGGTTTGAATCCTGTCGAGGTCACTAGATAAAATCCTAATTCATTTGAAAATAATGAGTTAGGATTTTTTGTTTTTACTTTATTAATTTTATTTGTTTGTTAATTAGTACAGCAAATTTATCTTACAGTTTTTACATAAGATAAGATTATCTACTTAAGATTTATATACTGTTTGTACAGCATTTATCGGTTTTACACAGGCAGTATTTTAAATTATAAATATGTAACACTGCTAAAGAAACAGAAGAGATATGCATTAAGCTTTCAGGTAATGAAATCCACAATAGTCTTTCATTTATTATTAAAAAAAATAAACAAGACCAATTAATCCATAACAAAGGCTTCATGAAAGGCTTTGATGTGTTTTGAGTAGAACGTTTTACTGCTATTAATGAAATAGCAAGAAAGACAAAATCTAAACTTTTCCACCAAAAAGGACTTGAAGCACAACCTCCAGCAGCACAAGAGTGTACTATGAAGAGCAAAGGTGTGGCAATACAATGGAGTAAACATAGCGTACTTGCAAGCGCTCCAACTGTATCTGGTTTTTGTAAAATAATTTTCACTTAATATAATTATTAATGCAACTAGGTTGCAAATATAATTTTATTATTTGGTTTTACAACATAGTTGTGATAACTTTGAGTTATGGCAATAATAAGAAAGACCAAATCAGTAGAAGCGCTTTTAACCTTATTTAATAAAGCTGAGAATGCAATGTCAGTTGTAGAGTTGGTAAAACAACTAGAAGATGAAATGAATAAAACAACTGTTTATCGTATTTTGGACCGTTTAGAAGAGAGTGGGCATTTACACTCATTTATAGGTAAAGATGGATTAACGTGGTATGCCAAATGTAAAGATTGTGATGAAGCTCATCACCATGATGCGCATCCTCATTTTCAATGTTTAAATTGTGGTAAAGTAGAATGCTTGTCAGTTGATGTTTCTATTCCAAAAATACCTAAGCGCGAAGTAGTTGTCTCTCATGTTTTAATTCAAGGAAAATGTGAGTCTTGTGTTAAATAATATAATATTTATAAAAATAAAAAGCAGCTATTTTATAGCTGCTTTTTTTATATTATCAATGAGTGTTTACTTTTATTCAACAATGCTTAACTCATCAACAATGTGACTTGATTTTGCGTATTTGTCTATTAACCATAGTACAAATCTTATATCAACATTAATGGTTCTTTGTAGGTTTGAGTCAAAAATAACATCTCCAGCCATAGCTTCAATGTTTCCGTCAAAGGCTAAACCAATTAATTCTCCTTTTCCATTTAGTACTGGAGAACCAGAGTTTCCTCCAGTAATATCATTATCTGATAAGAAGTTTACAGGCAATTCACCTTTACTATTAGCGTATCTTCCGTAGTCTTTTTTATTGTAAATGTCTAGTATGCCTTGAGGTAAATCAAACTCATCATCATTAGGCTTATATTTATTGATTAAGCCTTTAAAAGTTGTGTAGTTATTTACAGCAACATCGTTTCTTGGATCTTTAGGTAAAGCTCTTACTTTACCATAAGATAGACGTAATGTAGAGTTAGCATCTGGATATTTTATATTACTTAATTCAGATTTTCTTAACCCATCAACCAACAATCTAAAAGATTTTTGGTAGTCTTCTAGTGGCTGTTTTATATGTTCAGGTTGTTCTCTGTATTTTTCTAATAAGCCTGATGAAAGTTTATAAAGAGGATCGTTAGCTAGTAAATTAGCATCAGGATATTTTAAAAACGCTTCAGCGCGTTCTTTTGATGAAAATAAACTTAACTTAAAGATTGTGTCAATAAACGAATTAAAATCATTGCTTTCAGAAACATTCAATACTACTTCTGGTAAGTCGTAATTAGATTTAGAAGTATAAAGTTCTAATTGAGCTGCTAACATTTCTTTTTCTAAAGGAAGGTGAAAATCTTTATAAGAATTCTCAATGAATTTAGTTAATTCAGGCAATAACTCTTTACGCTTTGCTTCATTAGCTTCAATATAGGCTTCAAACCCTTTTCCTATACGATAAGGTAACATTGAAAACGTACTAGAACGTAACATTATTCTAAGGTAATTGTCATGTTTAGCTTTTTCGTTTGTTAAGTTGTAGTAGTTGTTTATGTTACTAATTACATCTCCATAGGTTTCTTTATTAGGTTTTTTGTTAGCCCATTTATCAAACTTTTTCTCTACCTTTCGTTTAGTTTCAGCAGTTTTATGAGCTGTTAAGGCATCAATCATCCCTTGTCTATTTTTCCAATAGTTTGCTATGCCTGCATATTTAGAGGCGTACATTAAATTTATGGACTCATCTTTATCCATATATTTTTTCATAACGTCCATACTAAGCTTTGAACCTTCAACCCAAGCAGGATAAGCATAATTAACATTTTGCTCAATACCTTCTGCAGGCATCCAACGGTTAGTTCTTCCTGGATAACCTAAAATCATTGCAAAATCATTTTCTTCAACACCTGAAATATTTACAGGTAAGTGATATTTTGACTTTAAAGGAACGTTACTAGTTGAATATTGAGCAGGATTACCATTAGCATCAGCATATACTCTAAAAATAGAGAAATCTCCTGTATGACGAGGCCACTCCCAGTTATCAGTGTCTCCACCAAATTTTCCTATTTTGTCAGATGGTGTTCCTACTAGTCTTACGTCAGTATAATCTTCATAAACGAAGTAGTAATATTCGTTACCTTGAAAGAACGAACGAACAGAAACGGTATATTTACCACCTTCGTTATTTTCTTGCTCAATTTTTGCAATTTCTTTGTTAATGGCAGCTTCACGCTCTTCTTCGGTCATTGAATCGTTAACTTGAGACAATATACGGTTTGAAACGTCATCCATTCTAACAAAAAACCTCACGTATAAGCGTTCAGGTTTTAATTCTTCTGAAAGTGATTTTGCCCAAAAACCATTTTTTAAATGATTTTGTTCAGCAGTTGATAATTCGGCAATTGCATTGTAACCACAATGATGGTTAGTTAAAACCAGTCCGTTTTCAGAAATAATACTTGCAGTACAACCACCATTAAATTGTACAATGGCATCTTTAAGGCTTTGGTTGTTGATGCTATAAATTTCTTCGGCAGTTAACTGAAGTCCCATTTTTTGCATATCGCGTTGATTTAATCTGTCGATATGCATTAAAAACCACATGCCTTCATTTGCAAAAAATGAAGTAGGTAAAGAAATTAAAAATGCAATAAGAATTAATTTAGTTTTTTTCATTATGTAATTAAGTGTTAATGATTTGTGTTTGGGCTTCGTTATAGGTCTAGGAAAAGAACTAGTTTGTAGATAAGTTGCTGATTTGAAGCTTACACATTTTTTAATTGAAATTTATTTAATGCTACTTAGTAGCAAAATTAAGTATTTATTTATAAACGCAACCATGTTGCTTTAAAAAAATAGAGATTTTATTTTTTCTTTTTGAGTTTTGCAATTCACCTTGAGTATATTAATCATTTAATGCAACTAAGTTGCGTTAAGTAAAATTTAATCGTATTTTTGTTGTAAAGTTTTGTAACACAACTAAGCTTATTATGTTAAATTAATAACTATGAGTGTTACTGACTCTAATTATAGTTTTGCTTCATTTTACAATATGCATTGTAGGTGTGAGTTAAATGTAAATAATGACTAGAAGAGAAATAATTAAACTATTTGGAGTATCGGGTTTGGTGCTAGCATTACCAAAACCTTTATCACTCTTTGCTAAATATAACAACATGGATGAAAATGAATTTGAAGTAATTATAATTGGTGGAAGCTATTCAGGGCTTTCGGCAGCAATGGCTTTAGGGCGTTCTTTAAGAAAAACCTTAATTATAGATTCTGGTAAACCTTGTAATAGGCAAACACCACATTCCCATAATTTCTTAACGCAAGATGGTAGTACACCACAAGAGATTTCTACGATTGCTAAACAACAGGTTTTAAGCTATGACACTATAAGGTTTTATGAAGGATTGGCTGTTAGTGGCAAGAAAATAGCTGAAGGTTATGAGGTTACTACTTCTAATCAAGATGTTTTTAGAGCAAAAAAACTTGTTTTTGCTTCAGGAATAAAAGACTTAATGCCTAATATAAAAGGGTTTTCAGAATGTTGGGGAATATCTGTAGTACATTGTCCTTATTGTCATGGGTACGAAATACGTAATAAAAAAACAGCAATTATAGCTAATGGTGAACGTGCTTTTCATATTGCTTCTTTGGTCAATAACTTAACAAAAGACATCACGATATTAACTTCTGGAAAAAAAGATTTTGATGACAATCAACTTCTTAAGCTCAAATCACATAATATAACAGTTATAGAAAATGAGGTTTTAGAGATTGAGCACAAGGAAGGACAATTAGAGACTATCATTTTTAAAGATGGTAGTAAAAAGCATTTTGAATGTGCTTATGCTTCTATTCCGTTTGAACAAAGCTCTAAAATACCCGAAGAATTAGGTTGTAAGCTAACTGAACATGGACATATTGAAGTTGATTTTATGCATAAAACAACCATGGATGGAATTTTTGCTTGTGGTGATAATAGCTCAATGATGCGTTCTGTAGCTACAGCTGTTTATGGAGGAAATATTACTGGAGCTGTTATTAATAGTGAACTTACAAAAGAAAGTTTTTAGTATGGTGGAGGTGTTAATAACTAATGTAAGAACGGAAACCTTCTCAAACAAAATTTTAAAAATATTAGTTGATAAATTTCCAAGCTTAAAGTTTAATTTTGATTTAGAAGATTTTAATGAGCCATATCCTTGTGGGCACTCCGTTTTAAGAGTAGAAGGTAACCTTATTAAGATTAACTCTATTATTAAAATAGTTAAAAGTTATAATATAGAATGTCAGTTACTGGAAGATAGAATTTGTAGTTAGTGATGAGGTTTAGAAAAGTAAATTGAATTAAGGTTTTAATTGTTGTTTTTTTAAAAGCTGTATAAACAATAGAAATGCTATATTTTGAATAGGCTCTGGAGTAACTTATAAGGTCATAAAAAAAGCAAGCTCATTTTAGTAAAGCTTGCTTTTTAGGATTAAATATGAAACAATTTAAAAATATATTTAATGAATAGTAGGCAATTATTAATTGTACTTTCTTTTAATAAACCATAAGTCAGTTAGGGATAAGTTTATGTTTATGGTATGAATGTTTTCTTGTATTAAAATACCGTCAATGTTTCCTGTTTTTTTATAACCATATGAGAGGTTTAATTTTGAACCATTAAAATCAAGAGGAAACCCTAAACCTAAACTAAAAGAACTACTGCTAATATTTTTATCATCAACTTTTAAATATCCACTGTCGTAGTTAAATCCTGCTCTATAGTTAATACGTTCCCAATACTTATAACTTGTAGGGTCTTTTATAAATTCGGTACCAAAATTAATGATGTTTTGATCAACATAATCTCCAGTTTCATCACTTTGATTAGTTGAGTTCCAAAAACTTTTTTTAAAGTCTAAAGCAAAATTAAAATATTTGTATTTTTTGCTGATTCCCAGTCCTAACTTAAGGGGAAGTTTAAAGTTAGCAATGTTCTCATTTGTGGTTTCTTCTATTGTTGTTAATGCAGATTCGGTAATTTTACTGGTCGTCGTATCTCTACTTGCAGATAAAGATGTTGGACTTTCAATTGTTAACCCTATAGTGTTTTTTTCTAAAAAAGTGTATTGAGCACCAAAACCAAACCTAACACCTGAATAATAATTATCTTTTTCTATAGCAAGAAGGCTTGTGGTTGTTTGAACACTTTCAGTTTCTTCAATTTTTCCGAAAAGATAAGAGAAACGTAATCCAACATTCAAGTTTTTAAGCAAAGGTTGTCCATAATCAATACGTAAATCGTTTAAAGAACCAGAGCCTGTTATATTAGTGGAGTAGCTTTCGTTATTGCTTCCTTCAATAATACTTTCAATTCCTACAAGCGTATAGCCTACATTGCTTGATGGTAATAAAGAAAGTCCTAGGCCATATTTACCATTAGCATTAAACCCTATTGCAAAATTTGAAAAATTTGTAACGTGTCTTAGTTCGTTGTTTTCTCCATTGTTTAAACTTTCAATTTGAGTATAAAAACCAATATCAAAAATGAATTTTTTCTCTTTTATAGTAGCAAAGGATGCAGGGTTTAAAAAATTAATCTCTTCACTAGCATCTAAAGAAATACCTGTATAACCCATACCGCTAGATTTACCTATGTTAGAATTTCCTTCAACCCCAAGACCAAAAAGTGAATAAGGTGATCCAGTTAAATTATTAGTTTGGCTATTTATGTTTGTACTTAAAGCAAAAAGTAATATAAATGGTAATAGTAATTTATTCTTAATTTGTATCATAAATGGCATAAGTTAAAATGAGTTTTGCTCCCTCGTTCTCATACATATCATTAAAAATCATTCTATCTACAGATTTGTTATAATCTGCGTGATATAAAATTATAGCATCGTCGATAAGTGGAGACTGTATGAGTTTTCTGTCTATATATTGCAATACAGGTATTTCATAATAAACATCATCATATCCATCAACCGATTCAACAATTGTTGACATGACTTCTCCTAATGAGTTGGAAACTTGTTCTGTAATACTATTGTTTTGATCTATGTAATAAAGGCTTAAGCTATCCTTTAAAGGTAAATTATCGTTATAGGAATGTATTTTGGGTTTTAGTCTTAATTTGGCATCAATAACAGTTCCTTGTCCTTCAATTTCATACAGTTTTCTTATGGAAGGAAAGTTAATTCTTGTAAAATACCCAACTCCAGATTGGTAGTAACTTTCATTATTACTATCTAAAGATGATAAATTATAATCTTGATTGGTTAAATTAGATAAGGGTAAGCCAGAAACATCTGATTGAATACGATTAAAGTGTTTTGGGATATCGCTACTTTCAGTTATGTATAAATCATAAGTGTACTCTGTGTCTTCATCGTCGTCGGATAACCTATAAAAAAACCGTAAATATGTGGAGTCAGTTTCTGTTGAAAAACCAATGACTGACCCATCTGAAGCTTCGTCAATTTGTAGTGTAAACCCTTTGTATTCTTGAACAAATTCCTCTGTATCACTTGTGTTGTCTTTAATAAAGTCAAACATAGTATTACCAAACTCAAAAGGTATAGAGACATGTAGAGAGTCGCTGTTTGGTCTAGGAGCAAATGTTTTAGTTGCTATTGGTGAATCATAAAAACTAAGTGTTGAAGTATTATAAAAATCGCTATCATATGGTTTAACCTTCTCATTTAAACGATGAAACCTCATTTGCATTAATTGTGTAGTATCATTGTAGAAATACTGGTCGTAATTTAAAATTAATGCAACACTGTCTAAAACTGCAGCATCTGAAATTGAATATGTGTATGATGATAATTCAAAGTAAGATGTTGTGGAAATTTTTCCTAAAGAAGCGTCATTGTATTGTCCAAATAGTAATCGGCCAGTTTCCGAAGTAGTAATACTATCTAATTTAAATGTTGATAAGTCTACACTAAGTGTGTCTATTCTAATTACTCTAACATTAGAATCGGTAAATTCTTCACCAACTATAAAGTTAGAAACTTCATCTTCTTGTGAGCAATTAAACAAACAAGAACAAATTAATATTGAACATAAAAGTCTTAAGAGAGTCATGTCTTTTTTTGACCAAATAAAGCGCTTCCCTTAACCCTATAAAACAATAATATACAAGACTCTTAAATAGATATACTAAACCCAACAATTTATCTATTAATGAAATTATGCTATTTCATAGATAAAATTATTCCATTGGTAGAGTGATAAGTGTTAAGCGTATAATTTATTTTTTCTACTCTTTTAAAGATTCTATGTTCGTTCAATGAAAAAAATTAAAGCACCTTATTTTATTGTATTCTTAATGTGTTATAAGATGTCAGGGCAACTAAATAACTTAAATATAGAGGAGGTTAGTAATATTAACTTTAAATATGAAATGACGCCTAACTTTGATGATGTTCAATTGCAAACAACTGCAATTGGTGCAACTTATAAAGACTCAACAGCAATAGGAACTTTTAGTTATGGAGTTAACTATTCTAACTATAACTACACTTTTAAAGATTTGGGCTCACTAGACCATTTTACAGATGGTTTTAACAAGTTAAGCTATGTTGCTTTTAAGTTGCAACATAACATTGAGCTAAAGAATAACTGGAGTTCTTCAATTACTTTTGAGCCTAATGTGTTTTCAAATTTTGAGTCAGCATTATCAATTAAAGATGTTAACTTAAGTGGAGGTGTGCTTTTGTCAAAAAAGTGGATTAACTCTGTAAGTAATGAAAAAGAACTTCAATTAGGGATAGGCTATAGCACGTTATTTGGTAAGCCTCAATTATTTCCAGTATTTAATTATTATTACGAAGTAAGTGATAAGTTTTTTCTGTCTTTAGGTTTTCCAAAAACTAGTTTTAAGTATAAAGTGGATTCAAAAAGTCAATTCACTCTAAGTCTTTTTAAAGATGGTTTTCATACAAGTGATATAACATTGAAAGACGCAAATAACCTATACAATTATCAAAACCTAGAACTTTCTTATGATGCAATTAAAGTAAACCTAAACTATGGTTTTCAGTTAGGTAAAGAGTTTGAAGGGTTTTTGAACTTAGGGTTTTTGCCTGAAGCAAATCTTAAACTATCAACAGGAGAAGGGTTTAGCGAGTTTAAAACAAATCAAACAATTTTTTTTGGATGTGGAATTAAATATAACATTAATATAAATAAACTATGAGAAATTTTTTAAGACTAAATATTTTGTGTGCATTATCGTGTGTGCTATGTGTAAGTTGTAGCGATGATGACAATGATGATTTAATAGGGAATTGGGTTGCTAAATCCACTTTTAATGGATCAGCTAGAGCAAATTCAGCTTTTTTTACAATAGGAACTAAAGGTTATATGGGAACTGGATATGATAGTGACGATTACCTTAAAGACTTTTGGGTTTATGATATGGAAACAAATTTTTGGCAACAAAAAGCAGATTTTCCAGGCTTGGAAAGAAGTTCAGCAATTGGATTTGCTATTGACAATACAGGATATATTGGAACAGGATACAATGGTGATATAAACGATGAATTAGAGGATTTTTACAAATACAATGCCGATACAAATACTTGGGAACAAATAGCTGATTTTGGAGGAGGAGTAAGGCGTGGAGCAATTGGGTTTGCGTCCTCAACAAATGGTTATGTAGGTACTGGATATAATGGAAGTAATGACCAAAAAGATTTTTGGAAATATAACCCATTACAAGATCAATGGGAAGAAATAGCTGGTTTTGGAGGTGAAAAAAGAAGAGATGCTACATCTTTTGTAATAGGAGATACAGCTTACATTGCAACAGGAATTAGTAACGGTATTTATCAAGAAGATTTTTGGGCATTCGATTTAAGCACAGAATCTTGGACCGAATTATCCGATTTAGAAGATGACGATGATTATGAAATTACAAGAAGTGCGTCAGTAGGCTTTACAATTATGGGGAAAGGGTATATCGCATGCGGAGAAAATTATGGAGCAATAAATACAGTTTGGGAATACGACCCTTCTACTGATAAATGGATAGAAAGAACAGAGTTTGAGTTATTAGATAGGCAAAATCCTGTGGTTTTTAATGATGGTTTAAGAGCGTTTGTAGCGCTAGGAAGAAATGGTACATATTATCTAGATGATAATATGGAATTCTTCCCTACACAAGAGCAAGATGACGATGATAATTGATTGATAGCGAAAAAACAAGGAGCGAATTTAAGTTTTTTTAATTGATAAATCATTTTGTTTGCAACTTAGGTTGTTCAATCAGGTTTAGTTGTTTTTCAAAGACAGTGAGACCTGGCTCCTTGTTTTTATTTTAAATTCTAAGACTATGAAAAAGCATAAAATTTATATAGTAAGTTTCCTTACTATAGCATTGGCAGTAGTAGGTTTAAACCTTGTAATATTTCTAACCAACAGGGATAATGTGGGTCTTGAAGAGTCATTGGTAATTACTCAGAATGATAAAGGTTGGATTTATGAAATATATGTAGATGAAAAACTGTTAATAAAACAAGAAACAATACCTGCTATTTCAGGTGAATGTTATTTTGAAAATAAAGGAGATGCTGAAAAAATAGGTTACCTTGTTTTGGACAAACTCAAAAACGGAGTAGTGCCTCCAACTGTTTCTTTTCAAGAAATTATGAGTAGTAACATAATTATATCAAATTAAAAGATGAAAATAAAATTTAAGGCAAGTGTCGTGCTACTGCATATACTTTTTTGGTCTTTGGTAACAGTTTTATTATGGAGCTTGTTAGAGCCTCAAAAAACAGGAGGTGTTCCTAAATTTAGATACTTAAGAATGCTGCAAGGACCTTTCCTATTCTATATTAATTATTTAATATTGGTGCCAATGCTACTCTTAAAGAAGAGAATATTTTGGTACGTTCTAGCATCGATACTTTTCTTAGCTTTATTTAATTTTTTGAATGTTCAATTAGCTCCTGCAGCACCTAGATTAGAAACAATAGAGCAATTTAATGAAGCAACAAAAGGGTTTCGCTTTCCGCCACCACCTAACGGTTTTAGATATATGCTTCCGGTAACATTTTCACTTTCAATATTTTTGTTAGGAGGAGTTTTTGCGTTGATTACTGACTTTTATAAAAGAGACAGTACTGCAACACATATGGAAGCTAAGAAAAAAGAAATGGAATTGCAGTTTTTGAGAACACAACTAAACCCTCATTTTCTTTTCAACTCTTTAAACAGTATTTATTCTTTAGTAAGAAGTAAATCTAACGATGCACCAGAAGCAATTATCATGCTGTCTGAACTAATGAGGTATATGCTTTATGAAGTTAATGAAAATAAAGTAATGCTAGAAAAAGAGCTTAACTACATAAAAAGCTATATATCGTTACAACGAATGAGATTAATAAATAGCGAAAATGTTAAATTACAAATTCACGGTAATACAAATGAGTTAAAAATCTATCCACTAGTTTTAATCACTTTTATTGAAAATGCTTTTAAATATGGAACAGATTATAAGGGTAATACCAATATAAATGTTGTGATTGAAATCATAAATAATGAGCTTTTATTAAATGTAGATAATATTATTGGGCATCATAAAAAAGATTATGTAAACTCAGGAGTTGGTCTTCAAAACATTAATAATCAGTTAGAGTTTCTTTACAAAAACAAATATAGCCTCATTACAAAAGAAGAAAACGGTTTTTATAAGGTAGAGTTGAGGTTGAAATTAGTATAATATGAAATGTATAATAATAGATGATGAGCCACTGGCAATAAACATTATAAGCTCTTATTGTAGCTCAATTGATTCTTTAGAGGTTTTAGAAACATTTACAAATGCAATTGATGCTTTAGACTACTTAAGAAACAATAAAGTTGATTTGGTTTTTACTGATATTGAAATGCCACAAATTTCAGGAATAGATTTTATTAAATCTATAGAAAATAAAAAGCCTTTTATAATTTTTACAACAGCTTATCCACAGTATGCCTTAGATGGTTTTGAATTAAATGCGGTTGATTATTTGGTGAAACCAATTCCATTTCCTCGCTTTGTAATGGCTATCAATAGAGTAAAAGAAATATATAAGTTAAAGCATCAACAGTTGTCTAATTTGGTGCCATCAGGAGCAACTTCCACAACTCCTAGAGAAGATTTTATTTTTGTAAAATCAGAGTATGAAAACCTTAAGCTAAAACTTTCTGAAATTAGATATATTCAAGGATTAAAAGACTATTTAAAGATTCATTTATCAAATCAAAAACCAGTTTTAACATTGATGAATTTTAAATCTATTGAGGGTAAACTTTCTACCTCTAATTTTGTAAGAGTTCACAGGTCATATATAGTCAATATTGAATATTTAGAGTCTATTCAACGAAATCAAATTATTATGGAAGACCAAATGAGAATTCCTATTGGAGATAGTTATAAAGGGTACTTATTTGGTTTATTGGGCATTTAATAAATTTACAGGTAATTTCTAAATACTTTTTACAATTCATATAAATAGGTAAATTAGTACCTTGTAAAAGGATTTATCTGTTGCTATGAATTTTTCCCAAATAATAAAGTATGTACTGCTTCTAGTGCTTTGTTTTCAAGCACAACTAGTTTCTGCACAATATTCACCTTATTTTCAAAACTATTCCCTTTCAGAGTATAATGCTGGTAATCAAAACTGGGATGTTTCTAGAGCTGAAAATGGAAAGCTTTATGTAGCCAATAATGATGGTTTGTTAGAGTATGATGGACTTAAGTGGAATTTTTATGAGTTACCCAATAAAACCACTGTTAGATCTGTTTTGGCTCATAACGACATAATTTATACTGGTTCTTACGAAGAATTTGGGTTTTGGAAAAAAAATGAAAAAGGAATTTTAGTCTACAAATCGCTTAGCCAAGATATACAAAATGAAATTTCTGCAAATGATGAGATTTGGCAAATTATTCCTTTTAAGAACCAAATCATTTTTCGAGCATTTTCTAGCATTTATAGTTTTAAACCCGAAGTAGGTATCGAAAAAATAAGACCTAAATCGGTAATTATGTCTTGTAGTATTGTTGATGATGAATTGTTAGTCTCTACACTTAATAATGGCATTTTTACCTTAGTAGGTAATGAGTTAAAACAAATAATTAGTGACGAAAAATTAGTTAATACAAAAGTTATTTCTATTGATAAGTATAGCGAAGGGTTGTTGCTTACAACTTCATTAAAAGGCTGCTTCTTATATAATGGTAACGGATTAATTAAAACCAACTTTGAAGTAGATGACTACATTATTCAACACCAACTAAATGACTTTTCAATATTAGCAGATGGCAGAATGGTGTTTGGTACTATTAAAGACGGAATTTACTTAACCGATAGTAAAGGAAAAGTGCTTTTTCATTTAAGTAAAGAAAATGGACTTGTCAATAACACTGTTTTAAGGCATCATTTAGATGAGACTAATAAACTTTGGTTAGGTCTAGACAATGGTTTGGCGTCATTAGATTTAAGTAGTCATAATTATTTTTTTAATGATGTTTCAGGAAAGCTAGGAGCTGTTTATGACGTTATAGATTATAAAGGAGACATATACATAGGCAGTAACACAGGCTTGTTTTATTTAGATAAAAAAAATAAACTTCAATTTATTGAAGGGTCTCAAGGACAAGTCTGGAATTTAAAAGAAATCAATGGAGAACTTTTTTGCGGTCATAACGATGGAACATTTTTAATTAAAGATAAAAAGCCTATACCTATAAGTAACTACACAGGAGGCTTAACAATAAAAAAAGTACCAGAACAGAAGAATGTTTACATTCAAGGGACTTATACTGGTTTAGTCACTTTTAAAAACGAAAATAATACCTGGAACTCACAGCGACTTGGAGGAGGAATTGCAATGCCAATTCGCTTTTTGGTTTTTGAAGACCAAAATACAGCTTGGGTTTCTCATGCTTATAAAGGCCTTTATAAAGTGAAATTTAATGGTAATTATGATAAAATAACAAGTTTTAAAAGTTATGAAAATAAAGGTATTTGGTCGAGTTTTAATGTAAGAGTTTATAAAATTAAAAATGACATTTGTTTTAAAACTAATGATGGATGGCAAAAATATGAACCACTTTTAGATAGTATAGTTCCTCATAAACTACTAAATGAAAGTTTTGGAAAAGGAACACACATTATTTCTGAAGACAATGTAAAACGATTAGTCTTAAAAAATGAAAATGACGTTATAAGTTTTAAATCTCTGGCAATAGCAGAAGATGAGTTTTCATTGACTAGCAATTATTTTAAAAATAGGCTTATTGTGGGTTATGAAAATGTTTCAAAAATTAGTGACTCTACCTATGCTTTAAATTTAATTGATGGTTTTATGCTTATTGACGATAGGTTAAATGAAACTCTAAAAATGGAACAGCCACAGGTAGAAATGGTTGAAATTAATAAAGAACCTGTTGCTGTTAATGAAGAAAAACCAATAGAACTTAAGTTTAATCAAAGTGTTGGTGTATCTATATCTTCAGCTAAATCTGATAACCATTTTTTTGAATATGCTTTTCTTGGGATTGACTCCTCTAAGTGGAATAGAATGGAAAATCATAAACTAGAATTATCCAACCTTAACCATGGAGAATATGATATAGCTATAAGAGCAAGTAATGGATTTGGCGAAACTTCGCCTATTAAAGAATTAAAAATTAACATACTTCCGCCATGGTATAAAGATGATATAGGTTTTGCGTTATACACATTTTTAATTCTCTTAACCTTATTGGTAATTTTCATTTTACACAAACGAAAAATTATTAAAGAGCAAAAAATACTCGAATTAAAGTTTGAAAAGCAACAAGAAGAACTACTCAAAGAAAAAACCTTAGAAAACGAGAAACGTATAGTGCAGTTAAAAAATGAATCGCTTCAAAATGAAATAAAGCTAAAGAGTAAGCAATTAGCAAATACTGCTATGGCTTTAGTTAAAAAGAACGAAACCTTGCAAGAGATTAAGCAAGAATTAGTAGGTAACAAAACAAGTTTTGACAATTACTACTCATACAAAAAGCTATTGAAAAAAGTAGATGGTTCAATTGCACATAAAGATGAATGGAAAGTTTTTGAGTATAACTTCAATCAAGTTCACGAAGAATTCTTCAAAGGTTTAAAGGAAAACCATCCGCAATTAACACAAAAAGACTTAAAGATTTGTGCCTACATCAAAATGAATTTATCCACTAAAGAGATTGCGCCATTGATGAATATTTCGGTAAGAGGCGTAGAAACACATAGATACAGGTTAAAAAAGAAGCTTGATTTAGAAAATGACATTTCTTTGACTGATTATTTGCTGAATTTCAAATAATCACTACTTATTTTTATCTAAATCTTATTTTTTAATACGTCATTAATACGTCATTTATCGTTTTCGTTAGTCTTTTAGCGTACTTCTTTGTAAATTTAAAGTACGTCAAACGTTGATTTTAAGCGGAGTTTCACTTTTGTTAATTCAAATGGCGTAATTAAAATGTAAACAACACTATTTCGTCAAACGCTTAGATTATTAATTTAGAAGTCGAAAACTAACTCATTCTAATTATTAATTTATGAAAACTAAATTCAGTTTATTATTACTTTTATTTTTCTCTCTTGTCTCATGGAGTCAACAAATAGAAGTAAATGGTCAAGTGACCGCTGCAAGTGATGGATTACCATTGCCAGGTGTAAGTGTTATTGTCGATGGTACAAATCGAGGAGCATCCACCGATTTAGATGGTAGGTATACCATAAGTGTAGCACCAGGTGAGGTGTTGCAATTTAGCTACATAGGCTTTAAAACACAAAAAATTACAGTTGGTAGTCAAACAACTTTAAATGTTGTTTTGGCCGATGATGTTGAAGCTTTAGAAGAAATTGTAGTTATTGGATATGGAACACAAACCAGAAAAGAAGTAACTGGTGCAATTGCAAGTGTATCTGGTGACGAATTATTAAAACAACCAGCTGCTAACGCCTTACAGTCAATACAAGGTAAAATGACTGGTGTTAATATTGTAAATACTAATGCTCCAGGTAGTCAACCTAATATTATTATTAGAGGTATTGGTACTGCAGCAGGAGGTGATGATCCTTTATATGTAGTAGATGGTGTACAAGTTAACAGTATTACCAATATAAACCCTGCAGATATTGAGTCTTTTGATGTACTTAAAGATGCTTCATCAGCAAGTATTTATGGTATGAATGCTGCTAATGGAGTTGTAATTATTACAACAAAAAAGGGTAAACAAGGTAAGATGAAAATTGAATTATCTTCTTTTTATGGAGCTAAGTCAATGCTAAACCCAGTTGAAATGGCTAACTCTAGTCAATATGTTAGATATTTTAATGAAAATCAAGTAGCTATTGGTGAAACAGCATTTTTATCACCAAATCAACCTCATGATACCGACTGGTATGATGAATTAACTGACATAGGGTTTAGTAACTCTAACAACATAGCTATCTCAGGAGCAAGTGACGATATTAGCTACTTTTTTAGTTTCAACAATTATAATGAAGATGGTATTTTAGATAATGATGACTATAACCGTAATACTCTAAGAGCAAACAATAGCATTGAGTTATTTGATGATCGATTAAAAATATCTTCAAATATTAGTGCATCTTTTATCAGGTCTTTCCCAAAACCATTTGGAGCATTTAATGCAGCTTATAGACAAGCACCTGTAATTCCTGTGTATTATGAAACAGGACAATATGGTCAATCGTTTTGGAATCAATCAACTGGTATTGCAACTTACTTAGGAAACCCAGGAGAAATTATTGACAGATTAAACTCTACAGGTAACCCAATTATGGCTGTTGATTTTGCAAATGAAAAAAACAATACTACAGACTTACAAGGAAGTATTCAAGCAGATTTACAGATTACAGATTACTTAAAAGCTTCGGCTAGATATACTGCTACAAAATCGTTTAACAAGTCAAGAGCATTTAATGATACAAGAGGTCAATGGTTAGCAGGAGACCCTACTAGAACAGATGAGGAGTTTCAAACTAATCAAGATAACAACCCATCAGTAGTATCATGGGCAGACAATAGCTTGTTTTATCAAAACTCTGAAAGTTATAGATATAACGTAGAAGGCTTTTTAACTTTCGATAAAACCTTTAATAGTGTACATAATGTAAATGCTGTTGTTGGTCTTTCAAGAGGACAAAGAAACGATGTGTACACAATGAATGCAACTGGTTACGGTGTGCCATTACAAGAAAACTATTGGAGCATAAACTTTGCGGACGATGGATATGAAAAAGTTGTAAACCAGTTTTATACTACACCAACAAGAGAGCAGTCTTATTTTGGTAGAGTAATGTATAATTATGATGAAAAATATTACATCCAAGCAAATGTAAGAAGAGATGGCTCTAGTAACTTTAGAAACGATAATAACGAAGAGTATTATGACAATTTCCCAGCAGTAAGTTTAGGTTGGGCATTATCTAACGAAGAGTTTTTTAATGTGCCATCAATCAATTACCTAAAATTAAAAGCAGGTTGGGGGCGTGTAGGTAACTCTAGAGTACCATTTAACCAAACAACAATAACAACTAGTGCAGGTAGTAACAGTGTTAACTACGTGTTTGGAGCAAATCAAGATTTGGCATTTGGAGCAGCATTTGGAGCTGAAACATTCCCAATTTCATGGGAGGTGACTGAGGAGTTAAATGCAGGTTTTAACCTAAGTGCATTAGATAACAGATTAGATTTTGAATTTAACTATTATGACAGAAATACTGAAAATGCAGTATTGTTAGTAACGCCAATATATACAACCGAAGGTTCTTTAAGCTCTTACGATCATGGAGCAGAAGTATCAAACAAGGGTATCGAGATTAACCTAGGTTGGAAAGATTACATTGGAGAAGATTTCTCGTATAACATTGGTGCAGTGTTCTCAACTAATAAAAACAGAGTTGAAAATGTAAAATCTGCTTATGATGGACAAGTTGGAGGAAGTTTAGGAAATGGACAAATAACTAAACGATTAGAAGAAGGACAACCATTATATGCATGGTGGATGTACGAAGTAGAAGGTGTTTGGCAAAACGAAGATGAAATAAATAACAATGCTAGTATATCAGGAGCTTTACCAGGTCACTTACGCTACAAAGATCAAAACGAAGATGGTGTTATTGATGATAAGGATAAAAAGTTTTTTGGAACATACTTACCAACGTTTTCTTACGGTCTTAACTTAGGATTCAATTATAAAAACTTTGATTTAATTGTTGAAGGTTATGGAGCTGGAGGAAATAAAGTTTACAATGGATTAAAAGGAACTAGAATTAATGGAGGAGAGAACATTACTGCAAATGTGTATAACACAAGATGGAATGGAGAAGGATCTACAAATACTAATCCAGGAGCAAACAGAGACTCTTACGCATCTAACTATTACCTAGAAGACGGAGACTTTTTCAGAATTAATAATATTACTGTAGGCTACACATTGAAAAATGTTGTAAGCGGAGTAAATTCTTTAAGAATATATGCAACAGCGCAAAATCCTTTTATGTTTACTGAATATACAGGATTCACTCCTGAAATAGTAGGAGGAGCAGGAGGTAGTGCAGCAAATACATCAGGTATAGAGCTGTCTGCTTATCCAAACCTTAAAACATTTTTATTTGGTGTTAACATTGAATTATAAAAAAAACGAATTATGAAACTAAAAGAAATAAAATTTGGAATACTACTATCCTCATTATTAATGATAGTGAGCTGTAGTGATGATTATTTAGATGTAGACAGTAGAGCTGAAATTGATGCAGCTGATATTGGTGAAGCTATACCACCAGAGCAAATGGTAAATGGTATATACGGAATGCTAACAGATTGGGATTACGCTTTCTCTTATTTAGGAATTACTGAAATTATTTCTGATAACGCTGATAAAGGTAGTTCTGCTTCTGATACAGGTACTGATAAACACCAGTTAGATGCATTAGAGCATACAACTACAGGACCTTCAATTAGATCTATGTGGGAACATTGGTATAAAAGTATTGGTAGAGCAAGTATTGCTATTAACTATACTGAAAACTTTGGATTAACTGATCAGTCGTATAGAGACAGACTAATTGGTGAGGCTAAATTTTTAAGAGCATTAAACTACTTTTGGTTAGTACGTTCTTTTGGAGATGTGCCTTTACAACATGTTGATTATGTTGTACGTCAACCTAAAAATGATGTATACGAGTTTATAGAGCAAGATTTATTAGACGCAATCGATATGCTACCTGAAAAGAGTGAATACAGTGCTTCAGATTTAGGTAGAGCAACAAAAGGAGCAGCTCAAGGGTTATTAGCTAAAGTATACATGTACCATGAAAAATGGCAAGAAGCTTATAATATGGCAACAATAGTTGCAACAGATCCACAATATAACCTTCACCCTAATTATGAAGAAATCTGGAGAGCTTCTCAAGAAAACGGAGTTGAATCACTTTTTGAAGTTCAAGCTAGAGGTGAGTCAATTGCTCACGGTGTACAACAATATTCTCAAACTCAAGGTGCTAGAGGTACTGGAGGTTGGGGCTGGGGCTTCAACACGCCTTCTCAAAATCTTTTAAATGCTTTTAATGCTGAAGGAGATGTAATTCGTAGAGATGCTACAATAATCTTTGCCGGAGAAACACTATGGGATGGAAGACAGGTTAGTGCTGCAGCTGAAAACCCAATGTATAATGAAAAAGCATACTCAAGCGCTAATGCTGGAGCTGGTGATGGAGACAAAAATGTTAGAATTCTTCGTTATGCTGATGTATTATTAATTCAAGCAGAAGCAGCTTTACATGTAGGGGAAGATGCAGCAACACCTCTAAACAGAGTTAGAAATAGAGTTAACCTTACTCCAATCAATTCTCCAACATTTAACGATGTATGGAAAGAAAGAAGATTAGAACTAGCTTTTGAACACGACCGTTGGTTTGACTTAGTAAGAACTGGTCAAGCGCAAAGCGCTATGGCTGCAGATGGTAAAACATTTGTTGTAGGAAAACATGAGTTATTCCCTATCCCAGACCTTCAGTTGATTCAAACACCTGAAATGACTCAAAATCCAGGTTGGTAATACAAATTTAAAAATGACCTAAAACACCTATGATTAATAGCGTGTAGAAATCTTTGAATTAGTCTTTATTGCTTTAGCTGCATTTAATAAATGTAGCTAAAGCTTATTCTAACTTTGCTAATGAAATCAATCCATCAAAATAAAATTTTTGTTTTGACAGCTATTCTTTTGTCGATTTTTAGCTGTAAAAACAATACCGAAAACAAAGAAAACTCTGAGTTAGCTTTAGCTAATAATACTAAAGTTGAATTAACCGAAAATCAACTGTTAGACACTATTCAATATCAGACGTTCAATTACTTCTGGGATGGTGCAGAACCTAATTCAGGTTTGGCAAGAGAACGTATTCATATGGATGATAAATACCCTTCATCACCAAAAAATACGGTTACAACTGGAGGAAGTGGTTTCGGGCTTATGGCAATTTTGGTTGGTGTTGAGCGTGGTTGGATTACTAGAGAACAAGCGTTCAATAGATACACTAAAATTGTAAACTTCCTTGAAAAAGCTGATCGTTTTCATGGTGCTTGGTCTCATTGGATAGATGGTGAAACAGGAAAAATGTATCCATTTGGTAAGAAAGATAATGGAGGAGATTTAGTTGAAACAGCATTTTTAATACAAGGCTTACTTACCGTTTCTGAATATTTCAAAGACGGAAACAAACAAGAGCAACAATTAGTAGCCAAAATAGATAAACTTTGGAAAGAAGTTGAATGGAATTGGTATACCAAAGGAGGTGAAGACGTCTTGTATTGGCATTGGTCGCCAGAATACGGTTGGGAAATGAATTTTCCTGTAGGCGGTTATAACGAATGCCTAATTATGTATGTGCTTGCAGCAGCATCACCAACGTATCCAATTAATAAAGAAGCTTACGAAAAAGGTTGGGCAAGAAACGGAGCTATTGTTTCCAAAGATTCATATTATGATGAAGAATTAGTTTTAGACTATTTTGAACATAGCGATGCACCAATAGGTCCTCTATTTTGGGCACATTATTCATACTTAGGTTTAAATCCAAATGGTCTTACAGATCAATTTGGAGATTACTGGAAACTGACTCAAAATCACGCTAAAATACATTACAAGTACGCTATAGATAACCCTAAAAAATACAAAGGTTACGGAAAAGATATTTGGGGATTTACCTCAAGCTATTCCGTAAAAGGTTACGCAGGTCATAGACCTGGAGACGATCTAGGTGTAGTATCACCAACAGCTGCGTTATCCTCTTTTCCTTACACACCAAAAGAGAGTATGCAAATGCTTAAAAACCTTTATAAAAACCACGATAGTTTGGTAGGTAAATATGGTCCTTATGATGCTTTTAGTTTAGAACATAATTGGTACGTGCCAAGATATTTGGCAATTGATCAAGGTCCAATTCCAGTAATGATTGAAAATTACAGAACAGGTTTGTTCTGGGATTTATTTATGAAAAATAAAGACCTGCAAAACGGTTTACAAAAACTAGGTTTTAAATACGAAAACAAAAGCTAAATGAAGATATTCAGTTTTATATTATTATTAATTTTTTTTAGTTGCGGTTCTAGCGATGAATCTACATATCAAGAAACTAATGATCCTGTAGATGACGAAGTACCAACAGATGATGATCCTGTTGTAGTTAATCCTCTAACTGATGATCAAATAATGAATTTAACGCAGCGAGAAACCTTCAAGTATTTTTGGGATTATGCTGGTACTAATTCTGGTGCAGCTAAAGAACGTTACCATCCTAACAATCCGTCAGACAGTCAAAATGTAATTACAACTGGCGGAAGTGGTTTTGGACTTATGGCTATTTTGGTAGGTATAGAGCGTAATTATATTTCTCAAACTCAAGGTGTACAACGTCTAACACAAATACTCAATTTCTTTGAAAATGCTGATCGTTTTCATGGAGCATGGTCACATTGGATAGATGATGGAACAGGAGCTACAATTCCTTTTAGTACGCAAGATAATGGAGGAGATATTGTTGAAACAGCATTTTTTGCTCAAGGCTTAATTTGCGTAAAAGAATATTTTAAAAACGGAACAACTGAAGAACAAGCTTTAGCAAACCAAGCTGATGCGCTTTGGAAAGGTGTCGAGTGGGATTGGTATACTAATAACCAAAATAAATTACTATGGCATTGGAGTCCAACTAATGAGTTTGCCATAAACCTAGAATTGAAAGGTTATAATGAAACTTTAATAGCATTTATTCTTGGTGCTGCATCACCTGACTATGCAATTTCTTCAGATGTATACCATCAAGGATGGGCAAGTAGTGGAAGTATTGTGTCTTCATTAAGTCAATATAGTATTCCACTGATATTAGATCATGCAGGTTCAGGGACTGGTCCTTTGTTTTGGGCACATTATTCATACTTAGGATTAAACCCTTCAAACCTAAACGACCAGTATGCTAACTATTGGAACTTAAATGTTAATCATACCAATATTAATTATCAGCATTGTGTTAGTAACCCTCATAACTTTGCCGATTATGGTCCAGATTGTTGGGGATTAACAGCAAGTTATAGTCGTAATTCCGATGGTTCTGTAGGTTATTCTGCTCACGAACCAGAAAATGATAACGGTACAATTTCGCCAACAGCAGCTGTGAGTTCTATTCCATACACGCCTGAGAAATCATTAGCAGCAATGCATTATTTCTACAATAACGATTTAATGGGACCAGCTGGTTTTTATGATGCTTTTAATCCACAATATAATTGGGTGACTGAGCGCTATTTGGCAATTGATCAAGGTCCACAAATTATTATGATAGAAAATTATCGTACTGGGTTGCTATGGAATTTATTTATGCAAAACGAAGACGTACAAAACGGATTAGATACACTAGGATTCACCTATTAAACCAACTAAAATGAAACACATTAAAACACAAATTACTTTTTGTCTGCTACTAATTACTTCACTAGCATTTGCGCAAAAAGATGTATTTAAAGAGAGGAAACATATAAAAGATGGAGATACGCTTAAGTACCGTATTATGTATCCCGAAAATTTTTCAGAAGAAAAACAATATCCTGTGGTATTATTTCTTCATGGTGCAGGTGAACGTGGTGATGATAACCAAAGACAACTAGCACACGGAAGCAAATTATTTGCGGACAAAACCAATCGTGGTGCATTTCCTGCAATAGTAATTTTTCCTCAGTGTCCTAAAGAAAGTTTTTGGTCTAATGCGGATGTAGACCGATCATCTTTTCCAAGAAAGTTAATCTTTCCTAAAGATAAAGAAGCGACAACACCAATGCAATTGGTTATAGATTTAATGCAAGACGTTACCAGCAAAGACTATGTAAATACAGACAAAGTTTATGTTGGTGGATTGTCTATGGGAGGCATGGGAACATTCGAAATTCTATCAAGACAACCAGATATGTTTGCTGCTGCTTTTGCCATTTGCGGTGACGGTAATGCTGAACTAACTAAAAATTACGCTACTAAGGTGGAATTATGGGTGTTTCACGGTGCAAACGATGATGTTATAGACCCAAAAGGCTCAATGAAAATGGTTAATGCTATTCTAGAAAATGGCGGAAAACCAAATTTCACTTTATACTCAGATGCAAACCACAATAGTTGGGATCCTGCTTTTGCAGAACCTGGATTATTAACATGGCTTTTCTCTAAATCAAAAAAATAATAATGACAACGCTTAAACTTACTAACATAAAATCCCTTGCAATTGGTTTTGGTTTACTAACCGCTGTATCGTGCAACACCAATAGCAATAAAATAAAATCGAAAAATACTGACAATCCTTATCAAGCTAAAGTAGATTCCATTATCGGATTAATGACTTTAGATGAAAAAATTGGTCAGTTAAATCTTCCTGCTACAGGCCCAATTACAACAGGTTCTTCAAAAAGTACTGATGTTGTAAAAAAGATTGAAGACGGAAAAATTGGTGGTCTTTTTAATATTAAAGATCCAAAAAATATTTACGAAGTTCAGAAAATAGCAGTTGAAAAAAGCCGATTAGGTATTCCTCTTATTTTCGGAATGGATGTAATTCACGGTTTTAAAACCACATTCCCAATTCCTTTAGGTTTATCTGCCTCTTGGGATATGGAAATGATTGAAAAAACAGCACAAATTGCAGCTAATGAAGCAAGTGCAAACGGTATTAACTGGACCTTTTCACCAATGGTAGACATTTCTCGCGATCCACGTTGGGGACGCGTTTCCGAAGGAAATGGTGAAGATCCTTTTTTAGGTAGTGCTATAGCTCGCGCTATGGTTCGTGGTTATCAGCAAGATGATATGGCTGCAAATAATACCTTAATGTCTTGTGTAAAACACTTTGCATTATATGGTGCGCCAGAAGCAGGTAGAGATTATAATACTGTAGATATGAGTCGTATTCGTATGTATAACGAATATTTAGCGCCTTACAAAGCTGCTGTAGACGAAGGTGTTGGCTCTGTAATGGCATCGTTTAACGAGATTGATGGTGTTCCTGCAACTGGAAACAAATGGTTATTAACCGATTTACTTCGTGATGATTGGGGATTTGATGGTTTTGTAGTGTCTGATTATACAGGCATTTACGAAATGCGTGCACACGGAATGGGTGACGAATACGATGTAACCTCGCTAGCATTAAAAGCTGGGTTAGATATGGATATGGCTGGTGATTCGCCAAATATTAAAGCCTCTTTTACACACGCATTAAAAGGTGCTTTAGACCAAGGTAGAATTTCTGTGGAAGATATTGATACTGCTGTTGCACGTGTGTTAACCGCAAAATATCAATTGGGTTTATTTGACGATCCTTACAAATATTGTAGTGAAGAACGTGCTAAAAATGAAACCTACACACAAGAAAATAGAGATTATGCACGTCTTGTTGGTGCAGAATCTTCAGTATTATTAAAAAATGATAATCAGCTTTTACCATTAAAAAAATCTGGTACTATAGCTGTTATTGGTCCGTTAGCTAAAGCTAATAGTAATATGGCTGGGACTTGGTCTGTATCTACAGATCATAAAAGTTCTATTTCAGTTTGGGACGGTTTACAACAAACCGTTGGTAACGATGCTAATTTGTTATATGCCAAAGGAAGTAACGTAGATTATGATTTAGACTTAGAAAAGCGCGCTACAATGTTCGGTAAAGATATCCCAAGAGATGGAAGAACCGATCAGCAAATGCTTGATGAGGCTTTAGCAATCGCTAAAAAATCTGATGTTATTGTAGCTACTATTGGTGAGTCTGCTGAGTTTAGTGGCGAAAGTAGTAGTCGTACAGATTTAGGCATTCCGCAAGTACAAAAAGATTTATTACAAGCCTTATTAAAAACAGGAAAACCGGTTGTTTTAGTACTGTTTACAGGTAGACCTTTAACGTTAGTTGAAGAGAGTGAAACCGTTCCGGCAATCCTTAATGTTTGGTTTCCTGGTAGTGAAGCTGGTTTATCCATTTCAGATGTGTTGTTTGGTGATGTTAACCCTTCAGGAAAATTAACGGCAACATTCCCAAGAAATGTTGGTCAAGTTCCGTTATTCTACAATCACAAAAATACAGGTCGTCCATTAGGAAACGACGAAGGTCATTTTGAAAAATTCAAAACCAATTATTTAGATGTTCGTAACGAACCTTTATATCCTTTTGGTTACGGATTAAGCTACACCACTTTTGAGTATAGCGAGCTTAAACTAGATAAAACATCAATGTCTCAAAACGATACAATTAATGTTTCGGTAGATATTACAAATACTGGTGATTACGACGGAAAAGAAGTAGCACAGTTATACATAAAAGACCTAGTTGGTAGTGTAACAAGACCAGTAAAAGAGCTTAAAGGCTTCCAAAAAGTATTCATTAAAAAGGGAGAAACTGTAACAGTAACGTTTAAAATTTCGGTTGAAGACTTAAAATTCTACAACTCTAATTTAGATTTTGTTGCAGAATCTGGTGAATTCCAAGTAGCTATCGGAACAAACTCTGATGTCGCACTTGAAAATTCATTCAAACTTTTAGACTAATAGCTAACTATGATGCCACACATTAAATATAAGACGCTTCCCCTTTCTCTCATATTATGTGTGGCTTTCCCTTTTTTGTGTTTTTCTTTATCAAAAACCATCAATTCGGGTTGGCAGTATTCTGAAAATAAAACCCAATGGCAGACCGTCAACATTCCACATACTTGGAATGATAAAGATGCTTTTGACGATGAATCTGGTTACCGTCGTGGTTTAGGCTATTACAAGAAGCAAATCTATGTGTCTTCTCAAGATAAAGACCAGATATTTTATTTAAAATTTAATGCTGTAAATCAAGAAGCAACCGTTTTTATTAATGGAAAAAAAGCCACCAATCACAAAGGTGGTTACACAGCCTTTAATGTTGAAATTACGTCGCTTTTAAACTTTGATGCTTATAATTTAATTGAAGTTGAAGTCGATAATTCTCACAACGACAACATTCCACCTCTTGATGCAGATTTTACATTCTATGGTGGTATCTATCGTGATGTGGAATTGATAAAAGTCCCAAAACAGCATTTTAGTTTAAAGGATTTTACATCCGATGGTTTTTATGTCAATTATTACAGCGTTTCCAACGACAGAGCTGGTGTAAAAGTTGATATATTGATAGATAACTTTGAAACCAAAACCGATGCACATTTATATCTTGAAATTTTTGATGCCGAAGGAAAACGTATTAGAGAAGAACATCAAGGATTAACTTTAAAATCCAATAAAACTGAAACCGTTAAGGTCAAGTTTCCTGAAATTAAAAACCCCAAATTATGGTCGCCAGACAATCCGTATTTATACAAACTACAACTAACCTTAAGTGATAAAAACGGAACGGTTTTAGACCAAAAACAATCTAATTTAGGCTTTCGTTGGGCAACTGTAGATCCTGAAAAAGGTTTTTTTCTAAATGGCAAACCAATAAAATTAATTGGCGTAAATCGCCATCAAGATTATAAAGGTTATGGCAATGCAGTACCAATTGAGCTACAAAAACAAGATATTCATCTTATTAAAAATATGGGTGCAAATGTGATACGTTTTGCACATTATCCGCATTCTAGAGAACTATATAAACTTTGTGATGAACTTGGTATTTTGGTATGGACAGAAATACCGATAGTAAATAAAGTGACCGATTCTGAAACCTTTTTTGAGGTATCACATACAATGCAAAACGAGCACATCAAACAATATTACAATTACCCAAGTGTAGTAATGTTTGGGTATATGAATGAAATTTTTCTGCGATTGGCATTTGATAAAAAATCATCGGATAAAGAAAAAGAAGCTCTAAAAACAACGACTTTAAAACTCGCTAACCAGCTAGAAGATTTAACTCGAAAATTGGCGCCAAACCATATTACAGTTATGGCTGGTCATTTAAACGAAGTTTATAACGACACTGGTATCGCAGACTTACCAATGTTATTTGGTTGGAATCTGTACTTTGGTTGGTACGATGCACAAATTGAAGATTTAGGTAAATTCTTAGACCAGCAACATCAACGTTTTCCAAAACGCTCGTTATTGTTGTCGGAATATGGTCCTGGTGCAGATGTTAGAATTTTTACCAAAACACCTAAAAAATTCGATTTTTCTACCAATTATCAAGCAAAACTGCATCAATCGTATTACAAACAGATTACAGAAAGACCGTTTATGACAGGAATGACAGCTTGGAATTTTGCCGATTTTGGTTCAGAATTTCGTGGCGATGCTATTCCGCACGTTAACCAAAAAGGACTGGTGCAATACGACCGAACACCAAAAGACATTTACTATTGGTACAAATCGGTTTTAGACGATAAAAAACCATTCATACATATCGCAACAGATTATTTAGAAGGAATAACTTTGTTTGAAGAGGAACTATTTCCTATTCAAATATATTCTAATCAAAATGACGTTAATGTCAGTTTGAATGGTAAAAGTTTATGTGATTTTAAAGTGAAAAACGGTGTTGTTTCTATTGATGTGCCTTTCCAAAATGGTAATAATTCTATTAGAGTTTCAACTGAAAATTTTTCTGAAGAAAAAACAATGCAAGTCAATCGTATTGAAGCTTTTGATTTTAAAAATTTCAAACGCTTTGGCATCAATTTAGGTGCGCATTTTAACTTTTATGATGAAGCACAAAACATCACATTTGTACCAGACCAAGAATATAAAAAAGGATGGTTTGGATATAAAGATGGTTCAGCTTATGGGATGACCAAAGATAAAAATCAAGGTTTGCCACATAATATTAAAAACACAGGTGCAGAGCCATTATTTCAAAACTTATTAGAAGGTTGCACAGAATATCAACTGGACGTTCCTGAAGGCAATTACAACATTAAATTATACTTCGTAGAACCACAAATTAAGCCAACTGAAAACATTTATAACCTCTCAGAAGAAACATCAGAAAGTAATAAAACACAACGCATTTTTGATGTGTATATTAACGATATACTAATCGAAAAGCAATTGAATTTAGCCCAAGCCTATCCAGAAAAATATGGTGTAACGTTACAGGCAAATATTCAAACAAAAAAAGGACTAACTTTAAAACTCAACGCTATTGAAGGGTTACCTGTAATTAGCGGCATTTTAATTGAAAAACTAGACTAAATGAAATTAGTAATAAACGTATTTATATTCTTTTTTGTGTTAACACTTTCGGCACAAAACAAAGCGACTTACACGTATTCCATCAAAGGAACAGACACATTAAAGCTAGATGTTTACACGCCAGAAAACATCAAAAAAACAGACACGTTACCTGTATTGCTTTGGATGCACGGTGGCGGATTTGCAGTTGGCCATAGAGATTATATAGACGATGAAAATTTAGTAAAATATGCAGCGAAAGAGCAGAATTATATTGGTATTTCCATTTCGTACCGTTTGCTAAGAAAAGGTACAAAAACAGGTTTTGGTTGCGATTGTAGTAAGGACGAAAAGCTTGAGACCTTTAAACAAGCTGCTATCGATTATATGGATGCTGCAAAATATGTGGTTGAACACGCTAACGAGCTTCAAATCGATACTACAAAAATCATTGCTGGTGGAAGTAGTGCTGGTGCTGAAGGTATCCTAAATGCAGTTTTTATGCGCGAGTATTTTGTAGATAATGCCGAAGCGTATAGCAATGTAAAATTTGCTGGTGCTTTTTCTTGCGCTGGTGCTATTGTAGATGCAAGTTATATGACGCCAGAAAATGCTGTACCAACTGTGTTGTATCACGGTACAAAAGACCAACTGGTACCTTACGGAAATGCGCCACACCATTATTGCGCACCAACAAAAGACGGTTATATAATGCTAGATGGTTCTAAAATTATTGCTGATAAATTAGAGGAATTTGAAACGTCTTTCTATTTCAATATTGTCAAAGAAGCACGTCACGAAATTTCAAGAATTCCTTATGAAGAATTAGATATAGTGTTCAACTTTTTTGAGCGCACTGTAATTAACGATGAGGTTGTTCAAACAAAAATCATAAAAACTAAAAAGTAGTGCGATACATTCCTTTCATATTAATTTCATTATTAGTGCTTCAGTCTTGCAAAGAAAACAAGTCAGAAGCTGTCAACACCGATGTAACTGATAACTCAAAACGACCAAACATCATCTACATAATGGCAGACGACCACGCAGCGCAAGCCATAAGCGCGTATGGTCATCCTATTGGTCAACTGGCACCAACACCAAACATTGATAGATTGGCAAAAAACGGTGCGATTTTCAAAAATAACTTTTGTACCAATTCCATTTGCGGACCAAGTCGTGCTGTAGTGTTAACAGGAAAACATAGTCACGTTAATGGATTTAGAATGAATGGCGACCGTTTTGATGGTTCACAACAAACGCTTCCAAAATTATTGAAAGAGTCAGGTTACAATACTGCAATTGTCGGTAAATGGCATTTACACGGTTATCCTGAAGGTTTTGACCACTGGAATATTTTAAACGACCAAGGTAATTATTACAATCCTCAGTTTATTAAGATTCAAGATACGATTCACATCAACAAAAAACATATTGATACTACTGCGCATTGGACAACCAAGTTACCAGATACAACTGTGGTTAAAGGTTATGCAACCGACTTAATTACAGATTACGCGATTGATTACATCGATGAAAAGAAAAACAGCAACCAACCTTTCTTTTTAATGGTGCATCACAAAGCGCCACATCGTAATTGGATGCCAGCCTTACGTCACGTTAATAAGTACGATTCGGTTCAATTTCCGTTACCTGATACGTATTTTACAAAGCACGAAAATTCAACTGCATCAAAAGAGCAGTTACAGACAATTTATCGTGATATGTACGAAGGTCACGACCTTAAAATGACCAAGAAAAAAGGCAGTCCAGAATTGGCTTGGAATCCTTGGAAAACCGATTTTGAACGAATGACACCAGAGCAACGTGCTGCTTGGGATAAAGCCTATCAACCAAAAAATGATGCTTTTCACGATGCTAACTTATCAAGCAAAGCACTAGCCGAATGGAAAGGACAACGTTATCTGCAAGAATATTTATCAACGATAGCTTCTGTAGATGAAGGTATCGGGAAGATATTAGATTATTTAGATGCTAACGGTTTAACCGAAAATACCATTGTTGTGTACACGTCTGACCAAGGTTTTTATTTAGGCGAAAAAGGATGGTTTGATAAGCGTTTTATGTATGAAGAATCTTTAAAAATGCCATTATTAATCCAATATCCTGAAAAAATTAAACCAGGAACTGTTGTTGAAGGTTTAACGCAAAACCTAGACTTTGCTGAAACCTTTTTAGATTTTGCAGATGTTGATATTCCTAATGATATGCAAGGAAAATCCTTTGCAGGTTTATTAGATGGTACTGAAAATAATGAAGATTTTAGAGATGCGGTTTACTACCATTATTACGATTATCCAGCATTCCATATGGTTAAAAAAATGTATGGTGTTCGTACCAATCGTTATAAATTAATTCACGTGTATGACGATATTGATGAGTGGGAATTATATGATTTACAAACCGACCCAAAAGAGTTAACTAACCTTATCGATGACGAAAATTACGACGAGATTGAAACAAAACTAAAAACACGTTTAGCCGAATTACAACAACAATATAAAGTTACCGAAAAAGAATTTGAAAAAGCGCCAAAGCAACGTGTAGATAATGCTTACAAGCAATTTGATAGATTAAGAGGTAACACTGGATCAAAATATCATCATCATTAAAATGAAATTAAGATACACTATACAACTCGCATTCGTAATTACAGCAATGGTATCTTGTAAACAAAAACAAGAAAATACTATTGTTTCAGAGGATGATAAAGCTGAAGTAACAATAATAGATACCACGCAAACTTACATCAATCCGCTAGATATTGATTATACCTATATGGTTTACAATTCTGCCAGAAATCAATCCTATCGTTCTGGTGCAGATCCAGCGGTTATAGAGTTTAAAGGTAAATATTATATGTTCGTCACACGGTCTTTTGGGTATTGGCATTCCACAGATTTAGTCAACTGGAAATTTATCAAACCACAGCAGTGGTTTTTTGAAGGCAGCAACGCGCCAACAGCTTTCAATTATAAAGATTCGCTAGTTTATTTTGCTGGCGATCCTGCTGGTTACGGAAGTATTTTATATACCGACAATCCTAAAAAAGGATTATGGACACCAACCGCTTCCATTTCAAATAACATTCAAGATTCAGAATTATTTATTGACGATGATGGCAAGTCGTATCTCTATTGGGGAAGTTCTAACGTGCATCCTATTCGTGTAAAAATGCTGAATAAAGACGACCGCTTTTTAGAAACTGGCGTTAGAAAAGAGCTAATTAATTTAGATGAAGAAAAGCACGGTTGGGAACGTTTTGGCGAAAACAACTTTCATCCAACCTTAAAAGAAGGATATATGGAAGGTGCTTCAATGACCAAGCACAACGGAAAATACTATTTACAATACGCAGCACCAGGTACACAATTTAATGTCTATGCAGATGGTGTGTATGTTGGCGATTCGCCACTTGGACCTTTCACGTATATGAAAAATAATCCGATGAGTTTTAAACCTGGCGGATTTACCAATGGTGCAGGACACGGTATTACAGTAAAGCAAACAAACGGTCAATACTGGCATTTTGCGACGATGGCGTTGGCATCTAACGCGCAGTGGGAACGTCGTTTATGCATGTTCCCTACCTATTTTGACGAAGATGGTTTAATGTACAGCAATACCTCTTATGGCGATTATCCACGTTATGGCGCCAACCATCCAACAAAAGCCGGACAACATAATGGTTGGATGTTATTATCGTATAAAGGCAATGTAACTGTATCGTCTTCGCTTCAACAAATAATGAAATTTACGTCTAATGATGATGAAGTTGAAGTCAAAGAAATCCCAACAGAAACCAATGCTGAAGGGAAAATAACTTCTAAAGTTTTAACCGACGAAAACCCAAAAACATTTTGGGTTGCCGAAGCTAATGATGATAAGCAATGGATTACAATAGAATTGTTAAATGAAGGAACCGTACACGCTATTCAGTTAAATTATCACGATCATGACTCTGGAATTTACACACGTGTTGAAGGATTAAAACATCAATTTACTATTGAAACTTCAGAAGATGGAAAAAACTGGAAAACCGTTGTAGACAGAAGTAAATCTGATATTGATGCACCAAACGCTTACCTAGTTTTAGATGAACCTGTGAAAGCAAAATACGTTAGATATAATAACATCAAAGTGCCAGGAAACAACTTCGCGATGTCAGAGGTTAGAGTTTTTGGTTTAGGCTTAGGTGAAGCACCAAACAAGGTGTCAAATTTCAAAATTAATCGCGAAAAAGACCGTAGAGACATTTCATTTTCTTGGAATAAAGTTGAAGGCGCTCAAGGCTATAACATACGTTGGGGGATTGCACCAGATAAATTGTATCAATCTTGGCAAGTATATGATACCAACACGCATTTTATGCGCTGCTTAGATAGAGATACGCCGTATTATTTTACCATTGAAGCATATAATGAAAACGGAATTTCTGAACAAACTGAAACTATTTTTGTAGAGTAAAAAATGAATCAAATTTAATTTTATAGACAATAATAAATTTATTTTAAAACTGAATATTAACTTAATAATTATAAATATGAAAAATCTCACAACCAGCAAATTAATTAAGTTGGCACATTTTTGTCTTTGTGCATTCTTAGTTATCAATTTTTATTCGTGTAGTAGAACATCTGACGATTATACAACATCAAATTTAGAAACTGAAGCATTACTTGAAGGAGACTTAACTTTAGCGACAAGTTGTCAATATACAATTGTCCCAGAATTTAATAATGTTATTTTTCCATCAAGAAGCTACACTTGGTCAGCTGAACCTTCTAATTTAGTTGATTTTACTGTTGACCCATTAACGTTTGCAATAACTATTCAAACACTTGCAGAAGGAACTGTGACATTGAGCTTAAACTCAGATGATGGTCAAGTTTCTTCATCTACTCAAGTGGTTATTGACGATGAAAATGATGGAATTTTAAAAATCTTAGCTATTGGTAATAGTTTTTCTGAAGACGCGTTAGAATCGCATTTTTGGGGATTAGCTAATGCTCAAGGTAAGCAAGTAATTGTAGGGAACATGTATATTGGTGGTGCAAACTTAGATACTCATGCTACAAACGCATCATCTGATTCAAATAGTTATAGTTACAGAAAAATTGACCTAGATGGAACTCGTACAGTAACTTCTGGAGTTTCTATTTCTGAGGCTGTAGCTGACGAGAACTGGGACTATATTAGTTTTCAGCAAGCAAGTTATGAGTCAGGACTTTTTGAAACCTTCATAAACCCACTTCCAATTGTTTATAATGCTGTAAGAAGTCATAATAGTAACCCATGTACTAAGTATATCTTACATAAAACTTGGGCTTATGCACAAAATTCAACGCATTCTGGTTTTGCAAACTATAACAATGACCAAATGACAATGTTTAACGGAATTATAGATGCTTACATTTTAGCCGAAAATTTAATTCCTGTAGAAATGGTTGTACCTGCTGGAACTGCAATTCAAAATGCAAGAACAAGCTTTTTAGGAGACGGATTTACAAGCGATGGTTATCACTTAAACGATTTTGGTAAATATATTGCTTCTTGTACTTGGTATGAAACCCTATTTGGTGAGTCGGTTATAGGGAATTCATATTCTCCAGATGGTATGTTGCCTTTGTATATAGAATTGGCTCAACAAGCAGCACACGAAGCAGTGTTGACGCCTAATGAAATTACTGAGTTGACTGATTATCAGGATCCAGGTGGAAATGGTATTTTAACTCAACCAGTATTCATTAACTTTTCTACTAGTGATAACCCTGATGGATGGAATGCTTATACAGGCTTTTTAGAAGGTGTTGCAATACCAAATATGATTTACACTAATGGACAGTTTACAGGAATTGAGGCTGCTACAACTTCTAGATTTAGAGGTGTTAATAATACTTCAGGAGCAGGATCTACAACTACTGATTTAAATATGGACGATTCAGTATCAAAATCTAATTTTTATTCTCATGCTTTAGCTTGGGGATCAAATGACCCAATTGAAGAGAGTATTATTGAGTTTTCAGGTTTTGAATCAAATGATACTTATGAATTTTGCTTCTTTGCTTCAAGAAATAATGTAAGCGATAATAGAGATACTAAATATACTCTTGTTGGAGCTAACGAGCAATCAGCAAACTTAGACGCTGCAAATAATGCAACAAATACAGTTTGTATATCGAATGTACAAGCTGATGCTAACGGTAAAATTATCTTAAAGGTTGCAGCTGGAGATTCTAATAATAACGGAAACCAGTTTTATTATATTAATGCTTTAAGAATATCTCCACAATAAACTCATAAGTTTATACAATGAAAAAAGCCTCTTTAAATGTTTACATCAAATACATTTAAAGAGGCTTTTTTACTAAACTATTTATGCATAGATTTAAACATATATAAAGATTTTTATTTCATGATTATGAAGCGTTTTTTTACCATTATAGCTATAATAATTTCATTTTCGGCTACATCTCAAGAGCTGAAAATTATGAGCTACAACATAAAGTTAGATTACCCGAAAGAAGGTAAAAATAGTTGGACTAACCGAAAGCCTTTTATGATGAATCAAATCAAGTTTTATGAACCAGATGTTTTAGGTGTACAAGAAGCAATGCCAAATCAAATGAAGGATTTAGATGCTTTATTGACCAATTATAGTTTTGTGGGTGTTGGTCGTGATGATGGTAAAGATGAAGGTGAATATTCAGCAATATTTTATAGGAAGGATGACTTAGAAGTTTTAGAATCTTCAACTTTTTGGTTGTCGCAAACACCAGATAGAGTAGGAATGGGTTGGGATGCAGTTTGTAATCGTGTATGTACCTATGCCTTGTTTCAGCATAAAACTACCATGAAGAAATTTTGGGTATTTAATACGCATTTTGATCATGTAGGTAAGGAAGCACGTTCAAAAAGCGCTGTTTTAATTTTAGATAAAATTAAAAGCTTAAATACAGAAAATCACCCTGTGTTTTTAACTGGCGATTTTAATATGGAGCCTAATCACGAAAGTGTTGATTATATTACGCAAACTTTAAAAGATTCTAAAATAGTTTCAGAATTAGATTTTGGTCCAGAGGGAACATTTAATGGATTTCATTTTGACCAACCTGTAATGCGAAGAATCGATTATGTTTTCGTTTCATTTGACGTTAAAATAAACAAATATGCAGTGTTGAGTGATAATTGGAATATGCAATACCCTTCAGATCATTTACCAGTACTAATAGAAGCGAGTTTTTAGTTCTGAATAAGTTTTAAATCAAAGCTTACAAGGACTTCATTGGACAGTTTGTTCTTAACTATTTTGGGGATTTTTATGTTAAAATCTGAAGCTAAAACTTTAAAGTTTCCTTTTAAAGTAATTGTGCTTCCTTTTTTTTGAATTGTTGCTGAAATATTTTCAATTTTTTTGGTTTCTCCATGAAAGCTTAATTCGCCTTCAATTTTAATTTGCATTTCGGTTTCAATTTCTGAAAGAGAAAAATCTACTAAATTACCTTTAAATGTTGCCTTTGGAAATTTTGAGGATTCAGCATAATTTTCATTGAAATGCTCTTCCATTAATGCGTTTTGAAACCTAAATCCTTTTACTAGAGCTAAAGCTGCAAACTCACCATTTTCTGTATTAAGTATTGCTGTTACTGAGTTATTGGTTGCTGCAACTTCTTCAAATGAAGGAACTGAAGCTTCAAAGTTTAGGATACCTGTTTTAGTCAAAAACTTACCTTGGGAAAAACTTTGAAAGCTAATAAGCAGTATTATTAATAGTGTTTTTTTCATAACGTTTATTCTTCTAAGAGTCCATCGGTTTCCCATTGTATAACAATGTCTATTAGGTTTTGAGGTAATCTAGGGCCACCAAAAGGCATTAAAAATCCAGTGTCTTCAGATGAAATTCTACTAATTAAACCTCTGTTTTCAACCGCATTTTTTACATCTTGATAGGTTAATAAAGACATTTGAGCGCCATTAACAGGAGGGTTGTTGTGGCACGAAATGCAGTTGTTATCAATTATTGGTTTAACATCATGTAAGTAGGTAATATCCTCTATTATTGGAGTAGCATCAATTAAATCTTCTTCACTAGCGTTGGTACAGCTATTAGCGACTATAAAAAGACAGCTTATAATTAGTGTTAAATTTTTCATTTTAAATTCTTAAAAAACTCTACTTAAATTAAATCCGAAATAAATATTACCATCACTCCAATCGCCTGTACTTTGTCCTAAAAACCCATTAGTGTTCATTGGTTGTGCATTGGTAAAATGCATTTGAAACACATGTCCACCTGTTTCTAAATCAACACCTATTGAAAGCGGATTCTTAAAAGGAGAATTTGAAGCTCTGTTGAGGTGCCAACCATAATCTACATTTAAAGACCACCTGCTTGCAAGTTTATAACGACCACCAAAACCTATAGCAAATTGTGAATTGTCTTGCTCATCAAATTGTACAAAATTGTCATGGAAAAAAGTAGGAGCAATCTCTAATGAAAGATTATGGTTTATTTTCCTTGAAGCTAATAATTGTACTGTATAACCTAGACGATGTTTGAACTCTAACTTAGGTAAATTGTTCTTTTCTAAAGCGGTATTTACAAGAATAGAATTATAACCAACGATAGTAAAAGGAAATCCATTGTCGTGTTGTGATACTAAGCGATATTTAATTGCGCTTTCATAAATTTTTTGATAAGAACTACGAGAAACACTAATGTTAAATGCATCTGAAATTCCATAAATAAAATTCAATCTAGTGACAGCATCATCAAGACCAAAAAAGGTGTCAAAACCATTTTCTATACTTCCAAATCTGTGAGCAACTACAAAAGTGAATTCGTTTTTGGCTACCAGTTTTGTGGACTCAAAATTTACAATTTTGAGTCCTTTAAAAACCGCTATAGTTTTTTGATTTTCTAAAGAGTCTGTATCGATTTCGTCTAGCAAACTATCTTGAGAAAATGCAAGAAATGGGAATAATACTATTAAAAGAGTTCTATGGAGCACTTTTTTAATTTTTAATGAAACGTTTACTCTCTTTATTGCTTTCAGAAGTAACTGTAATAATATACATACCACTATTTAATGAAGAGACATCAAATGTTGCTAGGTTTGTATTGTTTATGTTTTTTGAGTTTACCTGCTTACCTAAAAGGTTGTAAATTGCGACTTCTCCTGAAAAAGCACTTTGAGAAAAATTAAGGTTTAAAACAGTGTTTGTTGGATTTGGTGTTAGACTAAAGCTTGAAATGTTTTCAAAATCCTCTAGTCCTAATAAAGTATCCCAAAAAGGAGCTCCATTTTGCCCACCATTTCCAGTATATTCAAATGGAGGCGCAACATTAACAAAAGTTCCTGCTGTCCAAATTCCTTTATTTACCGCAACGACTTCTCGTTGATGTCCAGCAGAACCCCATTGCATATAGTCTTGCATAGCAACGGATGATGCAAAACTAGCAGAATTGTATAAACCTAACTCTGCATCATTAGGATTACTGATTACTGTGGTTATTACGGTTACATCAGCACCAGCTGCTAAGTTTAATGAGCCTTGAGTAACTGTTAAAGAGCTTAATTGGTTGTAACTTGGGAAATTACATAATTGGTAATTACTAATGTCTACTGTAGTTCCTCCATAATTGTGCATAGTAACTTCTCCTGTTGATGGATTAACAACTGTTAACCTCACTTGAGCATTTGTATTAAAACAAAATGCGGTAAAGAACATTAGGGCAATAATTGTTTTGAGTGTGTAATTGTTTTTCATTTGAATTTATTTTTGGTTAATTAATAATTATACATTGGTCTAATTTGATTTCGTTTAGTAAATCGTCATAGCCTATAACACGTCCTTTTATTTTTATGTTTTTATCTCGTTCGATGTTGTCTAGAGATGTATTGAATTGACAAAAAATATTGTTGTTTAATGTGATGCTGTTCTTGTCAGAATCAGTTACAGTTCCATCCACTTCAATGGTTTTGTTTAGGTATTTACTTTCAGATGCTTTGGGGTTTATAGAAAATTCGGCTGAAAAATTTGAAGCTTTAAATACAAATTCAGCTTCTTCATTTCCAATATCTCTATGGTCTTGATAGATGTAATTATATGCTATAAGAGCAATAATGATGAGTATTACTATGGCGATCCATTTTTTCATGTTGTCTCATTAGCTTAAAACCTAGACTTTGCTTTTTTATAAACTGCTCCAACATTGTTGAAGCAGTTTAAACATCAATCTAAGAACTTAGTTGTGCTTTTAGGAAAAACAAATAATAGTGGAACTTTTCTTTTTCAATTAATCTTTTCCTTTGGCTAACACAATTACTAAGTGTATTTTTAATTACAAGTACTCTCGTACCTCAATCTATCTTCGCCACCAACTCTAAGATCTACTTTGGTTTCCCCAGAATATTGTTGAATTTCATGTAAAACCCAATCGTTATTACAATATGGTAAACCTGTAATGTTTATTGTTACTGTTATATCGTTTTCACTACCGTTAGTTGACCATGTTCCGTTGTATGTAGTTCCTAAATAATAAGCATAAACAGTGCCTTCTTCATAAAACTGAAATGTATAACCATCATATAAATCGTCATAATCATTATCATTTCGTTCTAGTTTATCAACAATCCAACTATTGCAACTTGTAAGTATATTCACTAATTCAACAGGAGAACAATTGTCGCAATCGTCATCATTGTAATCATTGTCATCATCTTCATCGCAACTTTCAGCATAAGCGTTTATTGTTGTTTCAAGTTCAGTAAAATTGCTAATCGTAATCTCTGTGTTGTCCTGTAAAACAACAGTGATAGGAAACCCAATAGTAATTAAATCATCTTCATCTATTTCATCAATAAAATCAAACAACATGAAGTCATTCGTGAAAGTAACAGTGTTTATAATTTCATTGTTTGTATTAAAAAAAGAAGCTGTAATAGGGTATTGAAAATCTAAACATTCAATGTCATCGTCATATTGGTTTTCACCATTACAGTCATTTGCAAAGTTTTGTAGTTCACTTATGTTGTTTATTGTAGTTTGACTAAAGTCAGAAAAAATGATTGTAATAGGAAAAATGATTTCAAGAGTGTCATTATCATCGTCGCTATCATCAAAAATGATTTCTATAGCTTCATAATCATCAGTAGTGTTAATTACAAGTTCTTGTCCATTGGCAATAACCGTTACAGGAAGTTCAACATTAAAACAATTGGCGTTATCAATAATATTATCATTAGAGCCATCATTCATAGCAGTGCGTTGCATTAAATTGGCAACGACTGATCCGGCTACTAGAGTTTCTTCTTCTGGAGCTTGCTCAAATACTACTTCTTCTTTTCGGCATGATGTAGCTAAAATAGCTAAAGCTAGTAGTGGTAGAAAAAAGGTTTTTAATTGTAATTTCATTTTATAAGCAATGTTTATTATTAAACAACTCAGTTTTAAAAACTCCTGAACACTTTAAAAAATATTTATATACATTTAGGCAATTAAAGTGCTCAAATTGTCAAAAGATTTAAAAGAAAATATCTGCGAAGAAACTGTTTTTGAACGTGTTTATAATAAGTATTCAAAAGACTTAAACGACTTTTTATATTATAAATATGGAGCTCAGTACAACCCTAGTGATAAAGCACAAGATGCTTTTATGAAATTATGGGATAATTGTAAAAAAGTAACATTAAGTAAAGCAAAATCTTTTTTATTCACTGTTGCCAATAACATGATGTTGAATGAAATAAAGCATCAAAAAGTGGTGATGAAATTTGAAAAAGAAACACCTAAGAAATATACAAACGAAACCCCCGAATTTTTACTTGAGAAGGAACAGTATTTTGAGCGTTACCAAGCTGTACTGGAGAGTTTAACCGAAGAGCAACGAGTCGCTTTTTTGCTAAGTAAAGTTGAAGGTAAAAAACATGCTGAAATAGCTGAAATGTTAGACGTTACCAAAAAAGTTGTTGAGTATAGAATTTATTCAGCATTTGACAAATTGAAAGAAGGATTGGACGATTTTAAAATTAAATAATCAGGATTAATTAAGGTTAAGTTGTTATATATAAAATGATGGTTAATGGATAAAGACTACCTATTGCATAAATGGTTAAGAAATGAACTGACAGATGAAGAGCATGAAGCTTTTTCAAAATTAGAAGATGCTGATTTTTATAACGAGATAATAACTTCTGCAAAAGCTTTTAAAGCATCAAATTTTTCAAAAGTAGATTCTTTTGAAATGTTTAAAGCCAAAGCCTTAGAAGTTCAAAATAAAAAACCTGTTTACAAGCTTAATACTAGAAAATACTTAATGCGAATAGCTAGTGTATTAGTCATTGCTTTCGGTATTTATTTTCTATTTGTTTTTAATCCAAATACTCAAATAGAAACATTAGCTAGTGAAAAGACTACCATTGAATTGCCTGATGCTTCTTTGGTTAGTTTAAATGCGTATTCGACTATCTCATTCAATAAAAAAGATTGGAAGGAAAATAGGTTGGTTGAATTGGATGGTGAAGCTTATTTTAAAGTTTCAAAAGGAGGTCAGTTTGATGTAAAAACTCAAGAAGGACTAGTAACTGTTGTTGGAACAGAGTTTAATGTTAAACAACGTAGTAACTACTTTGAAGTGGTTTGTTTTGAAGGTAAAGTTAAGGTTGTTTCAGATACCATATCAAGACTTTTACAAGCAGGAGATAGTTATAGAATCCTTAATAATATGTTTACTGAAACGACTACTGCTTCAATAAAACCAAAATGGACAGAAAATATTAGTGAGTTTGTTTCAGTGCCTTTTAAAGAAGTTTTGGCAGAGTTAGAGAGACAGTATAATATTGAGGTTACGTTTAAAGATGTAAATGTTAATCGTATATTTACAGGAGGCTTTATGCATAATGATTTAGAAAGTGCATTATTATCCATTACTCAACCAATGGATATGACCTTTGAACTGAGTTCTGATAACCTTGTTGTAATTCATGCAAAGAAGAATTAAAAAAGGGTTTTTACTATTTTGGTTTCTATTTTTTACTGTTCTTACCATAAATGCTCAAGATAGTAAAGAACAACAATCCCTTGCTCAAATAATTCAAAATTTACAACAGAGCTATAACGTACAATTCAATTATGCCCAAGATTTAGTGGACAATATTTTTATTGCTCCACCACCTCAAAATGTATCTTTACAAGAAGCATTACAATACCTTGAGAATAATACACAATTAGTCTTTTCAATTACTAATAATCAGTTTGTTTTAGTAACGGCAAAACAATCTATTATCATTTGTGGATATTTAAAAAACAAAGAAGGGCAGCCTTTAGGTAATGCAACAATACAGAGCGAATCTGTTTTAACTGTTAGTGATAATAATGGTTTTTTTGAGTTGGAGCTACCTTTAAAAGCAAAAACTATAACCGTTAGGTATCTGGGTTATAAAACACTACAAAAGCCAATTAAAGAGTTTCTTTCCAATACTTGTGAAACTGTTGAGTTAATCCCAAATTTTGAATCACTTTCAGAAGTAATTATTTCAAACTTTATTACTCATGGTATTAAAAAACTTAACAACGGAACATATCAAATAAACTTTAACGAGTTTGATATTTTACCAGGTGTTATAGATACTGATGTTTTGCAGTCAGTACAAGCGTTTCCTGGTATTCAGAGTATTAATGAAACAGTATCAAATATAAGTATTAGAGGTGGAGCACATGACCAAAATTTGTTGCTTTGGGATAATATAAAAATGTACCAATCTGGTCACTTTTTCGGGCTTATTTCTATGTATAACCCCCAAATTACACAAAGCGTTAGTTTGGTTAAAAATGGAACTGATGTAGCTTTAACCGATGGAGTTTCGGGTACTATTGATATGAAAACCGAAAAAGAACTGAATACAAAGTTTAAAGGAAGCTTAGGAGCTAATCTTACTGATGTTAATGGATTTGCCGATGTACCAATAGGAAAAAAATCGTCTTTTCAATTTGCTGCTAGAAAATCAATTAGTGATTTTGTGAAAACACCAACTTACAATGAGTTTTTTGATCGTATTTCTCAAAATACTGAGGTGGAAACAAATATGGGAGATATTATTAATTCTGATAAAGAATTTGACTTTTATGACGCATCGCTTCGATGGATTTATAAAATAAGTGAAAAAGATGAACTAAGGCTCAATTTTATAACAGTATCAAACAGGTTGCTATTTAATGAAAATGCTATGGTAAATGGTGTTGAAGACTCAAGGGAAAGTAGCTTAACCCAAAACAGTATTGCTGGTGCAATACGATATGATAGAGAGTGGAATACTAAGCTTAAAACCGCTCTTGAGATTTATGAAACAGATTACAAATTAAAAGCCGTAAATGTAAATATACTAGATTCGCAAAGATATTTACAAGAGAACGTGGTGTCTGAAACGAGCTTAAAGTTAATCTCAAATTACAAGCTAAACCCAAAAATGCAGTTATTGAGCGGATACCATTTTGTAGAAACTGAAGTAACTAATCTAGATGATGTTGATAATCCGCTATACAAACTATTGGTCTCAGAGGTTGTTAGAACTCACGGTGTGTTTTCGCAATTTGGTTATACTTCAACTAATAGAAATACGAATATAAATGCAGGAGTAAGGTTTAATTATATTGACAAGTTTAAAAAAACAATTTGGGAACCAAGACTCAGTTTTAGTCAGCGTTTTCTTGAGGATTTTACGTTTGAAATTCTTGGAGAGTTTAAACACCAAAACACGTCTCAGGTAATAAATGTTCAGAACGATTTTTTTGGAATTGAAAAACGTAGATGGCAACTTTCTAACGATGACAATATTCCTGTAATTACAAGTAAACAAGTTTCTACAGGAGTTAGTTTTTCAAAAAAAGGATGGTTATTAAGTTTAGAAGGATATTATAAGAATGTTGATGGAATAACTTCACGCAGTCAAGGGTTTCAAAATCAATATGAACTTTCTAGGACTTCAGGAAGCTATGAGGTAAAAGGTCTTGATGTTTTACTTAGAAAAGGATTTGATAAAGTAAGTGCTTGGTTGAGTTACTCCTTTATGGATAACAATTATGAATTCAAATCTTTACAAGAAACAGTTTTTCCTAGTAATTATAATATTAGGCATGCAATTACTTTTGGCACAACGTACTCTTCAAATAGATTTAAGGTTTCAGCAGGCTTAAATTGGCATTCAGGTAAACCAACAACAAATCCTATGGTATTAAATCCAATAAGTGATGGTGAAATTAATTACGAAGCATCAAACAACAGTAACCTACAAGACTATTTAAGAGTAGATGTTTCTGCTATATATAATTTGAAGATTTCTGAAAAAGTAAATTCTCATTTAGGACTTTCAGTATGGAATGTTCTCAACAAAGAAAACCAAATCAATAAGTTTTACAGTTTGGAAAATAATTCGGTAACACAATCTATTCAACACTCGTTGGGTATAACTCCCAATGCAGTTTTTAGAGTGTATTTTTAATTAATCCAAAGCATTTTTTGTAACATAAGCTCTCCAAGCAATAATTGCTAATTGGAGTTTACTTGCTTTGGTAATGTCGAGTTTTCGCTTAGTGAAGCTTGGTAGTAAAGCTTTGTTAACTGTTGCCAAGGTTTTGAAGACTTGCTTTTTCATTTAGCAAAAATAGTAAAACTTATTCTAGAACTAAGTTTTATATTTTTGTTAGGGTTGTACTTAACTGAAAATAATATCAATTAAAATTTTAGCAATTGTCATCATAATTTCTTGGTTTTTGGTTGTTAAAAATTCTTTGTTTTTTCGATTGAGTTTTCAATATATATTTTTAGAAATCTATCCTCCAAGTGTTTTAATGAAAATCGATGAAATTAACTTCTAATTGATAAGTAAAAAAATCATATGTGTTTCAATTTATATGTGACTTGTCTTAAATGAAGTTTTATATTGTAATTTTTAAATAGTTTTTTGTTTTAAATTGTAATAATTGTAGGGCTTTTTTGAAGGTGAAAAATAAAACCAAGGGGATTTTGGTTATAAAAAGGCTGTTTTTTTAGCTTTTCATCTTTTTGAGTTAGTTAAAATATAAATACGAACCAATAAAGATAGATGTAGTTTTTAGCTCATTTTATGTTAAAATTAATGATTTGGTAAACCCCAAAATGTATTCTAGTTAAATTGATGCGTACATTTGCAAAAACTCCCTAATATGAAAAAAAAATTACTAGCAGTCATTTTACTTTTTTTTGCATGTACAACATTATTTAGTCAAGTTGTGATTAATGAGTTGGACTGTGATACACCAGGAATAGATGACCAAGAGTTTGTTGAGTTAAAGTCTGATACACCAAACTTTTCTTTAGACGGTTATGTTTTGGTGTTTTTTAATGGTTCTTCTTCTGGAGGAGATTCTAGTTATATGACTATTGATTTAGATGGTGCAGTTACTGATGTTAATGGTTTATTGTTAATAGGTAGTAGTACTGTAACTCCTTTTCCTCAGTTCTTAATTTCACCTAATGTTATTCAAAATGGAGCTGATGCAGTTGCGATTTATTTAGGAGACGATACCGATTTTCCTGAAGGTACTCTAGCAACTCAAACTAATTTAATTGATGCGTTGGCTTATGATACTAATGATAGTGACGATACTAATTTAATGGCGCTTTTAGGTTTAACAGAACAGATTAGTGAAGGCGCATCAAACAATACAAATTCTATTCAAAGAAATGACGATGGCTCGTATACAGCAACAACACCAACTCCAAGAGCTTTAAATGAAGGTGGAGGAGTTGTGTTTAATGCGATTAGTATTTCAACTGCGCTAACGCAGTATGGTGAAGGTGACACGTTTGATATTACTTTTACAGCGCAAGAAAACGTTACTGCAGATTTTCAGTTTGACTTTACTTTAAACAATGGAACTTTTGATACTTCAGATTTTACAGGAACCACAACTGTTACTATTCCAAACGGACAAAACGCTGTAACCACTTCGATAACTATTATTGACGATGCTATTGATGAAGGTGATGAAGAACTCTTAATTCGATTTTCAGGTCTAGAGCCTCCTTATATTCCATTTAATAATTTTATAAAAATTAGAGTTATTGATAATGATTTTACTGTTGCTCCTTTTGGGACTCCAATAAACCCAACCTATGGTGTTGTAGAAAGTACACAGCCTAGTGGATATTACAATAGTTTAGATGAGTTGTCTGATACAGCGTTAAGACAAGCGTTACAAGATATTATTGCTGAAGAAGGTGTGGTTAGAGCTCAAACGTATACTGATGTAATTGATATTTTAAAAGAAGCCGACCAAAACCCTGAAAACAGTAACCAGGTTTGGTTAGTGTATTTGGAACAAGGAAGAGCGAAATTAGATTTTCAAACCACTTCTAATAATGTAGGAACTTGGAATAGAGAGCATACTTTTCCTAGGTCTAGAGGAGGGTTTGATAGTATTGAAGAAGATGAAATTAGTGACGGAATTGATATATTTTGGAATACCACTGCAGACTCTCTTCGTCATGGAAACTCTGATGCTCATGCACTACGAGCGGTTGATGGTCCAGAAAATAGTAGTAGAGGAAACCAATTTTATGGAGAGTATAATGGACCTTCAGGAACTTTAGGAGGTTTTAAAGGAGATGTTGCAAGAAGCGTATTTTACATGGCTGTTAGATATAATGGTTTAGAAATTGTAAATGGTTTTCCAGAAGGGTTGACAGGACAATTTGGGGACTTAGCTACGCTTTTAGATTGGCATAGAAATGATCCGCCTGACGATTTTGAAATGAACAGAAACAATGTGGTGTATCAATGGCAATTTAATAGAAATCCATTTATAGATCAACCAGATTTAGTGGAATACATTTGGGGAAATATGGTAGGGCAAGTTTGGAATCAAGAACTTGGAATTGACGATGTAGATGTTGCTCAAATAAAGGTGTATCCTAATCCAACAAGCAGAGGTGTTCATATTTCAGGAATTAATAATCCTGCAAGTGTTGAGGTGTTTGCTGTTGATGGTCGTAAGGTTTATACTGAAAATATTTCAGGAGGGAATTCATATTTGAATATTAACGTTTCTCCTGGTATGTATTTGCTTAACATAGTCTCAGAGGAACTAACAATTGTCAAGAAAATTATAGTGGAATAACAAAAAAGCCCAAACTTAAGTTTGGGCTTTTTTGTTTGTATAAGGGTGTCTAGTTTTTCTTTGTAATGATAATGACAACACCATCTTTGGCTTTGTCTCCATATTTTTCTACTGCTTTTTCGCCTTTAAGAACTTCAACCTCTTTTATTGTTTTTGGATCAATGTCTTTCAATTCCTTTCTTGAAACTTCCTTTCCGTCTAAAATAAATAAAGGATTGCCATTGCTATAAGCAAAAGTATTGTTTCCGTTTTCAGAAGCTATAATTTCAACATCTTTACCATCTTCATCAGTTAATACAATAGTTTTTACACCTTTTGTTACCCAAACATTGTCCTTATCTTTTTTAACAACAAAAACATTTTCTTCGTTATCTGTGTCTTCGTTTAATTCTATAACTTGAACATTGTCATCATCGGTTTTAATTTCAATAACAGTATTACTTTTTCCGTTGGTGGTTGTTTTAACGTTTTGTTTTACAATAACTTTTTTGTCAACATGTACGTTATCATCATCTTTTGAAATGAAAACTACATTGTTACCATTGTTTTGGCTGAATTTTACTTTACCATCATCAGATACAAAATGGATGTTTTTTAAGCTGCTTTCTACATGACCAATTGCAACACTTTTACCGTCTTCGTCAAGTGCAATTTTAATATCTGCTATTGGTTCGTCTCCTTTTACATGATAATTAGCATTTGAATTTTTGTATTCAATATCAATTTTAATGGCAGTTATTTCATTGCTTTTGTTGCGTTTTATGCCTTTAAATTTTACCGAAGCACCATTGCTTTCCAGCTTAGATTTTAAATTGTCAAAATCAACATCAGTGAAATCTTTAGTAATTAAAAACATTTCAGTATCTGCTAAGATAGATGTTGTACTTTTAGTGGTTTTTGATTTTACAGCAGCTACTTTCTTGGTTGATGTCTCTTTAGCAGTCGCAGTTATTGCTTTTGTTTGTTTTTGTGTTGTAGCAACTTTAGGTTGTTCAGTAGCGTCTAAACCTTCAACTGTAGCGTAATCAATTATTGGTGTTTCAATAGGAATTACTTTTTCGATATAAACAGTTTTAGTGTTGAAGCTCATTAAAAATAAAGCTAAAGCAGGAAGTATTAATATATATTTCCAAGCTCTTAATTTGTTCGATTTTGATTTGTGTAACATAACTATTCGTTTTTTGATTAATGAAGTATAAAAATTGTTGGCTAATGCCAATTGATTGCTGTTTGTGCTTGCTTTTACCAATAGCATTTGATAGCTTTTTTCACATGATGAAACATGCTGAGCTTCTTGGTCTGCAATAAACTCTAGGTTTTGCTGTAGCGCTTTTTTGTACAACCATATAAAAGGATTGAACCAAAAAAGTATAGTAGCAAGATGGGTAATTATTATGTCAATTGAATGAAATTGTTTTGAATGCACTTTTTCATGATTAATAATATGATTAAGCTCTTCAGGGTTAAAATGAGAAGGGTTGTAAACGATATAGTTGAAAAATGAAAAAGGAGCGATGCTTTTACTTGTTTTTATGTAATAATGATTTTCAATTTTTTCAAGGCTGTTCTTTTTTAATAAAGAGAATAAAGAGAATAATTCTATTCCAAACTTTAGTAACAATACTACAACTCCAATGCTGTAAGCTAATGGGAGTAGTTGCATGTAGTTAAAAGGTTGTTCGGTTTGTTGCGTTTCAACAATTTTTCCAACAGCAATAAAATTTTGAGCTACAGGAGTGTATTCAACATAAACAGGAATAACAATAAATGGAATAGCGATTGCTGTAAATAACCCTGTAATTAAAAACCAACGGTTAGATGTAAAGAAGGTTTCGCGTTGTAAGAATAGCTTATAACACAAATAAAAAAGTATAATAATGGCTGATGATTTTAAAAGATATTCCATAACTAGCTCTTGTTTTCAATTAAAGCAATAATCTCTTTAAGCTCATCAACGCTTATCTTTTCTTCTTTAGCAAAAAACGATACAACATTTTTGTATGAGTTGTTGAAATAGTTTTCAATTGCTGTGTTCATAAAACGTTTCTTGTAGGCTTCCTTAGAAATAATAGGGTAGTATTGATGCGTTTTACCATAAGCATTATAACTTACATAACCTTTTTCTTCAAGGTTTCTAATTATGGTTGATAGTGTGTTGTAGTGAGGTTTGTCGTCTTTTATTTCAGCAAGTACATCTTTAACGAAAGCTTTTTCAAGTTTCCAGAGTACATGCATAATCTCTTCTTCCTTATTGGTCAATTTTTGCATAATGGACTTTAATTTGATTGAATACTCAAACTTATAACTATTTTTCTAGTTATACAACTACAAATATAGTTTTTTAACGAAATTTTTAGTTTTTAGCACAGATTGAAACTAAATAGTATCTTCGCCAAAAAATAGTTTTTATGAGTGTAATTTGGGTTATTTTAGGGTTGTTGCTTTTAGTGGTAGGAGGTGAGTTTTTAGTACGCTCATCGGTTGCACTTTCATTTAAATTAAAATTATCCAAGCTTGTAATAGGTATGACGGTAGTGTCTTTTGCAACTTCAGCTCCAGAGCTATTAGTGAGTTTACAAGCTGCTTTAGATGGTTCTTCAGATATTTCTTTAGGAAATGTTATTGGTTCAAATATTGCCAATATTGGTTTGGTTTTGGGTATAACCGCAATTATTTCTCCGTTATTAGTAGATAAAGACTTTTACAGATTGAATTGGCCAATGATGATGCTAATGTCTGTGTTGCTTTATGTTTTTCTGAAAAATGATGATTACTTAAGCTTGATGGAAGGTGTGCTTTTTATTGTTATGCTTACAATATTCCTTGTTGTGCTTATTAAAGATTCTAGAAGAAAAACTAAAGTTAATTTAGATGAGGTCGACGATTCGCTTAAAGAAACATCGAATTTTAAAATTATACTTTGGTTATTAATAGGAGCTGCTGCATTGTATTTTGGTAGTGAGTGGTTGGTAAAAGGCGCAAAAGATTTAGCTTCAGCGGTTGGAGTAAGCGAGTATGCTATTTCGGTTACTGTTATTGCAATTGGTACAAGTGTTCCTGAGCTAGCAGCATCAGTTATCGCAGCACTTAAAAAGGAAAAAGCAATTTCTTTAGGAAACCTAATAGGTTCAAATATTTTCAACATTGCATCGGTTTTAGGGCTTACAGCTATTATAAAGCCAATAGCAGTAAATCCAAATACTCCAGAAATTTTATCGACCAATATCTTTTGGATGATAGGTTTTGCTGCTGTATTAATTCCATTAGTGTTTTTGCCTAAACGTTACGAACTAGGACGTTTAAAAGGTTTTTTGTTGTTTGGTGCGTATTTGATATTTATCTATTACGCAGTGGTATAAAAAACAAAAGCTTACAAATTAATGTAAGCTTTTGTGATTGTTTTTATGAACAAAACAAGATAATGTCTAATTAAACATTTGCTGACTTAACTGTTTTTACAATTCTACCAGCAATTTTGTATGGATCAGCATTAGAAGCAGGACGTCTATCTTCTAACCAACCTTTCCAACCTTTTTCAACAGTGATAATAGGTATTCTAATTGAAGCTCCTCTATCTGAAACTCCATAACTAAAATCAGTTATAGCTGCAGTTTCGTGCTTTCCTGTTAAACGTTGGTCGTTAAATTCACCATAAACTTCAATGTGTTCTTTAACAACAGGTCTGAAAGCTTCACATATTTTTTCATAAGTTTCCTTGCTACCACAAGTTCTTAAAGTGGTATTAGAGAAATTGGCATGCATACCAGATCCATTCCAATCCATATCTTTTCCTAATGGTTTTGGGTGGTATTCTATATAGTAACCATATTTTTCAGTTAATCTATCTAAAAGATAACGTGCAACCCATAATTCATCACCAGCTAATTTAGCACCTTTGGCAAATAACTGGAATTCCCATTGACCACAAGCAACTTCTTGGTTGATACCTTCAAAGTTTAAACCAGCAGCAATACATAAATCAGCGTGCTCTTCAACAAGCTGTCTACCATGAGTGTTTTTTCCACCAACTGAACAATAATACAATCCTTGAGGCGCAGGGTAACCTCCTACAGGGAAACCTAAAGGTAATTGTGTTTTAGTGTCCATAATGAAATATTCTTGCTCAAATCCAAACCAAAAGTCATTATCATCGTCATCAATTGTAGCTCTTCCGTTAGATTCGTGAGGAGTACCATCTGCATTTAAAACTTCAGTCATTACTAAGTATCCATTTTTTCTTTCAGGATCAGGAAAAATTGCAACAGGCTTTAATAAGCAGTCAGAAGATCCACCTTCTGCTTGTCGTGTTGAACTTCCGTCAAAAGACCAAATAGGACAGTCTTCTAGTTTACCGCTAAAGTCTTCTTCAATCTTTGTTTTACTTCTCATGTTTTGAGTAGGATAGTAACCATCCAGCCATATGTACTCAAGTTTAGATTTTGCCATTGTGTAAATAGTTTTTGTAATTAAGCTACAAATATAATTTTTTTGTTTTTAAGTGTCATTTTTGAGGGGTTAATTTATTAACAAGTGATATTTTTTTATTTACACCCTTAAATTTAAGGGGTGATTTTAATAAATAATCATTTTAAAGCGTCTTAATTGTTAAATTGTTAATAATCTAATGTTAATTCGCTTTTTTAAAATTCATCATAACTATAAGTTTGTACTTTATTAACAAACAAAAACATACGTTATGTCCACATTAAGATTTCATGCGATAAAAGAATCATTAACAAGAAAACCTTTAGAGATTAAAGAAACAGAAAGACGTTCTGAAATCTTTGGAGCTAATGTGTTTAATGAGGTTTCAATGCGACAATACCTTACAAAAGAAGCTTACATGAGCGTTATGGATGCTATAAATAAAGGGACAAAAATAGATAGGGTTGTTGCTGACCATATTTCAACAGGAATGAAAGAGTGGGCAATTTCTAAAGGAGCAACGCATTATACACATTGGTTTCAGCCTTTAACAGGAACTACAGCCGAGAAACACGATGCCTTTTTTGAGCCATTAGGAGGAGGTCAAGCTATTGAAAAATTTGGAGGAGGTCAACTTGTACAGCAAGAACCAGATGCATCTAGTTTCCCTAATGGAGGAATAAGAAATACTTTTGAAGCAAGAGGTTACACCGCTTGGGATCCAACTTCGCCAGCATTTATTTATGGTACTACATTATGTATTCCAACAGTTTTTGTAGCATATACAGGTGAAGCTCTAGATTATAAAACACCATTGCTTAGAGCGCTTCAAGCAGTTGATAATGCAGCTGTAGATGTGTGTAAGTATTTTGATAAAAATGTGAAAAAAGTAAATGCGTCTTTAGGTTGGGAGCAGGAATACTTTTTAATAGATAGTGGTTTGGCAGCTTCTAGACCAGATATTGTTTTAACAGGAAGAACTTTATTAGGTCACTCTTCGGCCAAAGGACAGCAATTAGACGATCATTATTTTGGTACAATACCTAATAGAGCTATGGCGTATATGCGCGATTTAGAACACGAGTGTATGTTGTTGGGAATTCCTGTAAAAACTAGACATAATGAGGTGGCACCAAATCAGTTTGAGTTGGCACCAATATATGATGAAGCTAACCTTGCAGTAGACCATAATTCATTATTAATGGATGTAATGGGTAAGATTGCCGAACGTCATAATTTTAAGGTGTTGCTGCACGAGAAACCTTTTGCAGGAGTTAATGGATCAGGTAAACATAACAACTGGAGTTTAGGAACCGATACAGGAGTTAACTTATTAAGTCCAGGAAAAACACCAATGAGTAATCTTCAGTTTTTAACCTTCTTTATCAATACTATAAAAGCGGTTAATGATAATGAGGAGTTGTTAAGAGCAGCAATAGCTTCGGCAAGTAACGATCATAGGTTAGGAGCAAACGAAGCTCCACCAGCAATTATTTCGGTATTTATTGGGGAACAATTAACTAAAGTACTTAGTGAACTAGAAAATGTAACCGATGGTAAACTGTCTCCAGAAGAAAAAACGGACCTTAAACTTAATGTGGTTGGGAAAATTCCTGAGATTTTATTGGATAATACTGATAGAAATAGAACTTCATCTTTTGCTTTTACAGGTAATAAGTTTGAGTTTAGAGCTGTAGGTTCTAAAGCGAATTGTGCAAATCCAATGACCACGCTCAATGCTATTATGGCAAAACAGTTAATAGAGTTTAAAAAAGAAGTAGATGCGCTTATAGATAAGAAAAACCTTAAAAAAGACGAGGCTGTATTTAATATTCTTAGAGAGTATATTAAAAAATCAAAAAACATATTATTTGAAGGTAATGGCTACAGTGACGAATGGGAAAAAGAAGCTAAGAAAAGAGGTTTAAGTAATAATAAAACCACTCCTGAAGCATTAAAAGCTAAAGTAACCAAAAAGGCAATCGACCTTTTTGAGGAGTTGGGTATTATGAATAAAGTAGAATCTGAAGCACGATATGAAATTGAAATGGAAGAATACATTATGCGTATTCAAATTGAAGGTCGTGTATTAGGAGATATAGCTCGAAATCATGTAGTTCCTACAGCTGTTCGTTATCAAAATATCTTGATTGATAATGTAAAAGGGTTAAAAGAAATTTATGGAACAAGCTATAAAAAGCTAGCTCAAGAACAGTTGAATTTAATCGAAGAAATTTCTGGGCACATTGCATCTATAAATTCTAATGTTACAAAAATGACAGAAGAACGTAAAACCTCAAATAAAATTGAAGATATAGAAAAGAAAGCACATGCTTACTGTAATAAAGTTAAACCATTATTTGATGATATAAGATACCATTGTGATAAGTTAGAATTACTTGTTGATGATGAGCTTTGGCCACTTACAAAATACAGAGAGCTACTTTTTACTAAGTAGTAAATACTGTATTTGTGGCTCTTTTCTGTAAAAATTGATAAGTAGGTATACGTACATGAAAATGAGTAGGATAGCATTTCAACGCTAAATTTTACTAATAATCGATTATTTGGTTAAACATAGTCAGGTCAGCTACTTAATTTAGTAAGTTTGTGACGCTATTAATCAATTATTTGTAAAATGAAGAAGTTACTATTAAGTGTGGCTGCTTTGATGTTTGCTACATTATTATTTTCTCAAGATGATTCTAATGTAGAGAATGACGAATTAACACATGACACAAGTGTTGTTAAGACAGAAATGAAAATAACGAAAGAGTCATAATATTCTTTCGTAAATACTTAACTGTTTTATTAAATGGGTTTCACACTCATTTAATAGGAAAAAGACAGGTGATTTTAAAATCATCTGTCTTTTTTTGTTTCAGAAATACCTAATAAGTTGATTCTTTGAATTTTATTTTGTTATATTGCGCTTCTTATTGCCTCATAATTAGAACTTTAAATCTCTTTTGTTATTAATTAAAGAACGTTTAATTAATACTAAATTGATGATAGCAAAATTCAAATGTATTAAGACGCTTGTCTTAATATTCCTAACTTTCTACGTGACTATATCTTTTGGTCAGGAAAACGAAAACCTTGATAACAGTAAAGCTTTTAAAAAGCTAAAATTTTATGACTATAGAAGTGATAATGTTATTGATATTGCAGGAGGAACTTCAGTAATGAATGGAGATTATTTTACCGATCCGTTATTTGAAGTGTTTTTTCATGTTGGTTATAAACGTTATATCTTTCCTCATTTAAATATCAATTTCGGGTACAACAAGTTCAATCTTGCATATAAAGATATTTTTAATGAAGGGTTTATGTCTTTCGATTTGAACTTAGAGTACACAATACTACCTTATGAAAAATTCACACCTTATGTGTTTGCAGGAGCAGGTTATAATACGGCTAATTATTTTGAACGTACAGATATGAAGGCACAAGCAGGACTTGGCGTAGAATATATAGTTATTGAGGGTTTGGGGCTAAAAATTTACGCTGACTATAATCATGTTTTTACCGATGAACTTGACGGTTTTGAGTTTGGTGATGCTGATGATGTATACTGGAGAATTGGGTTCGGAATTAACTTTTATTTAGGTGGAACTAAGAAAAGAGAAAAGATTTTAGCCAAATTACCAACAGTTATTAACACCAATTCTATAATTGAGAAACAAAATTGGGGTAAAAAATAAATTACAATCCTTATTTTTGTGGCTCAAAACAAATCCATGAGTCAAAATATAAGTAAAAGATATGCGCAAAGAGGCGTTTCAGCTTCTAAAGAAGACGTGCATAACGCTATCAAGAATATTGATAAAGGCTTGTTTCCTAAAGCATTCTGTAAAATTGTACCAGACTATTTAACAAACGATGAGGACCATTGCCTGATTATGCATGCAGATGGAGCTGGTACAAAATCGTCTTTAGCTTATATGTATTGGAAAGAAACAGGAGATGTTTCAGTATGGAAAGGTATCGCGCAAGATGCACTTATCATGAATATTGATGACTTGCTATGTGTTGGTGCTACTGATAATATTATGCTGTCTTCAACTATAGGGAGAAATAAAAATTTAATTCCAGGAGAAGTTATTTCGGCTATTATTAATGGAACTGAAGAGCTGATCTCTGAATTAAAAAACTTTGGAGTAACCATTCATTCTACAGGTGGAGAAACTGCTGATGTTGGTGATTTGGTAAGAACCATTATTGTAGATTCTACTGTTACTGCTCGAATGAAACGTGAAGATGTCATTGATAATGCTAATATTAAAGCAGGTGATGTTATTGTTGGTTTAGAGTCTTTTGGTCAAGCAACTTATGAAAAAGAGTACAATGGCGGAATGGGAAGTAATGGATTAACATCGGCTAGACATGATGTTTTTAATAGTTATTTAGCTGAAAAATATCCTGAAAGTTTTGATGCCTCTGTGCCTAAAGACTTAGTGTATTCTGGTAATGTGAAGTTAACTGATGCTGTTGAAAATTCGCCTATTGATGCAGGTAAATTAGTGCTGTCGCCAACACGTACTTACGCTCCAATTATTAAGAATATTTTGTCAAAATACAATAGTGATGCTATTCACGGAATGGTACATTGCTCTGGTGGAGCACAAACTAAAATCCTTCATTTTGTAGACAGCCTTCACATAATTAAGGATAATATGTTTGAAATTCCTCCGTTGTTTAAGTTAATTCAAGAGCAATCAAATACAGACTGGAAAGAAATGTACCAAGTGTTTAATTGTGGGCATAGAATGGAGTTATATGTGTCTCCTGAAGTTGCACAAGACATTATTACAATTTCAAAATCATTTAACGTAAACGCTCAAATTATTGGAAGAGTTGAAGCGTCTTCAACTAAAAAACTAACTATTGAGAGTGAATACGGAACCTTTAATTACTAAATTTTTCACATCCGCTTAAACCCTATGATATAATGAAAAACCTTTTTTACCTTATTTTTTTATTAGTATTTCAATTTTCATACTCACAACCAGATTCATTGTTTTTCAAGAAGAAAATTAAAGAGATTGCTCCCAAATGGGAATTGGTAAATAGGGCAGGTTTAGATTTAAGTGAAGTGGCATTTGTAAACTGGAGTGCTGGTGGTAGTAACTCAATTTCTGCGCTTGTAGGTGTAACTTCTAATTTAACTTATAGACATAAAAATTTTGTTTGGAAGAGTATTGGTTCTGTACGTTACGGAATTAATAAGCAAGAGAGTCAAAAAGTAAGAAAAACAGAAGATGTTATTGAGTTAGCGTCAAATTTAGGCTATAGAAAAGATACCCTAAATAACTGGTTTTATTCTGCAAGGTTTAACTTTAAAACGCAAATTACCAATGGTTATAACTATCCTGACAGAAATAATCCTATTTCTCAGTTTATGGCACCTGGTTATTTGTTTTTTGGTGTTGGTGCAGAGTATGGCAAGAACATGGAGAAGCTTAATTTGTATTTATCGCCATTAACCTTTAAATCAACATTTGTTCTGGATGAAGATTTAGCTAATGCTGGTTCTTTTGGTGTTACACCTGCTGAATTTGATGACGAAGGTAATGTACTTATTCCTGGTCAACGAGTACGAACCGAAATGGGAGTTTTAATAACTAACGCCTACGAAACGACGTTACTGGAAAATATATCAATAGTGAATTTAGTGAGTTTCTACACTGACTATCTCAATAGTTTTGGAAATGTAGATGTCGATTGGGAAGTTGTCTTCGATTTTAAAGTAAACAATTATGTGAGAGCAACTTTAGGGTCTCATTTAAAATACGATAATGATGTAAAAATCATTGAACCAACCGAAGTAGAAGACGAGTTTGTTGAAAAAGGAGCTAGAGTACAATGGAAACAACTTTTAGGTGTTGGCGTTGTTGTAGACTTTTAATTTAGATTTCCTGTATTAACATAGTTGTAGGTCTCAAGTTCTTTGAGATCGTTAATAGGCTTGCTGCATCTGTTTTTTATTAGATACAAGTTGTCACTTGTGTTAATTACATTTTTAAACATGTGATCTGTTATGATAATTATCTTTTCGTGCTTTTCTTCAGAAATTAAGCCTATAATTTTTTGAATGTGTAAAGGCGATAAGTGCGAAAACGGTTCGTCCAATAAAGCAATTTTGTTTTTTCCTTTTAGTGTTAGGTAAGTTTCAATTACACGACGTTCTCCACCTGAAAGTCTATTGAACCTTTTGTCTTTGTAAGATGAAAACGATTCAAATTCTGCTACGAAATCATTCCAGTCTATCTTTAAAAGTTTGAAAGCAGTTTTTAATTTGGCACGATCTGGAGTATAATTAAATTGAGGTAAAAAGCTTGCGAGTTTTGTTTTATATAAAGCAGATGTAATTGGCTTTCCGTCAATTCTTATAAGTTTATATTTTGATTGTAACGAGCCAAAAATAATGTTTAACAAGCAACTTTTTCCAGAACCATTACTACCAAGTACACCTGTGACTTTTCCAGTTTCGGCTTTTAAGTAAATACCGTTTAAAATGCATTTGTTTTTAAAATAAAGCTCAACATTATCTACCTCTAACGTCATATAAACTCTTTAATGAGTATAATATAAACAATCATTATAGATATGTCTATTATAAAAAGGGACGAGAAAAGTTTAAAAGATGAGATACCTAAGTTTTTGTAGAAAATAAGCTTTCGTCTAGCATTAGTTTCGGTAACTAAATACCACAAAAACACAGTAAGGAAGAGTTTAGTAATTACAGCAGGAACAATGTGTGGGTTAAATATAGTAATGCCAATATTAACAAGAAAAGACCAAATAAAATAAGGTCTATAAAAAGCAAGTATAGCTCCAAATTGCTGCATAATACTAAGAAAACGTATTTTTAATAAAAATATTTTGAAGCGGTAGTCGTAGCTAATAGTACATATTAAAATTTAAGGATTCATAAATCATTGTAAATTCAATTTAAAGAAATTTTTTTATTAAAAAACACTTGGATAAAAGAGTAAGTGTTGTATGTTTAAAGTTTCTTTTAAGTAAGAAAGGTTACAGTAATTTTTTCATACTATTTTTATAATGCTTAAAACAAATTTAGGAGTATTTATAACTACCATCATCTTAATTTTATTCAATTTTTTATCTATATATAAATTCGGATTAAAATATTTTGATGAAACTAATTGTATTGTTGTGTTTCTTTTATTTGTAGTGTTTTTGTATAACAAATGCTACTTAAATTTTAAACTATCTCTGGCATTTGTATTGGCATTATTAGCCAATATTTCACTTATATATTATGAAAACATTGTGTTTTCTTTTTTAGTTAACATATTTAAACTTCTCTTTTATGTTGTGTTAATGTGGCATGTAATTCCGCTTCAGAGAAATGTCAAAATAACCCGCTTAGATTGGTTGTCTTATATATTTGTGTCTTTTTTAGGATTCGGTATAATTAAATTACTTATTGATTCTATTGAACAAAATCTAGAAGCAGGTCTAAGCTTATTGTTTTATATTCATGGTTTATGTTTAATGATTGTTCTGATTATAGCTTTTAGGTATAATAGTACTGATTTTAAAGGTGCTAAGTATTTTGCGTTTCTTTTAGCTTTGTTCCTTTTTTCAGACATATTTTCATCCTTTGGGTACTATCTTGGTTATGATAATTTGTCTTACTTTGAGCGTTTTTTCTATACTATGGGACTTTGTTTTACTATAATATATTCAAAAAAATATATAGCAAAAAGCGTGAGTGAAAAGGATAGAGTTATCTAGCAATGTATATCGAGCAGATTTAAACATTTTAAATTCATAAATTATCGTATTTTTGCGGCACAATTTTAAGAAGATAAATGTTAGATAAATTACAAATAGTAAAACAGCGTTTTGATGAGGTTAGTGACCTAATCATTCAACCTGATATTATTTCAGACCAAAAACGCTATGTTGCTCTCAATAAAGAATACAAAGATCTTAAAGTGCTTGTTGATAAGCGTGATGAGTACCAAGAGCTTGTAAATAATATCGCTGAAGCTGAAGAAATCATTGCTGATGGAAGTGACCAAGAAATGGTTGAAATGGCTAAAATGCAGTATGATGAAGCTAAAGCAAGAATACCTGTTTTAGAAGACGAAATTAAATTCTTACTAATACCAAAAGATCCTGAAGATACTAAAAATGCAGTGGTTGAATTACGTGCAGGAACTGGAGGAGATGAGGCTAGTATTTTTGCAGGAGATTTATTTAGAATGTATACTAAATACTGCGAAGGAAAAGGGTGGAATGTAAGTACTGTTGATTTTAGCGAAGGAACAAATGGTGGGTTTAAGGAAATCCAGTTTGAAGTGTCTGGTGAAGATGTTTACGGAACTTTAAAATTTGAAGCAGGTGTACATCGTGTACAACGTGTACCGCAAACCGAAACACAAGGTAGAGTACACACAAGCGCTGCAACGGTTATGGTATTCCCAGAAGCCGAAGAATTTGATGTGGAAATAGACCCAAAAGATGTGCGTATTGATTATTTCTGTTCGTCAGGACCAGGAGGACAATCGGTAAACACTACCTATTCAGCTGTACGTTTAACGCATATCCCAACAGGTTTGGTGGCTCAGTGTCAAGACCAAAAGTCACAGCACAAAAACAAGGAAAAAGCCTTTAAAGTATTACGTTCGCGTTTGTATGACTTAGAGCTTGCGAAAAAGCAAGAAGAAGATGCGGCAAAACGTGGTAGTATGGTAACATCTGGAGATAGAAGTGCTAAAATTAGAACTTACAACTATCCACAAGGACGTGTTACTGACCACAGAATTGGTTTAACACTTTACGATTTACAGAACATCGTTAATGGAGATATCCAAAAAATAATAGACGAATTAATGCTGGCTGAAAACACTGAAAAGTTGAAAGCTAGTGACGAAACCATATAACAACAAGCCTCTTTTTTTGAGGCTTTTTTTATGAAGAAAAAAATAGTAATAGTTTTTATTGTCCTAGCAGTATTGAAAACTTTTCTTTGGATGTTTGATATACTTAGGTTTTATAATTATCCAACCCTTGCTAACGAACCTAATTTAAAACAAGGAGCTAAATTTGTTTGGTCAAGTTTTGTTAAACCTGAAAGATTAGATTTTATCTGTTTTGAAGTAAAAAGTGATACATCGAATTATGAGGTTGCTATGAGGCTAGTTGGTTTGCCTAATGATGTTTTAGAGATAAAAAAAGGAACTTTGTTTGTGAATAATATCAATATTGATAAGGGTCTTGATTTAAGGAGATTGTATAAGTTTGAAAGAAATTATTTTGATTCTCAAATTTCTCCGCATATTGAAAGTAATCAGTTTTATTATTCAATTTATTCGGATTCAATTTCTGTTTTTATTGATGACAATAAAGTAGAAGAACTAAATTTGAAGCTTAATCCAGAAGTCATGAGTGTTGATGCTATTGATGAGTTAGTGAGTTTGGAGTATGGCAAGAAATGGAATTCTGATAATTTTGGGCCAATACATATACCTGAGAACAAATATTTTGCAATAGGAGATAATCGTTCAAATTCGTATGATTCTAGATATCTTGGATTAATTTCTGAAGAGAATATTTTAGGAACAATAATTTATATTTACCAGTAATAGCATAATGACAACACACCAACTCACTGAGCAAATCAAAAAAAAGAAATCCTTTTTATGTATAGGATTAGATGTTGATTTAAACAAAATACCACAACACTTACTACAAGAGGAAGATCCTATTTTTGCATTCAATAAAGCCATTATTGATGCTACACACCATTTGTGTGTTGCCTATAAACCTAATACAGCATTTTATGAGGCTTATGGACTTAAAGGTTGGAAAGCGCTTGAAAAAACCATAATGTATCTTAATGTAAAGCATCCTGAAATCTTTACTATTGCTGATGCAAAACGTGGTGATATTGGTAACACAAGTACCATGTATGCTAAGGCTTTTTTTGAAGACCTTGCTTTTGATAGTGTAACCGTAGCACCTTACATGGGAAAGGATTCTGTAGAACCATTTTTAGCTTTTGAAAATAAACACACTATACTTTTGGCGTTAACTTCTAATGCAGGTGCTTTTGATTTTCAAACCCAAAAGGTTGATGAGGTTGAGTTGTACAAACACGTTTTAGAAACTTCAAAAACTTGGAATAATTCACAAAACTTAATGTATGTTGTTGGTGCTACAAAAGCTGAATATTTAGCTGAAATACGCAAGATTATTCCTGAGAGTTTTCTTTTAGTGCCAGGAGTTGGTGCTCAAGGCGGAAGCTTGCAAGAGGTTTGTGACTACGGAATGACCAATAATGTAGGTTTGCTTATAAACTCTTCACGAGGGATTATATATGCGTCTAATGGAGAGGATTTTGCCCAGGCTTCTGCTGCAAAAGCTAAAGAACTTCAAGAGCAAATGGAGAGTATCTTATCGTGATGTATGAAGACCAACTCAATAGAGCACTTCAGTTTAATACAACACCAAAGCGAATAGTTTCTTTGGTGCCAAGTCTTACAGAGTTAATTTGCGATTTAGGGTTGGAAGCATCTCTTGTAGGTGTTACTAAGTTTTGCGTGCATCCTCAGCATGTAAGGACTAATGTTGCTGTAGTAGGAGGAACAAAACAAGTTCATATTGATAAAATAGAAGCGCTTCAACCAGATATAATTCTTTGTAACAAGGAAGAAAATACCCAAGATATTGTTGAGGACTGTTCTAAAGTTGCTCAAGTGCACATAAGCGATATTTACACTATTGATGATTGCTTAGCGCTAATTACAATGTATGGTGAATTGTTTGCTGTAGAACAAAAAGCACAAGAATTGGTTAAAACGATAACTGCAAAAAAAGCAGATTTTTTAAGAGGCATAAGTAATAAGCCCAAGCCTAAAGTAGCTTATTTAATCTGGAAAAACCCTTGGATGGTAGCTGCACAACAAACGTTTATTGATTATATGCTTTCAATAAATAATTTTAAGAATGTTTTTGGCGCGTTACAGCGTTATCCTGAAGTGGATTTGAAAGATGAAAAGTTTAAGGATGCAGAATATGTTTTTTTATCTACAGAGCCTTATCCTTTTAAGGAAAGTGATGCCATAGTTATCCAAGCATCGTACCCAAATATTAAAGTGATTTTGGTAGATGGTGAACTGTTTTCGTGGTATGGTTCAAGACTCATTAAAGCTTTTGATTACTTTAAAAAGCTGCATCAAGAGTATTTGGATTAGAACGTTTTAAGCTCAATATTCTTTTCTTGAGTTTAGAAGCTTCATGGTATAAAAAGTCGCTCAAACCAGAGTCGGTTTGGGTAACGTTATACGCTTCCTCAATAAAGTTTAAATACGTACTTTCTAATTCTTTTAGATTCAAAACCTTCCCAAGGTTTGGTCTAATTCTTCCTACTTTACAAAAATGTGTGTTCATAAACTTGTTTTTATATAAATACGAGTCAATGAAGCTTTTAGACTAGTGGTAAAGGTTAAATAATTGTGAAATATAAATTAAGAGCGAAAAATTATTGAATAAAAAAATCCGTAGAGAAATTCACCTACGGATTTTTTTAAGACTAAAAAGCAATAATTTTAGAAAGCACCAATAAAGTGATTTCCTGGTTTGTTAATTAGTTTTGCACCTTCAGTTACTTCACCAGTAATGCTATTGATGATGTAGATGTTTCCATCTTGACCTACAGGAGCAACTGTTACATACACATCATTACCATCAACTACAAAGCCTTGATATTGAAAAGCGTATAAGTCTACATGGTAAGGTAAATCTACTTGTTGAGCGGTTGCAGAGTTCAAATCTACACGAGCTAAATAGCTTTGTTGTTGATTTGAAAGTGATGATGTTTGTGCTCCATCATGAGTATAATGAACAAAAGCAATTCCATTTCCAGCATATCTCCAGTTTTGAATATATGATCCAGTTACGCCTAAAGCAGTGTCAAGACTGAATACAAATGTGTTATCATACTCATTGTTTTGGTTTATTTTTAAAATGTGAGAACCTCCAGAATCTCTTTGAGTCGCTTGGTAAACGTTTCCATCTTCAGCAACAAAAGCATTAAAACTTCTGTATCCACTAGTATCTCCATAACCTACAGTAGAAGTAATAATTGTTGGGTTGTCTAAAGAAGGATAATCAACAACAATTGACTTAGAGCCTAAACGTTCATAATCTGATTCGCTATTTCCTGTTTCAGGATTAGTTTTACGCATCCAAGTACCAATAATCAATTTGTCGCCTGCTGCATTTAATACTGGTGAATCTAATCTAAAAATGTAATGACCTAAAGCTTCTTCTTCCGCAGCAAGAGGAATTTCATACGATTTAGTTTCTGAGATTAAAGCATTAACTAGATCTAAAGATAATACAGTTGCAGTACCTCTTGTGTATAGGTAGTTACCATCATTGTCTGAATTTACTTGTGGTGAAGTAACATTAACAGCAACACCTGTTTGATCTCCATCAAAAAGTTTTGCCCATCTTGGGTTTGTCCCTGCATATTGTGAAATATTTACAGTACCACCAATAGGGCTAAAGTCTTGTCCGCCACCAACAACATATTTTTGGAACTCACCACCATTGCTACCACCATAAGCAATATTGAAAAAAGTAGAACCATCAACTGAAGATTGTAAACGTGCAGTTCTAGCAGATTGAACTAAATATCCATTTTCAAAAACATCAAATGTTTTATTTGGGTCTTGTGCATCTTGTTTGCTTATAGAGTATACCAAAGTACCTCCATTACCATCTCCTGGAGTTCCATCATCTGTTCCCATTATGGCTCCAGCAACAGTAATCCATCTGTCTTCAGTTTGACCTGAACCATCTGGAGTGCCACCATTATCATCGTCACTACTACAGCTAGTCGTGAAAAATAACGTACTTAATGCTACTGCAAAAGTTAAAAGTTTAAAGCTATTTCTTTTCATTGTATATATATTAAAGGTTATTGATTGTATAATTTAATTTTATGTAAAAGGCTCTTCCAGGTTTTTGAACTGCAAAATTGTCAAAAGCTCTTTTGTTGAATATGTTTTTCATATCTAAGCTTAATACTACCTTTTTACTTGGAAACATGTAGCTTACTCCTGCGTCATGAATAAATTGTTGAGGAACATCAAAAAAATCTGTTCCAGCGTTGTTTCCGTAAGGTTCTAGCAAGTAATTAAAGGTGTCAACAAACATGAAATTGTAAAATACATTTAGCTCAGCTTTTTCTTGAAGAATGTTTTTAAATTGGTACTGAGCGTTTGTGTTAATTGTAAATGTTGGCTCGTTGGGTAATTTTCGTTCGTTAAATTGATTCTTATAAGTAAGATCTAATTTTGAAGCGTTTAGTACTATTCTTAAATTGTTGTTGTATGTATAGTTTAACTCGGCATCTATTCCTTTTGAAATAACATCACCTTGATTTTCAAAAGGTAAAACTTGAACATTGCTATTTAATGATGTTTGTACTTGTGTGCCAATTCTATCTTTAATGTTTCTGTAAAATACATTGGTAGCTAATGATAAGTCGTGTTTTTTTATGGTGAATGTCCCAAGTTTTAAGCCTAAGTTAATATTATTGCTTGTTTCAGGTCTTATGTTTGGGTTTTCAATAATGTTATCTCCAGCATCACCAAATACTTCGTTTTCGGTTGGGAGTCGTACAGCCTTTTCTGCTGAAGCTAAAACTGTAATTAAAGGTGATATCTGGTAGGATGTAGCGACACCATAACCTTGAATGCTAGTGTTGTTACTTACAACATCTTCAACATAAGTTGGTTCGTCATCAATAGTTTCAACCGTTGGGTTTGTTCTTTCAATATGTTGTTGATAGTTTTTTCCAAAAACAGAAGCTTTTAGCTTGTTGTTGAATGTATTAAGTTCATAACTCAATGAGGTTATATTTTTGTGTAAATAACGAGTACCCATAAACCTTCTTTCTAGAACAGAGCGTATTTCATCATCATCCTTTCTATCTACAGCTGAGAATAGGTGGTTTAATAAAAACTTATGGTTTTTATTTAAACTATAGGAAAGACCAGTTCGTATTGAGGAAACCTTTCGATTAATGTTTGCAATAGTTGGCTCGCCTTGTTGAGCGCCTTGAGGTCTTAAAATAGGTTGACCATTCAGGTCTAAGCTTTTTTCGCCATACCAATTATAGTTCCATTTTACGGTATCATTGATAACTCGATTTCGTTCTCCATAAAGTCCATGTAAGTTGAAGTCTAAGCCTTTAGTTAAGATGTCTTTTTTAGAATATGTTAAGCTTACGATGCTTGCATCAGCTTCAGTAAAACGACCTTTGTAAGGAATGGTCATAAAAGCACCATGTTGTATTTCGTTGTAAGAGTCTGAACCTGTAAAACCAATTAAGAATTTATCAGCCCATTTAACATCAGTAAAACCTGCTTCAATAATTCCGCCATAAGATCTAAAGGCATCATTAAAACGTTTGGCACGAACATACTGTAATTGTCCATTGGGTTGTATGTTGTATACATTTGATCCCCAAACTTCATAATCATTATCTGAATAATTAAAAAAACCAGAAGCTTTGATAGTAAAGCCTGAATTTTTAAAACGGTAAAGCCCATTAAAATTCAATTGAGAGGTATTAAATGAACCGTAAGAAGCGGATGCCGTAAAGCTGTTTTTGGCATCCTCTTTTAGTACAACATTAATAGCGCCTCCTAGAGCATCATTTGATAAATGCCCAGGAACAACACCTTTGTAAACTTCAATTCTCTCAATCATTGAAGGAGGGATGCTGTTTAAATTGAAAGAAGAGCCATAAGTGGAAATTGGGATGCCATCAATAAATATGCGTACAGCATTACCTGACAATCCATTTATATTGTAGTTAACAGCAGAACCTAAACCTCCATTTTGTCGTATTCTAACACCTACGGTTTGATTAAGAAGCTCGTTTGTTTGTATGTTTCTAATACCAGCTTCTTTAGTTTTAATAACGTCAACAGCAAATCCTTGCGTCTCAACAATTTTTTCTTTTGATTTACCAACAACTAGAACTTCTGAAAGTTCTACGTCTTTACTTGACTCTACAGTATAATTTACAATTTTATTTTCGGTGTTTACTTCAATTGTAAATGTTGTGTCAGTAATCTCTATTGATGTTACTTCTATTTTATGAACTCCATAAGGAACTTTTCTAAATTCAAAAGCTCCATTATCATTTGTGGTGCTAAACTTATTGAGTTGTTTTATATATACATGTGCATTAATTACTGGAGCGCCATTTTTTAAAGTTATTGTACCTGTAATAGTGCTGGTTTGTGAGTATACTAGAGCAGAAAATAAAAAGAAAACAAAGCTAAAAAAACGAATCATTTATTATGTTTGAGGCGTTAAAACGCTGCAAAGTTAAGTCTATTTAGAATTAATCCAAATAAAAACTAAACATAATAATTGAATTTTGGATCTGTAATTTTTTTAACTATTTATTAGTTGATTTGTTAATTATAGATAGTATGAAATAGGGAGTTCTTATAAAATTAATGTTTTTATAAATGTAGTAAAAAGTGGGAGTGAATTATCTGTTTAAATATTTCAACTTATTGAGCTTATCAAGTAATTTTATAGCTCTATATTCAGAAATGTCACTGGTTGCAGAATCTGTTTGACGTAAATTGTAGGCTTGTTCAATAAGTTGCTTGTAGCGAATTTGCAACTTTAGCTGGTGCTTTTTTATTTTGGATAAATCTTTCATTCCTACAGCTTTAGAGTATTAAATATATTCAAAAAAAAGTTAATCGGCAACTTAAAGTTTAAAATTGTTAATAAAAAAATCGACCCTAGGAGCAGGTCGATTTTTCAAACTAACTTTTCTAATTTAATTTTAGTGAAGGATATTCTCTTTTGCTAACACTGCAAAGATGCGGCTTAATCTAAAGACTAATGTTATGTTAATATTAGGTTTGGATTAAGAATCATTTAATAAATTTAAAAGAACTAAAACTCTCACTATGAAACAACTACTGCTTTTTTTAATACTTGTCTTTTCTCCGGTTTATATAAACGCACAAAACAATGCGTGTAATTGCTGTACCGAAAAGCATACAGAGTTTGATTTTTGGATTGGTAATTGGGAAGTGACAAAACCTGATGGAACACCTGCAGGTACAAATGTTATAGATAAAATACAAGACAATTGTATTTTACGAGAAAACTGGACAAGTGCAACAAAAGGGTATACAGGTACTAGTAATAACTTTTATAACACTACAACCAAACAATGGGAACAACTTTGGATTGATAACCAAGGACAGAGTTTGCACTTAAAAGGAAATAGGATAGGAAATCAAATGATTTTAAAATCGGATGTTGCTACAAACAAAGCTGGTCAACCTTATTACCATCGTGTGACTTGGACTGCTAATGACGACGGAACTGTTAGGCAATTATGGGAAACTATTACCAATGACAATTCAGTAACCGTTGCTTTTGATGGTTTGTATAAAAAGGTAAAATAAGTGCTTTAAGAATTGCTTAGTCTTGTAAAGCGAATACTTTTTTAAGCAAATCAGTAGTACGTGATGACACTTTATTTCTGATTTCTTTTTCCTCAACAGCAATCATTGTGTAAACACCTTTTAGTGCTTCGCCTGTAACATAATCGGTTAAATCAGGGTTTACGTTATTAGTAAAAGGAATACTGTTGTATTTATTAATAAGATTTGCCCAAATTTGGTCAGCACCAACTTTAGTAAACGAATTATTAATTACAGGGTGAAACTTGTCGTACAATGCAGTTTGGGTTTTACCTGTTAGATATTGAGTAGCAGCATCGTCATTACCAAGTAAAATGTTTTTAGCGTCATTAAAGGTAATGTCTTTAACTGCACTCACAAAAATAGGAGTTGCTTCGCTAACTGCATCTTCAGCAGCTCTGTTTAATACTTTTAAGCCTTCATCAGCAAGATTATCTAAACCAATATCACGTAGGGCTTTATCTACTTTTTGAAGTTCTTCAGGTAATACAATTTTTACCAACTCATTTTTGAAAAAACCGTCTTTTTGAGTCAATTTACTTACTTGTTTGTCGATACCTTGGTCTAGCGCTTCGCGTAATCCAGATGCGATATCAGCATTACTAAGTACACTGCCATCTTGAGGGAGTTGGTCAATTACGTTTTGTAATTCGGCACAAGAGTTAAGAGTAAAAATTGCAAGTAAAACAAAAAGTGACTTTTTCATAGGTGTGATTTTTGGTCAAATTTACAAAAGCAGTTTTTTATAATACAAGTATTATTGAAAATATTAACACACCAAATATTTAGTAGTCATTTAATTAAAATGAAAAAATATAATTAAAACACTATTTTAGCACAATAGTTGTTATGACATTAGTGTTATATTGTTACTTACTATGAAAATTGATTATTTATTTAAACCTTTTTTACTCGCTTTTGTTTTCTTACCATTTTTTTGTTTTGGGCAAATAAATGTTTCAGAAAGAGTTCAACTCTCAAAATCGGCAAAGAGTTCTGAAAATACACTGTATTTTATTGATTTTTGGGCAACTTGGTGTGGACCATGTGTGTATGCTAAAGAGTATTTGGGCGTGCTTCAAAAGCAATATCCTAATGATTTTTATGTGGTTTCTATTTCGCAAGAAAACCCTGAATTGGTTAGAAAATATCTAAAAAAACGTCCAACTGATTTAGCAGTTTTTGTGGATTATGAAGGAGAAACATTTAAAACTCATAATATAAAGCTATTGCCTCACGGAATTCTTATGAATGCAGATGGAGGTGTGTTGTGGGAAGGTAGTCCAACCGATTTTAAAGCATCTGATTTAACAAGGTTTTTACGTAGTAACACAAAGAAAAAGCATGTAGACAAGTTTTTTAAGGAGAAAGATATAAAAGTTGAAAAAGTAGACGCTGAATATCAGCCTAATGCAGACTTTGAAATAGAAAGATTAAAAAATGAATCTTTCTATTTTTTACAAATACAAGAACACGCAGAGTATGTTGAGTTTAAGGGAAGTATCAGAGCTATCATAGCTTACAATTTAAAAGTTCATGAAAGTCAACTGAAATTGCCTGATGATTTAGGTGGTCAATTTCAAGTGTACGTATCAAAAAGTAATAGTCCTTATGGCAATCATATAACTGAAATTATAGATGCTTTAGACTTAGAGATAAGCTATTCCGAAGTGAAAGGTGAGGCTATGGTGTTTGATATAGAAGCTATCAGGTTTTGGGATGTTAATCAGATAGATTGGGGAAGAGATACAGCTAAATATTTAATCGATGAGTATCAAATACAAGCAGATAATGTAACTTTTAAGGAGGTGTTGTACCAACTATCACAGGTTTTAGAGAAGCCAGTTGTAACGGTTCAAGATATTACTGATACTGCTGAGCACGATTGGTCCATTCATTACAAGTTTTATGATTTGATGCAATCTGATTTGTTAGATAATTATGGGATTAAAGCTGAAGCAAAAACAACTAGTTATAAGTTATATACGTTAACAAAAAAAGCCCCTTAAAGGAGCTTTTTTTATTTCTATAAAAAAGAAATTAGTTGTTAATTACTCTAAACTCAGTACGTCTGTTTCTTTGGTGTTCAGCTTCTGAACAATCAACACCATTAGAACAACGGTTAGTAAGTCTAGACTCTCCAAAACCTCTTGCTGTTAATCGGCTTCTAGAAACACCTTTAGATACTAAATAGTTTACTACAGAGTTTGCACGTTGCTGTGATAAAGATCTGTTGTAGTCATCGTTACCTCTAGAGTCAGTGTGAGACATAATTTCTATGCTTACGTTAGAGTCGTTTAGTAATGGTAATAATGTTTCGTCTATTACTTTTTTAGATGCAGGTGTTAAACGAGCACTTGCAAGTTCATAAAATATTGGTAAAACAGTTGGATTTAATAATTCACATTCAACTTCTTCCCAAGTTGTAATACCACCTTTTTTAGCTAAAACTGTTCTGGTTACTGTTTCGTATTTAGCAGGCACAGTTACGCTAGTTGTTGTAGCTGGAGTTTCAACTACTTGACGTGTAATAGTTGTGTATTCCGCTGGAATTTCAATTTCGTCCATTCTTGCAGGAGTCTTAATCACACGCTTTTTGTAAGTTGTTGATTGCTCATCAACAGGAATTCCGTTAGTAGTTGCGTCACTAGCTAAAGTAGTAAAAGGCACATCTCTAAATTGTGCAGGATACTCCACAAAACAAGTAGCAACACAGTCTTCTTTGTTAACTGAAGGGCAATCCTCTAGTATTTTGTATTCCCATCCTGAAGTTTTTGGGTAAACCTCATATGTGTTAGAGTCTTTTCCAAAGCTTGCTGGTACAACTCTTAAGTCAGTTCTTCCTTCCTTTTTTACATAAGGAACTTCAACGGTTTCATAAACTGCTGGTGTGTAAACATACTTTTTTGATGCTTCTTTAACCAATACAGTTTCTTCAACAGTTTTGTAAACAGCTGGAACAACTTGTAATGTAGTGTAAGCAGGATAAACTTGTAGTGTTTCTTCTACTTCTTTAAATTCGTCCTTAGTGATACACTTAACGTAGCATTTACCTGGTTCAGGATTTTCCGGTAGGCCTTGAGCCTGAGAAAAACTTATACCTGCTAAAAGGAATAAGCCTAATAATAATTTTTGTTTCATAGAATAAAAATTAGTTAATGGTTATAGTTTAATTTTTACGGTTTTTTTAATGACCGCATTCATTAGACCCATAAATAACTGATGCGTCACTTTTTTAAATCACTAATTATCTATTTTTATAACTATTGAATTAATTATTGTTCACATTTAGTGTTAAATTGTTTGATAAAATTTAATAAATGTTTGCTTTTTATGGTTTTTAATTAAAAAAATAGTCGGAAGTGTTAAAGAATGTTTTTTATGCAATTGTAAATCAATTGGTTGCTTTTGTATTAAAATTCGCACTAGACTCTAGCTTTAAGTGGAGTGTAATTGTAAAAGGTTATAATTTATAGAGTTAGGGGTTTGTTGCTTTGATGTGATAAGTGATTTGATGATTTTTTAGAACGAAGACTTTAATAAGGCCTCTTAATTCATTTTCTAGATGCTATTGATGATTATATACCTACTCTCAATTTTTGTATTAGATATTTTGGTATAAATCGAGTATTTTTTTGAATATTCCGTAAATTTGTGCCTCTTATAATTAGATTTTTTGTCAATGAAACAAATTCCGCCATATAAACCAAAGTATAAAGTACGTATTGTTACAGCAGCCTCTTTATTTGATGGACATGATGCCTCAATAAACATCATGCGTCGTATTATCCAATCTACAGGTGTTGAGGTTATTCATCTTGGGCATGACAGAAGTGTTGAAGAAGTTGTAAATACAGCCATTCAAGAAGATGCCAATGCCATCTGTTTAACATCATATCAAGGTGGTCATAATGAGTATTTTAAATACATGTATGACTTGCTTAAAGAGCGAGGAGCAGGACATATTAAAATCTTTGGAGGTGGAGGAGGAGTAATCCTTCCTTTAGAGATTAAAGAGTTAATGGATTACGGTATTTCCAGAATCTACTCGCCTGATGATGGTCGTGAAATGGGACTTCAAGGGATGATTAACGATTTGGTACAGCAATCAGATTTTGCTATTGGTGACCAACTAAATGGTGAAGTAGCGACTTTAGAAGAGAAAAACCCAAAAGCTATTGCACGTGTTATTTCGTCTGCTGAAAACTTCCCAGAAGTTGCTAAAGAAGCTTTAGACGAAATTCATGAGAAAAATAAAACGTCTAAAACGCCTGTATTAGGAATTACAGGAACTGGTGGCGCCGGAAAATCTAGTTTGGTAGATGAGTTGGTGCGTCGTTTTTTAATCGACTTCCCGGAAAAAACTATTGGTATTGTTTCGGTAGACCCATCAAAACGTAAAACAGGTGGTGCGCTTTTAGGTGATAGAATTCGTATGAATGCTATTAATTCACCACGCGTATACATGCGTAGTTTGGCAACGCGTCAATCTAATTTAGCCTTGTCAAAATATGTAAACGAAGCTGTTGAAGTATTAAAAGCAGCGCACTACGATATCATTATTTTAGAAACGTCTGGTATTGGGCAAAGTGATACCGAAATTTTAGAGCATAGCGATGTATCCTTGTATGTGATGACGCCAGAGTTTGGTGCAGCAACACAGCTGGAAAAAATTGATATGTTAGACTTTGCAGACTTGGTAGCGATTAACAAATTTGATAAGCGTGGTGCATTGGATGCGCTTCGCGATGTAAAAAAACAGTACATGCGTAACCATCAATTGTGGGATACCAATCAAGATGATTTACCTGTTTTTGGAACGATTGCTTCGCAGTTTAACGATCCAGGAATGAACACGCTTTACAAAGCAATAATGGATAAGGTCGTTGAAAAAACTGATGCTGACCTGAACTCTACTTTTGAAATTTCAAAAGAAATGAGTGAGAAAATCTTTGTGATTCCACCAAACAGAACACGTTACTTATCAGAGATTGCAGAAAACAATCGTGCGTATGATAAAACTGCTAACGAGCAAGTTGAGGTAGCTCAAAAACTATATGGTATTTATAAAACTATTGGTTCGGTAGCAGGAATTTCAAACGAAAAGGAATACGCGTTTTTAGATAACAAAGGTATTAATCAGGATGAGATTCTTGAATTGGTTAAGAGTGATAACGATAAAGAATTTTTAGATCTATTAATCAAAGAGTTTGACCGTGTGAAAATGAATTTAGATCCTTACAACTGGGAAGTTGTAATAGGTTGGAATGAGAAGGTCAACAAATACAAGAATCCTGTTTACACATTTAAAGTAAGAGACAAAGAAATTAAAATAGACACGCATACCGAGTCTTTATCACATACACAAATTCCAAAAGTCGCTTTGCCAAAGTATCAAGCTTGGGGCGATATTTTACGATGGTCACTTCAAGAGAATGTACCTGGAGAGTTTCCGTATACATCAGGATTGTATCCTTTTAAACGAACAGGAGAAGATCCTGCGCGTATGTTTGCAGGAGAAGGCGGTCCAGAGCGTACCAACAAACGTTTTCATTATGTGAGTCAAGGTATGCCAGCAAAACGACTATCAACAGCTTTTGATAGTGTAACGCTTTACGGTAACGATCCAGACTTACGTCCTGATATTTATGGTAAAATAGGAAACGCTGGTGTATCTATATGCTGTTTAGACGATGCTAAAAAACTCTATTCTGGTTTTAACCTAGCAGATGTGATGACTTCGGTAAGTATGACTATTAATGGTCCTGCGCCAATGTTGTTAGGGTTCTTTATGAATGCTGCCATAGACCAACAATGTGAGCTTTACATCAAAGAAAACGGTCTAGAAAAAGAGGTTGAAGCAAAGATTGCCAAAATATACAAGGAAAAAGGTGTAGAGCGTCCTAAATATAATGGTGAGCTACCAGAAGGAAATGATGGTTTAGGCTTGTTTTTATTAGGCGTTACTGGTGATCAAGTATTGCCACAGGATGTTTACCATGATATAAAAACACGTACCATTGCACAAGTTCGTGGTACTGTACAAGCTGATATTTTAAAAGAAGATCAAGCGCAAAATACGTGTATTTTCTCTACGGAATTTGCACTGCGTTTAATGGGAGATGTACAAGAGTATTTTATTGAAAATAATGTGCGTAACTTCTATTCGGTGTCTATTTCTGGGTATCATATTGCAGAAGCAGGAGCCAACCCTATTACGCAATTGGCATTGACATTATCCAATGGTTTCACTTACGTGGAATATTACTTAAGTAGAGGTATGGATATTAATAAGTTTGGACCAAACTTATCGTTCTTTTTCTCTAATGGTATCGATCCTGAATATGCTGTTATTGGTCGTGTGGCACGTAAAATTTGGGCAAAAGCCTTAAAGCATAAGTATGGTGCCAACCCAAGAGCACAGATGTTGAAATACCATATACAAACTTCGGGTCGTAGTTTGCATGCCCAAGAAATTGACTTTAACGATATTCGTACGACACTTCAAGCATTGTATGCTATTTATGATAACTGTAACTCGTTGCATACAAATGCTTATGACGAAGCAATTACTACGCCAACCGAAGAGAGTGTGCGTAGAGCAATGGCTATTCAGTTGATTATTAATAAGGAGTTAGGACTTGCTAAAAACGAAAACCCAATACAAGGGTCGTTTATTATAGAAGAGCTTACTGATTTGGTAGAAGAAGCAGTATTATTAGAGTTTGATAGAATTACAGAGCGTGGTGGTGTACTTGGCGCTATGGAAACCATGTATCAACGTAGTAAAATTCAGGAGGAAAGCTTGTATTATGAGACTTTAAAGCACAATGGTGATTTTCCAATTATTGGAGTAAACACCTTTTTGAGTAGTAAAGGGTCGCCAACGGTACAACCTGCTGAAGTTATAAGAGCTACAGAAGAGGAGAAGCAATACCAAATACAAACCCTTGAGAATTTACATAAGAGTAATGATACCAAGGCGTTGCTAAAAGCGCTTCAGCATAAAGCGATTAATAACGAAAACATTTTTGAAGCCTTAATGGATGTTTGTAAAGTGTGTTCTTTAGGACAAATTACTGAAGCCTTATTTGAAGTAGGCGGACAGTATAGACGGAATATGTAACTCAATAACAATAGATTAATATAAATTAAATCCCAATTTTATTTGGGATTTTTTTATATTTAATACCTAACTAATTTTAATTACTTACTAAAATGTTAACAGCTATTCAAAGAAAAAAATTTGAGGACAGTTTTAAATCATACAGAAGAAAATATATTTCAAAGAAATATGCTCAATTAGATGAGTCTGGAACAAGATTAATGATTAATTACTTTTTAACTGAAGTTTTAGGATATGCTGAATTAGAAGAAATTAAAACAGAATTTAGAATTAGAGGAACTTATGCTGATTATGTCATTCAATTAGAAAAAAAACAAAGGATGATAATTGAAGTAAAGGCTATGCAATTGGATTTGTCTGATAAACACATAAGACAAGCTGTGCACTATGGTGCTGACGAGGGTATTGATTGGGTTTTATTGACTAATGGAAGAGAGTTTTCATTATATAGAGTGATTTTTGGGAAACCTATAGAGTATAAGCAAGTGTTTTATTATGATATAAGAGACTTAAATGTTTTTAAAAAATCATTAGCAAGTTTTGAATATTTAACAAGAAAGTGCATGTTGAGTGGTGATTTAGAAAAGTTTTGGAAAATGAATCAAGCCACCGAACCTCAAAATTTATGTAAATATCTATATGACATTAATATTTTAAAATTTTTGAAAAGATCTTTAAAGAAAGATGCAGGTTTAAATTTTTCTGAAGAAGAAATATTAGACTCTATACATGAAATAATTATAACTCCAATAGATTCTAAAAAACCTAAATTCAAAAAAAGATAAAAATTGATTAATAACCACAGTTTCAATACCCATTCTATTTTATCTTTTCAAAGGCCTTAAGCCCATATCTAACAATGAGATGTTGTTTGACTACACTGGAGCAACTAAAGCAGGTTCGTCTATTGAGTTTGTTTTTAAAAAGGAATATGAACCTAAATAAAAAGATTTATTATATTAGTCGCTTAAGCATGCAATAGCACTTGTTGCGTGTGAAACCCATATTAATTTAAATTATTACATTTTTATGAAAACCATTTTATTAATTGCCCTAACTTCTATGTGTTTTGTAAGTGCTATGAACGCACAAAATATCAAATTTAAAAAAGGAAAAGTACTTGTTGATACTGTTGAATGCTTGGATTATGATGGAGATGCCAACAATGTAGAGCTTATAACAACTGATGGTGAGCAAACTATTTTCTTGAAGTTTATAAGGACAGGTGTAGGGCATAATGGTGGATTGTATACCAAAGTTATTTTTGTTGAGCAGGAAAAGTCGTTTACTTCAAAGTCTTATATTTTTTCTAGAAAATTATTAGTTAAAAAACTTTTAGCAGCCGAAGTGCTAAAGAACTGTGCTATTGATGAAAGTAAAATAGATAAGTTTATCCTTAAGTATGATGAGGGTATTGAAGACTCGTTGATACGACACTAAATTACTTTATATAATAGAGTTAGTAAGCTATTATTGTTTATTAAACCTACATATTACAACGTCAGCATCCAAGTATGTTGAAGCTTTTTAAAGGTTTTAAGTTCGCGTCTTAATAATGGGATGTAGTCTTTACCGTTACTGTTACATTTTTCTAAACGACGACAGTTGCTGTACAAACGGTTGGTAAGCTGTCTTACCGATGCCATGTGTTTGTGTTTTTTATCTGTGTGACGTTCTTGTTCGGCTTTAGCGATTTCAGGTGCTAAAGAAATAGACTGCTGTACAATGTCTCCAGAGAAGTAGATGTGTTCGTTTTCTGAACCATCTTTATGCAAATACGACAAATCATGGTTTAAGTAGGTAGAGATGCTTCTAGATAGAACAAAAATATCCATAGCCTTTTGATATATAGGCAATTCTGATAGATGAGATGGTAAATGAGGTAACATAGTATATAATAGCAATTTATATCAAAATTAAGCACAAGAATTGAGATTCTACTTTTGATATTAAAGCAATATGTTATATTTGCTTTAAATATTAAGTTATTTTTTAATTTCTCTTTAAATGAGTATAGATAGATTAAACTGGAAGATTTTAAAGTGTTTGCAGGACAATGCAAGACAGTCTAACGCTGAAATTGGTAGGCAAGTTGGTATTACTTCGCCAGCAGTTTCGGAGCGTATAAAAAAGATGGAAGATGCAGGTATTATTGAAGACTATTACACATCAGTTTCTTATTTTGAAGCAGGTTATCAATTAAAGGCTATTATTACCTTACGCGCTTTTATGGGAAAGCTAAAGCCTTTTTTTGAGAAGGTAAAAACCTATGATGAGGTGTTGAACTGCTATCGTATTACAGGAAACGAAAATATTGTAATGGAAGTGGTGCTTAAAAACCAAAAGCATTTAGAAACCTTTATTGACCAGTTGATTATATATGGAGAAACCAAAACGCAAATAGTGCTTTCGCAAGTGGTAAAGAATGGAGCGATAAAGCCATTGAAGTAATGGCCTTATCGTTATAGATTGGTTTCCATATGCTCAGCAATTAGTTTAGCATGTACTCTTGAGTTTTCAATAAACCATTTGTGGGTTTCGGTTCCGCCACAAATTACACCTGCAAGGTAGAGTCCTTGTACATTGCTTTCCATGGTATCAGGATTGTACTGCGGAAAGAAATTTCCATCATTAGACAAGACAACTCCTGCTTGTTCCAAAAACTGAAAGTTAGGTTGGTAGCCTGTGAGTGCCACTACATAGTCGTTAGCAATGGTTTCAGTGCCTTTAGGTGTGGAAATGATTACCTGATTTGGTGTAATTTCTTTGATTTCGGAATTAAAATAGGCTTTAATGCTACCTTCTTCAATTCTGTTAATGATATCAGGTCTTACCCAATATTTTACACGTTCACCAATAGCTCCTTTACGCACTACCATAGTAACGCTTCCACCTTTACGCCAAATTTCAAGCGCAGCATCAACTGCAGAATTGCTAGCACCAACCACAATAACATCTTGCATACTAAAAGGATGCGCTTCTTTGTAGTAATGCGATACCTTAGGTAAGGATTCACCAGGAACATTTAAAAGTTTTGGGATGTCGTAAAACCCTGTGGCAATCACTACTTTTTTTGCACTGTAGCTGGTTTTGTTAGAGGTAACCTGAAATTGGTTGTTTTGCTTTTGTATGGCTGTTACTTCTTCATACAGGTTTATGTTGAGCGTGTTAGATGTTGCTACACGACGGTAATATTCCAAGGCCTCGTCTCTATTTGGTTTTGGGTTATTGCTTATAAATGGAATGTTATCGATTTCCAAACGCTCGGAAGTGGAGAAAAAGGTCATGTTTAAAGGGTAGTTAAACAAAGAGTTGGTGAGTGCGCCTTTTTCGAGCACGATATAGTTCCAACCTCTTTTCTCACATTCCAAAGCGCAGGCAATTCCAATAGGACCTGCTCCAATAATTAGTATATCTGTTTGTGTCATTAATATTGTGTTGCTACTAAATTAAGGTTATTCTTCTATTTTTTGAAATCTCATTTTACGCTTTAACATTAAAAGTATGGCAATACATACTACCATCACTAAAGACACAATGTACCATGTGTTGGTAAAGCCTACCAATTCCACCATGTGCATTCCTGAATTGTGCCCAAAGATATGTGCTATAGCAAACGCCATACTGTATAAAGCCATGTATTCGCCTTGGTTGCCTTGTTTTGCGCGTTTTAAGGCAAAAGCATTAGAGAATGGGAAGGCAATCATTTCGCCAATGGTCATAAACAACATCCCAATAACCAATACACCAACCCAAGCAGTAACATTAAGCACAATAAAGCTTATAAGTGTTAATACAGCTCCAAAGGCTACTAAACCTGTTTTGGTGTATTTAGGAGATTCGAGCCATTTTACTAGAGGCATTTCAAATACAGCAATTAATAAACCGTTCATTCCCATGAGTAATCCTATTTTAAACTCTGATAATACATGTACGTCTTTGTAGTACAGTGGCATTGTTGAGAAGTACTGGAGAAAGGCAATACTAAATAATACCATAGCTACTAAAAAGATAATGTACTTTCCGTCTTTATAAGCCGATTTAGGGTTTTGAGAAACGATGTTATCCTGAACTCTGGCAGTTTTAGGGTTGAGTACCTTGAGTAATAGGAAGCCTGCAGCTATACAAGTAATACCATCTACCCAAAACAAACCACCATAACCCAATGTAGCAATAATTAATCCGCCAATGGCAGGACCAGCAGAAAATCCAAGGTTAATAGCCAAACGAATAAGTGTTACTGAGCGTGTTTTGTTTTCAGGTTTACTGTAAGCACTTAATGCTACAAACATTGCAGGACGAAACATATCGGCTACTGCAAGGAGTAAAAATATGCCTAGCATGATACCATAGTAGGTGCTTATAAATTGTAAGCCAATGAATAGAAGCCCTGACAATACTAAACTAATTACCATTACTTTGTAATACCCAATTTTGTCGGTGAGTTTGCCACCAAGCCAAGACCCAACTACCGAACCTGCACCAAAAGCACTCATAATCATACCAACATCAGAAAGACTAAAGTCTAAGCTTTTATTGAGATATAATGATAAAAACGGAATAACCATGGTGCCAGCTCTGTTAATGAGTGTAATGAGCGATAACCACCATACTTCTTTAGACAACCCACTAAATGTGTTTAGGTAGGGTTGTAATAACTTGTTGTTTAAAAAATAAATAAATTTCATTGCTTGATTGATTGTTATAAAAGTAAAAAGTCCGACGCTAGCGTCGGACTTTTCTATATTGATTAATTGTATTCAACTATCACTACAATATATAGCAAGCCCGACTTCGTTGAGAAGAGGTATATTTTTGCTTTACAATTGTATTACAGTTGAACATGATTTTTTCTTTATTGCTCTTCAAAGCTAGGTAAAAAAAGTTTAAGTTGTATTTTTGAATTGAAAAAATTAACCCGATGAGAAAAGTTATTACATTTTTAGTGTTGGTATTAGTCTTAGGTTGTCATCAAGGAAAAGAACCGATTGTTGGTGAGACCGAGTTTCAAAAGAAGATGAATGCTGATTTTAGAGATGCAACAAGTTCGCCACTTAAAGGAAGAGCTAAAAAGAATTTTAAGGGACTTGATTTTTTTAAGTTTGACTCGGCTTATGTAGTTACTGCTCAATTAAAACGTACACCAGACTCTAAGTGGTTTAATATGAAAACGAATACTGACCGTTTATCTAGAGAGCGTGTTTATGGTGTTTTGACGTTTGAGTTACAAGGGCAAACTTATCAGTTGAATGTATACCAAGGCGAAGATTCTATTACTAGCGAAGATCAGCAAGATTATTTGTTTTTACCTTTTTTAGACAACACAAATGGAGAGACGACCTATGGAGGCGGACGTTATATTGATTTAAAAATTCCTGAAGGCGACACAATTGTGGTTGATTTTAACAAAGCTTATAACCCTTATTGTGCTTACAATGAGAACTACTCTTGCCCAATTGTGCCTAGAGTAAATTACTTAGATACCAACATACAAGCAGGTGTGAAGGCATATAAAAAATAAAAGCGCCATTTTAAACGACGCTTTTATTTAAGATCATTGTTTTATTATTCGTTTGGAGAGTGCTCCACTACTGGTTTTTAATTGTAACAGATATACTCCATTGGAAAACGAGCTGCAATCGATTTTAGAGAGCGATTCTTGAGAGTGAAATATAAGTCTTCCGTTTATGTCAATTACTTCAATACTTTCTATAGTAATATGAATAGGTAGTTTTATATTTACTACATTGGAAGTTGGATTAGGATAGATACTTATTTTGGATAATTCTTCAGTTTCGATACCCAATGTGCCACTTACTTCAAAATATTGTTTGTCGTAAAGAGACCAAGTACCATCTGTGTTTTGTACTCTCACATATACGTAATGATCGCCTTGAGCCATACTACCAGATGTTGCAACAATAACATTTTCGTCAATACTATCACCAGATGTTGTGATTGGGTTTCCGTTGCCTTCTCCAGGATCTATGTCAATAAAATATTCAGCAGCTACAATAGATGCGTTATTGAAAAACGTAGGTGTTCTTACAGAAAATACTGTATGTGTGTAAACACTGTAGTTGCCAGCAGTGTTACCAACACGTATAAATAATCTGTGGCTTCCTGTAGGTAAACCTGTTGTAGGAATAGCAAGATTTTGGTCTACGGTTTCAGTATCTGTGATTGTTACTTGATTGCCTAAACCTATGCCAGGATCAGCGTCAAAATAATATTCTATGCTGTTAATATCAGCTATATTAATCTCTGCTAGTGGTACAACTGAAAACACTATGTTGTCATATAAAGACCATACATCGTTTGCATTTTTTACTCTTACAAAGGCTCTATGACTACCTTGCGGTAATGTATTTGTAAGAAATGCTAAATTCTCATCCAAGGTTTCGTCTGTAGGTATTGTAATTACTGTTGCATTTCCAGTTCCAGGGTCAGTACCAAAATAGTATTCAGCAGCTGTAATATCATAATTGTTTAATACAGCAGGACTATGGTTAACGCTAAAAGCTACATTGTCATATGCACCATAAGTTCCATCGCTATTTTTTGCTCTAATGAATAATTTATGACTACCAGAACTTAAAGCAGCTGTTGAAATATTGAACGATTGGTCAATAGTCTCCATAGCAGCTACAGATAATTGTGTGCCGTTGCCAATACCAGGATCTGTATCAACATAATATTCAAAACCATCAATGTTTGCTGTATTAAAGGTTGCATTAGCTGCTTTAACACTAAAGCTTTGAGAATAGTAATAGCTAGTGCTGCCATCATCTTTTACAGCGCGTACAAATAGCTTGTGGTTGCCAGCAGATAATCCTGTTGTAGGAATACTGAAGTTTTGATTAAGTACTTCAGCATCTGGGTCAATATCTATACTTGTGCCATTGCCAATACCTGGATCGGTGTCAAAGTAATATTCTATTTCAGAAATATCACCTTGAGCAAACGATAGGTAAGCGGTAAGCAAAAAAGTTATGTGAATAAGTCGTTTCATAATCAGTTTATTTTTTGATTATTAATTAGACTTATTAGCATTTGCCTTTACGTTTACGTTGATGTTTTCACCAGCTTCAATTAAGTTGTTACTGATAGTAAAGCTTGTTAAGTATGGTAATTCGGTTGGGTAACCACGCATATCAAAATCGTAATCGCCATTGAAAATACCTATGTCGTTTCCGTCAGAACCAGCGTTAAGCCCAACTGAACTTGGAGACAGTGTGAAATCATCTTCAGGAGCAATATCAAAAGCCGATGATGCTACACTGGTAAAAAATGGATTTTGGTTGTCAAAATTACCTGTTCCAGGCATTGCTAGTGAAAGTGTACCACCAGTTGACATGTAGCTAATAGAGTTGTTAAGAGTTAGTGTTCTACCTGTAGTTGGTGTAAATAAAGTGTTTATTCCGTTTGAGATAAATATATTATTGAAAGCAGTTACATCACCAGTCATGTTTGGGAAAATATTTGTGTTTCCCCACGTATGGTTTATTCTAACAACGTTATTGTTAAAAATGGTTGTGTCGTTAAAGTATCGTAAGGCGTAACTAGCAGTTGCATTACCGTTTAATAATGTAATGTGGTTATTGGTAATTACGGTGTTTATACATTTTGTTGGGTCTGCATGAAGTGTGATACCAAAATTAATGACATTACCTCTTATAATCCAGTTGTTGTTGGTAGTGGTATGGCCAGCATTTGTAGAGCCCACAAAAATAGTTTGGTTAACAAAGTTATCTTCAATAATAATATTATCAGATGTAGATGTGCTTGAGTTGTAAGTGATGTAAGTACTGATGTAAAACCCACTAATTTTAATGTTATCAGCATCAATTCTTACACTTGATAATTCGGTTCTTCTACCATCATTTAGTTCCGGTGCATAACCAGAACCAAAAAGAGTAATTTCTTTGTTGATAGTAACAGCTCCATAACTTGTTAAAGACGGTTGTACGTAAATAATGTCTCCATTATTAGCTGCTGAAATAGCATCAGTAATGTTATTAAACATATGAGCAGGAGATGTGTCAATAACAGGGTCGTTGTCAACAATAAGAATGTTTTGAGCTTGGGTGTAGCTAAGTACAAAAATTGATAATACAGTAAATAGTTTTTTCATGATAATTAGGTTTGATTAATAACATTTCAAAAGTCCTAATTGTCAGTAAGAAAAAACATACGATATATGTCGTATATTTAATTATATGATTGGATGTTAATTATTTAGTTAGGTATATGCCTGCAAAAACTGCTAAAAATCCAACTATAAAACTAGCAATTGTATATAGTGCAAAACTTGTAAAATCACCTGATTTTAAAAAAACATGGTTTTCGTAAGCAAAGGTTGAAAATGTGGTGAATCCACCACAAAAACCAGTGGCTAAAAGCAGTGTTTGATTTGAAGACAGTGTATTGTTTTTAACTGCTAATCCTAAAATAATGCCAATGAGTAAACTCCCTAAAATATTTGCTGCAAATGTACCATAAGGAATTCCAGTTTCGGTGCTGTTAAGGTATTTGCTTAGGATGTATCTTAAAACACTTCCAAAACCACCACCAACAAAAACAAGAAGTAGGTTTTTCATCTATTTTACAGCAATGTATATTTTAGTTATCCAATCAGCAGGATTAGGTGTGCTTGTAGGATCGGTTAAGTACGTTTCAAGCATTGGTCCGTTTTCATCGGTGAATTCAAGATTATTTTCGGTGATATATTTCATAGTAGTGTCCCAAGCCTCTTTTAAGTTAGCATAATCGCCAGTAAGAGTTGTTTCAACTGCTTTAAATGGTTGTAACTGTCCTGTTAAAATATCACTATCATCAGCAGTAATTACTTGAGATGTTGTAGGTATGCAGCACGAAAACATTACAGCATTATTGGCTTCGTCCCATTTGTGATAATATACAAAAGGAGGTCCAGCCATAGTAATATTGTGTGTAATAGCATAAGCACCAACTTTAGGTAACATATCCTGCATTTTAGTATCTAGCTCGCTAATTTTACAAGACGTGGTATTATATAGGTAAAATCCGCCACTGTGCTGTGTTACTCCATTTACTTTAATTGAATAGACTTTCATAGACTCAACAACTAAGCTATCTAGTTTTTCTAAACCACGCTCAAAGTCTGGACCAATCATGTTGTCAAAACCACCAGAAGCTAATGCAGAAGCTTTAAAGATAAACGGAACATTTTCGCTGTTCATTTTCCATACTACGTTGGTTTTACCGTCTTCGGTAGGAGTAAATTCCCATTGTATCTTTGAAGGGTCAAAATCCCCAAACTGTAGTTCTTGATCAATAGAAACATTAGGTTTAGTTGCTAAGGTTTTCATGTTACCTTCTCCATGAGAATCTACCCACGAGTACGCACCTCCAACACCTTTGGTTTGTTCGCTAAGAGTAATTACTGTTTCTGGATCTTTTTCAACCCAAGACGACCATGCTTCCCAGTTTTTAAAATCAATAACATTATTGTAAATAACAGCAGCAGGCGCATTGATTGTACGTTCTCTTTTAACTTCAAAAGAATTAGGCTGTACAGCAATGTAAATAGCAATACCTATAATGAGTATAAGAAGTAAAAAGAATATATATTTTAAAGCTTTCATCTTTGGTTTTAAAGTTGTTTTACCAAAGATAATTAAAAAAGCGATACTATTATTAATCGATATAGCATCAAGAAACTACATGAATACAAATTTAATTGTGGAGATAAAAAAGATGAAAGAAATAAAAGCTATTAGCACCCAAATAACACCTTTGTAATAACGTTTATGTAGCTTAAGGTCTTTTTTGTAGGTAAAAATTAATACAATAATAAATGCTATTGCAAATAAAATTCCAAAAACCCATTGCCCTTTAGTAAACATAAAATTAAATTTATGTAAAATTAAATATTTATATTTCAAAAATTTTTAAAAAAAGCATAAAATAATACTAATATACTAATGAAAGATAAAATTGAAGCTGTAAAAGCTTTTCACTCAGCATTTAAAATAGGACATAGAGAAACCCCAAAAGCCGATTTAGGTTTAGAAAAAAATATGTTGCGTTATAAACTGATGAGAGAAGAAAATGAAGAGTATCTAGAAGCAGCAAATAACAATGATTTAGTTGAGGTTGCAGATGCGCTTGGTGATTTACTTTATATTTTATGCGGAACCATTATTGAACACGGTTTGCAATATAAAATAGAAGAAGTTTTTGAAGAAATACAACGCAGTAATATGAGTAAGCTTGGTGAAGATGGAGAGCCTATTTATAGAGAAGATGGTAAAGTATTGAAAGGCCCTAATTATTTTAAACCTGATATCGCATCTATTTTAGATAAATAAAAAAAGAGAAGCAATGTTGCTTCTCTTTTTTTTAAACCTTAACTCTCCAACCAAAAGGGTCGTCAGTTCTGTTATATTGTATGTCTGTAATTCGTTTTTTCAATAATGAAGCGTAGCTGTTTTCTAGTTCTGGCAGGTCGTAATCAGTTCCTTTATATCCAAAAGCAGCTATTGGAGATACAACAGCAGCAGTACCAGAGCCAAACATTTCTTTAAGTGATCCATTTTTGGCAGCTTCAACAACTTCGTTCACCGATATTTTTTTGACTTCAACATTTATACCTTCGGCTTTTGCAATTTCAATAATACTCTTACGAGTAATCCCATCTAAAATTCTATCGCTAGTAGGTGCAGTCATTAACGTGTCGTTAATTCTAACAAAAATATTCATTGCGCCAGCTTCTTCAATATATTCGTGAGTGTTATCGTCAGTCCAAATAACTTGATTATATCCTTTTTGAATTGCTAACTGTGTTGGGTAAAATTGACCTGCATAGTTACCACCAGCTTTAGCATATCCTACACCACCATTAGCTGAGCGCGAGTATTTTTCTTCAATAGCCACTTTAACTTTACCAGAAAAATAAGCGCCAGAAGGTGCAGTTGCGATAATAAACTTATAAGCATTGGCAGGCGACGCATGAAAACCATTTCCAGAAGCAAAAATAAAAGGTCTTATGTACAAAGAACCGCCAGAGTTTGTAGGAATCCAATTGCTATCCAGTTTTAAAAGTGCTTTTAAGCCTTCCATAAAATACGCTTCTGGTAATTCAGGGATTGCCAAGCGTTTTGCTGAAATATTTAAACGCTTACAATTGTCCATTGGACGAAATAACCACACGTCTTCATTAGTGTCTTTATAGGCTTTCATGCCTTCAAAAATAGACTGTCCGTAATGAAATATTTTAGCAGAAGGGTCCAAAGTAATAGGTTGGTAAGGCACAATTGTAGGAGTTTCCCAAGCGCCATTTTTATAATCGCAAACCAACATATGATCTGAAAACACACTACCAAATGCTAAATTGTTAAAATCTACATCACTTATCTTGCTTTTTTCACACTTAGTTACAGGGATATTGTTGATTATATTTTCCATGGATATGTTTTGAGTATATTTTGCAAAATTATGAAAATATAATGGTATTTAATTTAGTATTGGATTAAGAACTCGTTTAAACTTTTTCAATTGGCTAAAAAGTATTGATTTTTATACACTTTTGATTTTATAAAAGTGATTGTGTTTTTAACTTTTATAAGTGATTATTACGTAATGCTCTCTGTATTATACTTTAAATTAAAAAGTTTAGAAACATTCTAACAAAAAAAACAAGTATCTTAGTGGCGTTATTAAAATTTATTAAAATTATGAGAAAAATAGCTGCCCTTTTGGTTGTGTTAGTTGCTTTTGCAGCGTGTAAAAGTGAAAAGAAAGAACCTGCAAATGATACTGTAAAAGAAGAAGTGACTTATGCTTCTTTTGGAAAAGAAATAGTTGCTGATGATGCCGTTGCTGCTAAATCTATGGCAAAGCATTATAAAGACATGAGTGTAGGAGATAGTATTCCTTCTAAAATGATTGCTACTGTTGAAGAAGTATGTCAAGCTAAAGGTTGTTGGATGAAATTAAAACTAGAAGACGATAGCCAAGTTATGGTGAAGTTTAAAGACTATGCTTTTTTTGTGCCTAAAAATATTGCAGGTAAAGAAGTAATCATAAACGGACAAGCTTTTGTTACTGAAACTTCAGTAGATCAATTACGCCATATTGCTGAAGATGGAGGAAAAACAACTGAAGAAATTGAAGCAATAACTGAGCCTAAAAAAGAATATGCTTTTTTAGCTGATGGTGTATTGTTAAAAGAAGAGTAAATGAGACTATTTGCTTGCATAGCTTTGACTTTTGTGCTTTTTGGGTGTGGTGAGTCTGATAAAAAAGAAACCACTGAGCAAAAAGAGGAGATTGTGTATGATATGTACGAACCGTCTGAAATGGCTATCCTCATGAATCAAATGTATGAACATAACATGAAGGTAAAGCAAGATATTTTGGAGGGTAAAACACCAACACAATTTCCAATGGATTTTCTTAAAATCCATTCTGCTGAAATGACCAAAGCATCTGATAGAAATGAAACTTTTGAAAGCTTTTCAAAGTTGTTTATAGCAACAGAAAAGGAAATATTCAATGACGAATCTACAGTAGATATCAAAGAAAGGTTTAACAACGCTGTAAATTTGTGTGTGGCATGTCACCAAACCAGTTGTACAGGTCCAATACCTAGAATAAAAAAGTTGCTTATCAACTAGTTTTGAAGCGAAAAATTATTACCACAGCAGACGGTTCTAAAACCATTCAAATTGAAGATTGGAACGAACAATACCATTCTGTTCATGGTGCTATACAAGAGGCTATGCATGTTTTTATACTGCATGGTCTTTTTTGTTTTTTAGATAGCCATAAACCAATTTCTATCCTTGAAATAGGTTTTGGTACAGGACTAAATGCATTTATTACACTTTTAGAAAGTGAAAAAAGCAACCTTCATATCAATTACACAGGAGTAGAGGCTTATCCTGTAACACAAGAAGAAGTTGATGCTCTAAATTATACCGAACAGTTAAAAACTAACAACACTTTATTCTCTAAACTACACCAATGCGATTGGGAAATATTACACCATATTACGCCTAAATTCTCATTAACCAAACAACAGAAGTTTTTTAAAGAAATTGATGCTGTAGCAGAATATGATCTCATATACTTTGATGCTTTTGGAGCAAGAGTGCAACCAGAACTTTGGACAGAAGTTATTTTTGAATTAATGTATAAGGCATTAAAACCCAAAGGTGTATTAGTTACCTATTCCGCAAAAGGAAGTGTAAGACGCGCAATGCAAGCTGTAGGGTTTAGTGTTGAAAAACTTCCTGGACCACCAGGAAAACGAGAAATGCTTAGAGCTACTAAGTTAGAAGTTTAAAGTTTAGTTAAATCTGTTAAACCTTAATTAAATACCAAGTCTAAGGGTAAACTATTTCGTAATTTTATTAAAAATTGTAAATGAGAGTCTTAATTACAGGCGCAACAGGTTTGATAGGAAAAGCAATAGTGAAGCAATGCCATAAAAAAGGTATTGAAGTTCATTATTTAACAACTTCTAAAAATAAAATAAGTACAGCAAGTAACTATAAAGGATTTTATTGGAATCCTAAAAACAATGAAATTGATAGTGAGTGTTTTGTGGGTGTAGATGCTATAATTAATTTAGCAGGAGCCTCAATTTCTAAACGTTGGACACCAAGCTACAAACAACAAATTTTAGACAGTAGAATTCAGTCCTTAGAGTTGTTGAAATCAACCCTTGCAAATGAAAATATTAGTGTAAAACAAATTATTTCGGCAAGTGCTATTGGTGTTTATCCTGATTCTTTAACCAATTATTATGAAGAAACTTTTGATGAAGTTTCACCAACATTCTTAGGAAAGGTGGTCAATGCTTGGGAAGATAAAGTTGATACTTTTAAAGCGTTAAACATAAAAGTAACCAAAGTTAGAATAGGCTTGGTTTTAGATGCTAAGGAAGGTGCGTTACCAGAAATGGTTAAACCTGTAAAGTTTGGAGCTGGAGCAGCTTTTGGCGAAGGCACACAATGGCAATCTTGGATTCATGTAAAGGATTTGGCTAGACTTTTTGTGTATACATTTACCGAAAAACTTGAAGGTGTTTATAATGGCGTAGCTCCAAACCCTGTTACCAATAATGAGTTGATTAAAGCTATTGCAAAACAAAAAAAGAGACCTTTGTTATTACCTAATATTCCAAAATCCATTATGAAACTTTTATTAGGAGAGATGCATATACTGCTTTTTGAAAGTCAAAGAGTGAGTAGTAAGAAAATAGAAGGTGAAGGATTCCATTTTAAGCATCATCATTTACAACCAACACTTGAAGATTTATTAAAATAAAACATATAAAAAAAGCCACTCCAAAAAGAGTGGCTTCAAATTTTATCTTGAAATTTAATTAAGACTTGTTAGCCTTAACAGTAATTTTTAATTCAATATCATCGTTGATGAACTTATCACCTAAATTATCAAAGAACGATTTTGAACCGTATTTTACGTCCCATTTAGAACGGTCAATAGTAAATGTTTCACTAGTGATAGTAACAGAATCTCCACTTTCAGTAACCGTTACAGGAATAGTAATATTATTTGTTTTCTCTTTTAACTTTAAGTTTCCAGATAAGTTTCCATTTTCAAAACCAGTTACTTCAAAACCAGCAGAAGGGTATTTTTCTACGTCAAAGAAATCAGCATTTTTTAAATGACCAACTAATTTACCGTTCATTTCTTCCTCAGCAGGAATATCAGTAACAGTAATAGAATTCATGTCAATTAAAAACGTACCACTTTCAATAGCTCCATCTTTTACAGTAACTACACCGCTTTCAACAGCAATAGTTCCGTCATGGCTTCCTGTAGGTTTGTAACCTTTCCAAGTTATAGTTGAAGCAGCAGCATCCACTGAGTATTTAGTGGCTTCTGCAGTAGTTTCAGCTACTGTTTCAGCATCTGTAGTTTCAGCTTCTTTAGCCTTATCTTTACAACCAACAACTGCAAGTCCTAAAAACGCTACAAATAAAATATTTAAAAAATTAGTTTTCATATAAAGTTTAAGTTTTTGTGTTAAAGAACAAATTTAAATATTTAAAAAGACACTTTTGTTAAAAAAGCGTAAAAAAATATTTAGTGACATTTTGACATTTTAATAATAATGGCAGTACTTTTGCCAACTATTATTCGAAGAATAAAGCGCACTTAACAATGAGTAAAAAAGATAAAAGCGAACAAGCTGAAAAAGAACAAATACAAGAAGAAGTAACTACTGATACAGCTCAGGTAGAAGAACTTAGCATAGAAGAAAAACTAAATGAAGATTTAGCAAAAGAAAAAGATAAGTTTATGCGTCTTTTTGCTGAATTTGAAAACTACAAAAAGCGTACTGCCAAAGAGCGTCTAGATTTATTTAAAACTGCAAGTCAGGATGTAATGTTGGCAATGTTGCCTGTTTTAGACGATTTTGAAAGAGCTTTAACGCATATTGAAGAAGATAAGGAAGCAGAAGATTTAAGAAAAGGCGTATTGCTCATCTACCAAAAATTATTAAAAACTCTAGAGCAAAAAGGGTTGAGCGCTATTGTAGTAGAACAAGGAGATATGTTTAATGCAGATGACCATGAAGCTATTACCCAAATTCCTGCTCCAAGCGACGATTTAAAAGGAAAAATTATAGACGTTGTTGAAAAAGGATATAAGCTAGGAGATAAGGTAATACGTTTTCCTAAAGTGGTTATTGGACAATAAAAGATATGGCAAAAAGAGATTATTACGAAGTATTAGGAGTCAGTAAACAGGCTACTGCAGCAGAAATAAAAAAAGCTTACCGTAAAATGGCATTAAAATACCATCCTGATAAAAATCCGGATGATAAAGATGCTGAAGCTAAATTTAAAGAAGCAGCCGAAGCTTATGAGGTTTTAAGTAACGCTGACAAGAAAGCACGTTATGACCAATTTGGTCACCAAGCATTTGAAGGCGCTGGAGGCTTTGGTGGTGGAGGCATGAATATGGATGACATATTCAGTCAGTTTGGTGATATTTTTGGAGGTGCTTTTGGTGGAGGTGGTTTCTCTGGTTTTGGAGGCGGATTTGGTGGAGGCCAAAGACGTGTAAAAGGAAGTAACTTAAGAATTAGAGTGACTTTAACACTAGAAGAGATTGCTAATGGTGTTGAGAAAAAAATCAAAGTAAAGCGTAAAATTCAAGCACCAGGAACAACCTATAAAACTTGTGGTACTTGTAATGGAACAGGTCAGGTTACCAGAATAACCAATACCATTTTAGGTAGAATGCAAACCTCTGCACCATGTCAAACCTGTGGAGGAGCTGGTCAAACTATTGATAAAAAACCTGCTGATGCTGATGCACAAGGTTTAAAAGTTGCAGAAGAAACCGTTTCAGTAAAAATTCCTGCTGGTGTGGTAGATGGTATGCAACTTAAAGTTACAGGAAAAGGTAACGATGCTCCAGGTAATGGTATCTCTGGTGATTTGTTGGTTGCTATACAAGAAGAAGAGCACCCAACCTTAAAACGTGAAGGTGACAATTTGCATTACGATTTATATGTAAGTCTTCCTGATGCGGTTTTAGGAACCTCTACTGAGATTGATACCGTTACTGGTAAAGTAAGAATAAAAATAGAAGCTGGTGTACAATCAGGTAAAATCCTTCGCTTACGCGGAAAAGGAATACCAAGTATTAACGGTTATGGTAAAGGGGATTTGCTAGTTCATGTGAATGTATGGACTCCAAAAACGCTTAATAAACAGCAAAAAGAATTTTTTGAAAACATGAGAGAAGATGAACACTTTGCTCCAAAACCAGAAAGCAGTGACAAGTCATTTTTTGAAAAAGTTAAAGATATGTTTTCTTAAAAAACTCTTAATTTAATAAAAAACACTATATTTGAATATCACTAATTAACTTTAGTGGTAATTTTTCTTTTTCATAGCAATTTTTTCCCATCCTTAATTTTTTAAGGGTGGGTTTTGTTTTTTAGACACAATTGTTGATATTTAAATGCCTATAAAAAGGCTACTTGTGTAACATTTAATATCTTTACGCAACAAATAAATATATTTCACAAAACAACATATATGAGCAATTTATTAGTGGCTAATTCTGTTTCTAAAAGTTTTGGAAACTTTAAAGCACTAAACAATGTTTCCATTTCTGTACCTACAGGAAGTATATTTGGTCTTCTTGGACCTAATGGAGCAGGGAAAACAACACTTATTAGAATTATCAATCAAATTACAATGCCAGATGAAGGTAGCGTAATGTTAGATGGAGATGCATTACAACCTCACCATATTCAGGATATTGGTTATTTACCTGAAGAACGTGGACTATACAAATCCATGAAAGTCGGTGAACAAGCATTATACTTGGCACAACTGAAAGGATTATCAAAATCTGTTGCTAAAGAGCGTCTAAAATACTGGTTTGATAAATTAGATATTGGTGATTGGTGGAATAAAAAAATACAAGAACTCAGTAAAGGACAAGCTCAAAAAATTCAATTTATAGTCACGGTTTTGCATCAACCTAAACTGTTGATTTTTGATGAACCATTTTCAGGCTTTGACCCTATAAATGCCAACTTGATTAAAGACGAGATTTTACAATTGAGAGATGAAGGAGCAACTGTTATCTTCTCAACACATCGAATGGAATCGGTTGAAGAGTTGTGCGACCACATTGCGTTAATACACGAGTCTAATAAAATATTGGATGGTAAATTAACAGATATTAAGCGTCAGTTTAAAACCAATACTTTTGAGGTTGGGCTACAAACAGATAACATTGATGAGGTGACTAAATTAATAAAAGATAAGTTTGAAGTGTTTCCAGCTACGTTTAAAAATCTTAATGATGATTTAAAGCTGAACATTAAACTGAACACAAACGACACCTCTAACGATCTACTATCGTTTTTAACATCTAAAGCAGAAGTTCACCACTTTGTTGAAGTTGTGCCAAGTGCTAATGATATTTTTATTCAAACTGTAAAAAATAATTAAGAATGAATCATTTATCACTTATAATAAAAAGAGAATACCTTACAAAAGTTAAGAATAAATCATTCATAATCATGACAATTTTAAGTCCGTTGATTATGATTGCTCTTATTGCTGTGGTGGCTTATTTGACTCAGCTTAACAATAATAAAGAACGTACTATTGCAATTTTAGACGAGTCAGGACTGGTAAGCGATATTTTTAAAGATACAGAACATACCACTTACAAAGTTTTAACTAATACTACTCTTGAAGCCGCTAAAGAAAACGTAAAAACTAATGAAACTTATGGTTTATTGTACATCACCAAAAGTGCAGATACCACTCAGTTTTATAACAATGTTACGTTTTACTCAGAAGACACACCATCTTTAACTGTAATATCTTCTTTAGAAAACAAACTCGAAAAGAAATTTCAGGATATAAAATTGGAAAGAGATGGAGTAGACTTAGAGAAGATAAAATCTTCAAAAACAAGTGTTGATATTTCGCAGGAAAGCTTTTCAGGAGAAACCACTTCAAAAATTGATAATGTATTAAAATTAGCTTTTGGTGGTATAGCTGGTTACTTACTGTTCATGTTTATCATTATTTATGGAAACATGATTATGAGAAGCGTAATCGAGGAAAAAACCAGTAGAATAATTGAAGTCATCATTTCTTCAGTAAAGCCTATTCAGCTTATGATGGGTAAGATTATTGGAACATCCTTAGCAGGAATTACTCAATTTGTAATTTGGGTGATTTTAGGAGGTTTAATGATGCTTATTGTCTCTACAATTTTCGGAATTGATTTCAGTGAGATGCAATCCTCTCAACAACAGCTAATGCAACAAGCTATGGAAAGTCCTGAGTTTGAATCGCAACTCAAACTTGCTTTTGCAGCATTTCAAAACTTACCAATAGCTAACCTTATACTCGCATTCATCTTTTTCTTTGTTGGAGGCTATTTACTGTACAGTTCTCTATATGCAGCTATTGGAGCAGCAGTAGATAACGAAACAGATACACAACAGTTTATGATGCCTATTTTAATGCCTTTAATTTTGGCAGTATATGTTGGTGTATTCACAGTAATTGAAGATCCACACGGAACCGTTTCAACAGTATTCTCATTTATTCCGTTAACCTCTCCTGTGGTTATGCTTATGCGTATTCCTTTTGGAGTACCAATTTGGCAACAACTGTTGTCATTGGCATTATTAATTGGTACATTTATGTTTACGGTTTGGTTTGCAGCAAAAATTTACAGAGTAGGTATTTTAATGTATGGTAAAAAACCAAGCTACAAAGAGCTTTATAAATGGTTGAAATACTAATTGCATGAAAGATTTTTTAAAAGCTTTAAAAGAATCTTACAAGATTACTGATAATATCTCCATAAGCATCATGGATGTTATTATATTGGTTGTAGTCTTGGTTATTGCAAGTGTAATATTAAGACTTATTCGTAAGCTAATTACCAGAAATCTACCGTATTCTGACAAGCAAAAATTTAAAGTAGTTTTTTCCTACGGAAGATGGTTTATATATGTTGTAATAATGCTAATAACGCTGCATACTTTAGGTGTAAATGTTACTGGTATTTTTGCAGCATCTGCAGCACTTTTAATTGGTATTGGTCTTGCGCTACAAACCCTGTTTCAAGATATTATTTCAGGTGTTTTTATACTTATAGATCAAACAGTACACGTTGGAGACATTATTGAAATAGATGGAAAAGTAGGACGTGTAGAAGAAATTAAATTAAGAACAACTCGAGCAGTAACTATAGATAATAAAGTGTTAATTATTCCTAATCACTTGTACTTAACCAATACTTTATACAATTGGACTCAAAACGGAACTATAACTAGAGATAGTGTGTCAGTTGGTGTTGCTTATGGAAGTGATGTACAGTTGGTTAAAAAGCTGTTGTTACAAGCTGCAAATTCGCATCCTGATACTTTAAGTGAACCAGAAACAGCTGTTGTTTTTACCGATTTTGGCGATAGTTCGCTTAACTTTAAAGTGGTTTTTACGCTTAATGATAGTTTTAAAGGTCAATTTCCTAGAAGCGATATTCGTTTTGAAATTGACCGATTATTTAGAGAGCATAATATATCTATACCATTTCCGCAAAGAGATATTCACATTATATCAAAACCTAAAGAATAAAACATGCCTAAAATATTAATTATAGAAGACGAAGCAGCTATTAGAAGAGTATTGGTTAAAATACTTTCAGAAGAAAATGATACTTATGAGGTTTTTGAAGCTGAAGATGGTCTTGTTGGAATTGAAAAGATTAAAAAAGACGATTTTGACTTAGTACTTTGCGATATAAAAATGCCAAAAATGGATGGTGTTGAGGTTTTAGAAGCTGTTAAAAAGTTAAAACCTGAAACTCCTATGGTTATGATTTCTGGTCATGGAGATCTTGATACTGCTGTAAATACAATGCGACTTGGTGCGTTTGATTATATTTCAAAACCACCAGATCTTAATAGGTTGCTGAATACTGTTCGTATTGCTTTAGATAGAAAAGAACTTGTAGTTGAGAACACTAGACTTAAAAAGAAAGTGAGCAAAAACTACGAGATGATAGGTGAGAGTAAGGCGATTCTTCATATTAAAGAAATGATAGAAAAAGTGTCTGCTACAGACGCTCGTGTACTTATTACTGGACCAAACGGAACAGGAAAAGAGCTCGTAGCGCATTGGTTACATCAAAAAAGTGATCGTTCTAAAGGTCCTTTAATTGAGGTAAACTGTGCTGCAATTCCGTCAGAACTTATCGAGAGTGAATTATTTGGCCATGTAAAAGGTGCGTTTACTAGTGCTGTTAAAGACAGAGCAGGTAAGTTTGAAGCAGCTAATGGAGGTACTATTTTTCTTGATGAAATTGGTGATATGAGTTTGTCTGCTCAAGCTAAAGTTCTTAGAGCATTACAGGAAAATAAAATTCAGCGTGTAGGTAACGATAAAGACATAAAAGTAGATGTAAGAGTTGTTGCTGCAACTAACAAAGACTTGAAAAAGGAAATCGCTGACGGAAAGTTTAGAGAAGATTTGTATCATAGGTTAGCGGTAATATTAATTCAAGTTCCTGCCTTAAATGATAGGAGAGAAGACATTCCGTTATTGGTAGATTTCTTTGCCAATAAAATAGCAACAGAACAAGGTTCAACCAAAAAGGAGTTCTCTGATAAGGCTATAAAACTGTTACAAGAATATGATTGGACAGGTAACATTAGAGAGTTAAGAAACGTAGTAGAACGTTTAATTATTCTTGGAGAAAAAATAGTGAGCGAAAATGACGTGAAGTTGTTTGCTTCAAAATAAAACCTAACCGTATGAAAAAGAACATTGATATTAACGATTTTAAGGTAACTCAAAACATTTCTTTAAAAAATGTAAGTACTACCTATGACCTTGAAGCAGATAAAGATAAGATTGAAGATGAAATGGAAGAGGTGTGCGAAGACCTTGCTGATATTCAAAATGCAATGTATGCGCATGGTAAATATGCTGTTTTAATTTGTATTCAAGGTATGGATACAGCAGGAAAAGACAGTATGATACGCGAGGTTTTTAAGGAGTTAAACGCAAGAGGTGTTGTGGTGCATAGCTTTAAAGTTCCAACCGAATTAGAGCTTAAACACGATTACCTTTGGAGGCATTACATTGCTTTACCTGCTCGTGGAAAGTTTGGAGTTTTTAATCGTACGCATTACGAAAATGTATTGGTAACAAGAGTGCATCCTAATTATATTTTAAATGAAAACTTGCCTGATGTTCATTCGGTAGAGGATGTTAACGAAGCCTTTTGGGATAAACGTTTTGAGCAAATCAATAATTTTGAAAAGCACATTGCTGATAATGGAACCATTATCTTCAAATTCTTTTTACACCTATCAAAAGAAGAACAGAAAAACCGATTACTTCGTAGGTTGGAAAAACAAGAAAAGAACTGGAAATTTTCTCCAGGCGATTTAAAAGAGCGCAAACTTTGGGACAACTACCAAGAGTGCTATGAAGATGCTATTAATAGAACGTCTAAAGCACATGCACCTTGGTACACTATTCCTGCTGATGATAAACCTACAGCACGTTATATTGTAGCCAAAATTTTATACAATACACTGAAGCAGTATGACGATATCAAGGAGCCTGAATTAGATGATGACGTAAAAGAAAACCTTCATATTTACAAACAGCAATTAGAAAATGAATAAGTTTTTAAGTTTTCTTTTAGAGTTTAATGTCATTTAAAACTTATCTTTAGCTTTTTAAAACATTAACCATCTATGAGAAACATTTTATTTCTACTCAGTATTCTTGTATCCATTTCAGTAACTGCACAAGAAGATGCTGATAACATTAAAAAAATATACTCAACATCATTAACCAACGGAAAAAGCTACGAATGGTTAGACCATTTATCCAACCAAATTGGAGGTCGACTTTCAGGTTCTTTAAATGCTGAAAAAGCAGTTGAATATACTAAAGAAGAACTAGAAAAATTAGGTTTAGACAAAGTATGGTTGCAACCAGTTATGGTACCAAGATGGGTAAGAGGCGCGCCTGAGTTTGCATATATTGAAACCTCTCCAGGAAAGACTACCAGTGTAAATATTTGTGCATTAGGAGGCTCGATAGCAACTCCAAGTGGAGGCATAAAAGCTAATGTAGTTGAAGTTAAAAGTTTGGATGAATTAGAGACTCTAGGCAAAGAAAAAATAGAAGGTAAGATCGTATTTTTTAATAGACCAATGCAAGCCGACTTAATCAATACTTTTGAAGCTTATGGAGGTTGTGTAGACCAAAGATATGCTGGAGCAAGAGAAGCAGGAAAGTTTGGAGCTGTTGGTGTAATTGTACGTTCAGTTAATTTAAGGTTAGACGATTATCCGCATACAGGAAGCATGAGTTATGGCGATTTACCTAACTCACAACGTATTCCTTCAGCAGCAATAAGCACTAACGATGCTGAGTTGCTTAGTAATATGCTAGGTTTAAATAAAGATATTAAGTTTTACTTCAGTCAGCATTGTCAACAATTAAAAGATGTGCAGTCTTATAATGTTATTGGAGAAATTACAGGTAGTGAATTTCCTAACGAATATATTATTGTTGGTGGTCATTTAGATTCATGGGATTTAGGTGATGGTTCTCACGATGATGGAGCAGGTTGTGTGCAATCTATGGATGTGTTACGACTGTTAAAAGAAAGTGGTATAAAACCAAAGCGTAGTATTCGTGTGGTGTTGTTTATGAATGAAGAAAACGGACTTAGAGGAGGACGAAAATATGCTGAAGTTGCAAAGGCAAAAGGCGAGAAGCACGTTTTTGCTTTAGAAAGTGATTCGGGTGGATTTACACCTAGAGGATTTACTTTTGATTGCAGTGATGCGGTTTATAATAAAGTTTTAGGTTGGAAAGAACTCTTTAAGCCCTACTTAATTCATTATTTTGAAAAAGGAGGAAGTGGAGCAGACATTGGACCTTTAAAAGATGATAATATTGTATTAGCAGGTTTAAGACCAGATTCTCAACGTTATTTTGATCACCATCATGCAGCTAATGATACTTTTGAGCATGTTAATAAAAGAGAGCTAGAGCTTGGTGCTGCAACAATGACTGCTTTGGTATATTTGTTTGATAAATATGGTACTGAAACAATAACTACAGAACAACAGTTAAAAGATTAATAGGTATGAAAAAAGTATGTTCAGCGTTATCCTTATTTTTTACGCTATCCATTGTGGCTCAAAATAATGATGATAATTTACCTTATTACGAAATCCCTGAATATTCAGATACTTACACAGCAGGAACTGTAGCCGCAAGAATGATAGATGGTTTAGGGTTTAGGTTTTATTGGGCTACAGATGGATTGACAGAAGAGGATTTAAGTTATAAACCTATTGGTGGCTCACGCTCTACAGGAGAAACCGTTGATCATGTTTTAACACTTTCTTATGTGATTTTAAGTGCAGCTTTACATCAACCATATGATAAAAAAGACACCTCACAATTAAGTTTTGAAGAAAAACGTAAACAAACATTAATCAATTTAAAAACAGCTGCTGATATTTTAAGAGCTAGTGATGATGTATCAAAATTTGTCATTGTTTTTGGAGAAAGAGAAAATCCTTTTTGGAATGCTATTAATGGCCCAATTGCCGATGCAATATGGCATTCAGGACAAATAGCATCTTATAGAAGAACTTCAGGAAACCCAATAAATTCTGATATTAATCATTTTACAGGTACTGTGAAAAGTAATTAGTTTACTAAGGCTGTAATTTCACTAGCTATATGTTTTATTTTTTCGCGAGTAATAGGTTTAATAATGTAGTTTGAAACGTTTTGGTACTCATTAGCCTTTTGAATATCGTTAGGATCAATTGAGGAACTAACAATAAAAATGATAATTTTCTTTTTGGTTTTGTGTTTTACAAACTCATCAAGAAACTGCCATCCATCCATAATAGGCATATTCAAATCCAGTAAAATAAGTTCGGGAAGTTCTTCTTCATTATTAGCATCAATTAATGGCGTTAAATGATTTATGGCATCTTCTCCATTAGGAAATACTAAAATGTTTTGACAGATTTTTTCCTTATCGAACATCTTTTTTGTTGTAAAAACAAAAATAGGATCGTCGTCTATTATGTATAGGGTGTTAATTGATTTCATGTTTTAAATGTAGTAAAAATGTTGTACCAATACCTACTTCACTTTCAACTTCTATTTTTCCACCTATAGCTTCTACCTGATTTTTGGTTATAAATAACCCAAGACCTCTAGAATCTTTGTGTTTGTGAAAGGTTTTGTACATCCCAAATAATTTTTTTCTGTGTCTGTTTAAATCGATACCCATTCCATTGTCTTCAATTTTTAAAATAAGATATTGGTTATCGTCAGTAAAACTAGTACTAATATTAATTTTTGGAGCAACATCAGGCTTTTTATACTTTATACTATTACTTATAAAATTTAAAAGAATACTGTCTAAATAAGCAGGTACAGTATCAATGATAAGATGTTTTGGTACATTATTGATTATGCTTCCATCATTTTCTAAGATGTGTGCTTTTAAGCTTTCTTTTGTTTTGTTTATGGCTTCATAAAGATTGGTTGGTGTTAAATCTTCATGCAGTTTTGTGTTTAAAATAGCAACTTGGTTAAGGTTTTCCACAGTTTCACTTAAATTATTAACTGCAGTGTCAACTAGAGGAAAATAGCTATTATCTGTAGCTTCAGGTTCTTCGTGTTTCATCAAGTCTAGTAACATTTCTAAGTTACCAGAATGTGAACGCAAATTATGCGAAACTATGTGAGCAAAGTTTAATAACCTTGAATTTTGGTCTTTAGTGATTTCTAAAAGGGTGTTAACTTTTTTCTCAGATTCTTTTCGTTTAGTAATATCATTTATTTGAGCGACTAGGTGAAGAGGTGTGTCATCTTCATTACTAACTAAAGATACATTAAGACTAGCCCAAATTATACTTCCATTTTTATGAAGATATCTTTTTTCTATCTGAAAATTTGAGATTTCATTACTTAATAATTTTGCAAATTTTTTATCTCCTAAAGTAGTGTCATCTTTGTGAGTTATATCTTTAAAATTAAAAGTTTTAAACTCATCAGTAGTATAACCTAGTATGTTTCTTAAGCTTTGGTTTACCCTAATGAATTTACCCTCTAAACTTACAATAGCCATTCCAATGGAGGCACTGTCAAAAGTTTTTCTAAACTGTTGTTCTCTAAGTGCAACCTTTTTTTGAGTTTTATTTTTCTCAGTAATGTCTTGAAATAGTCCTTGAACTTTTACGCATTTTTCATTCTCTAATACAGGAAAACCAATAGCGCGAACCCATTTTTCTCGACCTTTAGCACTTACAAGTTCTAATTCTACGTCATAAGGTTCTCCTTGCTCAATACATCTATTGAAATAGTAAGTTATTTTATCTCTAGAGTAGCCTTCTTTGTAAAAATCTAGTGCTTTTTCAAGTTCTATATTATAGGATTTTCCAACATCATGAATTTCTCTAGTTATATCACTCCATTGAATTTCATAAGGTTCTAGTAATACTTGCCATGTACCAATTTTTGCAGCTTTCTGAATAAAATCGAGAACTTGCTGAGAGTCGTTTACATTGAATTGCATATATAGCTATTAGTTTTAAGGTATTATTGGGATAATTCAAATATACAATTTGAAATGAAATTTGCAATTATACCGTTACTAATAACTTAATGATTTTGATTACTTAACAATGTTTGAGTATGCTTCTTAAACATTTAATCGGTCTTTTTACGTTTAATAAATCTTATAACAAAGAAAATAGCACTTAGTAAACCTATAAAAACAACTGTAGCTATCATTTCTTTATTAGAAAGATTAGATAAGAAATATATAATAATGCCAATTGATAGAATTGGAACAGTTAGTCCACCAGGAATTTTAAATTCACCAGCCTCAGATTTTTTAGTTTTCCTAAGTTTTATAACTGAAAGTGCTACACCCAAGTAAAGTAAAAGAATAGAGCTAGTAGCAATAATTACAAGTTGTTCAAAACTTCCTGTAGATGCAAATAAAAACACCAAAAAACCATGTACAATAATTGCAATGTATGGTGTAGCAAATTTAGGGTGGATTTTAGCTAGTGGTTTTATAGGAATAACTTTATCTCTAGCTAAAGCATACATTACTCTTGGTGAGTTTAGCAAGTCGCCACTAACCATACCAAACATTGAAACAGCGGCTCCAATGGTAAGTAAAACATAACCAAATGTTCCCATTGATATTTTTGCGGTTTCAGCTAGAGGTGTTGCTTTGTGGTTTACTAAATCAGTTCCAAGAACACCTTGCGACACCGTTTGAATAAGAATATATAATACTACTACAGAGCCTATGCTTAAAAAAATTGAACGAGGTATTGTACGTTTAGGATTCTTAATTTCTCCACCAACAATTAACCCAGTTTCACAACCTAAAAAAGCAAAAAAGAGAATTAATGAGGACTCACCAAGTTGACCTAAGGTAGGTAATGTCTCAATATGCAAATTAGACACTGATATGTTTTTAAACCCTAAAACCACTAAAATAATTAAAGGAATAACTTTTAAAAGTGTGTTGATTTTCACCAAACCAATACCTTGTTTTATACCTCTTACATTAATTGTAACCAGTAATACATATACTATAAGTAACGAAAGAACTCTGTAAGAAGTTAATTCAAACAAAGGATTGAATGTTGCTATAATATTTAATAGCGCATTAGCTACTGCTGCAGATGCAAGTATATTACTACCTGAAGCAAAAATACCTGCAAGAAAACCTGCATAATCACCAAAAGCGGTTTCAATGTATGTGTAAGGACCTCCAGTATTATTTACTTTACTTCCTGCTTCAGCAAAACAGAGTACTATTAATGCAATAAGAATTCCACAAAAGATGTAAGAAAAAATACTTGCTGAACCCATAATGCCAGCAATTACAGCAGGAAGAGCAAAAATTCCAGCTCCAATCATGATGTTCATTATATTGGCAGATAGTCCAAAAACACCAATGGAGCGTTTTAAACCTTCATCTTTTTTTATCATCTTTTAAGTGTTAGTTTTTTACCATAAGTTAATTGTCTCCAAATCCATTCCATTGGGCCAAATTTAAAATAGTTAAGCCATAGTTTGCTAAGAATAACTTGAAGAACAAAAATAGTTAAGGCAATTAGCATCACAATAGTAAAACCATATTTTCCAGTTTGATTGAATCCAAAACCGTAAAAAATAATTATTGAAATAATGGTTTGTGTGAGGTAGCATGTTAATGCCATTTTTCCAACAGGCTTAAACCAGTTTAAAAAACTTACTTTTCTTTTGCATAGTAAAGCAATTCCTGCAGCAAAAGCCATAGCTAATGGTACAGTGCCAAAGGCATAAGTTAGTATATGTAAGATTTCTAGTGACACATTTTTTACGCTAAAAAATTCTATATAACCTCTTATGAAGTTCATTGGTAAACCTAGTAGAATTCCAATAAGTAAGCTCTTCCTTAAAAATGGAATATTGTTTAATAAATTTTCATTTAAAATTTTTCTTCCAGCCCAAATGCCTATTAAGAAAATACCAAAAACTTTAAAAATGCGACCTTCTTCTAAAATCATACCTATCCTAATAAATGCATTTCCTAAACTCATTTTAAAAAAATCAGGAAGGTTTGTGTTGGTTAAAAAAGCTACAATGTTAGGTTGTAAGTGGCCATTCATTTCTATAACTGGCATTCCAAAATGTTGATATATATTTGTACTTAGTTGAAAGTAAGTTCCAGGATAAAATATTCCAGTAAAGTATATAAATGCCCAATTTACAATAGGGGCTAAAATTAAGATTATGGCAGTAACTAAAAGTGTTTTATTTGATTTTTTAATAAACCAAATCAAGAAAAAGCCCAAAAGCGCATAGAGTGTTAAAATATCACCAGGCCATAAAAGAAACAAGTGTATTAATCCAAACACTAAGAGCCAAAACATACGTCTCCTAAAAAAACGAGCAAATGCCTTGTTGTGTGAAGTGACATTGTTAAACTGGATAGTACAACCTATGCCAAAAAGTAATGAGAAAATAGAATAGAATTTTCCATCTACAAGCACATACATTATATAGTTGAAAATTTCATCGGTAGCCCAATTTATTTCTCTTAAGTTGCTATCTGCATTGACAAACCAAAGTCCAGAAAAAAACGGAATATTTGCAGTGAAAATAAACATAATAGCGATGCCTCTTAGAATATCTAAATATTCTATGCGATTATTTTTTACAACAGGGTTAATGGTTTGGTTTTGCATAAGGTTAGTTTTTTAAATTTTTAATTAAGAAGAGAGTATTTTATTAAAAGATTATCATCTTTCCGCCATCGAATCCAACCAGTTCCTAGGGTTTTATAATTATTATCTTGTAATTCAACATACAACCATTCATTTTGAATTTTTATAGGTCGCATAAAGCTATATGGTATAGTTACTGTTTCAGCATGCTCTAAAGGTTTTATATATACTTTATAGGCAGAAGGTTCTCGAAACTCAACACTATGAACACCCAATAAAAACTCTGGCCAATATTGAAGTTTTCCAGCGTATCTGTCTACAAAAGCAGTTTGGTTGATTCTAGTATTTACAACTACTTCAATAAAATCATGTGATATGGATTTTACTTTGAAATACAGCATGTCATAATCCAGTTTCAAATGCTCTGGCATTAACCAAGAAGGAGCAGTTGCTATATCAAAACCTCCATATTCTCGTTGTTTAAATGTTATGCTATCAACAGGTATATGTTCTTGAACAGATTTCCTATGAGTTAAATTTCCATAGAAATAGAGCGTTTTGTGCTCATAAAAGTTAGGAGAGAACATACCTAAACCCATTTCATTTTTAAGTTGTTTTTCAACGTTTGTGCGTGTTAACATCGCCATAGGTTTAGCATCTAAAGTTGGAGTAGTAGGTTGTTCCTTTTTAGGGAGCTCATCTTTTAATTTCTCTTGTTGTCGTTTTTGGTATTTTATTGTGAAATATGTAAATGAGGCAATAACAATGAGCGTTAAAAAAATATTGATTTTAATGATTAGATTTCGTTTAGATTTTATAGCTGTAAGTATTGATAAGAGTAACCCAATAAAGGCTCCAATAACACCATAACCCAATACAATTGCACCACCAGCTAGCATTTGTCCTTTACCAGCTTCGGTAATACCTGCATAAATTAACCCTAAAAAGAAAAAGGCAATTATTGATAAAAAATACATTAATAAGCTATAAGGTTTAACCGCTTGATGTGCCATAATTAATAGGTTATTGTTTTAGTAACAGTTTCGCCTTTTTTCACTTCAATTGTAAATGTTTCGGTTTTTCCTTTATGCACTCCAAGGGTTACAACTTTAACTTTATAAGTTCCTGTGCTTAATAAAAATTCTCTAGGGTTGCTACTGCTAGATGTATAGGTTCTTGAGGCTGCCACATTTTTATTGGCATCTACTTCATGGAAGTTAACAGTAGCATCAATTAATTCGCCACTTGAAGTTTGTACACCAACCATCACTTTTCCAGTGTCAAAATTATGGGTTATTGGAGTTGTGGTGTTCGATTTTACTTCAACATTATCTATCTCAAAGTAGGTGTTGATACCTTTCATTACAAGGCCCTGAAAAGTAACTTTATATTTTCCAGCTGGTACTTCCATGGTTTTAGAACGACCATAAGTTCGAGTATTAGAGGCTACTTTCCCATTTGAGTCAAACATTTTTACCACAGCATCCCAACCTTCGCCATTATTAGTAGCTGTAACTTCTAGTGTGCCTCCATCAAAACTGATTGTTTCGTGTTTTGTTTCCCCTTCTTTGATCTCAACTGTAATTGAAGTTCCAGGAATGTCTAAACCTTCAAGAGGTCTAATGGCAATGTCGTATTTTCCAGGAGGTAAATGTACCCAAGCGGAATCTCGATAAGTTCTTGATCCATCAACAGCTTCATTGGTTCCAGCTTCTGTTGCTTTTACCCATGCATCTACAGGTTCTCCGTTTTTTGTTGCATAAATAGAAAAATTGCCTTCGGGTTTATCTACTGTTGCTGATGTTGCTTCAGTAAGACCTTCTCCTAATGCACTAGCGTTTGAAGCGTCATAATACCTTCCGCCTCCAGCATCAGCAGCACATTTAAGCTGTTCGGTTTCATTTTCTTTTAAACCAAAACCAACAATGTGCAATTTAAAATCAATGCCACTTGCTTTAGCTTGTGCTACAATATCACAGAGATTGCCATCACACGACTCAATTCCATCGGTCACTAAGATTATAGTGGCTTTTACATTGTTTTCTTTTAAAGAGTTTATAGCTAAAGTTGCAGATCGTGCTAATGGTGTTTTCCCTAAGGGATTAATAGTTTTTACAGTTTCAGTGATTTTTGATTTAGAAGTATTGGTTATGTCTGCCATGTACTCAATATCGTCACAGTCACCTTTGGTTCTATGTCCATAAGCAATAAGCCCAACATGTTGGTTTTCGGGTAGGTTGTTTACGGTTGTTGACATTACTTCGGAAGCAATTTCTTTTTTGGTTTTTCCATCAAGTTGTCCCCACATTGAACCACTTGCGTCGTAAATAAATAAAATTGGCGAAGGAGCTTTTTGTTCTTGTGAATAGGTTTGAATAACGAATCCAAACAAAGAGAAAAGAATAACTAAACGTTTCATTTTTAAAAAATTTAATAAGAAGTAGATGAATCTCTTAAAAGTAAAATGGGAACGGGTTAAATTGTTGCGTTTTAAAATAAGCATAAAAGTCTTTTAAATGAGTGCTATTAATCAAAAGACTTGAGGAACAATTGTTTATAAATATAGTGTTTTGTTTGATTAGTTTTAACTTTTGAATAAAATCAATTTATGTTTAATCGCTATAACTAATGTTTATGTTTTTAAAGCTTTTTACTTTTTCTTGATGTTTTTTAAAGTTGGTGAATTTCAAAATTACAATAGTAAGTAATGGGATAAGAGTGATTAGTAAAAATAGAACTTCCCAACTAAAATAAGATTTAAGCATTCCCAATAGAGCAGCACCTGTAGATCTTCCTAAGTTGGAAATAGTCATGTATAAAGTAAATTGACTGGCTGCTACGGTTTTCCAGCAAAGATGCATTGCTGCAGCAAAAATAGCTATGGTTAAAGAAACATATAAACAACCGTAAAGAAACATAAAACCATAAACAACTATTTTACTACTCCATGAATTTACTAAGAAAGAAAAGATAAGTATTGAAATGATTATCAAAATAAGATAGTGGTTAATCATTTTTAATTTTCCATGTTTATCCACCAAATAACCACCAATAAGCATCCCAACAATACCAGAAATAATATTGACTGTTGAGAAAACTTGAGAAAAACTCGTGTTAGTCCAACCTAACTCCTGTACCGTAAAAATCGGAAATAAGGCATCTACCACACCAAACAAATTGCTGACTACAAATACAGCAATTAAAAACAACATACTTGTAGGTTGTTTTACCACTTTAAGTAAGTTATTCAATAGTTGTTTCCAATTTCTACTTTGTTTATTTAGAGATTCTGAAGATATTTTGCCTTTAGTCCATGGTAGTAGTTTTTCACCAGGTCGCTCTTTTATGAAAATAGGAACTAAAATTATTAATGCTACAGTAATAGCTACTGAAGAGATAGCTAATGAAAACCCAATAGTATTAATCAAGAATGTACCAACTAGTAATGATAGGGAAGTACCTATTATCTTCGTTCCCCACATAAGCCCATTAGCCCTTGCTTGTTCTTTGACAGGAACCATATCTATAGCCATACCATCGGTTGCAACATCTTGAAAAGCACCAAAAAAGTTGACGCAGAATCCTGCAACCATAAGTCCTGTTATGTTATTAAGAGGGTCAGGTACAATACCATAAGCCAAAAAACTTAAGATTAACCCTAATTGCCCTAAAATTACCCAAGGTCGTTTTCTGCCCATGCTTAAAAATGTGTAACGATCCATTAGAGGTGCAACCACTATTTTAAAACTCCATGGAATTAAAGCAATACTTATAAAAGTGGCAATTTCAGCTGGAGATTTTCCATTCATAGCTAACCAAGCAGGTATGGCATAAAATGTAATGCCTTCTGGAATGCCCTGCGCCAAATACAATATCGAAAACGAAACATATCTCGTAATGACATTGTTACTTAGGGTTTTATGTGGTTTTATATTTTGTGATTTCATTCTTCAGGTATTAACAGTTAAAAACCCTAGATTAAATGTTGGTAGGATCTATGAATATCACCACATCACAATCTTTGGTAAAATTTTTCAATTCAGATTTTATTGAAGTGTCCAATTCACATACATGAAGGTTTTCAGCATGTTCTAGTTCCATTAAATGATGATAGTTTTCTTTCTTTTTTATGTCTAAAGTTGAAATTTTCACATCAAAATTTTGATTTAAAAATAGGGATACAACATTGTCATCTATGTATCCTGAACCACCTATGATACCTACTATTTTCATGTTGGGTTATTTGGTTTAATGTTCTACTTTTTTTAATCCAAAGATGTTCAAAACTTGTAGAGATGTAATCGCATTCTGTTGGTTGACGACCTGATAAAATACCTGAAGCTATTATTTTATTTTCACTAACAATTTTTAACTCTAGATTAGTGATTTCAATTTGTGTCCATTGGTTGATTAAAACAGCTTCTAGCGTTATAAAGTTTCTGTTATTTAGGTTTTCAGTCTCAGTTCTCAAAAACTCCCAACTCATTAACTGTTCTAGAGTTTGTAAATGAATTGATGTTTGTTTGTTTTCTTGTAACGAGTTGTAATACTGTGTTATGGAGTTTAAGTCTTTATTGTTTATTGTTGATTGAGAAAACCCAAAGTTTGATAGTAACAGTAAAGCTGAGTATAGAATTATTTTACCCATGATTTTTGTGATTTTGTATTATTTAAGGTAGATGCAATGGTTATAAGATCAGCTCTATAAATATTTAACACTAAACTTTAAAGATGTTTTACTTATAACCATTAATTTAGTCATCTCCACCAAAACTAAAATCTACCTTTTTGTGAGTTGGTTATTTAGAAGCTTCAGCTTCTTCTTTCGACAATTCTTTTTTACTAGCTTCAATAGCTTGAAGTTCTAAGATAACCTCTGTTGGATCCCAGTAACCTAATTGTCTTACAATTTTACCATCAGCAAATCTATAGGTAAGATGAACAGGCATTGTAATTTCTTTACCAGTTTCTTTCATTGTACCTTTCCATTCTAGCCAACAGTTTACCCAAGTTTCGCCATCGTCAGTTACTACCATTTCATATTCTGGATCATTGTCGGTAAACCCTCTGCTAGAGTAGTAATTTTCATTAGCTTTATGAAACGACATGGTTTCTTCTACAGTCATAAACTTATCAGAGTTGAAGTAAGTTTTACAAGTGTCAGCATAAAAGCTGGTATCATAATTCTTGGCATTGTATTGCTGTATCGCTTTTTTTACTGTTTCAATTTCAGGCGACTGTTGTGTGTAGCGTTTGCTTTGTTCTTGGCAAGCTGTAAATAAAACGAGTACAATACTTAAAATAAATAGCTTTTTCATTGGTTTAGGTTTTATTGTTTACTGTAGCTTAAATCAGGTCGCATCCAGCCAGATATTTCACTGTAACTTGAAATAAGACTATTTAAATTGTCAAAAAGCGGTCTAGCTTCTTCACCTAAGAGTTTCCAATTGTCTTCAGAAACTTGTTCATAATCCAAAGCGCTTTTAGCTGAAATAACCACAACAAATCTATCTCCAACATGCCCAAAACCGTTTTGGTAAATGCGATAGTGCATTTTGGAATTTTTTTGTGCAAACAAATCTTTAATAGCTTTTATTGCTTCTCTGGTTTTACTTACGTTTTTGGCTGCAACATCCATAAAAATCCATCTTCGGTAGTTTTGCCCTTCTTGAGTTGTACTCATCCCATCTGGCATGTAAGACAGGTTTTCATTTAGTAATGTAATGTAGCTACCGTGTTTGTCGTAGCATTCGTTAAAACGCTCAAAGTAAGAGGTGAATTTTTCTTCACCTACGGTTTTAGCAAAATCTTCCATTGGATCTTCATCTAAATCTGCAAATTTTTCAACAGGAGTAATAGTTAAAAATGTACCATCATCCATTTGTGCAACACTCCAGGATTCTGAAAAATTATGCTTTTCACAAAGCGCTTTAAACTCTTTAGAAACTTCAATATAGTCATTGTGCTTTGAAGGTTTAACTTGGTCTTCATGAACAAGATAAGCTTGTACTTGAGCTACTGTTACTAAAGGCAGTACAAGTAGAGCCAAAAGCAATAGTTTAGATTTCAATGTGTTTGAGGCACTGATTGTCTTTAAAATTTTCATGATTAATAGTGTTTGAATTATTTTTTGTCTAATTGAGGTAACCCTGAAAACAGTTCGTCTGTATGCATTAAAAAGTATTTATCAAACTTTTTGAAAAATGCATCTCTATCATTTTCAGTTTTCCAAGCAGAATTAATTAACTCTCCTTGCTTTACACTTGCAGCTTCAACATCATTCCAGTTGGCATACTCTGTAACGAATACTAAATCTCTAGAATCGCTACCTGAAAGATGTCTCATTGCACGCTCGCTTATGATTTTGTCATTAGGCAGAACAACCTTTTTTTGGAACTCTTCTAATAATGAAGCTAATTCGGCTTGTGAGCCATTTTCTGGAATTGTAATTTTCCAAGTGGTAACTGTAAATACAGTATTGTCTTGAGCACTTGCGTTTGTTGGTGCAAGTATTAATAATAAAGCTAATACTAACGTAGTTTTTAAAATTTTCATGATTAATAGTTTTAATGGTTAATTAATAGTGATTTATTTTTGATTTGGTATCTAAATAACTAATAATCAATGATTGAAAGAAGTGGTTTAGGACGAATGGATATAAATACTGTCCGAAGGGTAGGTTATAGTTTTCTAAGCAGAAAAAATTAAATAGTATGTAGTCTTTTTAGTAATTCTTCTTTTAAAGTTTTACTAACAGGAATCGCTTTTTTAGCAATAACCACATGGTTTGTGGCAACTTCATCTATGTGCGAAATATTAATGATAAATGATCTGTGAATACGTAAAAAATGCATTTCTGGAAGTTTTTCATCTAAATCCTTTAAAGTGATAACCAATAGGTACTCTTTGCTTTTGGAGTGAATCCTACAATAGTTGCGTTCGGCTTCTATGTAAAGAATGTCTTTAATATCCACCTTTACCATTTTTTCATGATGGCGCACAAATATAGAATCGCTTAAAATAAAAGGAGAAGGGTTGTCTTCTACAGTTTTTGTAGTGTTTTGTTTAAGGTCTTGTTTAGCAATTACAAGTTCAATAGCATGCTGAAGGTCTAGTTTTTTAAAAGGTTTTGATATAAACGCATGAGGATTGGTAGCTTTTGCTTTGTTAAAGTGGATGTCATCAGCATTTGCCGTTAGGTAAATGATTGGGATATCAAACTCTTTTTGAATCAGTTTTACGGTTTCTACGCCATCGAGAGCTCCTTTTAAATTAATATCCATTAAAATAATATCAGGAGTGTCTTGTTTTACATTAATAATAGCTTCTTCACCACGAGGAATAACACCAGTAATTTCATAACCCAAAGATGAGAGTTGTAACGAAATATTAGCTCCAATAACCATTTCGTCTTCTACAATTAATATTTTTGATGGTTGCGACATTAGGTTGATGTATTAAGTTTGAATTGAAATAAAACCGCTGTTCCTTTATCAATGATTTCTTGCATTTTTCCATTAAGCTGAAGCGTTAATAATTGAATAAGCTGTGAGCCAAATCCTGTGCCTTTTGCTGGTGCATTTTTTACTTTGCCAATGCCATTGTCTTTGACTTTTAATGTAAGCGTAGTGTCGTTATCTTTTTTAAGACTAATGTTTATAATCCCTTTTGCATCATCAGGAAAAGCATATTTTATTGCATTTGTGAGTAGTTCGTTTACTATAAGGCCAATAGGTACAGCTGTGTCTACGTCTAGTTCTAGATTTTCCATAGCACATTCTATTTTTACTTTATTTTCAGCATTAAAAGAGTCTAAAATACCGTCGCCTAAGTTTATAAAATAGTCTTTCATTTCTATGGCTCCTAAATTTTCGCCTTGATAGAGTTTTTGATGGATAATTCCCATAGATTGTACTCTGTTTTGACTTGCTATCATAGCTTCTTTAGTTTCAGAATCATGTAATTGAGCAGATTGTAAACTGATGAGACTTTTAACCATCTCGAGATTGTTTTTTACACGATGGTGAATTTCTCTGAGTAGTAATTCGTTTTGTTTGTTTTTGGTGTCGAGTTCTTTATTTAAGATTTGAAGTTCTTGATTTCGCTTTTGACGTTTTCGGTAATTGTAAAACAACCCAAAGAGAATAAATGCTAATAAACTAGCAAGTATAATGTAGAGTATTTGTGTGCGCTTTTGTTGCGCGATTTTTTCGTCTTGAAAATAGATAGTCGCATTTTTTTGACCAGTTTCATATTTTGCTTGAGCTTCAGATTCTAACCCAAAAATGACATTGTCTTTAAATTCTTCTAAAGTTTGAGCATATAAATGATGGTAATGCAATGCGGATTCGTAGTTGCCTAATGACTCGTAAATGTTAGATACATGCATATAGTTTTCCCAAAGATTTCTAACTCTACCTGTTTTTTTTATAAGCTCAATGGCTTTGAGATTATAGGGTAATGCTTCTTGATATCTACCTTGCATATAATATACATGACCAGTATTTGCAAGTGATGGGATGAGATAACGCTCTAAACCTAGCTTGGTTGAATTGTCATAATTAGCTTGATAATCTGCAATGGCTTCATCGTAGCGTTCCATGTATTTGTAAATATTTCCTCGCCAATTTACGGAAGCCATCATAGGAATTCCGTATTCGTTCAATTCCTTGTATAAGTCAATTGAAGTGTTAATGCTTTCAAGTGCTTCTTCTAGGTTTGAAGTAGAAAATAATTGATCAAAAGCCTTAAAACGATAGGTTTCAGCTAGTTCAACTTTTGCATCGTCAAGCTGTTCTAATATAGCAATGGCTTTGTCACACCATTCAACTCCTTCAGCATAACTACGTTCGTAATATTTTAGGTCGCAAATAGCTGCATAGCATTGAGCAATCCCTTTTTTATTGTTTGTTTTCTCATATAACTCCAGAGCTTCATAGGTTTTTTTTGTTGCCTGAGCATAATCAGCTTTTACCATTAAAAGTTCTTTGTGTTTTAGATATACATTGGCTAAAGCATTATTGTTTTCTTGTTGAGTATAGATGTCTTTAGCTTTTTCAAGATAAATAAAAGCTGAATCTAGTTTAGAATAGTCTTTATGATAGGTGATTAAAAAGCTGTATGATTTGGCAAGCGCATCAGAATTTTTGGTAGTATTTGATAGTGCAATGGCTTTATGCGCATTTTTTGAAATATGCGTAGAATCTTTTGAATTATGGATGTGATTATCTAACCAATTGAGCAGCGAATCTAATTTTTGAGAATTAGAATGTTGTGCAGAACAGGTGATTGCAAATAGTAATGCAAAAAAAATGGTTAGTTGTTTCATAAGCCTTAAATAAGCTATTAATTAAGACTTTAGGGTAAGCTAAAGGTAATAAAAAAAGAAATATAAAGCTTTTATTTGAAAATCTTAGTTTCAATAGGTTTTGTAGATGAAAATGCTTTTAGACTAATTTTATACACTTTTTTTGAAGGTACTTTTGAAAATTCATCTACATGATAGCCTCCAAAAATATAAAGTGCATTTTTGTAATAATGCATTTCAGATTCCTTTAAATGTAAATCTATTTTAAACTGTTTTAGAGTCTTTGCGGTAGTGTTGTAAGTAAATATATTGTCGTCGTCAAAAATATAAATTGTGTCGTTGGAATTACAGAGAGAAGGTCTTTCAATACCAAAAAATAAATCAGCTTCATGAGTCCATTCTCCAAAGGTTAAGTTATAAGATTCAATTTCTTTTAATGCTTTACCATTGAATCCGCCAATTAAGTAAATTGTGTTTCCAATGATGATGCCTTGTGTTTCTTTAGGCTTTGTGAGGTTTTTCAATTCATACCAAAGACCAGAATCTAAGTTGTATATATGAGATTCATTAGTAAAAATTTTGTCTCCATTTTTTTTAAGTTTAGTTGAGCCTCCCATTATTACTATATTTCTGTCATAGGCAATTGCAGTAAAATTTATTGCTTGATGCGGAAAAGTTTCATCTTCAATAATTTTTCTGGTGTTTAAATCAATAACCTCAATTGTGTTTTTTAGGTATTCACGCTTTCTATTTATTGAAAGACTTTTTCCTCCTAAAACATATATGGAATCATTAACTGAAACTATTTTATGATATGCTCTTTCTTGGAGTTGTGAAGGTAGAGTAGTCAATGTTTCGTTATCAAGATTATAAACTTGAATGTTATCAGTGTATTTTTCCCAAGTATAATTACTTCTCAATGCCTTTAAAAAATCACTAAGGCTAGCTTCAGGTATTTCACTTACCTGTTTAAATACTCTTTTGTTTATATCTTCAATATGTGATACATCACCACCAACTATATATACATTGTTATTGATAATTATAGAGCTAGAAGCATAAACACCTTTACTTAAAGGTTCAATCTTTTCATAAGATATTTTAGGTTTTAATTTTATGTTTGAAGTGACTGTAACTTTATCCAGAGCTTCTATTTTGCTCTTTAAAAGTATGGTGCTTTGGTTTTTATGAAAATCTTCAACACTCACTTTTATTGTAGAATAACCAATCGCTGAAAAGGTGATGCTGTCTTTGTTTGAAGGTTTGGCTTTGAGTTTTAACCTAAACTTTCCTGAAGAATTAGTTGCAGTTCCTGTTTTTCTATCTTTAAAAATAACACTAACACTTTCTAATGGAGTTTTTGTGTCAAAATCTAAAACTACACCTTCAATGGTTTGACCATGTACTGAAAGAGATAACAAAAACAGTATTAGAGCAATTTTTTGCAAATTATAGTATAGTTTGCAATAAAATTAAAAAATATAGATTTTAAATGCAGTCAATAAAAATTAAATGTCTATCTCTACCTGATTTTTTAAAATATCCTCAAAAGTTTCTCGTTTTCTAATCAATTGCGCTTGTCCTTTGTGCCATAATACTTCAGCAGGACGATAACGTGAGTTGTAGTTTGAAGACATAGAGTAGCAGTAGGCTCCAGCGTTTTTAAACGCAAGAATATCACCTTCAGCAATTTCATTTATTCGTCGGTTATTGGCAAAGGTGTCGGTTTCACAAATGTAGCCTACAACCGAGTAAAAGCGTTCTCTTCCTTTTGGGTTCGAAATGTTGACTATTTCGTGCTGAGAACCATAAAGCATTGGCCTTATTAAATGATTAAAGCCAGAATCTATTTGAGCAAAAACCGTTGAGGTAGTTTGTTTTACAACATTTACTTTAGCTAAAAAGTAACCAGCTTCACTCACTAAAAATTTTCCTGGTTCAAAAGCTAAAGTGAGCTCTTTACCATATTCTTTGCAAAATGTATTAAATCGTTTCGTCAGTTTTTTACCAAACTCTTCAATGTTGGTTTCAATATCACCTTCTTTATAAGGAACTTTAAATCCTGAACCAAAATCTAAAAATTCTAAGTTTTTAAAATGCTTAGCAGTGTCAAATAATATTTCGCTGGCATATAAAAACACATCAATATCCAAAATATCACTACCTGTGTGCATGTGTATACCATTAATAGTCATTTTGGTGTTTTCTACAATACGAAGTATATGCGGAATTTGGTGAATGGAAATACCAAATTTACTATCAATATGTCCAACAGAAATGTTAGTGTTTCCGCCAGCCATGACATGCGGATTTATTCTAATGCAAACAGGAACTTTAGGGTACTTTGTCCCAAACTGCTCTAAAATAGAAAGGTTGTCAATATTTATTTGCACACCAAGTTTTGCTGCAGTTTCAATTTCTTCTAATGATACACCATTAGGCGTATAAATAATAGTCTCAGGTGAAAAACCAGCAGCTAAACCTAATTGAACTTCTTGAATAGAAACAGTATCGAGTCCTGAACCTAATCCTTTTAATAATTTTAATACTGAAATGTTTGACAATGCTTTAGCAGCATAATTGATTTTAAGATGTTTTACTTTATTAAAAGCATTGGTTAATCTCTTGTATTGAGATGTTATTTTTTCAGAATCATATACATAAACAGGACTCCCGAATTCTTGAGCGATATTAAGTAGTTGCTTTTCTAACATTATATTGGTGCAAATTTTTTCCAAAGGTATTTTATTCCCTTTAAATTGAAATTTAAGATTTAAAATATCACACAATTTAAACATTGTGTTAAATAATTAACAAATAATTTTTGTCTAGAATAAAAGACTTTTGTGGCTGTGTTTTTTTCGAGGATTAAAATTTCAATTATCGAGTAAATATTAGGGTAAGTAATCTCTATTAATTACATTTGTGCCACTTAAACTTTATAGCGAATTATGAATTTACACGAATATCAAGGAAAAGACATATTAGCAGGTTTTGGAGTTCGCGTACAACGTGGTATTGTAGCCCAAAACGCTCAAGAAGCAGTAGCAGCTGCTAAGCAATTAACTGAAGAAACTGGAACAGGTTGGCATGTTATAAAAGCTCAAGTTCATGCAGGTGGACGCGGAAAAGGAGGAGGAGTTAAACTAGCCAAAAATCTTCAAGAAGTAGAAAGTATAGCAGGTCAAATCATAGGAATGAATTTGGTTACACCTCAAACTTCTGCTGAGGGTAAAAAAGTACACCAAGTGTTAGTTGCTGAGGATGTGTATTATCCAGGTGATAGTGAACCAGACGAGTTTTACATGTCTGTGCTTTTAAATCGTGGTACAGGTAAAAATATGATTATGTATTCTACTGAAGGTGGAATGGATATAGAAACTGTTGCTGAAGAAACACCACACTTAATTTTTCATGAAGAAGTTGATCCTGCTGTAGGTTTAATGCCTTTTCAAGCAAGACGTATTGCATTTAACTTAGGGTTGAGTGGAGTAGCTTTTAAAGAAATGACAAAATTTGTTTCTTCATTATATACTGCTTATGTAAAGTCTGATTCTTCTCTTTTTGAGATTAATCCTGTTTTAAAAACAAGTGATGACAAAATTATGGCTGTTGATGCTAAAGTGACTATTGATGACAATGCACTTTACCGTCACAAAGACTATATAGATTTAAGAGATTTACGCGAAGAAAACCCTATTGAAGTTGAAGCTAAAGAAGTTGGACTTAACTATGTTGACCTTGACGGAAACGTTGGTTGTATGGTAAATGGAGCTGGTTTAGCAATGGCAACTATGGATTTAATTAAGCAAGCAGGTGGAGAGCCAGCTAACTTCTTAGATGTTGGTGGTACTGCTGATGCTGCTCGTGTAGAGGCTGCGTTTAAAATTATCTTAAAAGATCCTAATGTAAAAGCTATTTTAATTAACATCTTTGGTGGTATTGTTCGTTGTGATCGTGTTGCACAAGGTGTCATTGATGCCTATAAAAACATGGGAACTATAAACGTGCCAATTATTGTACGTTTACAAGGTACTAATGCTGATATCGCTAAAGAATTAATTGATAATTCAGGATTAGATGTACTAAGTGCTACTGAGTTCCAGGAAGCTGCAGATAAAGTACAGCAGGTACTGGCTTAAGGATATTATAAATACAAAATAGATAAGAGAGTTGAAGCTTTAAAGTTTCAACTCTTTTTTTGTGGTTTATTTGAATTTTCCTTTTTAGGCATCGGACCACGTAAATGAATGATAAGGCCATTTAAAAAGTTACGTAAAATTTGGTCGCCACATTCCATATATTTAGGATGGTCTTCTTTTCTGAAAAAAGCACCAAGTTCACTTTTTGAAATTCTAAAATCAACCAAAGCTAAAATTTCAACAATTTCATCGTCTCTTAATTTATGAGCTACTCGTAATTTTTTAAATATATCGTTGTTTGTCATAGTCTGTTAACTTAATTGAGAGGGTGATTTTTCTCTGAATTTTTTGAAAGCATTAATAAAAAACCAAAGTACAATAAATTTAACGATTTCCTAATGTGCATTTCATCGAACTTGTTTTTTTAAGTCTATAAAATCGACGAAATGCGCATGTATTGTTAATGTGTTGATTTTCAATATTTTAAATCAAATAAATGTACGAACGTAAGAAAACTACGATGAATGACATCTTTTTTTTCGATAAGCGACGAAATATCTACGACAATAAAAGTATTTATCTATTTAACTTTATAAAAAGTAATAATTACTCCCTCAGGTATGATAAATCGTGTTGAAAAGTTGAGTCTGTTATCCGAGATGATAGCATTCGCTATGAAAGATGAGAATATTAAATCCATTGAATACAATTTTCTTTTAGGCATTGCTAAACAATTAGAAATATCTAAAGAAGATTTTGATTATTTATTTAAGTCTCCAGTACATTATGTGCATTTAAAATCGCACAGCGAACGCATTGTACAATTCCATAGATTGGTGTTGTTAATGAATTTGGATAAGGAATTTACTTCAAAAGAACTTGTAAGGTTACATAATTTTGGATTGAGGATGGGTTTAAGCCATGAATCTATAAATAGAGTGTTGGATTTAATGGAAAGTTTCCCAAACAAAATTGTACCACCAGATTTTTTAATTGACATCTTTAAAGTACAATATAATTAGATTTGTAAGCAGTTAGCAGTTGTTCTAGATGTTAAACACAAATCACTTTACTTTTAGTTTTTCTAACTTCTCTTGATAGACTTTAATTTCATCCCTTAATTGAGCAGCAACAATAAAGTCTAAGGCTTTGGCAGCTTGTTCCATTGATTTGCGTTTTTCGCGTATTTTCTTTTCTAATTCACCTTTTGTTAAATATTCACTTTCAGGTTCTGCAGCTTTTAAAGCTTCTAATTCATAGCTATAAGTACTCACTGAGTTTTTTGCTAAGGCATTATCCAAACTTTTGTTTAACGCTTTTGGTGTAATATTGTTAGCTGTGTTATAAGCAATTTGTTTTTCACGTCTGTAATTAGTTTCATCAATGGTTTTTTGCATACTATTGGTAATTTTATCAGCATACATAATGGCTTTACCGTTAAGATTACGCGCAGCTCTACCAACAGTTTGGGTTAATGAACGTGCTGAACGTAAAAAACCTTCTTTATCAGCATCTAAAATAGCAACTAAAGACACTTCAGGTAAATCTAACCCTTCACGAAGCAAGTTGACACCTACAAGTACATCAAACAAGCCTTTTCTTAAATCTTGCATAATCTCAACACGTTCCAAAGTATCTACATCACTATGAATGTAACGACAACGAATTTGTATGCGCTCCAGATATTTGGTAAGCTCTTCAGCCATACGTTTGGTAAGTGTAGTAACTAGTGTGCGCTCATCTTTTTCAACACGTTGCTGAATTTCTTCTATTAAATCATCAATTTGATTTAAACTCGGTCTAACTTCAATTTCAGGGTCTAAAAGACCTGTAGGTCTAATCACTTGCTCTACATAAATACCGTCAGTTTTTTGAAGTTCATAATCTGCAGGAGTTGCACTTACGTAAATTACCTGGTTTTGTAAAGCTTCAAATTCTTCAAACTTTAAAGGTCTATTATCCATAGCTGCAGGCAACCTAAAACCGTATTCAACCAGGTTTTCTTTTCGGCTTCTGTCACCTCCATACATAGCATGCACTTGCGATATGGTTACATGACTTTCATCTACAACCATAAGAAAATCATCAGGGAAATAATCTAGCAAACAGAACGGTCGCGTTCCTGGAGCTCTACCATCTAGGTATCTCGAATAGTTTTCAATACCTGAGCAATACCCAAGTTCGCGAATCATTTCAAGGTCAAATTCGGTACGTTCTTTAAGACGTTTAGCTTCCAAATGTTTGCCAATTTCTTTGAAATAATCATGTTGTTTTACTAAATCATCTTGAATGTCTTTTATTGCATTTTGTAAGACTTCAGGAGAGGTTACAAACATATTTGCAGGATAGATGTTGAGCTTTTCATAACGTTCAATAATTTCATTACTCATTGGGTTGAACGCTTCAATCTCTTCAATTTCGTCTCCAAAGAAATGAATTCTGAATGCATTATCTGCATAACCAGGGAAAATATCTACTGTATCACCTTTTATTCTGAAATTACCATGGTTAAAATCGGCTTCAGTACGCGAATACAAACTTTGCACAAGTTGATGTAGCAGTTTGGTTCGGGAAATAGTTTGGTCAACTTCAATAGAAATTACATTCTTTTGAAATTCAATAGGGTTTCCAATACCATACAAGCAAGACACTGAAGCAACTACCAAAACATCTCTACGACCAGACAGCAGAGAAGAGGTTGTACTTAAACGCATCTTCTCAATTTCTTCGTTTATTGATAAGTCCTTTTCAATGTAAACACCAGATACAGGAATGTAAGCTTCTGGTTGGTAGTAGTCATAATAAGACACAAAATACTCTACAGCATTGTCAGGAAAAAACTGCTTGAACTCACTGTATAATTGTGCTGCTAATGTTTTGTTATGCGCTAAAACCAAAGTTGGTCTTTGCACTTCTTGAACAACATTGGCAACAGTAAATGTCTTACCTGAACCTGTAACACCAAGAAGCGTTTGGTATTTTTCATTACTTTCTATACCAGTAGCTAATTGTTTTATAGCTTTGGGTTGGTCTCCTGTAGGTTTAAATTCTGATTTGACTTTAAATTTCATATTCTTAGAAGTAATGCTGTTTGTGCTTTGTAAAGTTTAAAGTTAAGTTATTTTAAGAATTAGTTTTACTTAACCTCTTTTTTAAATAATTATAAAATCCAATTTGAAGGACTAAATTTGGTAAAACAAAAATTAATAGGATAATTATAAGAAATAATAAATTTTCAGAATTCATAGGGATTTCACTATTTAAAAATCCAACCCAACTCATTAAAATAATATTTAATACCAAAAAATTATAGATAATTTTAATAGTTGGCTTAAAAACTTTTTTTAAGAGATCAATTGTAATCTCGAAATTTTTGTACTTTGAGTAACCATCTCCATAAAATGATAAGGCAGCTAAAGGTATTAATGCTCCAGAGATTAATCTGAGTGTCCTATAAATGAGTAATAAATTAATATTCCTCCAATTATAGCATTTATTATTCCACTAATGACTATTGAAAAGTAGATGTGTTTTTGTTTCAGCATTATCATTTCTACTTATGTTGACATTAATTATAATACGAAACTACCTAAGCAATGCAAAATGTCCTCGGTAAGTTCTTCCGTCAGGTAAAGTCACAAGATACCAATAGTCGTCACTTGGTAAAGCCTTACCTTTAAAAGTACCATCCCAACCATTAGTAAGGTGATTTCTTGAAGCTAATAACTTACCATAGCGATTAAATATTTTTATATCAATACCTCGGTTAAATTGCTCATTGGTTCCATATACTTTCCATGTGTCTTTTATGGTATCACCATTTGGTGAGAAAAATTTAGGAAAACCAAGTACTGAAATAAGTTGTTCAGCAACTCCACAATCATTTTTGTCTTTAACATAAACGGTGTGAAATCCAGGAAGAACATCATAAAATACAGATTCGTCTTGATAAGCACCATTATCTAAAGCATATTCATACATGCCTTCACCACTAACGGTTACAGATATTGTGTTGTTAAATGTGCCTTCTTCAATAGTAATATTTTCTATGGTAGCTATATTTGAAGCTTCAACCGTAATGGTTCTTGATGCAAAGCATCCATTAGGGTCAGTTACAATAACAGTGTAGGTGCCAACTTCGTTAATGTTGTTAAAAGAGGTATTTACTGTTGTTGAATTTCCATTAAATAACCATTCATAATAGTAATTACTTGGAGAATCGTTAAGAACACCTCCATATAATGTTAAAGTTTCAGGATAGGTGTTGAGACAGTAAATAAACGTTTCGTCTTCTAAAAGAGTAGGCGTATAAAGTACTTCTAAAGCTACAGTGTCAATGCTATAACATTGGTTGTTGGCTGTTGTTACTTTAACAAAAAGCGTTTGATTGTATGCTGTGCTATTTTGATAAGGAGAGCTCAACGCATTGGTTTCACTAAAGGCATCAGCTTCAGTTTCGTAGTATTGAACTGTTGCTCCAGTTGGAATTTGATCTTCAAAGGAGGTTGAAATTTCGGTTAAATCAAATTCTCCAAAGCCATCAATAATTTCGCCATCACAAGCTTCGGCATTAGGTATAGATAAGGTGTTATTGGATATTTGTAATTCTACAGCAGCAATGTTAGAGCATCGGTTTTCATTTTCTACACGAGCATAAACTGTTTGAAAAGGATTACTATTTTGAAAATTGCTAGCATTTGGTATTTCGTTGACCTCATTGAGCGCGTCATTTTCCGAAAGGTAAAAATTAGTAACAAGAAGTGAAGCGTCATTATTAGTAACATCTTGTGAGGCATCAAACAAGTTGTAATAAGTAATACCATCTTGATTTTGGTCACATTCAATTAATACCGAATCAAAAACTATTGGGTTGGGTGAGTATTCAACAACCACTTCACCATAAGAAATACAACTATTAGCCAATCCTACTTCTACTGTGTATGTACCTGGTTGAGAAACAGTATATGTTCCACAGGTTCCACAACCTGTTTGAGCACCTTGAACTAATACACCATCTCTATACCACTCGTAGGTGTTTTGTCCATTTTGGTAAGCATTTAATTCTAAGGTTTCTCCTTCGCAAACAGCATTGTTGTTGGCTAATAATCTGTCAGGACCTAAGTTTGTTGAAAGCTCAAAACTTCCAGCTTCTAAAAATACAGCAGAGTCGTACCTGTAGTTTTGCTCGTCGGCAATGACAAGTTTTACATGATACGTTTCATTAGGAACTATGTTAGCAGTTGCAGTTAAAACAGTAGTTTGACCATTAAAATTAATAGGTGTGTTAGCACCATTCCAACTTCCAAAATACGTTTCGTTAATAGGAGCGCAACTTCCAGGAATTCCTGAATGTACTGTAGTTACTTTTACAGGCGTTTGCGTGTTAGGTATTAGAGCAATGTTAGTATATTGTTGTTGGTTTGCAGGTTTGATTAAAAACCCAAACAAATCAGAATACTGACAGGTATTAGAGTTGCCTTCTTGGTATTCTTCTGAAGCAAATAAGTATCTAAAACTTACTTGTGAAGCTACTGAAGAAAATTCAAATTCAATAATAGTAGCATTAGTAGTGTTAGACTCGTTTAATGCATTTTCAAGGTCAGAATCTCCAAGCCAGTTTGGAGCATCATCATCACTTAATGAAGTGTTAGGTCCAGGTACATTTGATAAACGTCCTGTACTAAGCACAATACCACTTTGTAAGGGAAAAGTTGTTCCAGCAGCATCGAAATAGCCGTAACTTTGGTCGGTGTTTCCAAAATCGCCACCAGAAACATTGGTCACCACAACGTTATCAATACAGTTGCTGTCAATTAGAATGTCTTCAATGAGTTGTTGAGGTGTATAAGTTTGACTGTCTACCTGAATGTTTTGGCCATAGGTAAACGTACACATACACAACAATACTATAATAACTACTTTGTTCATTTGCAATTTTTCCGATTGCAAAGATACATAATGCTTTAATGTATTTCGTTGAAGAAATGTTAAAGAAAAGCATTACTTAATCACATAGTTTCTCAAGACTTCACCGGTGTTTTTGTTGATTAGCATATGATATTCTCTTTTGTGGACATTTCCTTTTAAAGGACTATTTCCAATGACTTCCCAAATTTTACCATCATTAATTAATTTTACAGTAAATGGTTTGTATAACTGAATGTCATCATTTATATACTTTTCTGTCCAAATAGCTTCGGCAATTTTTGAGGCTAATTCTTCCGATCTTATCAAGTCAATTCCATATCTTTCTACTAAAGGAAATGTTACATGCTCGAGTTTTGAATCTTTTTTATGACTAGAACAGTTTAGGAAAAGTAGAGAAATCAAAAACAAAGTTCGTTTCATTTGATTTCAAATTTATTTCGAAATCAAAGATATAGAAATTATATCTTCAACGTAAAATGTCCTTTAACTTCAAACTCTCCATCATCACTTATTATTTTAGCAACAAACCAGTAGTCGCTTGTAGGCATTCGGTTTCCATTATAAAAACCATTCCATCCAGCAGAGTTTGAGGTTAATTGCTTAATAAGTTTGCCATAACGGTCGTAAATATATACTATGGAACCAGGTAAGGTTTCTATACCAGATATATGCCAAGTATCAAAATAACCATCGTTATTTGGTGTGAAGAATTTAGGTGCATCAACCACTACAACTTCTCTAGTAGCTTCAGCACAACCATTAATATCCATTACAGTAATGGTATGGTATCCTAAAGTAACATTGTTGAAAAAGTTAGATTCTTGTGGTACACCATTATCTAAAATATACAGATAGTCACCAATTCCGCTTACATTAATAGTAATAGAATTTGGGTCAGAAAAATCTAAAGTTTCAGTAAACTCTATAATTGCAGTTTCAGATTCTATGACTTCAAACTCACTGGTTGTAGAGCATCCAAAAGGCGTGATTACAGTAACCCAGTACGAACCAATTTCAGTAATTTCAATATCTGGAGTGGTTTGGTTTGTGGACCAAATGTATTCGTCTCCAGGATTATTTGTTTCAGCACTTACGTATAAAGGAGAATTGTTTAAGCACAAGGTTTGGTCATCAATATCAACAATAGGTCTTGCATAAACATGAGTTGTAAATTGAGTGGTTATGTAACATCCTGTTGTATTGTTTTCAACTCTCACGTAAATGATTTCTCCATCAATAGCATCATACAAGTCTGGTAAACTGTTGTCTCCTGTATTTGCATCGGCTTCACTGTTGTGATATGTTACAGTAAAGTTATTAGGACTTTGTGTTCCTAAAATTGTAGCGTTTTGTTGTGATAAATCATAGGTTAAAAATCCGTCAAAATCATCGTCGCAATCTTCCAAATCACTTGGTTGATATGCAACAGGTAATGGGTTTACCTCTAATTGAAAAGCATAGGTAGTAAAGCAACCTGTTGTACTATTTTCAATTCTAATGTGTATTGTGTCATTGTCGGTTTGATACGTGTAGTCTGTTGCGATTGCATTATTTGCGGTTAAGGCATCATTAGTATTTAGGTAATAGGTGATTGCAGCATCAGTTTCAGAAGTTATTAAAGTATTCACTTCATTAAGATTGTAGTAGTTGTCTACATTATCACAAATACTAACTGACTCAAAATCGTTTATAGTAGGAGGTAGGTTTACAATTAGCTCTAACGGTAATCCTAAATAGCAGTTAGAAACCGTATTTGTAATTCTTACATAAACGGTTTGTGGGTTTGAAATGTTGTTATAGTTTTCAGGGTCTGCAATTGGGTTGGTTTCGTTTTCTAAATCGTTAATCGTTTCGTAGTAAGCAATAACAATATCGTCTTGTCTTACATCAAAAATATCAACTTCTGCATCGGTTAAATCAAAAGTTACGATACCATCATAATCCACATCACAGGACACTAATGGTTCTGAAGGACTAGCTTCAGGAGCAGGAATAACATTTACCTCAAAAGCGGTTAATGAATTACAAATTGTACCATTATTAATTCTCACATAAATAGTTTGCGGATTTGAAGTATTGGCATAGTTTAAAGCGATAGGGTTTGTACCATTTTCAGAATCTACCAAAGAGGTGTAAAATGTAATGTCTAAATTCTCAGGAATGCCTTGTGAGATTTCAGTTATTTTTTCGTTTAGATCGAATACTTCGCTGCCATCATTTGAAATATCGTCACAAACAAACCAATCGGTTGGTGCATTGAACTCTGGATTGCTTCCCATTTCAATAGTAAATGATGCAGTGCCATAACAATCTTGATCTGTTGTGTTTTCAATCCTTACAAAAATGGTTTGTGGGTTGCTTAAGTTTTGATAAGCTACAGTTTTATCAATCGCGTTTGTGCGGTTGTCTGCATCGTTTTGTGATTCAAAATAAAGCACGTCTTTACCTGCTTGTCCGTTGAGAATTTCAGCATCTTTTGTATTGAATGTAAAATCACCAAAACCGTCGCTGTTTTGCTCACAAATACTATAGTTGCTTATGTTTATAAAAGTAGGAAGTGTGTTTACAATAACTTCAAAAGACTCAATAGTATGGCATCCTGTTGTAGCATTTTCAACCCTTGCGAAAATTGTTTGAGTATTACTTGGGTATGCTACAGGGTTAGTAATTGCGTTGGCACTAGCTTCAGCATCAGATAAGCTGGTGTGGAACGAAAATGTTCTGTTTGCTGTATCTGAAACCAATTCAGAAATTTTAGAATTTAAATCTATGATGTAAATACCATCTTGATTGTCGTCACAAATTACAACATCACTTGGTGTTGTTGTAATAGGAGCAGGAATAATATTTAACTCAAACGAGTTAACATCAGCACAACCAGTTTGGTCATATCTAATCCTAGTGTAAAGTGTTTGCGGATTAGAAATGTTACTGTACATAGTTGGCAATACATTTATATTGGCATTGGCATCATTTTCAGATTCGTAATAGCTTACTGTAAAACCCGATTGTCCTTCAGTAACCATACTGTCAAAAATAGAAAGATCAACAAGTGTGAAACCATCTTGGTCGTCATCACAATAATTAACACTTCCAATAGAGTTGAATTCGATAATTGGGTTTAGATTAAGTTCAATGTCTTCATATTCAGTGCAAGTGTCGCTATGTAATGCGATATATAATGTATGCGGAATTTCATCAGGTACATACGCAACAGTAACATCTATTTCATTTATTTGATTGTCTCTGTCGCTTTCAGTTTCATAAAAAGATACTGTTACGTTTGGGATGTCATTGATAATGGAAATAGCTATATTTTCTAAGTCGAAAGCTTCTTCACCATCATTATCTTGGTCGCACAACGAAAAATTTCTAATTGTAGTTCCTGTTAGTAAAAGGTTTGCATGAATTTCAAAAGGTGCAACCGAAATACATCCTGAAACATCATCTACAACACTTATATATAATGTTTGTTCTTCAAACGTAGTATTGTCGTAACTAGTAGGGTTTGCTATTGGATTACTTAATGTTAATGCATCTTCGTATGTTTCATGGAATGAAGTTGAAACTCCAGTAATTCCATTTAAAACCTCGTCAGTTATTGTGTTGAGGTCAAAAGTTGCAAAACCATCATGTTCTGGGTCGCAGGCATCAATGTAAAGGTCTTCGGTATTGATAACAGGATTATCCAACACATTAAAAGTTAATGTTGTAGTTGATGCACAACCCGTTTGCGAATTAGTAACTCTTACAAATAACTGTTCTGTTTGACTGGTATTGCTATATGGTAAAGCAATTGGATTTGCTCCTGAGTCAGCATCGGCTTGTGTAAAGTGATAGGTAACATCAAGAATAGTTTGTCCGGAAGTAATTTCATCATCCTTTTCACTTAAATCAATTAAAGTTAAACCATCAGCAGTATCATCATCACAAACATCTAAATCTGTAGGAGTTGTAATATTAGGAAGTTCGTTAACTATTAAGTTGAACGTACTAAAAGCTAAACAACCGTTATTGACATCTTCAATTCTTACAAAAATAGTTTGTGGGTTAGAGGTGTTTTGTATAGGTGTTGTAATAGCATTTGTATTGTTTATGGCGTCATCATTTGTTAAATGATACGAGTAATTGTAGGTTGAGTTTGGTACAGATGCTAAAACTTCAGCGTCTTTAGTTGATAAATCAAAAGTTTCAATACCATCACCACTTAAATCATCACAAATTTCATAATCTGAAATTGGATCGGCAGATTGTGTAGAGCTTAAACTAATGTCAACACTATCTTCCATAATACAAGTTGTGTTTGAAATAGGAATTTCAATTTGAACTGTATAGGTTCCAGATTGCGTTACATGAAGTTCAGGTTGAGTTTCACCATTAATTAAGGTGTTGTTTAAATACCAACTGTAAGTAGCCTGAGCATTTTGGATATCTCCATTAAGGGTTAAAGATTCAGCACAAGTTGAAATGTCTTCACCTAAATCTACAACAGCATCAAAACTGTTTCCTTCAATAAAAACAGCTGAATCATAGTTTTCATCAGTTTGGTCGGCAATAATCATTTTTATATGATATTGTACATAAGGCGTAATAGTTGCAGTAGCAGTCATTACAGTAGTTCGACCATTGAAGTTTGTATCTCCAATACTATAGCCTTCAAAATACTCGTCATTTTCAGCAGCACAAAACCCAGCAATTTCATCATGGATAGTGTTTGTGTTGACAGGAGTAGATGTTCCAGGAATTACTGCAATATTTGTGTAAGGATCATTGGTTCCTGCTTCTCTAATAAGAAATGCAAACCCATCAGAATATTCACATGGGAAATTACCAAAATATTCTTCGGATGCTAAAATATAATTGAATTGCACTTGGTTTGAAATTGAAATAAAATCAAATTCAATAGAAGTTGCGTTTAATGTCCCAGTAATTCCTAAAGCGGTTTCAAGATCGGTATCGGTAAGCCAATTGTCTTCACCTTCATTAAGTATGTCGTTGTTTTGTGTGTTTCCTGCAGAAGCTGCATTACCTGTTGAAAGAATAATTCCATTTTCAAAAGGAAAGTTTGAAGACGCACTTTCAAAATAACCAAAACTTCCAAATCCATTCACGCTACCATTAACTTGCGAATTGATATTAGTAATCTCTACACAACCTTCAGTAAGGGTGTTTTCAATAAGTTGTTGTTCAGTTAGTGTATTATCAACAGTAATTTGTTGAGAGAATACTTGGTTACATAAAAAACATGCAAATACAAGGAGGGAAATTTTGATGGTTTTCATTATCAATAGGTTAAGTTTTACTCACAGCGACACATGGTTTTGGGACATGTTGAATAGTGATTCTTTTATTTTGCTGTGAAAACTAAATCAATCAAGGATGAAATGCAAAAAAATACGACGAAATACACAAAATATTAACATTTAGTAGTTCAAATAGACCCAACCTGCCATAGATTTGTAGTTTGGGTCGTTTAAATGAAGCACATAGTAATATGTGCCGACAGGTAATAGTTTACCTAAATTATTAATTCCTCTGTTTGCTTTTCCATCCCAAGGTTTGGAATTATCTCCTTCAAATATTAAAGTGCCATAACGATTGTAGATGAGTAGTTTGTGATTTTCAAAAATATCATACAGACCTTGTATATTAAACCAATCGTTAGGACCATCATTATTTGGTGAAAACCCATCAGGAATGTATGGTGGACAGTTTTCTACTAGTATATTAAATTGGTAACTATCATAACAAGGGTCGCTTTCAACTCTGGCATAAATAGTTTCAGGATTTGTAGTATTGTTGTAAGCTGTTGGGTCAAAAATTTCGTTCTCTTGGTTTTGTAAATCTGAAAGACTAGTGTAAAACGCTACATTATCATTAATGTTTGTTGATTGCTGAAAAATTTCATTGAGATTAAATGTTGCTGAATTAAACCCTTCGTCGCAGAGCAAGGTTTCAGGCAAAGTTTCAATAGGAGGAGCAACAAGTAAATTGATGGTTTGCTCAAACATGTTATTATTTTCATTGATTTCAATTACAATACCTGAGTTGTCACCAATATCATCTACTGAAAGCGTTAAAATAAAATCCTCTCCAACCGTTTCAGGAATGGTCAAAACTATGGAGTTGGTTTCCGATTCGTTAATTTCAATAGTATTTAAGGTTGTGGTTTGCCCAACAACTATTCCGTTAGCATAAAATGTAATAGGAGTGTTGTTGGGAAGTACGTCTGTACTGTTGAAATTATTTACAGTGTATTCAATTTCAATGTTTCTATTGCCACATTCCACGATATAATTGTCAAGACTTATTGTTGCATCAGGTAGCTGACTGTTTAAAACCGTAATGATGTTGTTTATCATAACAAAATCCTGACCAGACGTAAGTTGAATAGTTGCCGAAGTATCACCAATAGATATGTTGTTTTGAATATTGTAAACATCAATATCCATATTGTATAGGTCTGACGCTCCAGTAAAACTGTTCGTACCATTAAAAGCATTATTGATAGGATTGAGTGGCGGATTTCCTATAATATTTCCATTAATAGTTAGTTTTTCATTAACAGCTAATGAGCGGTCACCTTCCCAAGCAATGAAACCAATTTTGGCATTTTCATTATCCAATACATTTAGGTTGTCTAAAGTAATAGTTAATATATCAGGTACACTTTGTAAACCATCATACACATTCAATTGGTTCAAAGGTAGATTATCGTCTTCATAAATAATAGTAATTGCCCAACCTGCGAAGTTAGTTCCTGTAGGACAATATGGTGAAATTATAGATTGTATGTCTAAATCTGACAAAGTATACTCATCAGAACCAATACTTTGTACTAAAGTAGTTACATCAGCAAATGCAGCAAAAAACAGTCTGTTGGCATCTAAAGCGTCACTAAAAGTGCGTTCAGCAGTAACAGGATTGTTATTTAGAGATACATTAAAATCACCAGTATCTGAACCAGCCCAATACAAGTAAGCAGCAACAATAGTTTGATTTGCGTTTAAAGATAAAGTAGCTGAAGATTCTGTTGAAATTATACAATCAGCTCCTGTTCCATTTTCAGCTAAGTTTAATGTGTTTCCTATTGCAGTGTAATCGTACCTACCATTGAACTGTTGGTACAGCTCAACATCTTGACCCAAAACAGTAGTAGGATTATAAAAAAGAAAGAAAAGTAATATGAGTTGGGTTACCCTTATCATCATGACTTTTTTGAACATTAACTGGCTCAATCGGATTTAACGTTTTAAAGTGAAATGGCTTTTAAACACTCTTCCATCCTCTAAGGTAACATGAAACCAATAATCGCTTGAAGGCAAAGGAAACCCATTATATGTTCCGTCCCAACCAGGACTAACAGGGTCTAGCTCTTTCAACAATTTACCATAACGATCAAAAATATAAATAACACTTTGAGGCTGAAATTCTTCTGAAAGACCATAAACTTGCCAATAATCGTGGTAACCATCATTATTTGGTGTGAAAAACTTTGGAAACCCTATTACCGAAATAAGCTCATCTACAATACCACATTCGTTTTTATCTCTTACATATATGGTATGTAAACCAGCAGCTACATTATCAAATACATTGCTGTCTTGGTAAGGACCTTCAGGATTATCTATTGCATATTCATAATCGCCTTCACCAGATACAAAAACAGTAACCATGTTGTTTTGTGTGGCATCAATAACTTCTATATTGTCAAAAGAAGCAATGTTTGATGGTAGTACAGTAATGGTTCTATCTTTATAACATCCATCAGTATTTATAACACGTACAGTATAAGTTCCAGGTTCGTTAACTTCAATTGTAGTGGTGGTTTCACCTGTTGACCACTCGTAGTAATAATTATTAGGTAAATCATCAATAAGACCACCTGTTAATGTTATGGTTTCAGGGTAAAAATTAAGACAATATATAGTTTCAGCTTCGGTTTCAATATTTGGAAGTTCAAAAACCACCAATTCTACTTCACTTATTCCATAGCAAGCATTTGAATTTTCAACTCTAGCATAAATTGTTTGAGAATAAGCTATAGTATTAGTAAATGTATTTGATAGTACATTTGTTTCTAGCAACGCATCTTCATAGGTTTCGTAATAGTTAAGTTCCAAGTCATCAGGTAAACCACTTAAGACAGCATCATTGGCATCGTTTAATGAAAAAGCATAAAAACCATCTTCAGTTCCATCGTCATCACATGCCTCTATTGTAGTGTTGTTTGCTGAAGTTGTGCTGACTTCTAATGTAACTTCAGCAATGTTATAGCAACCAGTAATTTCATCGGTTACTTTGGCGTATACCAATTGAGGGTTGAAAAAGTTTTCAAACGCATTACCATCAATTTCATTTGTATTGCCTTGAGCATCATTCATTGAAAGATAGTAATTTATAGTTCGGTTTGCTGCTCCAGCAGTAATATCATCAAAAATCTGATTAATATTAAAGATTGTAAATCCTTCAGGAATACCATCTTCGTCACATTGGATTATGGTTGAATTAACAGCTTCTGGAGCATCGTTTACCATAAAAGTAAAACTTCCAGTACTGTAACAATCAGGATTGATGTTATTTTCAATTCTAACAAAAATAGTTTCACTGTAAGGCGTTGTGTTAGTGTAGTCTGTATTTAAAGCGTCTGAGTTGTCGTCAGCATCTAATTGCGAGGAATGAAATGTTATGGTGTATAAAGCTGGATCTTGACTACCATAAATGTCAGTGTACAATGTTGATAAATCGAAAGTTGTTATACCATCCATTACATTTCCTCCAAAATCTTCATCACAAACTGTAATATCTTCTAAAGTTTCTATTTGTGGTGTAATAAATACTTCTATAAAAAACGAAGAGGTTGCATAACAATTAGGATTAGATGCATTATCAACACGGACAAAAATTTCTTGCGGATTAGAAGTGTTGTTGTACACACCTATAATTTCATTTTCATTATTATCAGCATCTTCTTGAGAAGCATAATAGTGTACATTATATTCAGTAGCATCTTGTGTATCTAATGCTTGTGCATCTTGTTGTGTGAAGTCAAAAGTTGAGGTTTCAGTAATGTCACACATCACCATATCATCTGGTTGGCTTGCAAACGGAATGTCATGATAGCTTACAATAGCTTCACCTTCAATAGGGCATTCACCATTGTTAGGTTCAATAAATACTTCATAAAAACCTGGTGTATCTACAAAAAGCTCAAAAGTGGTCTCGGTAAGCGGTACACCATCTTTAGACCAATTATAGGTTGCTCCAGCAATATCTTCGGCAATAAGCGTGTAACTATCACCATCGCAGAGTAAAAGTTCTGTAGTGCTTATTCCATTTTGGATAATATCTATTTGACTATTAAAAAGCGATTGAATAAAAGGTGGCAAGCCTATGCGACTTAAGTTCTGAAAGCTGCCATTAATATCTAGTAAAACACCTGTTTCGTTATAACCAGCTGCGTTTCCATCAGCTTCAGGGTTTTGAATCACTCCAATATGTCTTCCAGTTCCATTTATATTAGCAAAACTGACTTGAGCTCTATAAATTCTTTTATCTAACCCAAGTTGTAATGCGCCAGCACTAAAAGAATTTGACGAATGAATAACTGTCATTGAACCAGGAATATCTGTGCTTTCAAGATCCCATTGTAATACATGGCTAGAGCCATTACCAGCAATACCATCGCTAATGGTTGCATATACTTTTCTATTTTCAGCCGAAAACTCAACACCATAAGGACTATCATTATTTTCTTGACCAAAAAGTGTTAGTGGGTTAGAAACCACACCTGTGTCATTATCAAAATCGAATAAGTAAACACCACCACCTGTTTCGCCTTGAAGTACAGTAGCAAATCCATGATGTGCCACTGCTAGTTTTGTACCATCAGGAGACGCTTTTAAGTAACCTAAAGCATTTCTTCTATAACCTTCGGCAGGAACTACAGGCCCTACAGTGGATACTACTGGAGTAGTGTCAACACCATTTTGGTCTACTTTAAAAGCATAAAATTTATCTACAAAATGAGTAATTACCCAAAAGGAGAAGCAATCATCAGCTTTTACAGCGGTTATTTTTTCAGAACATTTAAATTCAGATTCGGTTTGGTTTGTAGTGTCATAGGTAATTAGAGGAACGTTTTTTTCTAAAGGATCGACATCACCTAAACCTCCTTCTAAAGTCATATCAACTAAAGAATACATTAAACCATCATTTACACCATCTCCATCTTGTTGGTTAGGAAATGCTGATGAATTAAAATGATGAGGTTCATCAACAGTAAAAATATAGTACTGATTTAAATCTTGAGGTTTTGGTACTATCAATCCAGAAGACGTACTAGAGTCGTCACCTTTAAGTCCTGTTCCAAATGCTTCACTTGCGTTGGGCATTGGTATATGATTGGCATTCCAAATGGTTCTACCATCAGAGTAAAACAGTAAATTACCATCAGTATCAGAAATGGATGTACAACCTTCTAAAGTGTTTAATTGTCCATCGGTAATAGCTGTAACAGTACCAGTAGTTGTGTTAAATCTTAAACCTGCATTTTTTCCAAAATACCAATTTGCAGCTTCGTTTTGGGAGTACATATTTAATGTACAGTAAATGCTAAAGCAGAGTAATAAGATGTTCTTTTTCATGAAATATTAGTGATAAAGCGTTTGTATATACAACAAGTTAAAAACTGAAAATCCTATTAAAACTTTAGAAATTTAAAGTTAAGTTAACAAGAAGTATATACAAATACTGAATCACTAAAGATATTACAAATCTCGCTTTTTTAATAATCTGTACGATAAAAAGACAAATAGAGCAGTCCAACCTATTACAGTAACAATTTCATACCAATGCACTGCATAGTCATAAGCGATTTCTGTTTTTTCAGGAAACTTTGTCATTACTATACGCTGTACAGGTTGGTCAATAAGTTTGTACATAGACTCTAGCGGTAAAAAGTTTTTTACTTTAAATGCTGAATCTGCTGTTCCTAAAACTTCATAAGCTCCCCAAAAAATTAACCATTCAACAATATAGAGTACAAATAAAAACCCTAAAGCAAAAGCTGAGCGTTTTACTAGCATACCAAAGAATAAACATAGACTAAAGAATCCTACTAACTTTACAAAATAAGCGAGTAAAAATTCAGTTTCTCTAAAAACAATAGATGCTTCAGTATAGCTAGAGTAGTACATACCTATACAAAACGACGCTAAACCAATAAGTAATGTTGCTACTAGAGAAAAGAATACAATAGTGTAGAACTTTGATAAGATAAACTCTTTTTTACTGAGTCCATCAATAAGGTTTTGTTTTATGGTTTTGTTGCTGTATTCATTACCTATCATACTTACCACAACTATTGCAAAGAAAAACTTGAATTGCGATGCAAAAAATGTGGTAATGTGCCAAATGATAGGGAAATTAAAGATTCCAAGTTCACCTAATTCTAAAGTGAAAAATCCGAAAAAGTTTATTTTAATTGAAGATAATACGAGTACTGTAAATGGCAGGATGAACGATACAAAAATTAATACTTTGCTTGTTCGGTTTAGCCAAAGTTTCTGTAATTCTAAATTTATAAGTCGTAACATGGATACTGTGTTTTTTTGATTGATTTTGATTAGTTGTTGTCTGTTAATTGTAAGAACTGTTCTTCCAAACTTTCTTTACGTTTTACCAAGTGTGATAACACAATTCCTTTTTCAAACATGAGTTTGTTAAAGGACGAGGCATCCATTGGTTGGTTTAAAAACGCAGTAATTAATCCGTTATCAATCTTTAGTTTACCAAAAGAAGTATCGCTTTCAAGTAGTTTAACCAATTCATCTTCTTTATCTGTCTTCAACTCAAAAAAGCCATGACTGTTAATCATTTCGTCAACACGACCAGAGTATAGTTTTTCACCTTTTCTAAGTACTACTACATGAGAGCACACTTTTTCAACTTCATCTAAAAGGTGAGATGCTAAAAGAATTGTAGTACCATTAGCAGCAATTTTTTTTATAATCTCTCTAATTTGATGAATTCCTTGAGGGTCAAGACCGTTAGTAGGTTCATCTAGTATTAATATTTCAGGATCGTTTAACAATGCTGATGCGATTGCCAAACGTTGCTTCATACCCAAAGAGTAGGTTCTAAATTTATGGTCTTTTCTGTCTAGTAAACCAACAATTTCAAGCTTTTCGTCAATTTTTGCATAGTCAACACCTTTAATTTTACACACCAGTTTTAGGTTTTGTTGTGCAGTCATATAAGGGTAAAAATTAGGACGCTCAATAATAGCGCCTACTTTTTTAAGTGCTTCGTGTGTAGATGTTTTACCATCAAACCAGCTAAATTGTCCTGAAGTTCTATTAACTACGTTAAGTACAATACCTAGAGTGGTTGATTTTCCACTTCCGTTAGGTCCTAAAATTCCGTAAACATTACCTTTATTTATGGTAAAAGAAAGGTCTTTTACAGCAGTTAAATAGCCAAATTTCTTGGTGAGATTGTTGATTGTTAATATTTGTTCCAAAATATAATATGATTGATTAGTTAAAAATATGACGAGTATTACCGCTTATTGTTACATAGTATTTTATAAAACATTAAATTAGTAATGATTTTAAATGCTATGGACGACTTAAAGATATCGAAAAAGAAACCATCTTACCCAATAAATAGTAAGTTACATAACTATTTACAAGACTATAACAGGAATATTCGCTTACCTATTTTTTATGAAGACCTATTGCGTTTTCAAGGTTCGGTAGTGGTTTATGATAAGAATGACGAAGACACACTTTGGATTCGTGTGTACTATAACGAGTTTGAACGCGAAGAAATAGATTTGAGCTTAAAGCGAGTGTATTCTATTTTAATTTCTGATGGTAATGAAAGTATTTTTAAGTACCTAAGTGTTGATGCTATTGATTTTTGCACCTTCGGGAACTCAAAGCCTTTTAGAGTAAAAATTAGAAATATACTCAACGATAACTACACCTATTTTTATGTGAAAAAAGCCGATGCTTCTCGGGTGTATGGACTAGAGTTTGAGCATATGCTTTCTCCTTATAACCTTAACTTTTTAGTTTATAAAAACACATTGATAGAAGAGCATATTGCTGGTATTCCTGGTGATGAGTTTATTAAAAACATGTTGCCAGAATGTACTGCTTCTGAAAAATCGCAAATAGCTAAAGAGTTTGTAAAGTTTAACGAACGTTGTATGATTAGATTACTTGGTGATATGAGATCATACAACTATGTAATTGTACCAACACACGATTTTGATCATGTGGTTTTTAAAATTAGAGCTATCGATTTTGACCAACAGAGTTATGAAGGTAAGTTTAATGTGTACAGGCCTCAATTTTTTAAAGAGAATTTTAAAATGGTAGAGTTGGTGCGCGAGAAAATTCAAAAAGAATCTATTGAGCAGTATAAAATTGAAGAACGCTCAATTGTTGCACGTCGAATGATTAGTTATCATGATAGAATAGTGGAGTTGCTAGATTGTATGCAAGACGACACAATATCAATTCCTGAGCATATAAAACTGCTTCGAGAGCAAATTTATGATTATACACTAGATATTGAATTTAAGAAGAGTAAAACAATGGGAGACATTATGAAAAATGCTCTAGCCTTTGTAAAACGAAACTATCAAGGAATGAACATGAAAAACTTTTTCTAACAAAAAAAGCATCCCAAAGAGGATGCTTTTAAATTTATGTTTTTCAATACTTATATTAGTTTACAATAGAGCTTACCAATTGTGTAAGTTCTTCAGTTGTACCATAGTCAACAGTAACGTTAAAAGTGTCATCACCTTCAACGGTAATAGGTAAACTACCGAACTTTAAATAGCTGTTTTCATCAATAGTAATTGCAAGTAAAGTTGCATTTAAACCAAGAGGAATTGAGCCAGCATAAGTTTCTAAAGCTGTTTCAGCATCATTTAAACTTGTAATCATAACAACTGAAGGAAAGTCTTCAATAAACATCCATACTGTAGTTTGAGAGTAATCAGTAACATCAGACACTGAAACTTCAAACTGAGTTGCCGTTTCACCAGCCATATCATAAAGTACATCACAGTTTGATAGACCTTGTTCTAGTCCAAGAATATTAAAATAACCATCATTAAACCAGTTTTCGTTTTGTTGGTTTAAATCCCAGTTTACAACTTCTCTACCATCTTGTGTAACGACAGATCCTACGTAGTAATCCATATTAGTTAATCCTAAACCAGTAGTGTCTGTTTGGATAGTCATTTGTGCTTGAATGTTAAACGGATTTGCATTTACAGGGTTTCCGTTTTCATCTTCAAAGGTTAAGTTAAAACTTCCTCCAGTAATCAATAACTGACCGTTGCTTGAGGTTTGCGCATTGTTAAGAAACATTTTATCTAATGTAAGATACTCTGTTAATTTAGCTACAACAGGAGTAGTAATAACATTGTTATCATCATCAGTAAATGCATTTGGTCCAATGTTGAATATTGTACCATCGTCTCCAGTAATTACTGTAGCAACAGATGGGTCTGTAATGTCATGAGATTGAGGTTCTTCTTTTAAAGCTTCAACTAAACTAGAGAGTGATGTGTAGGTATCAGCAGGAATGTTGTTTTGGTTGTCATCATCATTGGTACAGTTAAGTGCCAATACACCAATACATACTAGTAATACTAATTTAAAAATAGGTTGCTTTTTCATAATAAATGATTTAGAGTTATACTCTTTAGATGAAAAAGTAACAGAATGGTTGCGTAAAAAATTTAGGAAATTGGAAAATTAATTCCAGTTTTCATCAAAATCTAGACTCTCGTAGTCGTCAATATCAAGGTCGTCATCAAACTCATTAAAGTCATCAAAATCCTCAGCTTCAAAGTTTTTGTCAGGTGCTTGGTCAGGGATTTGTCCATGTACAAACATAAGGTTAGGGTAGTCAAAACCTTCAGCTTCATCAACTATTTCAGCAAGCTCTACAAAAAAGGTCCACATACTCAAAAAGTCATAGACGTAAATCAATTTGGTTTGCGCTTCGTGTACCACATCGTTAATTAATGTTGTGTTCATTAATTTTACTGGGTTTACACCATCGCTCATATCAAACAAAGAGATTTCTTCACCTTGTTCCCAAGTATCGTTACTTAGGTAAAAAGAAGCCATTTCAGAGCCATCAAAACCAAAAGATTGGGTTATAATGTTATGAAGGTCTTCTAGTGTGTCATCTTCACGAATTTCTAAATCACGAAATACGTCGTCTTCTGTATCGTTGTCAAGTATTATTCTAAATCTGTAAATCATAAATGTTCAATAATGTGCAAAGTTACAAAGTTTAGGCTTTGTTTTTAGCGTTTGTAGCTTCTAATATTAAGTAGAATTGAATTCCGAATAATATACTAGCTAATATAAGGTGTAAGGTTTGGGAACCAAATGGAAAGCTAAAGTTTGCCATGGCAATTCCTGAAGCAATTTCAACCAATAAAATACCTAATACCCAATATACTTTTTTGTAATGCAATTGGTGTTTTTTAAGTAGTAACAATAAGTAGCCATTAACTAATAATACAAGTATAGAAAATGACCTGTGAATATAAAAACTTGTGGTAGGATTGTTTAACCAATTAGAGGCATTGCCTTCTCCTAGAGCTTTTATTTGATGGTCTACAAATTCTCTTACCTGAGTTCCTAAAACTACCTGAATACAAGTTAAAGCTAACGCTACAATTAATGCGTTTTTAAATTGTATGTTGAATGTAAAGGATGTGTTACTTTGTTTGGTTTTAAAGATTATGTAGAGCATTACAGCTACTATTGCTAATGCCATTACCATGTGAATAGTAATTTTTAAAGGCGCTAAGTTTGAATCGACTACGGTTTTTCCTAACCAAGCTTGAAAGCCCATTGCAAAAACAGTAAAAAACGATAGGAGCGTAATGCTTTTGTTGCGTTTCCAATACTTTAAAGATGCAAATGCCATGACTAAAGTTGCTAAACCTGCAAGTGCACCAAATAATCTATTAATGTATTCAACCCATGTGTGTGTTGGATTAAATACTGCATAATCATGTTTTGTATAGGTGTCCCAATTGGTTTTTATAAACTCATTGGAAGATGTAAAGCTACTTTTAGCCACTTGTAAGGTTTCGTCAACAATAATAACTTGACCTTTTTTGTAATCGTGGTTAGCATGCCATTCTAGTTGAACCTTTTCAGTAGGAGGAATGTAGTATCCAAAACATTTAGGCCAATCAGGACAACCCATTCCGCTACCTGTCATACGTACAACAGCTCCTGCTATTATAACTAAATAGGTTAGGACTAAGGTTACTTTTGCTATAGTATTGAAATGTGTTTTCATTTTTGAATTGTTAAACCTAACTGTACACCTCTATCTAACATTAATTGATAAGCTGCTTCATATTCATTAGGAATTTTACCATCAAGAATAGCTTCTTTAATGGTTTCTTTAATCATTCCTATTTCTTTAGAAGGCTTTAAGTTGAAAGTTTGCATGATTTCTTCTCCTGAAATAGGAGGTTGAAAATTTCTTATATGGTCGCGTTCTTCAACTTCAACTATCTTTTGACGAACAATTTTAAAATTGTTGTGATATTTTTTAAACTTTTTAGGGTTTTTGGTAGTAATATCAGCTTCACAAAGCGTCATTAAATCGTCTACATAATCACCAGCATCAAATACCAAACGACGTACTGCCGAATCGGTAACTTCTTCATTTGCCAACACAATAGGTCTAGAGCTCATTAATACCATTTTTTGAACAAATTTCATTTTGTCATTTAATGGCATTTTAAGTCTTTTAAATAAATGATACACCATTTTTGAACCTTCAAACTCGTGACCATGAAAAGTCCAACCCACTTTTTTACTAAAGCGTTTGGTAGGTGCTTTTCCTATGTCGTGTAATAATGCAGCCCAACGTAACCATAGGTTGTCGGTATATTTGCTAATATTATCAACAACCTCTAGAGTGTGGTAAAAATTATCTTTATGACGTTGTCCTTCAACTTCGTCAATGCCTTTTAAAGCGGTTAGTTCAGGTAGAATACGCTCTAACAATCCTGTTTTTTCTAAAAGTAAAAAACCGATAGAAGGTGTTTTGCTTTCCAAAATTTTGTTCAGCTCAACAGTAATGCGCTCGTTGGTTATAATTTGTATTCTATGACTGTTTTTAGAAATGGCTTGCAAAGATTTTTTTTCAATTTCAAAATCTAATTGAGTTGCAAAACGTATGGCACGCATCATTCTTAAAGGGTCGTCACTATAAGTAATATCAGGATCTAAAGGTGTTTTTATACACTTCTTCTCTAAATCGGTTACACCATTAAAAGGATCTAGTAATTCACCAAAATGTTCTTTATTTAAATTAAGCGCTAAAGCATTAATGGTAAAATCACGACGATTTTGGTCGTCTTGCAAGGTACCATTTTCAACAACAGGATTTCTACTGTCTTCGTTATAACTTTCTTTACGAGCTCCTACAAATTCAACTTCAATATCGTCATAACGCAACATGGCAGTACCATAGGTTTTAAAAACCTGTACTTTTGGGTTGTTAGGAAGGTTTTTAGCAACTTGTTTAGCAAGTTCTATTCCGCTTCCAATAGCTACAATGTCAATATCTTTTTTTGAATCTCTTTTAAGTAGAAAATCTCGTACATAACCACCAATAACGTAGCTATCTAAATTAAGTTCTTTAGCCGATTGGGAAACAATCTCGAATATTGGGTGTTGAAGTGCTTGCTTGTAATTCATACTCATATAATCTCAAACACCAAATGCTGTTATTTGTAGAAAATTATTTTCTTATAACTTCTACAGCACCATCGTTACTTAATTTAATAATTGCAGATGGTTTTGATGCTGATTTTACATTTTGCAAATTTACAACATAGTCCACACCTTTTAAAATGTCTTCGCTTATTTCTTTAAACGATTTTGGTGTAGGTTGTCCACTAATATTAGCAGATGTTGAAACAATAGGTCTTCTAAGTTTTTTAACCAATGCATTGGCAAACCCTTTACGAACAACTCTTATGGCTAGTGTGTTGTCTTTTGGAATTAAATTTTCAGCAACACGTAATGGTCTGTCATAAATAATTGTAGTAGGTTTTGCAGCGTATTTTAAAATATCATAAGCTACTTCTGGTACATCTTCGATATATTGATTGAGCATCTTAAAATCGTTAACCAAACAAATCATAGCCTTACTTTCGGTACGTTGTTTAAGTTTAAAAACTTTTTCAACTGCCTCGTAATTGGTAGCATCGCAACCAATTCCCCAAACCGTATCTGTAGGATAAAGGATAATACCTCCTTGTTTTAAAACTTTTAGTGCTGAGTTAATTTCATCAGTCATGTTACTTAGATTTTAGTTTATAAACGCCAATACTCTTTTTGAAAATTTTGCTTAACACTTTGTACTTTACGATAATGCGGTTTTTTAAGCTCAATTTTCTCCATTGGCTTTTATCAATGGCATTATTTAATATAGTGTTGCTCATTTCATCAGAAAGAATAAACTCCTTTGATAGGTTTTTCCAGCTTATATTCCCATAACCATTAAAGTTGTTTATTTTGTTTTTGTCGTGTATGATAGCTATCCACAAGCGCTTTTTTGTATAGTACTTAATGCGTGTTTCATTTTTCCAATCGGTATGACTATTATGCCAAATGGTTTTAGGGTTGTTGTTTTCTTCAATTAAGCTTAAAAAAGGATTGAAAATATGCTCCTTTTTTCCGAGCATTATTTGAGGTTTTATTTGTAAGGAGTACCCTTTAATAACATCAATAACAAGATATTTTTGTGAATTAAATTGGCTTTGAATTTCACTAATAAAATCTTTGTGTATAGCATCGTCATTGTCAATTCTGGTTGAAATGATATGATTTTTGCCTTGCGACATTTTAGAAACTATAGCGTTTATTGAACTTTGAAATTTTGCCATACCATCAATATATTCCAATCGAATAAAGTCATGGTCTTTAACCAAATCATTCAGTATAGTTTTATAATCAGATTTTGTTGCTGTATCAGCAAAAATTAACCAAGTAAAGTTTTTGTTGGTTTGATTAACAACTGATGGTAGACAAAAACTTTTAAACAACCATATGCGTTGTTCCATCCAAGAGTCATTGAGCAATAACTCATTGTTTTTTGTTGTGGTCCAATCAGGATTAGTAAGGTTAAATCTTGTGATTAAGAAATGCTCAAACATTGGAATTATAAGTTTAAGTAATTAAATGCTTTTTCAGCAAATGCATTATTAACTGTTCGACATTCTTCTAGAACTTCATCATAGGATTGAAGTTTGTTTAAATCGTCTTTATAGTTTGAAAAGGTTGAAATAACAGGTTGGTATTTAAAATCGTAAAACTTGGTTGAATTAGGAAACACCATAACTTTTTTATTGAACAACATTGCCCAATACATAGCATGGTAGCTATCGGTCAAAACTATGTTTGATGAAGCTATAAACTCAACCATTGCTTCAAAAGTGGAGTTGTTTGCTATACTTTCAAAGTCTGAAAATTTTGAAATAACCTTTTTGTTTCTGAGTGTTTTTTGATGAAAAACAATGCCAATTTCTCTAGTTTCATCAAACGAAGTATCAAAAATAGGATGCATACAACTTACACAAGGTACCCATTCCTCAGTCCTGCCATAATCTCTAACACCTACTAAACCATAATTGCTAGGTGTAATATTGTATTTAATTTGTTTTCCGTAAAGTTTTGAGCTTTTGCTATTATGACCAACTCCCCAAAACACAATTTTTTTATCAGTTTGAGATAGTTTTTCAAGCATATTCATGTGCATGTTAAAACCTGGTCGGTTTAGCAATCCACCTCCTCCAATAATAAGAGCATTATCACAAATAGTCTTGTGCCAATTGTCTCTAACGCTATCGTCGTTATTTTTGTAATCAAACAAATCGAGAGCTTTTCCTTTTAGTTCATCAAAGTAATGATGAGGTGCACAGTAAAAGTCGCCAACATTGTTTGGGTCTAATCTATGTAGGTTAACAACATCGTTATTGTGTTGATACGGATTGGAAACTATTCGCTCAATAACTTCTTTTTTATTGCGCGCTCTCTCAAAGTGTGATAGTTTTTTCTTGAAAAAATTAAGGTAGCTCATACAATTGGCAAAGTAAATAAATTATATAAAAGTATTAAACACTTTATGATTATATGTTACTTTTATACTCTTATATAAAAATACGAAATTATTGAGCAGGTTTATGGGAATTACAATAGTATTGGCAGATAACTCAAAATTGAATAAGGAAAAAGTTCTTAAGGCAATTGATAATTTTGACCACGAAGGGAAATTAATAGGTTACGGTTCTAGAAATAAAATTAAAAAGATAACAATTGATAATGCAGAGTACAATATTAAGTCCTTTAAAAACCCTAATGTAGTTAACCAAATTGTCTATCGTTTTTTTAGAAAAAGTAAAGCTGAACGTTCTTTTTTATACGCGAAGCGTTTGCTTAAAATGGGTGTTTTAACACCAACTCCAGTAGCATTTGTAGAGTATAAATCTATTTTTACATTTGGAAGAAGCTATTACATTAGTGAGCAGTTAAAATATGATTTCACTATAAGAAAACTTATTGATGAGCCTAAATATGAGGATTACGAAAACATATTAAGACAATTTACTCAATTTACCTATGACTTGCACGAAAAGGGAATTCATTTTTTAGATCATTCTCCAGGAAATACACTTATAAAAAAGACCAATTCTGGTTATGAGTTTTATTTAGTAGACCTTAACCGAATGGATTTTAAAGCATTAAACTATCAAGAACGTTTAGCTAATTTTGCACGCTTGTCTCCAAAAGATTATATGTTAGATATAATAAGTGATGAGTATGCTAAATTAATGAATAAGCCTAGTGATGAAGTTAGAGAACGCATGTACTTTTATTCTCAAAAATTTTCTTCAGGGTTTAAAAAGAAAGAAGCTTTTAAAAAGAAATACTTTTTTTGGAGGAAGAAAAAACGCTAACGATTTTGCTTGTATAGGCTACGTAGTTTTGAATACTTTAAAAAACGCGTATTGGCGGTTTGTACTGAAATGAAAAAACCATTAAATCCATCTAAGAATCCAAGTTTTAAAAAGTAAGATTGAAAAAATGCCCAAGTTGGATTAAAAAGTATTTTATATAAAGGTGCTTTTTTTCCTAATTTATAATAGGCTTCAGCCGAAATTGAGGTAAATAATTCTACTTTTTTATTGTACTCAGAGTAGGTGTCATAATTCCAATGCAGTATGTCTCCTTTTAAAAAACCTGCCTTATTGTTTTTATCGGTTAGAGCAATTCTATCATGCGGATTAATACCAGACCATTTTGCTTTTCTTCGGTCAAAAACACGCAATTTTTTATCAGGATACCATGTTGTGTACTTTATCCATTGACCACAAAAACAATTTAAACGGTTGCTGTAATATCCATCATATTTCCAATTCGATTTTACATCTAAAATAGATTGTTGCAACTTATCAGATAGGGCTTCGTCACCATCAAGAGAAACAATGTAGTCATGTTTTGCTTGCGCAATAGCAAAGTTTTTTTGTTCGATATAGCCTAAAAACTTCTGTTCAATAAATCTTACGTTAAATTTTTCGCAAATAGCTTTAGTGTTATCAGTCGAAAACGAATCTACAACTACTATTTCATCAACTACATTGCTTAACGATTGAAGACATTCTTCAATTTTGCGTTCTTCGTTAAACGTAATTATTACACCAGATAGTTTTATCATTTAAAAAATATTGATGTTGTAAAAGTACGTATTTTGTAATTATTCAATAGCCATATCAATAGTTTTAAAACCCCTTTTTCAAAATATAATGTATACTATTTGCTTATATTTGCACCAATTAATTACACAAGAAAAACCCAATTAAATGGCATTTCCTAAAATAACAGTTATAATCGCTACGTACAATAAAACCGATTGGTTAGAGAAAGTACTTTATGGTTATAGTGTGCAAACCTATAAGGATTTTGATATTATAATTGCTGATGATGGCTCTACTAATGAAACCAAAGAGCTTATTGATAGGTTTAAAGCAGATTATCCTGTAGAAATCACTCATGCATGGCATGAAGATAAAGGATATAGACGCCAAAAAATATTAAATGAAGCCATTGTAATGGCAAAAAACGAGTATATCCTATTTACTGATGGTGATTGTATTCCAAGAGAAGACTTTGTAGAAACGCATGCTAAATTTGCTGAAGAAGGGTATTTCTTATCTGGTGGTTATTGCAAATTACCAATGGATATTAGCGAAACCATAGCTGAAGATGATATTAAATCAAAACGTTGTTTTGAAGTAAAATGGTTAAAATCTCAAGGAGAACTTAACTGGAAAAACAAGTTGAAGCTTTCTGCTAAAAATGGATATGCTGATTTTATGGATAAGATAACACCAACAGGAGCAACATTTAATAACTGTAATTCTTCTGCTTGGAAAACCGATTTAATTGCCATTAACGGTTATGACGAACGTATGCAGTATGGTGGGCCTGATAGAGAATTGGGAGAACGCCTAGTTAATAATGGAATTAAAACAAAACAAATACGCTACAAAGCTATTTGTTTACATTTAGATCATGCTAGAGGTTATAAAACACAAGAGTCGCTAGACCGTAATTTAGCTATTAGAGCTAAAGTGAAAAAGGAAAACTTAAAGTGGACAGAGTACGGAATTAAGAAAGGTTAGTTTAAACGTTTTAAAAACGTTTTTAATTCCTCATCAAAATACGTTGGTTTAAATTGAGAGTATAATTCTGCAGCTTTAGATTTTAATTCCTTAGGATGTTTTATGTTTAAATAAGGCTCTTGATTATAATCTTTTAAGTGAACCGAAACATGGGTTTTACCATCGTCAAACATATTCCAAGCTTCTTTTTTTATCCATGGAGAAAATATAGTAAACGTTGGAATTTGTAACGCTTTGGCCATGTTAATTGCACCACCTTCGTTACCTATTAAAGCATCGCAATGAGATGTTATTGCTAAAAAATCTCTCAAGCTTTTTCCAAACACTTCAAAATAGATTTGCGTTTGGGTTTGTGCATTGCACAACTCATAAATAGCTTTGGCTTCAGCTTCTTGCTTAGGGATATAATTAAATAATAGTTGAGCTTCAGGTTGCTCATTAACAATAGTATCTAACGTTTTTGCCATATACTCAAGAGGATATGTTTTGGAGCTACCACTTCCCAAAACACCTATCATGTATAAAGGTTTCTCTAAACTAATATCATGGCCAAGTAAAAAGGCTTTAGCGTTTTGCTTTTCAGAATCAGTAAGGTGAATTTTTGGTCTAACAATATGTAAAGGGTCAATTCCTAAAGGCGCTAATAATTGCAGTCTGTTTTCTATAGCTAATCCTGCATTAGTATCGGCTTTCAATTTATTTTTAAAAAGATGATTGTAAATTAATGCGTTAGGACCTTTGTCTAATGAAATTCTGATTTTAGCTTTCGTAAAATAACTTATGATATTACTAGATATTTTAGAGTAAACATCTATTACAGCATCATAATGTTCCTTTTTTAGCTGTTTCGCAAATTGATATAGTTTTAGCTTGCTTTTTTCAAGTTCGGGTGTGAAAAAATGAAACTTATCAATAAAAGGATGGTTTTCAACAACAGGATAGGTATGGGAGTTAATAACATAATGCACTTCAGCATTAGGATATTTTTGCTTTATAGCCTCAAACAAAATGCTTGTTGCCAAAACATCACCTATCATTTTTTGTTGAATGATTAAAACTTTCAAACTTTAAGTTTTCTAAAAATCATTAGCAGAAACACTAACTCAGTTTAAATTTACACAGCAACGTCGTATTCTCTTAAAGCATCATTAAGAGAAGTTTTCTTGTCAGTACTTTCTTTACGCTTACCAATTATCAATGCACATGGCACTTGGTATTCGCCAGCAGCAAATTTTTTGGTATAACTTCCAGGAATAACAACTGAACGTGCTGGCACAATACCTTTCATTTCAACAGGTTCATCTCCTGTAACGTCAATAATTTTTGTACTCATTGTAAGAACAACATTAGCACCAAGTACAGCTTCTTTTTCAACACGAACACCTTCAACAACTATACAACGACTACCAATAAATGCACCATCTTCAATAATTACAGGAGCAGCTTGTAAAGGTTCTAAAACTCCACCAATACCAACACCACCCGAAAGGTGAACGTTTTTTCCTATTTGAGCGCAACTACCCACTGTTGCCCAGGTGTCAACCATAGTGCCTTCATCAACATAAGCACCAATGTTTACATAACTAGGCATTAATATAGTGCCTGATGAAATATAAGCACCATGTCTTGCTACAGCATGTGGTACTACTCTTATACCTTTTTCAGCGTAGTTGCGTTTTAAAGGAATTTTATCATGATACTCAAAAATACCAACTTCTAGCGTTTCCATTTGTTGAATAGGGAAATACAATACTACAGCCTTTTTAACCCATTCGTTAACTTGCCAACCGTTAGCGGTAGGTTCGGCAACTCTTAATTCTCCAGCGTCTAGTAAGTTAACTACTTTTCTAATGCTGTCAATTGTGTTTTGGTCTTTTAAAAGTGCTCTGTCTTCCCAAGCATTTTCAATAATGGTTTGTAATTCTGTCATTGGTATAATTTAAGTTTTAAACTAGCTACAAAGATAGTTCTATAATTTTAAGAGAAAAAAATAAAATAATATGTGACCTATCCGTTTTGTGTGTGTCTTAAAAATGATTAATGAGTGGTTTTGTTTAGTTAGAGGGAAATTAAATCATCAGTTAATTAATAGCTAATTATTTTAATAACTCTTCCTTTTATAAAGGGAGAGTTTTTTATTATGTTACCTTTGCAATCAATATGGCAAGAATTTTAGCAATAGATTTTGGTACTAAAAGAACAGGAATAGCTGTAACTGATGAGTTGCAAATTATAGCTTCTGGGTTAACAACTGTTGAAACTAAGGACTTGTTTGCTTTTTTAAAAGAGTATGTCTCTAATGAATCTGTAGAGCTATTTGTTATTGGAGAGCCTAAGCGTTTAAATAATGAAGCCTCTGAAAGTGAGGTAGCTATTAAACCATTTATTGATAAGCTTAAGAAGACTTTTCCTGATATACCATTTACAAGAGTTGATGAACGTTTTACTTCTAAAATGGCGTTTCAAACCATGATAGATAGTGGGTTGACTAAAAAACAACGAAAAAATAAAGCCTTAGTAGATGAAATTAGTGCTACAATAATACTTCAAAGTTACCTGTATTCGAGATAAAATAGTGCCATAAAGTGTATTTTATCAGTAAATTAAGGTATTTCAACTAAATTATTTTAGGCATTTGCTCCTGAGATATATGTTTGGCTTGGTAATTATTTAAAACCCCAAACTATGAAAAACAACTACTATTTATTTTTATTACTTATAATAGGCCTATTTGGTTTTAATAAAGTAAACGCGCAATCTTGCCCTCCAACAGGATTCTCTAATGGATCTTCATTGTATTTCTTTTATGACTCAGGAACTTCTCTATGTGAGAACAGACCAACTACTGTAAATGTAGGAGCTAGTGTTTTTACACTATCTAGTTGTGATGACGAGTATTCTATTTATGGATTAACATCTGGAGACCCAGTTGCTCCACCAAACACTTTTACTGCTGATTTTGGTTATGCAACTTGCGAATACACTGACGGAACACTTACTAACGAAACATTATCGATAAAACAAGTTGAAGCAATTTTTAATTCTTTAAGAGTGTTTCCAAACCCAGTAACTAGTGGAAATACATTAAACGTAAAGTTTCAATCTAATGTTTCGGCAAGTATTAATATATATTCAGTAACAGGAAAACTGGTTTTAACTGAAAATACTGATAATTTAAGTGTAAAACCTTTAAGTATTTCTAATTTACCTAACGGTATTTATATGGTTCAAATTACATCTAACAATCTATCTATTTCAAAGAAGGTTGTAGTAATGAGATAAAAAATATTCAAACTCAAATATTAAACTCCTTACCATGTAAGGAGTTTTTTTGTGCTTAAAAACTTCAAAAAAGGCATAAGAATTGTATTTTTGCATCCGAAAATAAGAATTTATGATTTTACCTATTGTTGCCTATGGCGATTCTGTTTTAAGAAAAAAAGCAGAAGAGATTACCAAAGATTATCCTAATCTTAATGAACTTATTGATAATATGTACGATACTATGTATGGTGCGTATGGTGTAGGTTTGGCAGCACCACAAATAGGGTTGCCAATACGTTTGTTCTTGGTAGATACTGAACCGTTTTCAGAAGATGAATCGCATACTGAAGAAGAAAAGCAACAATTAAAAGCTTTTAAACAAACTTTTATAAACGCTAAAATTTTAGAAGAAGAAGGTGATGAATGGGCTTTCAACGAAGGTTGCTTAAGTATTCCAGATGTAAGAGAAGATGTGTTTAGACAACCAAAAATAAAGATTCAGTATCAGGACGAAAATTTTGAAACACATGTCAAAGAGTTTGATGGTTTAATTGCGAGAGTTATTCAGCATGAATACGACCATATTGAAGGTGTTTTATTTACTGATAAGTTATCGTCATTTAAAAAGCGACTTATAAAAGGAAAGCTAGCTAACATATCAAAAGGAAAAATAAAGATTGACTATAAAATGAAGTTTCCTTTAATGAAAAAGAAACGTTAATAGTTTTAATTCTTATTCACAAAAAATTATATTTGCCCACAACAAAAAAAGCCTGTTTAACACATGAGTTTAGATAAAATTCTTTCTATTTCCGGAAAACCTGGATTATTTAAAATAGTAACGCAAACACGTGGAGGATTAATTGCCGAATCATTAATTGATAAAAAAAGACTATCAGTTAACATACACAGCAATGTAAGTGTACTTAGTGAAATAGCTATTTATACACTATCAGAAGAATTGCCACTATACAAAGTGTTTCTTAAAATAAAAGAGAAAGAAAACGGGCAAACTACATCAGTAAGTCATAAAGATGGTAAAGATGCTTTAGAAGAATATTTCTTTGAAGTTTTACCAGACTATGACGAAGATAGAGTATATGCAAGCGACATAAAAAAGATTGTACAATGGTACAATTTACTTCACCAACACAACCTGTTGGAAAACCTTGAAGCTCTTGAAGATTCAACTTCTGAAGAAGAAGAATAACAACTTACATTTTTTGGTTAATATGTTTTAATAAACATGTAGTAATACATGCTTTATTAAATAGCTATTAATCGTATTTTTGGGTCTTAATATTATCAAATCATGACAGATAAAACCCAACAACTAAAAGCATTTGAGCGTTTGTTAATCATTATGGATGAGTTGCGTGAGCAATGTCCATGGGATAAAAAGCAAACTATGGAATCCTTACGACATCTAACCATTGAAGAAGTTTATGAGTTAGGTGATGCTATTTTGGATAATGATTTAGATGAAGTAAAAAAGGAGCTAGGTGATGTACTTTTACATATTGTATTTTATTCAAAAATAGGAAGCGAAACCAACCATTTTGATATTGCTGAAGTTTGTAATAGCATTTGCGATAAGCTTATTGATCGTCATCCGCATATTTATGGAGATGTAAGTGTCGATAATGAAGAGGATGTAAAACGCAATTGGGAACAGTTAAAACTAAAAGAAGGAAAGAAAAGCGTATTAGAAGGTGTCCCAAGAAGTTTACCAGCAATGGTAAAAGCGAGTAGAGTACAAGATAAAGTTGCTGGAGTAGGTTTTGACTGGGAAGAGCCTCATCAAGTTTGGGAAAAAGTTGAGGAAGAAATCCAAGAATTGAAGCATGAAGTAGATAGTGGAAATAGAGAAAATATGGAGAACGAGTTTGGAGATGTTTTATTTTCTTTAATAAACTATGCAAGGTTTTTAAAAATTAATCCTGAGAATGCTTTAGAGAAAACCAATAAAAAATTCATTAAAAGATTTCAGTATTTAGAAGAAAAAGCGAAGTCACTAAACAAAAGTTTACAGGACATGAGCCTAAGAGAAATGGACGTTTATTGGGAAGAAGCAAAAAAAATATAATTTTTTTTCACTTTGCGTGATCCAAACATGTAAGATAATACGTATATAATACAGATAGAAACTTGAAATTATAGTTTCATAATCATAAGTAGGTAGTCTTAATTATATTTTAAGCGGATGTGATTAAGATTCAAAATTTAGTTTAGTTAGGGGTCACAATCCTACCTGTTTTTAGCAGGTAGGATTTGATTTTTAATACATATCCTTAAGTTTTCTAAGTTTTTCTTCCCAAATGCTCAGATTGTTTTTATGGTTTTCAATATTGTTTAAAACATCTTTTACCATAGGGTTGCTTTCATCAACATTAGAGAAAAACTGAAGATTGTTTTCTAGTTGGTTGATTTCTCCTTTTACTTCGTCTATTTTTTTACGAATAAAATTATGTTCATTATCAAGAAGTCTAGTATCATCAGGTTGCGATAAGGCTTCAAGTTTATTTTCAAACTTAATCATTTCAATTTCGGTCTTATCCATTTTAAGTTTACCGAACATGTCATCTAAAGCCTTATTGAACTTTCCTTCAATATAACGTTTGCTGTGAGGAACATTGCCTAATGATTTCCACTCGTCTATTTTAGCTTTTAAAGTTTCAATATCACTTTCTGGTGTTCCTGATAATTTTAAATCTTTTAAGGCTTCTAAAAACTTTGACTTCTTTTCATAGGCTTCAAATAATTCTTTATTAGCAGCATTACGCTCAGCATGAAGTTTATCGAAGTAATGATTACAAGCAGCTTTAAACTTGTGCCAAATTTTGTCACTGTCTTTTCTTGGAACATGCCCAATTTTTTTCCAGTCACTTTGAATTTTCTTCATTAAAGGTGTTACAGTTTCAAAGTCTTCACTGTCCTTATTGTCTTCAGCAATTTTTATTAGGTCTAGCTTTTTCTGAAGATTATCATACTGTTCCTTTTTTAAGTTTTTATAAAAGGAATTTTTCTTTTTATTAAAAGCTCTAACTGATGCTTTAAATTTTGCCCAAGTAGCTTCATTAACTTTAATTGGTACTTTTCCAGCATTAAAGAAATCTTGTCTTAAGGCTTCAATAGTTTTTATTTTCTTTTGCCATGCTTGATGTGTGTTGGCGTTGTCTTGAGCTACTGCATCAATCTTTGCGATAATTTCTTCTTTACGCTCTAAGTTAGCTTCATAGGCCTTATCTAAATCGGCATAATACGCTTGTCGTTTATCATGTATGGTTTTAGTTGCATTGCTAAATCGATCCCAAATGTCTTCTCGATGTTCTTTAGCAACAGGACCAAGGTCTTCTTTCCACATTTTATGTAGCACTTGCAATTCTCTAAACGCTCTGTTTACGTTGTCATCTTTTGCAAGTTCTTCAGCGCGCTCAATAATTTTAAGTTTTTGATCCAAGTTGTGTTTAAAATCCATATCTCTCAAATCACGATTGAGATGCAGGAAATCATAGAAAATCTCAACATGGTGATGGTATGTATTCCAAGCGTTATTGTATTTGTCTCTTGGAATCGGACCAGCATTTCGCCATTCTTCTTGTAGTTCTTTAAAGTGCTTGTATGTTGTGTTTATATTTTCTTCAACATTAATAAGTCCCTTAATTTCCTCAATAATTCTTAAACGATTTTCTAGGTTAGATTTTAAACTGCTTTCTAGATTTTTGTAGTAAGCGTTTAGGTTGCTTTTATACTCTTTATAAAGTGAATTGAACTCTTTTTTTGTTGGAGTAGAGTACTTGAAGTCTATTTCATTACCACTATCGTTAATGAATTCTTCTTTTTTCTCTTCAAGAAGTTCACTGAATTTAGCATTGAATTCAGATCTTATCTCATCAACATGAGATTTTATAGTTTGAACTTTTTGTTGTTTAAGTAAACTGTCAAATTCTTTTACCAACTGCTCCATTGACATGGCGTGGTAGTCTTTTTCTTCTAGTGTGTGTCTTTCACTATTGCTTTCGTCTTCAGCATCTTCGGCATTAGACTCGTCAATTTCATCTACATGAGAGTTGGATTTTTCTTCAACAGTCTCAGTTTTGGTTTCCTCATTAGTTTCAACCTGTTCTGAAGTAGAATTAGTATTCTCATCAGTTGTTGGGTTTTCTAATGACGTAGCATCTTGAGTTGTTTCAGCTCCAGTACTTTCAGTAGCTTGGTTTGCAGTAGCTTTTGTTTCTTCGTTTCCATCTGCATTTTGCAGGTTATCTTTCTCTGACATTTTACAATGTTTTTAGTTCTAAATACTTAAAAAGCTAATATACTAACAAGTCACTGAATTACAAAAAGGAATAGAAATTTTGGTACTTTATTTAAGATTCCAAATTTTCCAAGCTTTTTCGGCTTGTAGCTCTAGCATTTTATAGCCATTACAAGTTTGTGCACCTTTTATGTCACCACAAGTTAAAAACTTTGTTTGATCAGGATTGTAGATTAAATCGTAAAGTATGTGGTTTGATGTGATGCCATCGTAAGGAATATCAGGACATGTGTTAACGTCAGGATAAGTTCCAACAGGAGTACAATTAATAATAATTGAGTATGAGCTTATGATTTGATCGGTTAAATCTGAATACAAAAATTTAACTCCAGATTTTGGAGTTCTAGATACATAATCAAAATCTATTTTTAATTTTTTTAGCGTGTATGCTATAGCTTTTGAAGCTCCACCTGTTCCTAAAATTAAAGCAGAAGTATGATGAGGTTTTAATAAAGGTTGTAACGATTTTTTGAATCCGTAATAATCCGTGTTGTAACCTTTAAGTTTTCCTTTAGGAGAAATTCTTATAGTATTTACAGCTCCAATTTTTTTCGCTCTTTTGTTAATATCGTCTAATAGAGGGATTACAGCCTCTTTGTAAGGTATAGTTACGTTTAATCCTACTAACTTTTTATTGGAAGCAATAATATCTTTTAATTCAGAAATTGCTTTGATGTCAAAATTTTCGTATTCAAACGGAAGTTGTTCATTTTCAAATTTTTCAGTGAAATATTTTTTGGAAAATGAATAGGAGATATTCTTACCTACTAATCCTAATTTATGCATTTATCTTTCTGGTTTTTTGTCCGTACCATTCCAACGCCAAAACTATTAAAATTCCTATTAAAACAAACAAAATTGCAATGTATGTTTCGTTGTTAAGTTCAGGAATAAATCGTGTGTAGTTTTCTATAATTTTTTGTCCAGTAGAGTCTAAAATAAAATCACCTGAAGTGTTTTGTTTGTAAACAATCTCTTTCCAAGGCCAAACAACACCAAGAGAGCCAATAATAAAACCAATTATTGTTGCTGTGGTAATACTTTTATAATGTTTTAAAATGTAATTAAGTATGTGCGAAAATGTTACTAATCCAGTAACTGAGCCTAAAGTGAACACTCCTAAAACTTTTAGCATTCTTATTCTATTTGCATCGTGAACAAACTCAAAATTGCCGCTAAATATTTCAGAAAAAGTATCATATAAAGCATTAACGGAGTCCACTAGAAGTAATACGTAATTTCCTAAGAGAATTAATATGAAAGAACCAGAAAATCCAGGAAGTGTCATTCCTGAAACACTAATGATTCCACAGAAAAATACAAACCAAAGATTGTCATTTTCTTTAGCTGGATCTAAAAAACTAATACCAACACCTAAGGCAATACCTATAATTAAAGAGAGTATTGTTTTATAATTCCAGTCTTTAAAATCTTTGTTTATGTAATAAATGGAGCCAATAATCATCCCAAAAAACAAACTCCATACAAAAAGCTGATAATGCTCCAGGAAGTAATCCAATATTTTAGATACGCTAAAATAACTTACCAACATCCCGAAGAGGAGTAAGGTAAGAAACCGACCGTTTATGTAATTGTAAAAACTCTTAAACCTACCGTTGAATAAAAGTTTAAAAGCTGTTTTGTTTACCTTTTGAAGTGAGTATATAAACTCTTCATAAAACCCTGCAACAAAAGCAACCACACCACCAGATACACCAGGAACCTTATTTGCGGCTCCCATTGCTAGTCCTTTAATGACCAGAAAGAGTTTGTCTTTAAAAGTTCTGGTGCTTTGCATTGTTATTGTTTTTTAGAACCTAGTTTTTCAAGTATAAAAATTGTAGAAAAACCTACAATCATTAAAACAATGGCAATTGCTAATTTAGGATCTCCATCAAAGTTAAAAGGCGATATGCTTTCTTCTAATAAAGGAATTTGTTCTCCTTTAGAGTTTGTTCTCCATGTTAGCACTTTTTTCCAAGGCCAAATTTTGTTTAAAGACCCAAAAATAAAACCAGTAAGAATAGCTAATGTGATATTGTGGTAGTTTTTGAACAACCACTTTAAAACGCGACTAAAACTCAATAAACCAACAACTGCACCAACAGCAAAAATTAGTATTTTTTTTATGTCAAAGTCATGCAAAGCATCACTTAAAGTTTTATAAGCACCAAGAATAACAAGAATGAATGAACCCGAAATACCTGGTAAAATCATAGCGCAAATAGCAATAGCTCCAGCAAAAAATAAAAACAAAGGATTATCATTATTAGCCATTGAAGGTAGTGTTGTAATATAATAAGCGATTAAGGCTCCAGCTATTAGAGAAATAATAACTGCTAAATTCCATTTTTGTATTTGCTTACCTACAAAGAAGATACTAGCTACAATTAACCCAAAAAAGAACGACCAAATTAAAATAGGATGATTTTCAATAAGGTATTTGGCTAATCGCATAAAGGACACAAAACTAATAATAATACCGGTTAATAGTGCCACCAAAAAGTTACCATTAAGCTGAGTCCAAAAGGCTTTAAAACCTTCTTTTCTAAGAGTTGTAATTAAAGATAAGTTAATGTTGCTAATTGTGGTAATTAGTTCTTCGTAAATACCAGAAATAAAGGCTATTGTTCCGCCAGAAACTCCAGGAACTGCATCTGCTGCTCCCATGGCAATACCTTTAAGTGAAAGGATGAAATAATCTAAAAAGCGTCTTTGCATTTGTTATTTTAAAAAATAAGAAACGTAAAGGTATGGAATTTTCGCTTTAAGCCTTTTTAGAATTTGAAATAATCTCTTTTACAGAAATTTTATTATAAACTTTTGGGAAAAGTTCTTCTAGTATGTAATAAAACTCATCGTCTAGCAACAAGCCATTTTTTAAATGGTAATGCGCTTTTTCTGATTCGTGTAATGTAAAATATAAACCAGCTAATCTAAACTCAATTTCAGGTGTTTCTGGGTAAAACTCTGCAGCTTGGATTAAGTTGTAAATTGAAGCTTCAAACTCACCTAAGCTGATTAGAATATCAGACCTAGATAACCAAGTTTGAAGTTCATAATTGCCAAGTTCTAATGTTTTTTTGTAGCCTCTTTCAGCTTCTTCCAAAAAGTTTAACTGATGATTGATTTGCGCATACAGTTTCCAGTAAATCACATTTTCACAATCAATATTTATTGCTTTGTTGATGTAATAAAGCGCTTTTTGGAAATTTCGTTTCTTATTATAAAACTTAGTAATGGCAATCCATCCTTTATCTAAAAGCGGATCTTCGTGTACAGTTTTGTAAAAATATTGAACCGCTAAGTCGTCATTGCCTAATTTTTCATAACAATGACCAATTCTTAACAGTGCAAATGATGTAGGCTCGTCAAGTGCTAAGGTGATTTTATAATTTTCAATAGCATTATTGTACTGTTGTTGCTTTTCTAAAACTTTTCCTTTTTCAAGATAAGCACCTACAAAAGTGTCGTCTGAAATAATAGCAAAGTCAAATGCTGCTAATGCTTTTTTATAGTCTTTAATTGCAAAGTATTGTTTACCTAATTGATGCCATGCAACTTCGCAATAAGGATTGCTGTCTAAATATTGAGTTAAGAAGTTGATAGCTTCTTCGTTTTGGTCAAGAAAGTCAAAACAGTAAATAATATTATACAAAGCAGAGTAATCGTGCATGTCTAATTCAAGGCACTTGATAAAATACTCTTTTGCTTCTTCAAACTTATCCAAAAACAAGTATTCCATACCAATGAGTGCGTATAAATCGGAATCATCCTCGTCATTATTACTCAGTTTTAAAGCAATCTTTAACGTGTTGATTGCCATTTCGTGTTCATCTCTTTTAGAGAGAACATTTGCTTTTTGAACATAAATTTCTTCGTTAGAAGGTTCTATTTCATAAAGTTCATCAAGAATTTTATCGGCATGTTCTAGCTTGTTTTCAATAACATAAATCTCAACCTGAAAAAGTTTAAGGTTAACTGACGTTGGATGTTGCTCTAACCCTAATTTGATGGCTTTTTTTGCGAGGGCAATTTTACCAATTTCCAGATAGTGCTGGATTATGTTTTCAAACTCATTTGAATCAAAAAACAACACATTGTTGGTTTTTAGCATTGACTCAAATCTTGTAAGCGATAAGTTGTTTTCGTCACTGCGACTGAACTCCATAGGCAGGTATAATTGTTACTTGTAATAAATTTACTGTTCTATTGGCGCAATTGAAGTTTTTGCGATGAATGTTTTTAACAAATTAATTAACAGGTGAATTTTTATTTTATGTGAATGGGTTTTATTTGTTTATTATCAATTGCTTAGCGTGTGTTTTTGGAGTGAATAAGATTAAGAAATTGAGTCTAAAACTTTAAGTATTATCTCACAACCTTTAATAATTTCTTCGTTTGAAATGGTTAATGGAGGCGTAATCCTGATGGCTTTTGGCTCAAAAAGTAACCAAAAAAGTATTAATCCTTCGTCTTGACACTTTAAAATAACTTCATTTGTTATGTCTGCAGAAGGTGTCATTGCAGCTAGCATTAATCCTTTTCCTCTTATTTCTTTTATTAAAGGATGCTTTAGTTTTTTACGTATTAATTGCTCTTTTTCTAAAGCTTCAGTCATTACATTACTTTCAGTAATTTCTTTTACTGTAGCTAAAGCTGAAGCCGCAATTACTGGATGTCCTCCAAATGTAGTGATGTGTCCTAATTTTGGGTTTTCAGTTAAATTAGACATCATGTCTTTAGAAGCTGTAAATGCACCAATAGGCATTCCACCACCAAGGCCTTTACCTGTAACCAAAATATCAGGAATACAGTTGTAGTGTTCAAAACCAAATAGTTTTCCAGTTCTACCAAAACCAGGTTGGATTTCGTCTAGGATTAAAACAGCACCAACAGCTTTACACTTTGCTTTAACTTTTTGTAAGTAATCATTGGTAGGTTCAATAAAACCTGCGCCTCCTTGTATGGTTTCTAAAATTACAGCCGCAGTTTTTGTAGTAATTGTATTGATGTCAACTTCGTTATTGAATTCAATAAAATGGACATCAGGTAGTAAAGGTCTAAACGCTTGCTTGCGTTCTTCGTAACCCATAACACTCATGGAACCCATAGTATTGCCATGATAAGCATGTTTTGCAGCTATTATTTGACTTCTACCTGTAAAACGTTTGGCTAGTTTTAAAGCGCCTTCAATAGCTTCGGTACCAGAGTTTGTTAAATACGTTGTTTCAAGAGGCTTAGGTAAATGCTTAGCTAAAAGTTTAGCGAGTTCTACTGCTGGTTCTTGAATGTATTCGCCATAAACCATAACATGCATATACTTATCCAGTTGATTTTTTATGGCGTTAACAACTTTTGGGTGATTGTGACCTAAGCTATTTGCCGAAACACCAGCTACAAAATCTAAATAAGCTTTATTGTTTGAATCATAAATATAACTACCATTAGCATGAGAAATTTCCATAGCTAAAGGATGTGGACTCGTTTGCGCTTGGTATGTGAAAAAATCTGATTTCATGTTATTGCTTATCCTTTTTAGGCTTAACCACCTTTTTTAGAGGTGTGTTTTGAGCTTTAATGGAATCTCTTTTTTGCAATACTTGTTTAGGAATATTACGAGCAGCTTTGTTTACTTTTTTAGGGTCTTCGCTTTCAGCTTCTTCAACTCGGTCTAACAATGCTTCATCAAAAAACTCTTCTTCAGGAACAAACTCTCCTAGTCCTTTTATGATAGGAAGTTCTAGTGGAGGATCGTCTTTAAAAAGGTCTTCAACACTAGTTGGACGTTCTTCTTCTCGCCAATCAAAGCCTCTAAGTCGTCTAGCATTTTCAGGGAATTGAGACTCAGGAAATAAGTCTCCATCAACCTGATTGATTAGTCTAATTTCATTGATAGTATTATCTGAAATTTGAATATTGATACTGCCAGACTTTGACTTGTTTATTCCAATAAGTTCATTTTCTCCATCTCTAGAGAAATAGATGATTTCAGCATTTTTTATGATATCAACATTATATAATTCGTTATTTTTAAACAAGCCATATAGTTTTTGCCCCTTAATTTGATTAAATCCTGTGCCTAAAGTGTCTTTACTTATTAAAAAGGCATTGTCAAATACTTTTAAGGAATCTAGTTCTTCGGTTTCAGTGTTTGAAATTAAGTGAATGGTGTCTCCACTCATTTGATTACCTAAGTTCCATAATATAGGTTTGCGCTTAGTAGCAAAAGCATCGGTTGATGAAAAGCGTGATAAATTGATAAGCTCGGTCAAACCTGTTTTATGGTCAGCATGAATAGAATCTGCTTTTCCACTTAAATCGCTTTTGTAAATTTTGGCATTGTAATAAGCCCTTGTAATTCGATGTTCGGGTTTACCAGTAACCATAAGCGTGTCACTGTGTATGTAAATGGAATCGTTTTCTTGTACTGTAATAGCTAAAGCACGTTTGGTGATGAACACAGAGTCTTTTTCTCTAAATACTTCGGCATAATGTCCTTTAATGATACTTTTATTTGTGGTATCTGTAACTTTTATGTTATTGGTTGCAGAAGCAAAACTTCGGTTTCGATCAAAGTACATACTATCACCTTCAAAAATTCGATTTTCATAATCTATTCTTGATTTTTTTACGAAATAACCAACATCATTATTAGTGTCATAAAATCCTCTTTCGCAATAAATGTTTGAAGCTTCGCCTTTAATAGTTGTTGGACCATAAAGGTAAGCGTGACCACTTTCAGAATAAAAATCTAATTGGTTGGAATTAATTGTGTAATCAGGATTAACCAATACCACGTCTTTTAAAAAACGGTATTTTTTGCTGTCCATGTAATAACGACCAATTTGACTAGTAATAGTACCAGAAGAGTCTCTAACCACTTTTCCTTTACTCTTATAATAAGCTTGTTGTTTTGCTCGATCAAAAAAGAGCGTGTCAGTTGTTAAGGTAGATTGCGGTTCGGTAAGTACAACGTCTCCACTGGCAAAAGCTAGTTTTGTAGTTCCGCTATATTCAACATACTTAGCAGTCATGTTTATAGTATCTCCTTGCTGCATTCTTACATTACTGAATGCCTCAATAAAGTTTTCGTTTTTATAATAAATGGCTTTATCACACCACATGTTTACACCATCATGAGTGACATGAATTTGTTGCTGGTCATTTCTTACAAAGGTTGCAATGTCTTTACCAACAGTAGAATCAGCAACCATAAAACCAGCATGCTCAATTTGTATTCTTTTACCTTCTTGAGCATAACTTTTAGTGACTACAAAAAGTATAAGTATAGTGTAATAGAGTAGGTTGTGTATTTTCAAGATAAAATTAATTTTTTTCAAAAATAACTATATTCTAAAGGCTTTCGTATGTGTTAACACATTTTTTAACAGAAAAAAGCCTGCTTAAAAATAATGAGCAGGCTTAGTATTTAGGTTTGTAAATTACTTTCTTACAATGGTTTGTTTTCTGTCAGGTCCTACCGAAACAATTGTGATAGGAAGTTCAAGTTCTTTTTCTAAGAAAGCGATGTAATCATTAAGTTGTTTTGGCATTTGAGAAGCTTCAGTCATTTCTGTTAAGTCTTCATTCCAACCTTCAAACTCTGTGTATACAGGCGTTACATTTTTCTCTTCAATATTAAACGGTAAGTGATGTATGGTTTCACCTTTATAGTTATAAGCAGTACATACTTTTAACGATTTAAACCCAGAAAGGACATCACCTTTCATCATGATAAGTTGCGTAACACCATTTACTTGACATGCGTAACGTAATGCTACCAAATCTAACCATCCGCAACGACGTGGACGACCAGTTGTTGCTCCAAACTCATGACCAACTTTAGCCATAGTTTCTCCATCTTGATCAAATAATTCAGTAGGGAATGGTCCAGAGCCAACACGAGTAGTGTAAGCTTTAAAGATGCCATACACTTCACCAATTTTATTAGGAGCAATTCCTAGTCCAGTACAAGCGCCTGCAGCTGTAGTGTTACTGGAAGTTACAAAAGGATAGGTTCCAAAATCGATATCTAAAAGCGAACCTTGAGCACCTTCGGCTAAAATGGATTTATCCGATTTTTGTGCTTGGTGTAAGTACTCTTCAGAATCTATAAACTGAAGTGTTTTTAAGGTTTCTATAGCATCAAAAAATTCAGCTTCAAGTTCTTTTAAATCGTACTGAATGTCAACATTATAAAATGCTATCATAGCTTCGTGCTTATCTGCAAGAGCTCTATATTTTTCTTTCCAATCGGCAAGTTCTATATCACCAACTCTTATACCATTTCTTCCGGTTTTGTCCATATAAGTTGGACCAATTCCTTTAAGGGTTGAGCCTATTTTAGCTTTTCCTTTTGAAGCTTCGCTTGCAGCATCTAATAAGCGATGCGTAGGCAGTATAATGTGAGCTTTTCTAGAAATAAGAAGTGATGCTTTGTAGTCCACATCTTGTTCTGCTAATTTATCAAGCTCTTTTTTGAAGATTACAGGGTCAATAACTACACCATTACCAACTACATTTGCAGTATCTTTATGAAAAATACCAGAAGGTATTGTGTGTAATACATGTTTTTTACCATTAAATACCAATGTATGTCCAGCATTTGGACCACCTTGAAATCTTGCAATAATATCGTATTTGGAGGTGAGAACATCAACAATTTTTCCTTTGCCTTCGTCTCCCCATTGTAAACCTAGTAGTAAATCTACTGCCATTATAATTTAGTTAGTGTTATTTGTTTTTAGTTCCGTAAAAATAAAGTGAGTGATTGTTGATTTTTATATCAAAAACTTCTTCGATGGTTTTTTTGATAGATTGAATTCTAGGATCGCAAAATTCAATAACCTCACCAGTGTCAGTTAAAATAACATGGTCGTGTTGTTTGTCGAAGTAAGATTTTTCATAATGCGCTTGGTTTTGACCAAATTGGTGTTTTCTTACCAAGCCACACTCTAAAAGAATTTCTATAGTGTTGTATAGTGTAGCACGACTTACACGATAGTTTTTATTTTTCATTTTGATGTATAGAGATTCAATATCAAAATGTTCTTCGCTATCGTAAATTTCCTGAAGTATAGCATAACGCTCAGGAGTTTTTCTGTGTCCTTTTTCTTCTAAGAAAGCCGTAAAAACGTTCTTTACGATTTCTTGATTACTTTGTTCTGTCTTTACACTCATAATAAGTTGCAAATTTACACATTTTTTACACTCTAGTAACCTTATCTATACCATTAATTTTTTTAAGGTTATCCATAAGTTTTTTTAACATGGAATTGTTTTTAACTACAACGTTGATTTTTCCTGTGAAAACACCATCGTCACTTTGAAAACTAATACTCTTCATGTTAACGTGCATATTTGAAGAAATAATTTTTGTAATGTTGTTTACCAATCCTAAATTATCAATACCAGATAATTTTATTTGAGCTGAAAATTCTTGTTGTGAAGAATCTATCCATTTTGCCTGAATAATTCTGTAGGCATAATTAGATTGTAAACTCAAGGCATTTGGGCAATTCTTTTTATGGATTTTTATACCTTCATTAATAGTTAAAAATCCAAATACAGGATCTCCAGGAATAGGATTACAACAGTTAGCTAACTTATAATCTAGTTTTTCTTCTTCTTTACCAAAAACTAATAAATCATACTTTGAGGTAATCTCATCTTTTTCTAATTCTTCCTTAGAAATGTTTTGCCTTCTAGAGATTTTATTTTTGATAAAGCTAACTAAAGCATTGCTTCTAGATGAAGCAAAGTCCTTAAGCATACTATTGTCAATAGTGCCAATACCAACACGATAAAATAAGTCTAAGCTTGTTTTTAGCTTAAAGTAAACAACCATGTCGTTTACAGCCTTTTCATCAAGGTTTATTTTAAGTTGCTTTAGTTTTCGTTTTAAAATCTCTTTACCGTCTTCAGCAATTGTTTTTTTCTCGTCTTTTAACGACCCTTTAATTTTGCTTCGAGCTCTTGCAGTAGTAGCATAGTCTAACCAGTTGGAGTTAGGTTTGGCATTTTCGGATGTTAAAATTTCAACTTGGTCACCACTTTGCAATTCTTGACTCAAAGGCACCAGTTTGCCATTTACTTTAGCTCCTCTTGTTTTCATACCTATTTCGGTATGGATACTAAAGGCAAAATCTAAAGGTGTTGCGCCTTTTGGTAACGATTTTAAATCTCCTTTAGGCGAGAAGACATAAATTTCTTTTGAATATAGGTTGAGCTTAAACTGTTCAACAAAATCAACAGCATTGGTTTCGTTAGTTTCTAATGCTTCTTGTAGTTTATTTATCCAGGTGTCTAGAGCATCTTCGGTATTACCTTGTTTGTATTTGTAGTGTGCTGCATAGCCTTTTTCGGCAATTTCATTCATGCGTTCACTACGAATTTGAACTTCTACCCAACGTCCTTTAGGTCCCATAACCGTTATATGCAACGCTTCGTAACCAGTAGATTTTGGAGAGGATATCCAATCTCTTAATCGTGTTGGGTTAGGTGTGAAGTGGTCTGTTACTATGGAGTAGATTTTCCAAGCTAGGAATTTTTCGTTAGCGACATCTGACTTGTAAATGATACGAACAGCAAATTTGTCATATACTTCATCAAAGGTGACACCTTGTTTTATCATTTTTCTACGGATAGAATAAATAGATTTTGGTCGACCTTTAATGTCGTAATTTAAGCCTTCAGCATCTAAAGCATCTTTAATGGTTTTAGAAAAGGTTTCAATGTATTTGTCTTGCTCTTCTTTACTTTCCTTTATTTTATCATGAATGTCTTGATAAACTTCAGGTTCGGTATATTTTAAACCAAGATCTTCTAGTTCAGTTTTTATGTTGTAAAGCCCAATTCGATGTGCTAATGGTGCATAGATGTAGAGTGTTTCAGAAGCTATTTTTTCCTGTTTATCACGTCTCATCGCATCCATGGTTTGCATGTTATGAAGACGGTCGGCTATTTTGATAATGATAACTCTAATGTCGTCATTAAGTGTCAATAGCATTTTACGGAAATTTTCCGCTTGGGTGGAAACATCGGTTTCTTTACTTAGTGACGAAATTTTAGTAAGTCCGTCAACAATACGAGCAACAGTTTCTCCAAATAATTGTTCAATGTCATTTTTGGTATAATCCTCATTGTCTTCAACAACATCATGGAGCAGAGCAGCAGCAATAGAGATAGCATCCAAGCCTATTTCTGAAGCGACAATTTTTGCTACAGCTATAGGATGAAAAATATAGGCTTCACCAGATTTTCTACGTTGATCTTTGTGCGCATCAACAGCTACATCAAACGCATGACGGATTAATTTTTTATCGTCACTAGTTAATGTCTGGTAACTTACTTTAAGGAGTTCTTTGTAAGCTTTAGCAATGGCTGCATTTTCTTTTTCTATCTCAACTTCTGTCATAAAACTAAAGTACGCATTAGAAATTTAATGTGCAATTGCTTTTTATGGTTTTATTTAATGAAAAACAGTTGCCATATCTGTTAAAAATAAATGCTATTTAACCCAATAAATTTCGCATACGTTGTAACAGTGTTGGATGTGAATAATGCACAAATACGTAAGCTTTGTGAGGTGTTAAATTGCTAAGGCTGTTTTTGTTTAGTTTTTTTAAAGCTGTGATAAGCGGTTGCGCTTTATAAGTGTTTTTTGCGTAATCATCAGCTTGATATTCAAACTTTCTAGACAGCCAATTCATTACCAATCCTGTGATTTCAGAAATAGGAGCGTAGAGTAGTCCAAAAGCAACTAAACCAACATGAAAACTGTGTGTGCTTACGCCTAAAGCATTAGAAAGTAATGGATTTGTTATAAAAATGGAAAGCACATACAAAGTAAGTCCTGTAAGTAATACTGAAGCTACTAAGTTGTAAATAATGTGTTTTCTTTTGTAATGACCTACTTCGTGGGCTAAAACTGCTACAATTTCCTCTTCTTCCAAATCATTGATTAAGGTATCATATAGTGTAACTCTTTTTTCATTTCCAAAACCAGAAAAGTAAGCGTTTGCTTTTGTGCTACGTTTTGAACCGTCAATCACAAATATTTTTTCAAGATTAAACCCAACTGATTGAGCGTATTCTGAAATTTTATAACGTAAAGAGCTTTCTTCTAAAGGAGTTTGTTTGTTGAATAGTGGTACAATAAGCTTAGCGTAGAACATATTCATAAATACCGAGAATATCGTTATGATAGCCCAAGCGTATAACCAAAAATGTTGTTGGGTAAGTTGAAATATGTAAATGATGAGAGCTAAAATTCCACCACCAATAACAGCCATCATTAATAAGCCTTTTATTTTGTCTAGAATAAATGTCTTTACGGTAGTTTTATTGAAGCCAAAATGCTCTTCAATCACAAAAGTCTTATAGTAAGAAAATGGAGTAGATAGGATATCACTACCAAACATGATTATACCAAAAAACACCAAAGCGACTACAACTGAGTTATCGCTGAAACGTCTTGCTAAAACATCTACATATTCGAAACCACCAAAACAAATAAAAGCCAATGTTAAAGCCACTGAAAAAGTTGAACTCCAAACACCAAACTTATAATTGGTGAGTTTGTAGGCTTGCGATTTTTTATATTCAGCGTCATCATAAACATCTTTAAGCTCATTTGGTATAGCATCGTTAAAATGTTTTGCGTTAAGCGCATCTAGGATTTTATCAATTATAAAATTAACAATGATTATTGCTATTATAATATAAAATAGAGTAGTGGCAGTCATATTGGAGTTAATAATTATCCGTTTAAAATTCTTTGGCGAACAGCTTCAAAAATAAGTATTCCTGCAGCAACAGACACATTCATAGAGTCAATTTCACCTTGCATAGGAATAATAATGTTATGTGTAGACTCTTGCAACCATTCGTCACTTAATCCAGTAGCTTCAGTACCTACAACTATAGCAGTAGGTAATGTGTAATCTTGTGTATGATAGTTTGCTGAAGCTTGTAGTGCAGCACAAAAAATGTTAATGTGATGTTGTTTTAAAAACGAAACGATATCTTTTGTTGAGCCTGTAGCCACTTGCTTGGTAAAGACACAGCCAACGCTAGAACGAATAATGTTAGGGTTGTATAAATCGGTTTTTGGGTTTGCAATAATTACAGCTTCTATATTAGCAGCATCAGCAGTACGTAATAAAGCACCTATGTTACCTGGTTTTTCAGGAGCTTCGGCTACTAAAATCAAAGGGTTTTCACTTTTAAAGATAATATCATCTAAAAGATGTGATTTTGTTTTGGCAACAGCAATAATCCCTTCGGTTGTGTCTCTATGTGCAATTTTTTGAAATACATCTTTAGAAATTTCAATACGCTTAATGTTTGATGGTATTAATGAAGATAGTTCTTCTTCTGAAATTAATTCAGAATAAAACAAAACGGTATCCACGTCATAATTGCCTTTAAGTGCTAAAGATAATTCTCGTTTACCTTCAATAAGAAACAATCCAGACTTTTTGCGCTCACGCGATTTGTCTTTTAGCTGAACAAGTTGTTTAATGTAAGGATTTTGTATGCTTGTAATTTCTTTTGTCATAACCAGACAAAAGTAGCCATTTTAGTCGATAATTTTATTGTAACGAATGTCTATTGAACAAAAAAGCGAACCATTTGGTTCGCTTTAAGTTATTCTTGATTTTTGAATTTATTGGAGTAGCGTTTCCACAATTTAGTTTGATGACTTTCTAAACTCACATCGCGACCATCAATAAAAGCGTGTGTCAAAACATTTGTACGCATATCTAATGCATCACCTTCGCTAATAAAAAGTGTAGCACTTTTACCTTCTTCTAAAGAACCATATTGATCATCAATACCTAAAATTTTAGCAGTATTAAGTGTTATCATTTGTAATGCTTGCTCTTTTGTTACGCCATGAGCTACAGCTGTTCCTGCTAAAAACGGAAGATTTCTAGCATTCATACGCTCCATACTACCACTACTTTCTAAAGCAACTGTAACACCTTTGTCGGTTAATAGTTTTGCTAATTTATAAGGTAAATCGTAATCGTCATCTTCATTACTAGGTGTTTTATGAAGACGTTGTACTAAAACCGGAATATTGTTTTGCTTCAGTAAATCGGCTACTTTATAAGCTGAATAACCTCCAACTATAACCATGTGTTTAATACCATTTTTGTTTTTGAAGTTGATAGCATCAGTAATTCCTTTTTCGTCATCTACATTTACATATAGTTTTTTAGAACCATCAAAAATACCTTTAAGTGCTTCAAAAGGTAAGTTTGTGATTTTTTTGTCTCCATTGTTATAGGCTTTAGATTGGTCTAAATAATCTTGAAGTTCTTTAACTTGCTTCGAGTAGTTTTTGTTAGGTTTTAAACCAGGGTCTTCTCCACGCCACCAACGACCTCTAGAAAAACTATTAGGCCAATTAACATGAATACCATCGTCAACTTTTATAGCAGCATCTTCCCAGTTCCAAGCGTCAAATTGAACGATAGACGATGTTCCTGAAATGGTACCACCTCTTGGTGTTATTTGTCCTATAAGCACTCCGTTTGGACGCATGCTTTCAACCACTTTGGATTCGGCATTATAGGCAATTAAACTTCTAATGTGTGGTTTGTAAGTTCCAATTTCGGCATCGTCATCAGTTGCTCTAACTGCATCAATTTCTACTAATCCTAATGTAGTATTAGGTACTATAAATCCTGGATACACATGCTTGCCTTCGGCATTTATAGTTTCCATGTTAGTGATATTGATTTTTACAATTCCAGCATCGGCAACTGTAAGTAATTTACCATCTTTAATTATGATAATACTATTTTCAATAACCTTACCATTACCAATATGAGCTGTAGCTCCTACAATGGCAATGTCTTTAGTTTGTTTTGGAGCAGGTGTTTGTTGTGCTATTGCTGATGAAAAGCATAACACGAATAACACTATAAGGGTTTGTTTAATTTGTTTCATAATACTGTTTTTTTAGTGTTCATGGTGTTCGTTATCCATAGAATCGCAATGCAAAAATTCTTTTTCTTTTTTCTTAATAGGTTGTGTTTTTAACCCTTTGTTCTTTGCTTGTAACATTAAGTTGATGAGTTCGCTTTTTTCATTTTGAATTTTGCTTCTCATCATTTCATCTCGTTTTAAATCGAAATAGGTAACACCTTCAATAATAGTTTTTTCTGCTTTTGCATATATTGAAAGTGGATGGTCTGTCCATAAAACCACATCAGCATCTTTACCTACTTTAATACTACCAACTCTATCATCGATATGCAATAATTTAGCAGGATTAAGAGTTACGAATTTCCAAGCTTCTTCTTCACTAACACCACCATATTTTACCGATTTTGCAGCTTCTTGGTTTAAACGTCGAGACATTTCGCCATCATCACTATTTATAGCAACTGTAACACCTTGGTTGTGCATTATTGCAGCGTTGTAAGGAATGGCATCATTTACTTCATACTTGTATGCCCACCAATCACTAAATGTAGAACCACCAACACCATGTTCTTTCATTTTGTCAGCAAGTTTATAGCCTTCTAAAATGTGTGTAAACGTATTGATGTTGAAATTGAACTTTTCAGCTACTTTCATTAGCATATTTATTTCGCTTTGTACATATGAATGACAAGAAATAAAGCGCTCTTTGTTTAATATTTCTGCAAGTACTTCAAGCTCTATGTCTTTTCGATAAGGCTTTCCACTTTTCTTTAAAGCATCGTATTCTTTTGCTCTTGAAAAATAATCTATATAAAGTTGCTCAACTCCCATACGTGTTTGTGGGAATCTTGAGTAGCTAGACCAGTTAGACTGCTTTACGTTTTCACCTAATGCGAATTTGATAAACTTAGGACTGTTGTCATAAATTAAATTATCAGCAGACTCTCCCCATTTTAGTTTTATAATTGCTGAGCGACCTCCAATTGGGTTAGCCGAACCATGTAAGATTTGTATTGAAGTTACACCTCCAGCAAGATTACGGTAAATACTTATGTCTCCTGGTTCTACAACATCTTCTATAGATACTTCGGCAGAAGAGTTTTGTCCACCTTCGTTTATAGATGCTGCAGCAATATGTGAGTGTTCATCAATAACTCCAGCAGTAAGATGTTTTCCTGTTGCATCAATAACTTTTGCGCTATTGTCTGATAGGTTTTGACCTATTTTGGCAATCTTTCCGTTTTTGATAAGTACATCAGTGTTTTCTAAAATTCCATCAGCTTCATTAGTCCAAACTGTAGCATTTTTAAATAATAATGTTTCGGCTTTTGGTAATTCGGTAAAACCATACGCATTGTTTGGGAATGTTACTGGAAATACTTTTTCAGTGGAGTCTTTAGATTTCTTTTTGTCGTCAGATTTAGTGTCGTCTTCTTTCTTTAATGATTTAGCAAAAAATGACATTTCGTTACCTGTAGGCATTGTAGTTGTACCTCTAAGGTTGTTGTCACTATCAACATTTGCTATAATTCTAACAAATTCTTGTTTTGTAGAATCTTTTGTTGTCATTGAAATAGTAACCCAATTATCACTGTAGCTTACTTTAGAGCCTAAAGTGTTGTCACCACTGGTAATTTCAGATTTCAATTTGCTAAGTTCTCCTTTTAATGACATTTTATAGTCTTCACCAGCTAATCTAAATTCATAGTCGCCTCTAATGTCTTTAATAGTCATGTCTTCTATAACATTTTGCTGACCAAGTACCCAGTTTTCATATAATGTGGTTTTTTTATCAAAAATGTTTCCAGAAGTAATTAAGAAGTTAGCGTAAGTTCCATTCTTTAAAGAACCAATAGTATTTTGCTTTCCTAATAATTGAGCAGGAATAGTAGTAAGCGATTCCAAAGCTTTTTCTTCAGAAAGTCCATGTTCAATGGCTTTTAATAGGTTGGGTTTAAATTCTTTTGGCGACTTTAATGAATGCGTAGTTAACGCAAATTTGATATTGTTTTCAGCTAAAACCTTTGGGTTTGTTGGTTTTTGATTCCATGCTCTCATATCGCTAAGCGATAATCCTGAAGCTAAAAACGGATTTTCAACATCGTAAGCATCTGGGAAGTTAATTGGGATAATTAACGACGCGTTTGTGTTTTTTACTTCGTTTACACGTTCGTATTCATCACCACCTCCAAGTATAACATATTGTACATCATACTCATCACCAACTTTATCAGCTCTTAATAGATTAGCTCTACTACCTGCAGCAAAAATTTGAATTAAGGATTTATTCTTATTTAGTGCTTCAAGAGATAAATCTTTTGTTTTAGAGTTTCCTTTAGCATACCAATCAGCATCAATATAAAGTTGTCTTAGTAAAGCCATACTTCCCATAATAGAAGAAGGATAAGATTGTCTTGAAGTCACACTTTTAGAAAACGAGAAATATTGTGCAGAATAATCATCTAATATTCGGTTAGCGTTTGTGCCTTCACTATCAAGCGCTACAAGCATTCCGCTACCTCTAACAATTCCATCTTGTATGTGTGCATTAAGTGTTCCAAAACCTGCTTTGATGTATTCTGAAGCTTTTTTGCTGTCATAACTAAAACGGTCTATTGCTTTGTTTTCAGGCATTACATGGTCGTTCCAGTAATAGCCTGATCTGCTAGGTTCATACTGTGCACTTCTGCCACTTCCTGAGTCTCGTTCAGGAGCTTTGATACCAAAATCGGAATAGATGTCAATAAAAGAAGGGTAGATGCTTTTACCTGAAACATTAATAATTTTGGTGTTTTTTGGAATGCTAACAGAAGTTCCTGTAGCAACGACTTTTCCGTCTTTGATTAATAGTGTTCCGTTTTCAATAACTTGAGTAGGAGTCACATAAATTTTAGCATTTGTAAATGCAGTGTAGTTAGTGTTTGTTGCAACTACACCATCATTTTTTGGAAAATATTCTTGTGCGTAAAATGAAAAACAGCACAAAAATGTTAAGATAGTGAGATACGGTCTTATCATTATGTAAGTGTTGGTTAAAAAATAGAAAGCTAAAGATAGAAATATTGCCTTTAGTAACGAACTAATACACTTTTTTTAACTTTTTTAGAATGTATTATTTTCAAAGTAATTTACTAAAAGTGCAACTACATAACTATAGCTTTCCATACCATCTATTTGGTTGTTAGCTTTTAGAAATGTATCGTAAGTAGATTTAAACAAAGGCTCAGTTGGATTTTGATAACTGTCCCAAAAGTCTCTAACCTCTTGATAGTTTTTCAAAATGCCTTTATTCACTTTAGTAACCAAAGTTTCATACTGTTTGGGGTCGCGTCTATAAATTTCGTGTAGGCAATGTCTTAATGCAAACGCATAACCAGAATACTTAAAATAAATATCATCATGATGCATTGCTGCCATACTACCTATAAAGTTAGCTTCATTTTCAGCAGCATAACCCAATTGGTGTGCTACTTCGTGGCTTGCAGTGGTTGGATATTTAAAAGTTGGGATTAACCCATCAATTTGTGCTTCATTGGTAAACGGATTTAAATATCCTGAAAAACCCATATAAGTTAGTGGTAAGCTATAAATAGAACGTTTAACGCTTTTAGGCTGATAAGCTAAATGAGGAAATTTTTTAGAAAGTTTATCATAACCTTTAGGGACTTTTTGTAATAATTCTGTTTTGCTATAAGGCATGTCAACCTTAACAGTGTCATTATTTGTAATGGCTATATGAACAGTGTTTACAGTACTTATTAGACGCTCTGTGGTTGCTACAAGCGCTTCAGTAGTATAGTCTTTTTCTATATTAAGCGCTTTGTGTAGTGGTAGCCTGTAATAATTAAAAGCCCAAAGTAAATGAAATGCAAAATACCCAATAGATACGGCTGATAATACATCTAAAATCCACGCTTTTGTGTCTTTTATTACACGTTTTCTATTTACAAACAACCATCTTAATATATAAACAGTAGCTAAGGTGTATAAAATATCACCTACAGAAAAAGGCACCCAACCAAAAACGTATCGCATCAGTTTTGAGATGTATACATAAAGACCATTGCTATATAATTGTTCAACAACATCAGGAAAACGCGCTATAATTTTCAAGAAAATAATTTGAAGTACAATTGAAAACGCTAGTATGGATTTGAGGTATTTCTGCATAAATCAAAAATAGAAAATAGTTTTATAAAACATACGCTATTGGTTACCTTTGTATAACTTAAAGTAAATACTATGAATTCAGAAATAAGACAATTAGAACCAACACAACTTTGGAACAAGTTTGCAGACCTAAATGCTGTACCAAGACCATCAAAAAAAGAAGAGCGTGTTATCGCGTTTATGAAAGATTTTGGAGAGCAACTTGGTTTAGAAACGATTGTTGATAAGGTAGGTAACGTCATTATAAAAAAGCCTGCAACTGCTGGTATGGAAGACCGTAAAACCATTGTAATGCAATCGCATTTAGACATGGTTCACCAAAAAAATAACGATACCGTTTTTGATTTTGACACACAAGGAATTGAAATGTTTATTGAAGGTGATTGGGTAAAAGCTAAAGGCACAACGCTTGGTGCTGACAACGGACTTGGAGTAGCTACTATAATGGCAATTTTGGAAAGTAAAGATATTGAGCATCCTGCTATTGAAGCCTTATTTACTATTGATGAAGAAACAGGAATGACAGGAGCAATGGGACTTGAAGGCGGTTTATTACAAGGAGATATACTTTTAAATTTAGATACCGAAGAAGATGACGAAATTGGAGTAGGTTGCGCTGGTGGTGTTGATGTTACTGCTACAAGAACTTATAAAGAAGAAGAAACTCCTGAGTTTAAAACTGGTTTTAAATTAATTGTAAAAGGTTTACAAGGTGGACACTCTGGAATGCAAATCCATGAAGGTTTAGGTAATGCCAATAAAATAATGAACCGTTTATTGTTTGACGGATTTGAAAACTTTGGCTTGAGAATTAGTGAAATTGATGGCGGAAGTTTACGTAATGCAATCCCTCGTGAAAGTGTCGCTACTGTTGTTGTAGATGCGATACATGAAGAAGCGTTTGTTGCCGAAACAGAAGCGTTGGCTCAAGAGATAAAAGCAGAGTATAAAACAATGGAACCAGATTTAACTGTTGTGATTTCTAAAATTGAAACACCAAAATCTATTATGGATTTAGGTGTGCAAGAGGGATTAACAAGAGCTATTTATGCTGCGTTAAATGGTGTGTATCGTATGAGTGCTGATATTCCTGATTTGGTTGAGACTTCAAATAATATTGCACGTGTAATTGTAAAAGAAGGGAATATTAAAATAGGTTGTTTAACGCGTTCTTCGGTAGAAAGTTCTAAATGGGATTTAGCCAATACATTAAGAGCAACATTTGAACTAACAGGTTGTGAAGTTGAATTTAGTGGCGATTATCCTGGTTGGCAGCCTAATATGGACTCTGAAATACTAAAAGTAATGGTGCCATTATATAAAAAACTTAATAATGGAGAGGAACCTCATGTTGCTGCTTGTCATGCAGGATTGGAGTGCGGTATTTTAGGACAAAACTATCCTGAAATGGATATGATTAGTTTTGGACCAAATATTAAAGGTGCACATTCACCTGATGAGCGTGCTCAAATTTCTTCGGCTCAAAAATATTGGAACTATGTACTTGAAATCTTAAAGCAGATTCCGAAAAAATAAATTGAACACTATAAAAAAACTCCATTTTCAAATGAAAATGGAGTTTTTTTATTCTTAATATTTAGAAATCTATTCTATTCCTGTCATTTCAGCAATAAACGATAAGTTTGATTTAGCAGGAATTGGTCCGTAATCACGTTCGCCATATGCTAAGTGATAAGGAATGTACATATATACTTTATCACCAACACGCATATCAGCAAGGGCTTCTTTCATACCTGCAATAAGTTGAGCATCTGGACTAATTTTCATTGGGAAAGGCTTGTACATGTTAGCTTCTTTTCTACGCTCGTCCAACATACCATGACGCTCAGCAACAGCTTCAACATTACTGTCAAATAAACGTCCATCTTCATAATAACCTTCGTAGTTTACGTAGGCTCTTTTACCTTGCGCAGGCTTTTCTCCATCACCTTTGTTAATGTAATATACTCTTAAACCTGAAGCTGTTTCGGTAGCTTTAGTTAGGTATTCGTCTAATTGTATTTTTATTTCAGCACCAGCTTCAGCATTTTTAGCTTCTCTAGCTTTCTTTTCTTCTTCAGCTCTTATACGAGCTTGTTCTTTCATGTTTTCTAAATCTTCTTTTACCTTAGGCATTTGCTCTTCAAAAACCTTAGCAGCGTTGAAAGATTTTGCAGCAGATCCTTTTCTGATAATGTTTACTTTGTAGATGTATACATTTTCAAGAGGCTTGTTACCACGTCCAACTTTTACGTTAGAGATTGAATCTTGTACTTCAATACCTTTTACCAATTGTCCAAAAACCGAATGACAGCTTACACCACGTTGGTCGCAAGGTTTAAAGTCTCCATTAGCATCAAAAGCATCTAAGCTTGGGTATGGTACTTCGGTAATAAAAAACTGACTTCCGTTGGTGTCAATTCCTCCACCATTTGCCATTGATAATACACCAGCTTTATCATGTTTTAAGCTTGGGTCAAAATCGGCAACAAATCTGTAACCAGGATCACCAGATCCAGTAGCAGTATGGTCTCCACCTTGAATCATGAATTTATCCATAACTCTATGGAATGTTAAGCTGTCGTAAAATGGCTTTCCTTTAAATTGCTCGCTTACTAAAGGATGAGTACCTTCGGCTAAAGCCACAAAATTGGCAACAGTAACTGGTACTTTTTCGAAGAATAACTTAGCAACCATTGTGTCTTTAGAAGTCACTATTTCAGCATAAAGACCATCTTCTAAATCTGGATAAAGGTCTTCTTTGCATGAGGTTGCAGTTACTAGTATAAATAAAATAAATAACTGTAGGGCTTTACTAATCAGTTTCATAAAATTTTAATTAATTGTTTTGTTTTTTTGTTATTGTATTTACGGTTACCTTACACATTAAAGGTGTGTTAACACCTATTTTATTGGTGTCGCCATAATAGCCATAGGCTTTTTGTGAAGGAAATAAGAATGTTACTGTTTCTCCTGGTTTCATAAGTTTTAAACCTTCTCTAAGGCCTGTAAACAATTCTTCTTTGTCCATAGCATAATCTTGAGGTGCTATGTCTTCTTCAGAATAGATTTGTGAACCATTCAAATCTTTAACATCGTAATCAAAATTTACAATGTCACCAAACTGTGGTGTAATGGTATCTTGTTCAATTTTTGTATTGTAATAGTACCAAAAACCACTTTCAGAAGCTATGTAATCTATTTCAGGATTATCTTTAATAATACCTTCAATAAACTGTTGCTCTTTTTTATTTAGTTTAATATTTCGTTCTACTGAAGCATTAATAAATGAACCAGATTTAACGGTCTTAGGAAGTCTAGCTTCAGGTGATTTACAGCTAAAAGCCATAAAACTTATTAGTAATATAATGATGCTTTTATTCATGATTTAGGACCTCTTTATAGCTTGGTAATATACTAATAAATTTTTCAATAGTTTCTTTTAAGTCCAAATCACTTTTTCCTCCAGCAGCATTTGTGTGTCCACCACCATTAAAATGTGCTCTTGAAAATTCGTTTACTGAAAATGCTCCTTTACTTCTTAGCGACACTTTTACAATGTTTTCTTGCTCGTTTTCTATAAAAATAACAGCAAATACAATGCCTTCGAGCGAGAGACCGTAATTAACAAAACCTTCGGTGTCACCTTTTTTAAAGTTGAATGTGTTAAGTTCTTGTTGCGATAAACTTATATAAGCAGTTCTATACTCTGGCAATACTTTTAGATTGCTGAGTGCACAACCTAATAATTGTAATCTGCTATAAGTATTGGTGTCGTAAATGTTATTGTGTATTTGAGCGTTATTTGCTCCTTTTTCAATTAAATTGGCAATGACTTTGTGGGTTGTACTCGTGGTTGAAGGAAACCTAAACGAACCAGTATCAGTCATAATTCCTGTATATAAACAGGTTGAAATGTCTTGGTCTATACTATCTTCATCACCTAAGTTACAAATGAAATTATACACCATTTCACAGGTTGATGACATGCTAACATCAGAATACATATACAATGCATAATCATCAGGTTGCTGATGGTGGTCAATCATTATCTTAATACCTGTAGCAGATTGGATAGGAGTTTCCATATCTCCAATTCGATTCAACGCATTAAAATCTAAAGTGAAAATAATATCTGCTTGATTAATTACTGTGTCACAATCTTCCTGTTGTAGTTCGTATTTTAAAATTGAGGTTTCACTAGGCATCCACTTTAAAAAATCAGGATAATCATTAGGTGCAATTACTGTAACCTCATGATTGTACTTTTTAAGGTAATGGTATAAACCTAAGCTTGAACCTATAGCATCTCCATCAGGATTTTTATGAGGTACAATTACAATGTTTTTTTTGGAACTTAAAAGTTGTTTTATGCTGCTGTAATCTTCATTTGTCATATCTGGCGAAGATACAATTTTTTAATATTGCTTTATATTGTTTTTGTTAAGAAATACATTACTTTTGCAACCAAATTAAAATAAACAAATGGCAACAAATAGAACATTTACAATGCTTAAGCCAGATGCTGTTGAAAAAGGACACATTGGCGCAATATTAGAAAAAATAACTGCTTCAGGATTTAGAATTGTAGCAATGAAATTAACTCACATGACTACTGCTGATGCAAAAGCTTTTTATGCTATTCACAGTGAAAGACCATTTTTTGGTGAGTTGGTTGAGTATATGACTCGTGGACCAATTGTAGCAGCTATCTTAGAAAAAGATAATGCTGTTGAAGATTTTAGAACTTTAATTGGAGCTACTAATCCTGCTGAGGCTGCTGAAGGTACAATACGTAAAATGTATGCTGCTTCTATTGGTGAAAACGCTGTACACGGAAGTGATAGCGATGAGAACGCAGCTATTGAAGGTGCTTTCCATTTTTCAGGAAGAGAAATGTTTTAATAACATATAATTCATATAAAAAAGCAGCTCATTGAGCTGCTTTTTTTATTTATCGAAGGACTAGTTTTTTGATAACGTCTTTACCTAAACTTTCATTGAGCATAGCAATAATTTTTTCTTTGCCATAACTTAACTCTTCTCGTAAAACACTACTGCTTAATTGTACATAAAGTGTGTCTTGTTTTAAAACAATATTGGTAGTGTAGTTGTTTACACCATTTCCCATCATGTTTTCCCAAGCATTACGTACGTTTACCTTATCTAAACCTTGTTGTAGGTTGTTAGTGTCTACAAACTCTTTTAGGAGGTCACTAATAGGTGAGTGTTCGTTGTTGCGTTTGGACATTATTCTTCAAGATTTATAGGTTCGTAACGTTTATAAAGATACATATCTTTATTGGCATTAAGAATTAAAAGTTCATCTTTTGTAGCGTTTAAAACCGTTTCTTTCCAGCTGTGAAAAGGTGTTTTGTAATAGAGGTTTAAACTATCGTTTTCTAAGACAATCTTAAGTTGTTCAGCATCATTGGACGTTTCAAAAGTTCCTGAGAAATTAGGTTTCAACTTTTTTCTAAAACCTGTTAAGCTGTCAGTAATTTCAATATAATCTATAGTGCTGTTAAAATTGTAGTCGCGTTTTGAACCATCTTTTAAAGTTACTTCATCAATTTCCCAATAACCTTCAATATGTTCTACAAATGTCTCAGGATTGTTAGAGCAATTAAAAAATGCCATAAACACTAAGCTAACGCAAAAGGCTCTTATCATAACTCAAATATTTTATACGATTGATGAATTTGTTTCACAACATTTTCGGTGCGTTCAGCATGCGTATCGCTTATAAAGAGTTGACCAAAATGCTCATCGTCAACAAGACCAATTATTTGTGCTACGCGTTGTTCGTCTAGTTTATCAAAAATGTCATCTAAAAGCAAAATAGGAGCAACACCACTTTCTTGTTTTAAGAAATCAAACTGAGCCAGTTTTAATGCAATTAAAAACGATTTTTGCTGTCCTTGGCTTCCAAATTTTTTGATAGGATATTGCTCAATTTCAAAAATAAGATCGTCTTTATGAGTGCCTACACTTGTATATTGTAAAGCTTTGTCTTTATTGAGGTTTTTGCTAAGGAGTTCGCTTAATTGTGCTTCAAACAAATCGCTTTTATAACTAAGGTTTACAACTTCATTATTATTGCTAATAGCATTGTAACGCGATTTAAAAATAGGAATAAAGGCTTTTAAAAAAGCATCTCTAGTTTTAAAAATAGCGGTTCCGTAAGTATTTAACTGGTCGTTATAAACCTCTAGTGTTTGCGCGTTAAATGTATTGTTGAGTGCAAAATATTTCAATAGAGCATTACGTTGTGAGAGTACTTTGTTATAGTTAATTAAATCACTTAAATACTGTTTGTTGCTTTGTGAAATAACGTTGTCTATAAATTTTCGACGTGTATCACTACCTTCAATAATAAGGTCTCTATCAGCTGGCGAAATAATTACCAAAGGAATAAACCCAATATGGTCGCTAAATTTATCGTACATTTTTCCATTGCGCTTAATCATCTTTTTTTGACCACGTTTTAGCGACACGATAATCTTTTCGGTTTTATCATCTTTGTCAAACACACCATCAACAACAAAAAAGTCAGCATCGTGTTTTATGTTTTGTGTAGCTACAGGATTAAAATAACTTTTTCCAAAAGCTAAATGATAAATAGCATCTAAAACATTAGTCTTCCCAACTCCGTTTGAGCCTACAAAGCAGTTTATCTTAGTGTCAAAAGCAAAGGATTGGCTTTCAAAATTCTTGTAATTAAGTAGGGAAAGGGAATTTAAAATCATAAAACAAACAATATATTGATGTTTTTGGTTAACAATTATGGAAAAGGATGTGCAAATTATTGAAAAATAACAAATAATTTACCTTTTATTTACCAATAAAAATTTTATTTTTGCGGCGCATAAATAGAGAATATATGGCAACTTATAAGAAAAGAGGATATAAACCAAAGACTAAAGAAGAAAAAGTTGAAGCTATTGAAGAACACTCAACAACAGCTGAAGTTTTTAACACTTTAGATGAAACAGCTTCTAAGACTGAAGAATGGGCTGTTAAAAATCAAAACTATATTTATATTATTGTTGGTGTAGCTGTTGCAGTTATACTTGGATACTTAGGTTACAATAAATTTGTTGCTGAACCAAAAGCTGGAGAAGCTATGAATGAAATGTATAAAGCACAACAATATTTTGACCAAGCGGTTAATGGTGTTGAAAAAGATTCTTTATATACGTTAGCTTTAAATGGAGGTGAAGGTAAATATGGTATGGTTGATATTGCTGATAAATACAGTGGTACTCCTGCAGGTAATTTAGCCAACTATTATGCAGGTATGGCTTACTTAAACCTAAATAAATATTCTGAAGCAATTTCTTACTTAAACAATTTTTCAAGTGATGATATCATGTTAGCACCACTTGCAAAAGGAGGAATTGGTGATGCTTTTGTGCAATTGAATCAGCCAAAAGACGCTATGGATTACTACGAGCAAGCTATTGCAATTTCTAATAATGAGTTTACAACACCATTATATTTATACAAAGCTGGTACATTAGCATTGTCTCAAGGTGAAAACCAAAAAGCATTAAACTATTTTACAAGAATAAAAGAAGAATTTTCTGCTTCAAATGAAGCTTCTAATATAGATGTACTTATAGGAAAAGCAGAAGCAAGTTTATAATACATATGGCAACTGCAAATTTATCCGAATACGATAAAAACACAATCCCAAACGCGAAAGACTTTCGGTTTGGGATTGTTGTTTCTGAATGGAACGACACCATTACTAATGGCCTTTTTAAAGGTGCTTACGATACATTAATTGAACATGGTGCTTTACCTGAAAACATTGTGCATTGGCAAGTTCCTGGTAGCTACGAGCTAATTTATGGAAGCAAAAAAATGCAAGAGCAAATGGTAAATGCTGTTATTGCTATTGGTAGCGTTATACAAGGCGAAACAAAGCATTTTGATTTTGTTTGTGAAGCTGTTTCTCAAGGTATCAAAGACCTTAACGTGATGCGTGAAACGCCAGTTATATTTTGTGTGTTAACCGACAACAATATGCAACAAGCAATTGATAGGTCTGGAGGTAAACATGGTAACAAAGGTGTTGAAGCTGCTGTTGCTGCAATAAAAATGGCTGAGCTTAGACGAAAAGCTTAAAAACACTATTCTTCATTTTAAAACTGTTAACAATTTTTAGCAGTTGAAAGGCTTATTTTCCTAGCTTTTTAAGTACATTTGAAGTGTAACAACGATTATACTTTATAGTGGAGTTTTTTAAGCAACGTAAAAATAAACGTTTCAGTTATACACCTAAGCATCTTAGAGACCAAGATGATACTACCAAGAAAAGTGTTGAAGCACAATGGGAAGAGGTAAGAGCTGCTAACAAACGTAAGAAAAGTATTTTTACTACTTTACCCTTTTTGGTCTTGTTTTTGATTGGTGTATTAGTAATACTTTACATATTAAGTCGTTACGAATAATAAAGCGTTACATCATGTTTAAATTACGAAGAAATAAAAAGTTTGAATACACTCCTAGATACTATAAAGGTGAGGGAAGTCCTTATGAAATTAAGCATAAATTTGACGAACACAGGCAAACTGTAGGAAGCAATAAAGGATTAAAAACCAAGTTTGTTAATGCCATTGACGATTATAAGCATAATGAAGATACGGCTGGAGCCAACAGACGTGTATTGATTATTATAGGTGTATTGATTTTGGTTTTTTTGATTTTTATTGATTTTGACCTGTCAATATTCTTTTCAAAACGCTAATGGCAGACATTATTCAACTATTACCAGACCATGTTGCTAACCAAATTGCAGCAGGCGAAGTCGTGCAAAGACCTGCTTCAGTGGTTAAGGAGCTTCTCGAAAATGCAATAGATGCTGAGTCTACTGAAATAAAACTCATTATAAAAGATTCAGGTAAAACACTTATTCAGGTTATTGATAATGGTAAAGGCATGAGTGTTACTGATGCACGTTTAAGCTTTGAGCGTCATGCAACATCCAAAATACGCGCTGCTGAAGATTTATTCAATTTACATACAAAAGGGTTTAGAGGCGAAGCATTAGCTAGTATTGCTGCTATTGCTCATGTTGAACTTAAAACCAAACAAGAGCAAGACGAACTAGGAACACAAATTGAGATTGAAGGTAGCGACCTTAAAGCTCAAAATGTTGTGGTAACACCTAAAGGAACGTCTTTAGCTGTAAAACATTTATTTTTTAATATTCCTGCTCGACGCAATTTTTTAAAATCTAATGCAGTAGAGTTACGACATATTATCGATGAATTTCATCGTGTAGCATTAGCGCATCCAAGTATTGTGTTTGCAATGTACCATAATGGTAGCGAAATTTTTAATCTACCAAGTAGTAATTACAGACAGCGTGTAGTTAATATTTTTGGAGGTAAAACCAACGAAAAGTTAGTTCCTGTTGAAGAAATTACCGAAGTTCTAAAAATTTCAGGGTTTGTAGGAAAACCTGAGTTTGCTAAAAAGACAAAGAACGAACAGTTCTTTTTTGTAAATAATCGTTTTATCAAAAGTCCTTACCTTAATCATGCTATCAATTCAGCATTTGAAGGTTTGATAAAAGATGGAGCGCATCCAAGCTATTTTTTAAATCTTACTGTAGACCCAAAAACTATTGATATCAATATTCATCCAACAAAAACAGAAATTAAGTTTGATGATGAACATACTTTGTATGCTATTTTAAGGTCAGCAGTAAAACATAGCTTAGGGCAATTTAACATTGCACCAGTTTTAGATTTTGATAGTGATCCTAACCTAAACACGCCTTACGATTATAAAGATAAGAGTGTTGCTACACCACCAACAATAGAAGTTGATAGAGATTTCAATCCTTTTAAGGAAAAAGTATCTCATGGAGGTGGAAGCAGTAAACCTGCAGTTACCTTTAAGAAACAAAATACATCTAGTTGGGATAGTTTGTATGTAGGATTAGAATCAAAAAGTACACAGCAAGACCATAATTTTAGTGAAGTAGAGTTTGAAAGCGATTCAAAAAATGAAACCTTGTTTGATGATTCGCAAACCGAAACTACACAAGCTACTTATCAGCTTCACAACAAATATATTGTGAGTACTATAAAATCTGGTATGTTGATGATTGATCAGCATAGAGCGCATCAACGTGTGTTGTACGAAAATTTATTAAAAAATATGACTGTGAAAGAAGCTGTTAGTCAGCAGTTGTTATTTCCGTTGCAGTTGCATTTTTCCTCAACAGAATTGCCAATACTTATTCAGTTAAAAGAAGACTTAGAAAGTACAGGTTTTGCATTTTCTAGCGTTAAAGATCATACTATAGAAATCACTGGAGTTCCTTTAGGTGTCCCTGAGAGTGAAGTGTCTATAATTTTAGAACAACTGATAAGTGATGTTGAGCAAGAAGTACCAGACAGTAATTTTAGTGCTACAGATTTATTAGCAAAATCTATGGCAAAAAGTTTAGCTATAAAAACAGGTCAATCGCTTAATAAACAAGAACAAGAGCATTTGGTAAATTCACTATTTGCTTGTAAGGAACCTACAGTTTCGCCAACAAATAAAACGACTTTTATAACCATGAGTGTTGATGACATCGACAAAAAATTTATGTAAGCTATGATGAGAATTACAGAAACGGTTAAGCACCTTATTATTATAAATGTCCTGGTTTTTATAGGATGTCAAGTTGTTGGAGATAAAGCCTTTGCTCTTTTATCTATGTGGTTTCCTGAAAACGACAACTTTCAAGTTTGGCAAATTTTTACGCATATGTTTATGCATCATCCTACATTTTATTTACATATTCTTTTCAATATGTTGGGTATATGGATGTTTGGGAGTCCTTTGGAGCAGATGTGGGGAAGAAATAAGTTTTTGTTTTTTTACTTTTCATGTGGATTAGGAGCAGTGCTTATTCCATTATTGATTGACTATGTACAATTTAATTCTATAATAAGTCCATTACTTGCTGATGGATTAGATAAAGAAACTTTAGTTTCAATTTTAAATCAAGAAAAGTACAACCCTGATTGGGTAAAAACTATAGGAGAAAGTAATTGGAACTCTTTGCAAAAAATATTTTATTCTAATAGTTTAGGAGCTTCTGGAGCCTTAATGGGACTTTTGGTTGCGTTTGGGATGTCTTTTCCAAATGCTGAGTTGATGTTGATTTTTTTGCCGATTCCTATTAAAGCAAAGTATTTTATTCCATTATTGTTAGGTTACGAAGTGATTTCAGGTCTCACAGGAGGGAATTCTATGTTTGGAGTTAGTGTTGCACATTTTGCTCACGTTGGAGGCGCATTAACAGGCTTTATAATTATGTGGTATTGGAAAAAGAATCAGTTTAATAAAAATAGATGGGATTAAATGACAACGCTTACACAAGACATACAAGACAAACTAAAACGTCTTAATGCCTTTGAAAAGATTATAGGTGTTAATGTTGTTATATATATAATTGGGTTTATACTTACTAAGGTTAAAAACACTACCAATGTATTGCATTGGTTTGAATTACCTGTGAGTCTTAACGATTTTATATACCAACCTTGGTCTATTTTTACCTATGGTTTTGTGCATTACGGCTTTTGGCATATTGCTCTAAATATGCTTATCTTGTATTTTATTTCTAACATGCTGGTTAACCTTTTTAGTGTTAAACTATCTTTGAATATTTACTTTTTAGGAATTTTATTTGGCGGACTTGCATTTGTATTGATTCATACACTTTTTTCTGGAAGCTTGGTTAACTATACGTTGCCATTGGTAGGAGCATCAGCAGGAGTAAGGGCTTTAATTATTTTTTTAAGCGCTTATATGCCTAATAAAGAAGCACGATTGGTAACCATAAACATTAAACTTTGGTATATAGGTGTAGCAATGGTGGTTATTGATATTCTTGGATTGTTTACCATAAACCAAGGCGGTTATGTAGCGCATTTAGGAGGAAGTTTGTTAGGATATTTATATGCACAACAATTAACTAAAGGAAATGATATAGGTAAAGGCTTTGAGCGTATAATGGATAGTATAGCTAGTATGTTTAAACGAAAGTCGCCTTTAAAAACAGTTCATAAGAGCAAGAAAAAACCGTTTGCAGGCCATAATAAAGACGACTTTAATGAGTTTACTAAACAAAAACGAATTGACCTCATTCTAGATAAAATCAGTAAAAGCGGTTATGAAAGTTTAACTAAAGAAGAAAAAGCGTTTTTATTTAAATCAGGTAAGGATTAAAAGTCTATGAAGCGACTAAAATTGGTAGATAAATTGGTGTTCTTCGTTAATTCCATTGTAGCGACAATGTTGCTGCTGTCTTATATTTTACCTTATGTGTCGCCTAAAAACTTCGCTTTATTATCAGTTTTAAGTCTTGCAGTTCCTTTCTTAATACTACTCAATATTCTATTTTTTGTGTATTGGCTTTTAAAAGTGAAAAAGCAGCTTTTACTATCACTTATTATATTGTTTATTGGGTATAACTATCTGTTTTCATTGTATAAATTTTCATCATCCAAGAATATTGAAGATCCAAATAATATTTCAGTAATGAATTATAATGTGAGGTTGTTTAATGTATTTGAATGGATTCCTGATGAAACCGTTAAAACTCAAATAGTCGATTTTATTTCTGAAAAACAGCCTGATGTGTTAAGCATGCAAGAATACAGGCCTGATGAAGCTATTAACTTAAAAGGATACTATAAGTACGAAGAGCTTTCAGGTAAAAAGGTGAAAAATGGTCAAGCAATATTTTCTAAATTCCCTATAGTAAACTCGGGTTCTATTGAGTTTCCAAATACTAGTAATAATGCCATTTTTGTCGATATAGTTAAGGCTAAGGACACGATAAGAATTTATAATGTGCACCTACAATCGCTTGGTATTGATCCAACGGTTGAAAAATTAGCAAATGAGTCTTCTGAAAACTTATTTAAGCGTGTAAGTAAAACGTTTAAAATGCAGGAGAGTCAAACCGATTTGTTTTTACAGCATAAAGCAAAATGTAAGTATAAAATGGTTATTTGTGGAGACTTCAATAATACAGCCTATTCCTACGTGTATAAAGAGATAAAAGGCGATTTACAAGATGCTTTTGTTGAAGGAGGTAATGGCTTTGGACGTACGTTTAACTTTAAGTTTTTTCCTGTGAGAATTGACTTTATTTTAGCTGATGATGCTTTTGAAGTAAACGGTTTTAAAACCTTTGATGTTGAATTATCTGACCATTATCCTATACTTGCTAAATTAAAATTAGCGAAGTAGTTTATGGTGTTTGAAGCTGTTGAGACTCTAAATAACTCATAGCATTTGTTCCTTCATTAAATAATAAATCCAATATGCTCAAATTAGGAATGAACCCATGTTTGTCATCAAAGACTTGTGTGTAGGAGTCAAAATTATGAGGTTGTTCTTTTCTACTGTTTGCTAAAAACCTATAATCGGTTTTGTGGTTTGGTTCTATTTCAAAATACTCAGTAGTAGAAAACTCAAAAGGTAATTGAAGGCAATCAAAAACAACTTCTAAACATTTCAAATTAAAGTCTAAAAGAAATGTTTCATTACCAGTAAACAAGGGTTGAAATTCGTCTTCATAAAACTCAAAAAAAGGAGACGTTCTGTAAGCCGATTCTAAAGATTTCCAATGTAAATCCTGCCATCTACTATCGTTAGCAATTTTTACATCCTTATAAAGTTGACGGTTTTTTTGTGTATGCTTTATAGGAATGTTTAAAAGCAGCTTTCCATTAGCAGCATAAATGTATGCACGATTTCTGTAGGTTTGTTTTTGGTAATTATCACAAACCTCAAACGTTAAATTATCAGCTTTAGCAATAGCAACAAAGTGAGCTATACTAGGGAAATATGTAGGATGAATAAGGGTATCCATTTATAAAATAATGTATTATGCCTTTTTACGTTTACGCCATTTATTAAACCCAAACCAACCTAAAAGTAATACCAAAAATGGGATAAGGTATGACGTTGGTTTTCCACTACCACCAACAGTTGTAAAGAAACGCTCCCAACGTGGTTTTCCATTCTCCCAACTCATCCAGATAAAAACTGGTTTTCCAACTACGTGGTCAAACGGAACAAATCCCCAAACTCTTGAGTCTTGTGAGTTATGACGATTGTCTCCCATCATCCAATAGTAATCTTGAGCAAACGTGTAGGATGTTGTTGGTTGGTCGTCAATTATAATTTGATTTCCGTTTACTGAAAGTTTATGACCTTCATAAGCAGTGATAATGCGTTTGTAAAGCGGTAAATTTTCTAAAGTTAACTCTATTGTTTTTCCTTTTTCAGGAATATATAACGACCCGAAATAATCATTATTCCAGTTGTAATTCACATTACTAGGGAAAATACCAGCATCTCTAACACCATCTTCATTTTTTAATGGTACAACACTAGCAACTTCAGGATGATTCTTTAAACGTGCTACAGCTTCGTCAGTTGCTGCAGGAATTAAATATGAACCTTGTGTTCTGCCATATCCTGGACTATCAGTAATATCATATCTATTTAATAAAGCAATAATATCATTTGGATGTAGATTACGCTTAAAGGTAATTTCATATGAAAACTGAAGTTTAGCTCTATCTGGTAAATCATTTGGCTTACCATTTATATATACATATCCATCTTTTAAAGACAACGAATCACCAGGAATACCAACACAGCGTTTTACATAGTTTGTTCTTTTATCAATTGGCTTATAGTAGAATTTGTCTGTATGACGCATATTTTTCATAGTGTCCACAGGCCAGTTGAAAACCACTATATCATTTCTCTTTATTTTTTGAAAACCAGGAAGTCTAAAGTATGGTAATTCAAATTTTGGAATGTACGACTTTACTTTTGCTACAGGTATTGTATCGTGTACCATTGGTGTAGCTAAGGTAGTCATAGGTGCACGAGCACCATAATGCACTTTACTTACAAAGAGAAAATCACCTACTAAAAGTGTTTTTTCTAAAGATGATGTTGGAATTGTAAAAGGTTGGATAAAATAGGTGTGAACAATAGTTGCCGCAACTATGGCAAATAAAATTGAGTTTACCCAATCACCTAAGCCGGTTTTAGGGAGTAAATCTCTGTTTTCAATATAGTTTACATCTGCTACATAATTGAGGTAGAAATTATAAAACCCAAGTAAAACAACAGCTAATAACGTATCGGTTGCTGAGTTTTTACCATAACTTCTTGCTGTTTCAACCCAAACTACAGGAAGCATTATAAGATTAACAATAGGTACAAAAAGTAAAATGGTCCACCACCAAGGACGATTAATGATTTTCATTAATACTACAGCATTGTAAAATGGTACAAAGGCTTCCCAAGCTTTTCTTCCTGCTTTAATGTATAGTTTCCATGTGCCTAGACCATGTATTATTTGAATAGCAAATAAAAAAATTAACCACTGTGTACTCGTCATTTTATGTTTTTTTTATGAGTTGAAAAGTATTTAAAAACGTTACAAACCTTAGTGCAATTAACCAATGTTTAACACATCGTTCATTGAAAATACACCTTTTTTCCCAATAATCCATTCGGCTGCAACAACAGCACCTAAAGCAAACCCATCTCTATTGTGGGCAGTATGCTTTATTTGAATAGTATCTACATTGGATTGATAAGTGATTTCATGTGTTCCAGGGACGTTTTCAATACGTTTTGCGTCTATTTTTATGTCTTTTGGATTTGGGTTATCTAATGTCCAATTGTCGTAATTGGAATTTTTAATAATGTCTTCAGCTAGTGTAATGGCAGTTCCACTTGGTGCATCGAGTTTTTGAGTATGATGAATTTCTTCCATCGCAACATTGTATTGAGGTTGCCCATTCATAAGTTTTGCCAATACTTTATTAACTTCAAAAAAGATATTTACACCTAAGCTAAAATTTGAGGCATAAATAAAAGCACCATTTTGCGCTTTGCATAAATTAACTGCTTTGTCATAATCTTTTAACCAACCTGTTGTCCCAGATATAACTGGAACATTATTGAGTAAGCAGTTTGAAATATTATTGTAAGCAGCTTCAGGAATACTAAAATCTATTGCAACATCGGCATCAGTAATGGTGTATGCTGTGTCTAATTTAGCTTTTATAACAATGGTATGGCCTCTTTCTTCAGCAATTCTTTCAATGGTTTTTCCCATTTTTCCATATCCTAATAAAGCTATCTTCATAATTTAAGTATCGTTTGTGTATTGCTAAGCTAAAACTTGAAATTTACTGTCACACCCAAATCAGAAGTGTTTTCAAGCTCATTATATTTAAAATGAGGCTTTAGAGCTAAATTTTCGTCGACGTTGTATTGGAGTAGGTGCGCGTCAACATTAGCATCAATAATATTTAAAGCATAAATACCAATGGTTACTAATAATGAAATTTCTTTATTTCGTCTTAGCGATTCTTGTGCTCTAATAAGTCCATCGTTAGAAACTCTTGGAGAGGCTAGAGGAGTTGTGCCATCGGCTTGGGTTCCCCAAAATTCATCGTTTGAGTAGCCTGCTAATCGGCTTTTGTATGCATCTCTATAACGATGATACTCTCTATTGTTGTGGTCGTAAATTAAAATTCCGGTTGTAATAGCACCAACAACAATAGGGATTTTCCAATATTTTTTATTGTAAGCTTGACCTAAACCAGGTAACACTGCAGAATAAAATGCAGCTTTTGAAGGCGCAAGAATGTTTATAGGCTCACGAGTTATGGTGTCGTTCACTACCATAAGGTCAGTATCTACTTTGGTGCTGTCGCTTTCTGTTTGTGAAAAGCAAGTAGAACCTATAAAAAGTAAAAATAGAATACTATAAAATGTCTTATTTGGCACTTTTAACAAGTTTTTGTATACGATTAAAATCTTCTTCAGAATGGAAAGGAATCGTAATACTACCTTTACCATTCTTTGATACCTTAACGTTTATTTTATGGCCAAAGTATTCTGAAAACTCTTTTATGCCTTTTTTAATATATTTTGGAAGTTCTTGCTTTTCTGGGACAGTTACAGTATTGCTAGAATGATAGTTTTTTACCAGTTTTTCAGTTTCTCGTACCGAAAGTTTATTAGTAATTATTTTTTCATAAATAGCTAACTGAGTATTTTGATCTTCAATGTTAATAATTGCTCTACCATGACCCATTGATATAAATCCATCTCGCATTCCTGTTTGGATGATTGGATCTAGTTTGAGTAAACGTAAATAGTTGGCAATAGTAGAACGCTTTTTACCAACACGATCACTCATTTGTTCTTGCGTTAAATTGATTTCGTCAATTAAACGTTGGTAAGATAGCGCAATTTCTATTGGGTCTAAATCTTGACGTTGAATGTTTTCAACAAGAGCCATTTCTAGCGACTCTTGGTCATTGGCTATTCTAATATAAGCAGGAATAGTTTCAAGACCTATTAATTTTGAAGCTCTAAACCTACGTTCTCCAGATACCAGTTGGTATTTGTTGAATTCTAGTTTTCTTACTGTTATAGGTTGAATAACTCCAAGCTCTTTAATTGAGGATGCTAGTTCACGTAAGGCTTCTTCGTTAAAGTTTGTACGAGGCTGAAAAGGGTTAATCTCAATAGCTTCAATATCTAAATCAACAATATTACCAATTACCTTATCTGCATTTTTGTCCTGAACTGAATTGATATCATTAGAAGGGTCTTTAAGCAGTGCTGAAAGTCCTCTACCTAATGCTTGTTTTTTTGTTGCCTTCGCCATTAGCCATTCTTTTTAATAATTTCCTTTGCCAAACTTAAGTAATTTGTAGCACCTTTACTACTTACATCGTAGTTAATAATGCTTTCACCATAGCTAGGAGCTTCACCTAATCTTACATTACGCTGAATAATGGTTTCAAAAACCATATCACTAAAATGCTTTTGAACTTCTTCTACAACTTGATTTGAAAGTCGTAAACGTTGGTCATACATGGTTAAAAGCATACCTTCAATATCCAAGTTTTGATTATGGATTTTTTGAACACTTTTTACGGTGTTTAGTAGTTTGCCTAAACCTTCCAAAGCAAAATATTCACATTGAATTGGAATAATCACAGAGTCTGAAGCCGTTAAAGCGTTTAATGTTAATAAGCCTAACGATGGTGCACAGTCAATTAAAATATAATCGTAAGATGATTTTAGGTGAGAAACCGCTTTTTTAAGCATGTACTCACGTTCATCTTTATCTACTAGTTCAATTTCAATAGCCACTAGGTCAATATGAGCTGGAATAATATCTACATTTGGTGAATCGGTAGACATTATACATTCTTCAGCTGAAGTAGTATGCTCTAATAATTGATAGGTTCCTATTTCAATAGTTTCAACATCAATACCAAGACCTGAAGTAGCATTGGCTTGAGGGTCAGCATCAATGAGCAACACTTTTTTTTCTAAAACACCTAAAGATGCGGCTAAGTTAACAGAAGTAGTTGTTTTACCTACTCCTCCCTTTTGATTGGCAATTGCAATGATTTTACCCATTAATATGATTTGGTTTTTTGTCCCGTAAAAATACAATTATTTACGAGTTTATAAAATGGAAGTTGTTAACAGTTTTATAAATAAAAAAACCACTTTAATTTTTTAAAGTGGCTTTAAGTATTGAGTTTATTTAATTATTTTAAATTAAATACATAACCTATTTTAAGTTGAAAGTTTGTCCCATAATCCTCTGCTTCACCTGGAACTTGGTAGCTGTAATCAGAGAAAGCTAGTTCAAACATGAACTTATTTTTGCTTACGTTTATAAATGTTCCAAATTTGTAGAGAAGTGAAAAAGTTTGATTAACATCTCTTTCATAAATTACCTCAGAAAGATTATCTCTTTCTTGAATTTCATGAGATAGGGTAAAACCATAAGATGTACCTAAACCAATATAGGGACTAAAAAGCCCTTTTTTGTTATAAAAAGGTTGATAAAGAGCTAATAAATAAGGCTCAATTACACTTGCATCATGTACAATATTTCTATCACTTACAAAGTTAGGTTCTCTGTAGCTATAATCAACTTTCTTTTGGTTGTATTCAATTCCAAAAAGAAAGGATAAGTTGTATTTATTTATGTTAGGTGAAAAACTAACAAATCCTCCAATACCTAAGCCCATACTAGGACTTTCAGTTTTATAACCTCCTGTAGTTGTGTCTTCAAAATTAGCATAATTTCCTCCAACTGTAACTCCAGCTTCAAAGAGATTCACTACTTCTTCATCTATAGAAAAGTCATTAATATCGTTATTTGTACAGGCATTTAGTTCGCTAACAAATTTAGATAAACTTTTACGGTTATATTTTACAGCATTAACTTTGGATTGAAGTTCTTTACAGTTCTTACTATAATTATTCAGTACACCTATGTAAGTGTTAATAGTGCTTTCGTATTTACCTTGATCTGTCGATGTTTCAATTTTTTTTACTTCGAGCTTGTTCAATCCCTCTGTTTCGTTTTTGAGATAATAGGTGTCATCTAGGATTAAAAGGGAAACATCACTTTCTATAACATATTCAAAAAATTTAGCAGGTTGATTGTTTTCGGAAAGGCTTATATATTTTTTATAGGGTTTTTTAAAACTAAAAGTTTGTATAGCTTGAGCATTTAATATTTTTTCATTGCTATCAATACTGTGTTTAAAAATAATTTCTCTTTCAGAGATTATTTTGATTAAACCGCTAAATTCTTCTTGATTTTTTGAGGTATAACTACCATCTTTAAATTCATTTTGAGCATTACTAATTAACGTAAATAATAGGAATGCAAATAAAAAAGTGTTTTTCATTAATTGATTAATATAAGTTAGAAATCAAATATAAGTATTAATCAATCAAAATCTCCAAAATCTTAATCGCTGCATCACTAATTTTTGTTCCAGGTCCAAAAACAGCCACAGCTCCTGCATCAAATAAATATTGATAGTCTTGTTTTGGGATTACACCACCAACAATTACCATAATATCATCACGACCATAACTTTTAAGTGCTTCAATAACTTGTGGTACTAGAGTCTTGTGTCCAGCAGCTAATGATGAAACGCCTAAAATATGTACATCATTTTCAACAGCTTGTTTAGCGGCTTCTTGAGGTGTTTGAAACAGTGGACCAATATCTACATCAAAACCAACATCGGCATAACCTGTAGCAACAACTTTTGCACCACGATCATGTCCATCTTGTCCCATTTTTGCTATCATAATACGAGGACGTCGTCCATCTTGTTCAGCAAATTTATCAGCTAATTCTTTAGCTTTTTTAAAGGATTCGTCATCTTTTATTTCTTTACTATACACACCACTAAATGATTTAATTTGCGCTTTATAGCGACCAAAAGCAGCTTCTAAAGCATCACTTATTTCTCCTAAAGTTGCTCGTTCTCGAGCTGCTTCTACAGCTAAAGCTAATAAATTTTCTTGTCCTGTTTTAGCAACTTCAGTTAATTTTGATAATGCTGCTTGTACTTTTTCGTTGTTTCTTTCTGCTTTAATGGCCTTTAAGCGTTCTATTTGGGAGTTGCGTACAATTTGGTTGTCAACTTCAAGTGTAGCGATTGGATCTTCTTCTTGTAATCTATATTTGTTTACACCAACTATAATGTCTTGTCCAGAATCAATTCGAGCTTGCTTTCGTGCAGCAGCTTCTTCAATTCTAATTTTAGGAATACCAGCTTCAATAGCTTTTGTCATTCCGCCTAATGCTTCAACTTCTTCAATCAGTTTCCATGCCTTTTGAGCAATGTCATGTGTTAGTTTTTCAACATAATAGCTTCCTGCCCAAGGGTCAACAGTTTTTGTAATATGGGTTTCTTCTTGTAAAAATATTTGCGTGTTACGAGCAATTCTAGCCGAAAAATCTGTTGGTAATGCAATAGCTTCATCCAATGCATTGGTATGTAAACTTTGTGTGCCACCAAAAGCTGCAGCAGCAGCTTCAATAGTTGTTCGTGCTACATTATTAAATGGATCTTGCTCTGTTAAACTCCAGCCACTGGTTTGACAATGGGTTCGTAATGCTAAAGATTTTGAATTTTTAGGATTGAATTGTTTTACCAATTTAGCCCAAAGCATTCTTGCAGCACGCATTTTGGCAATTTCCATAAAATGGTTCATCCCAATTGCCCAAAAGAACGATAAACGTGGCGCAAAGGTATCAATATCCATTCCTGCATCAAGCCCTTTTCTAATGTATTCTAATCCATCAGCTAAAGTGTAAGCCAATTCAATATCACAAGTAGCACCAGCTTCTTGCATGTGGTATCCAGAAATACTGATACTATTGAACTTAGGCATGTTTTTACTGGTATATTCAAAAATATCTGAAATGATTTTCATGGATGGTGTAGGAGGATAGATGTAAGTGTTTCTTACCATAAACTCCTTTAAAATGTCGTTTTGAATAGTACCAGCTAACTGTTCAGGTTTTACACCTTGTTCTTCGGCAGCAACAATATAAAATGCCATAATTGGTAGTACAGCACCATTCATGGTCATAGATACACTCATTTTATCTAGCGGAATTTGATCAAAGAGAATTTTCATGTCCTCAACACTATCAATAGCAACTCCTGCTTTTCCAACATCTCCAACAACACGTTCGTGGTCACTATCATAACCACGATGTGTAGCCAAATCGAAGGCTACAGACAATCCTTTTTGACCTGCAGCAAGATTACGTCTGTAAAAAGCGTTACTTTCTTCTGCTGTTGAAAATCCTGCATATTGACGAATAGTCCATGGTCTACGAACATACATTGTACTGTATGGACCACGAAGGTTTGGAGCTATTCCAGCCACAAAATTTAGATGTTCAACATTTTTAAGGTCATCTTTAGAGTATGTTGATTGAACATTTATATCTTCCGCAGTCGTAAAAAGCCCTCTCTGTGCTTCGGACATCTCTCCTAAAGGAAGAGAATCTTGGTTCTTGGTTCTTGGCTTTTGATTCTTTAAGGTAATATGTTGAATGTTTTTTCTGGACATTATAAAATCATTTTTTGAAGAAATGGGTCAAAATAGACGTCAAAAGGTGTGGTTAGATTAATGAAGACTGTTTTGTGATTAGACGAAATAATATAAGTTGTACTAAAGGTTGATGTTTGTTTAGCTTCATTATCAATTCTGTGTACAACTTTGAAAATTTGCGGACCATTACTCGCATTATACTTGGCTGTGATTTTAGTGAATTTTAAATCGGTGTTTTCAGCTACTCTTTCATTGCCAAGACGTATCATTCCTAATAGATATTGAGCGTCTCTTTTGTAAAGTGGCATATATGGCATTGTATTTATACTATAGGTTGAACGCGTGGTTTCATCAAAATATAAATACAAATTACCTTCCAATTCTCTCATAGACTTTAGTCTTTTAGACTCGTACTCATAGTCTTTTTTTGTGGCTAAAGAATCTAGTAATTGTTGATACTCTACTGATGAGTAACGTTTAAAAACATCAGGTAGATATATTTTTATGCCATCGTCTTCAAGCATGTGGTATTTACCAAAAATTTCGTCTTCAGCATTTAATTCTATCCAGCTTTTGACGTCATTGGCAACATTAAGACACGATTGAAATGTTACTACAACAAGTAATAATACTGTTATTTTAATGGTTGTGACCTTCATGCGAATCTTTTGACTCAATTTCTTTTTTTACAGGTTTCTTATTGAAATCTATGTTTGCTTCTGGTTGTTTGTTAAAGTCTACACCAAATAGTTTAGCATAGTATAAATCTAATGCAACAAAAAGAGCTAAATACTTGTCTTTTGTTATGCTTATGGTGTTTCGTCTTAATTCTTCGCTATACATTCTGTAGCTCATACTATTAGTGTCAACTAATGCATTGAAAGTAATTTTTAAATCACCTTCTTGCATATTAGAAGCAATACAAGCGACTAAAGGGTTAGCGTAGTTTAAAGTATAATCACCCTCTTTAGTATTCCATAAATCGGATTTAGATTTTAAAGCCTCAAACAGTTCTTTTGTGTGTTTTGATGTGATAGCTATATAATTAACTTTATTAACTCTTACATCGCTTAAAAACCTAACATAAGACCTATTTGGACTTTGGGTTTTTGGATCGTAAGCGTTTATTAAATCTTTTTCAAAAGACATTAATGCTTCGTTAAGTAGAAGAGAGTCTTTGCTTTTACAGTCTTTTAATTCGTTATTGTTAGCATATTTGTAATCTACTTCAGGCGTTTTTGGTTCTTGCTTACAGTTCCACAATACTAAACTTGCAATAAGGCATGTAATAATTAATTTAAACTTCATGATGTTGTGTTTATTCATTATTAATTCGTTCTTGTTCCATTGACTCAGCTAATCTGTTTTCAATTATTGGAGCAATAAGTGTTTTTACAGGATTGTGTTTTACAAAAGGGTATAGCTCAAGCTCGTGCTTCATTTTATCGTTAGGGTTTGGATGCTTGTTTGTTCCTAATAAAATGAGTTTGTTAGCATTAAAATCTTCTTGTTCTTTAGTAGCACTTTCTTTTATTTTACGTTGAATAGTGCCTTCTTTAAGTTGGTTTAAAAACCCACCATTACTTTCTATATCTTTAAATAATGCTAAGGCTTTTTCTGAAATTTGCTCAGTTAACGTTTCTACATAATAATTACCATCGGCAGGATTATTAACTTTGTCAAAGTAACTTTCGTGCTTTAAAACTAATAACTGATTTCTCGAGATTCGTTCTCCGAATTCGTTGTCTTTATGATAAATAGCATCATAAGGTAAATTGCATACCGAATTTGCGCCACCAAGAATTGCACTCATACACTCTGTTGTAGTACGTAGCATATTGGTGTTGTAATCATAAAGCGTTTTATTGCGCTTTGTAGGTGTGGCAAAAATGTGACACTGTGTATTAAAATTGAAAGCTTCGGCAAGTGTTGAAAACAACAATCTTAAAGCACGAAGTTTGGCAATCTCAAAGAAATAATTTGTGCCTACTGAAACATTAAAAACAATGTTGAATTCTTTTTTTACTTCAGTTGAAAGTAGTGCGTCAAGATGATTGAAATATTCATTAACATGTGCTAGAGCATATGCTAATTGTTGCACAATAGTTGCTCCAGAATTTTGATATAAAGCAACATCAATACTTAAAGAATTGGTACTTTTTACAATACTTTCAAAAATAGAATGATCGGTTTTTAAGTCTTTAAACCAATTGCCAGTTCTTGCTAATTGACCAATAATATCTGTTAGGATATAAACCTTGTCTTTTGAAGTTTTGCTGAGGATTTCAGTAACGTATTCAGTATCTAAAAACTGTAATTCAAAATAGAGTAGCGTAGTGTTGGTGTCAATTGATTTGAGGAGTTCTTCTAAGTTTATTTTAGTGTTAGAAATAATAAACTTGATGCTTTCGGCTCCTCTAGAAAGTGCATCAATAGCTTTTTCGTTGGATTTCTTAGCATCAGCAACAAAAATAGTTTGGCAAATGTACCATTGTGTTGCTTTAGCATCTGAAACTTTAGGAAGTGCATCAAACTCATCAGCATGATAAAATGGTCTTACATCAATGCCTTCGTTTGATTTCCATATTAGTGTATCATTATAATCAGCACCTTTAAGGTCAGCTTGAATTTTTTGTTTCCATTGCTTTGATGAAACCCCATCAAAGTTGGAAAATAACGGATTATTTTTCATTACTCTGTTTTGCTAAGCTATCTTCGTACTCAATGATATAAATCTCTTCATTTTCCTTTTTCATATAGTATTTTTCTCGAGCTAGTTTTTCAATACCTTCTTCGGTTTTTAGCTCTTTAATAGCTTTATTGTCTTTTTCAATTTCCTTTTTATAATATTCTTTTTCGTTTTCTAAATCCTCCATTTCTGAATTTAATTCATGATGAATTAAAAAGGAGTTAGTGTCAAAAAACAGCATCCATATTGCAAAAGGCACAAGTATGATTACAAAAAGATTTTTGAAAGGTTTTAAATATTTTATGTTTTTCTTTTTTGGCATTGTAAGCTACAAGCGTTGATTAATAATAGTTTTAACTATATCAACTGCTACAGTATTGTACTTATTGTTTGGTATGATAATGTCAGCATACTCTTTCATAGGTTCTATAAATTGCTGATGCATAGGTTTTAATGTGTTTTGGTAACGCGATAATACTTCGTCAATGTCTCTTCCTCTTTCAGAAATATCTCGTTTTAAACGACGTATAAGGCGTTCATCACTATCAGCATGCACAAATATTTTTATATCAAACATGTCTCTCAATTCAGGATTGGTAAGGATAAGAATACCCTCAACAATCATCACTTTTCTTGGTTTGGTTTTTACAACATCACCTGTTCTGTTATGTTTTACAAAAGAGTATACAGGTTGATCTATTGTATTTCCTTTTTTTAACTCTTTAAGGTGTTCTTCCAAAAGTTCAAAATCGATAGAACGAGGATGGTCAAAATTGATTTTTACTCGTTCGTCATAACTCAAATGAGACGTGTCTTTGTAATATGAGTCTTGAGAGATGACCCCAACTTCACCTTCGGGAAGTTGAGCTAATATTTGATTAACCACAGTTGTTTTTCCACAACCTGTTCCTCCTGCGATTCCTATAATGAGCATATTTTTTGTTTAGAATTTAGGCAAATTTAAGTATTTACAAGAAAAATTAAGGCTGAATTTTTGAAACTTCATCTTCGGTAACCATTTTATTATTGGTGTTTCCCCAAGAGTTTGTAATGTAATTCATTACATCGGCAACTTCTTGGTCGCTTAGTCCTAAGGGTGTCATCACATTATCATATTCAACACCATTAACTGTTATTTTTCCTTTTTGTCCGTACTTAATAGCTTTTATGCTTTCAGCTCTTTTGTTAATTAAATAATCCGATTTCGCCAAAGGCGGAAATGTGCGTGGTACACCTTGTCCGTTTGGTAAATGGCAAGCCATACAAAAGTCGTTGTACACTTCAGAACCACGTTGTATACTTTCTTGTATTTCTGGGCTTTTATCTTCTTTCTTGCTATTGCAAAACGTTAATGTTGCGAAAGCTATAATAAATAATAGTGGTTTGGTTTTTATCATTTTTTTGGTAACAGTTTTACAATTCCTAAGTTTTCAATGCCTACATAAATGTAACCGTCTAGTCCTTGGTTTATTGAACGCACACGGCCTAAGTTGTCTAAAAGACGTTCTTCCTTAATTACTTTGCCATTTTTGATGACACATTTATCAAGATATTGGAATTTTAATGAACCAACTAGAAGGTCTCCTTTCCAATCAGGATATTTATCGCTAGTTATAAAAGCCATCCCACTAGGAGCAATTGAAGGATCCCAATAATGAAAGGGTTGTTCCATGCCTTCTTTTTCGGTAATGTCAGTAAATTTTGTTCCACTATAATTGATACCATAACTTATAACTGGCCATCCGTAATTTTTTCCAGATTTTATAATATTGATTTCGTCTCCTCCTCTAGGACCATGTTCGTGAGTCCATATTTCACCAGTTTCATAGTGTAAAACCATACCTTGCGGATTTCTATGACCATAGGAAAAAATTGCAGGTTTTGCGTTAGGTGTGTTTACAAACGGATTATCTGTTGGGATTGACCCATCATCATTTAGTCGGTATACTTTTCCGCAATCTCTTGTTATGTCTTGTGGATTTGTATCTCTATCTCCACGTTCGCCAATAGTAAAATATAAATACCCTTGGTTGTCAAAAACTATTCTTGAACCAAAATGTTGACCTCTTGTTGTATTAGGACTAGCTTTGTACAATAGTTGTTTATCAACTAAAGTGTTGTTTTTTAGTTTTGCTCTCATTAAGGCTGTATTGCCTCCTTTTTCTTCTCCTTCAGGAGATGCATAAGTGAAATAAATCCAACCGTTATCTTTATACTCAGGATGTAAACAAATGTCCAATAAACCTCCTTGACCTCTTACATATATTTCCGGTAAACCAGAGATAGTAGTTTTTTGACCATTTTTAAAATGAATGAGTTCACCACTTTTTTCAGTAATTAACATTGATTTATCAGGTAAAAATGCAAATCCCCAAGGTATATTAAGTTCTTTTACAACTAGTTCGTAATCGTGGTTTGTGTTTACGGGATTTTTATCTTGAGCGCAAGCAAAAACACCTAGCAATGCTATAAAAAGCATGTACTGTTTTTTAAATTTCATATAAAAATGATTTTGAGCTTAAATTTAATGATAAAATGTGTCAGTTTTTAAAAAAAGGTATATATTTGCAGTCCTAAAAATGATAACCAAGATTCGGGGTGTAGCGTAGCCCGGTTATCGCGCCGCGTTTGGGACGCGGAGGTCGCAGGTTCGAATCCTGCCACCCCGACTTTAAAAGCTGAACTGTTTTGTTCGGCTTTTTTTTTATTCAATACGTTTGTAGTTTTCTGAGTAAATACGGTTACCCTCATCATCAACTTCAATTTGACTAAAGGTGTTTTCTTTTAAGCTGAGCTCGTATTTAAATTCTTTTCGTTCATTAATAATTTTTTTCATCATTTTAGAGCCATAATCCAAAACTTCGGTGAGCGTATCACCATTAATATTATAATATCCATAACCAAACCATTCAGTACTGTCGGTTGGTACATTTTTACTCCACATTACTTTGGTTGAGGTATACATCTTTACTTGACGATAACCTGTAGATGGGTTAAACGAATCGGATACTTTATTGTTGATGTAGTTATAAAAACCTACCAATTCCCAAGTACCTTCTAATGACGCGTTGATTGATTCTTGTGTTTTAGTGTTGTCTTGGACGTTTTGATTTGCATTGTTTTTACAAGCAATTACTAATAGAGCAGTGAGTATTATTTGTGCTAAATGTTTCATGACAGAATGTTTTAGTTTTAAATGTGTTGTCTTCTAAATTTACAAAAATCTACTGGTATTTTTAAATTATTCAATGTAAAAAATATGCAGCTAGGTATAATTTTTACTTATAGTTGTATACAAACTGTTAATAACTTATATGTAAGGATTTGCCCAAAAAACCTACTTTTGTTTAGTAAAATTAATGATACGATTATGTCTGAAACAATTGAAAAAGTAAAGTGTTTGATAATAGGTTCTGGACCTGCAGGTTATACAGCTGCCATTTACGCAGCAAGAGCAAATATGTCTCCAGTTTTATACCAAGGAGCACAACCAGGAGGACAGCTGACAACTACTAATGAGGTTGAGAATTTCCCAGGTTATCCTGAAGGAGTAACAGGTCCTGAAATGATGATTCAGTTACAAAAGCAAGCTGAACGCTTTGAAACCGACGTAAGAGATGGATGGGTTACCAAAGTAGATTTTTCTGGAGATGTACACAAAGTATGGGTAAATGACACAAAGGAAATACACTGTGATACAGTTATAATTTCTACAGGAGCTTCAGCAAAATATTTAGGATTAGAATCTGAACAAAAATATTTAAAATTAGGTGGAGGTGTTTCTGCATGTGCTGTTTGTGATGGCTTTTTCTACCGAAATCAAGAAGTAGTGATTGTTGGAGCAGGAGATAGTGCTTGCGAAGAGGCACATTATTTATCTAAGCTTTGTAAAAAGGTAACAATGCTTGTAAGACGTGATGAGTTTAGAGCTTCAAAAATTATGGCTGAACGCGTTAAAAACACACCAAATATTGAAATACTATTCAATACTGAAACTGAAGAGGTTTTAGGAGATGGACAAGTAGTTACAGGTGTTAAAGTGTTTAATAACCAAACTGATGAGAAGCACGAAATTCCTGCAACAGGATTTTTTGTAGCTATTGGACATAAGCCTAATACTGATATTTTTAAAGATTATTTAGATTTAGATGAAACTGGATATATTATAAATGTTCCTGGAACATCTAAAACTAATGTAGAAGGTGTTTTTGTGAGTGGTGATGCTGCCGATCATGTTTACCGACAAGCAATTACTGCTGCTGGAACAGGTTGTATGGCTGCTCTTGATGCAGAGCGTTGGTTAGCTGCAAAAGATACTACTTTTGAAGTTAGTACTTCTACCTATAACTAGAACATAAATAATAGAGATAAAAAAAACCGAAGTTTATAGCTTCGGTTTTTTTTATGTATTAAAGTTTAAATATTATAAACTTTCTGGTAGTGTGTATGTTCTGCCTTTGTTTTGTTCTTTTAAGTAATCCATAAGAGGAGCAAAATAGTCTAACATTGGTTTTGCACTCATTTCGCTACCAACACTTTCTTTTAATAACTCTCTCCAATCATTATTAGCACCAGATTTTAAAACTTCTTTAAGGAAATCTCCAACAGGTTTGCTACCATAGTAGTTTGTAGCATGTGGGTCTTGCTTCAAGATATTTTTAGAAATATGGTCATGGAATTGGAATAATAAAATATAAGATACTGCATAATCGTAATATTGAGCAGCATCATTGTTGATATGTGTTTTTGAAGCAGCATCACAAAACTCTTCACCTCTTTCAGAAGGAGGAACCATACCTTGGTATTTTTGAGCGAGTTCCCACCATTTTTTGTTGAACTCATCCTTAGGAAGGTTTTCAGCATAAACAGCATTTTCAAACTCAGTCATTACACCTGCTGAGAATGGTAAAAACACAACATAGTTTAAAGCTTCTTTTAATAGGTTTTGAGTTTCATCAATTTCAACATTAGCATCAACTAATCCTTTTTCTGCTAAAAATGGCTTTTGCATAGCAGCTAAACCTAATAAACTACCAATGGCTTCGTGGTATCCTCTGTTTGCGCCTCCACGTAATAAAGGTGGAACATCAGGGTTGGTGTAAGCTTGATAATAATAAATATGTCCTAATTCATGATGAATAGTCTCATAATAATCGGCAGTTGCTTCAACACTCATTAGACAACGCAAGTCGTTTTCTAAATCCATATGCCATGCAGAAGCGTGATTGTTCTTTTTGTAAGGAGCATCAGCAGGTAAAGGATACATGCTAGATTTTTCGTAGAAGCTTGCAGGTAATGGGTCAAAACCAATACTCTTATAGAAGTTTTCACCTTCTTTTACAATCCACTCTGGTTCTTTGTCAGCTAAAGCAGCATCAATATCCAATCCTTCAACATTAACCAAAGCGCTCCAGTCTTGTCCCCAACGGTTTGGTAACCAGTGAGCAGGTAAATACTGAGGTACTTCAGCATTGAATTTTTTAGCTAATTCATATCTAGCCCAAGTGTGTAATTCTCTATACAGTGGCCAAACTTCTTTAACCATTTTGTTCATTTCATCGCGCATTTCTTGACGTGACATACCATAATCTGATACTTGGTAAGTAAAGTAATCGTCATAACCTAGAGCTTGTACAGTTTTGTTACGAAGCGATCTTAAATTTTCTAAACCATCTTTTAAATCTTTACCAACAGCTTTTGAAGTTTTCCAATTGGCAAGTCTTTCGTTTAAATCGTTAGATTCTCTTAATACTTTGTCGATGTCACCTGTTGTTACTGATTTGCCATCAACTTTAAAATCGAAACCAAATAAAGTTTCGTTTTGAGCATTTTCGGCAGCAATACGTTCTGAAACTAAATCGGAAACTGTTTCAGGGTTGTTAGCAGCAGCATAAAGAATTGTATTAAGTTGTCTTACTTGAACAATATCTAAAGCATCTTTATTCTCTAAAAATTTTCTTGTTTTTTCAATGTTTTCAGTGCTTCCTGTAAATTTAGCAAAGGCTTCATTTGCTTTTTGAACATTGTAAGCATTGGTTGTGTCACCAGCAACAATACGTGTGTTGGCATCCCACTCAGCAAGTGCAGAATCGTAATATAATTTTACGAAAGTATTAGTGTAATCATCTAAAAACGCTTGAACTTCAGCTTTCAATTCAGCTGAATTATTGCTAGTTTTAGATGTGTCTTCTTTACATGAAACCATGGAAAAAAGAACAATTGATAAGGCAATTAGTTTTTTCATTTAAATAAAAAGGGTTAAAAGTTAATTAGTTTCTTTTTTAAGCAATTTTGCAGTATCAATAAATTTATTGATAGTTACCTTTGGGTTGTTGTATAAGAAAACTTCACTGCTTCCGGTAATTTCTAGAGTGATAGCTTCAGATACATTTACGTGTGCATCACTAGCAACTTCAGAGATTAAAGTACAGGTTTTGGTTGTAAAGTTTTTTCCGTTAAAATCAGAATTATTATCAGTTCTAATAATTGCATTATTAGTATCTCCTTCAATGTTTATAGTCGCTCTTTGGTATAAGTCAATTTTAGCTTCTTTACTGTTTACAAGAGCGTCTAACTTACTGTTATCACTTAAAACAACTGTTGATGTACCTTTGGCTGTAAGGTTTAATTTTACTTTTGCTTTGTCTAAACTTGTGTACTCAAAGTTATTGGCATTAATATTTAAGTATGCTTTGGAGGTTCCTGTGGTTTTTAAGACAACGTCGTTAAGCTCTAAAGACGTTAATGAGCGAATTTCAGCATCGTCTTTAGTTTCGATATACTCTAAAGGAGTGCTGTAATTTACCGTTATATTCAATCTCTTTTTAGAAGAAATTTCTTGAGTTGTAGAGAAAGTTAGTGTGCTATCAACGACTTCAACTTTAATGATATCATGAAGATTGCTGTCAGTTTCAATTTCTACTGAAGACTTTGAGTTATATATGATTTCTATTGAAAAGTCGCCACCTACAATTATTTTAGTGAAATCATCTAAATAGGTTTGTTCAATGGTAACATCTCTATTACCTTTTACTTTTTCACTGTTTTGAGCAAAAAAGGATGATGTAAAACCTAAGCTGAATAGTAAAACGAAAAGGGTTTTATTCATTGTATAAATTTAAAATTGTACAACAAATATATGCAAAAACCATCCCAAACTCTAACTAGAGGTTGAAATGGTTTGAAAAACAGGTTGGTTAGTTGTATGTAAACAGGTTGGTTAGCGTTTTCTTATACTACCAGAAACATTATCGCTAGTTTCTACTTTTTTAGGGTTACCATAGTAGTTAATGTCGCCACCACTACTAGCTTTAGCTATTAATTCTTCTGATGTGTTTACGGTAATGTTTGCACCACTAGTTGCTTTTACTTGACAGGATACAGCACTTAAATCTTGTGCGCTTATATCGCTTCCGCTTGTAGCACTTGCGTAGAGTTTATTTGTTTTACCTGAAAGCTTAACATGGCTTCCGCTAGTTGAACTACAGTCAATACTTTCGGCATTGATATCTAGTTCAAGGTCGCTTCCGCTAGTGGTTTTAATCTCGATAGTGTTTGTGTTAATAGTATTGGTTGAAAATACATCGCTACCACTGGTTGTTGAGATTTTAGTTAAATCGTCAAGAGATACCATTATTTTTTTTGATTTTGAAGTGCCAATATTTTCTTCGGCATAAATGTTTAAAACATCACCTTCAATTTCTACCATAATAATGTCTTGTAAGTTCTCATCGGCTTCAACACTTACACTTTCGGTATTGGTTTGAGTAATGTAAACATCTAAACCTCTACTTACTTTTATTGAGCTAAAGCTACCATCAAGCGATCTTTCGGTTGTGGTTACATTTCCGTTTCCGTTTACTCCAAAATTCATATCAAAGTTACAGGACATCATAAGTAGTCCTAAAACCGTGGAGATAATTACTTTTGCTAAGGTTGTCATAACTGTTTGTTTTTTGATTGATTAATATTTTGTTGCTATGTGATTATAACTTAAAACACGCTTTAATTTCCACTTGTTGTTTTCTAATAGCCATAAATGGGAGAATTTGGCATTTCCGTTTAGAGTCTCTTTATTATTGACTGTTTCGTAAAATAAATGTTCTCCTTGTTGAATAGCTCCATAGAGTTTGTTGTCATTATAAAGCGGAAACACTTCTAGGCTATTTTTTTTAAGTTCTCTTCTTAACTTTGAATTGTTTTTTGAATTGCAAATACCATTTTTCATGACCTTAATAAAGTCTAGTTTAGAGTTGATAACACCTGATTTATCATGATAAAACTCTAGGTCATCAAAAATCAGGTTTTCAAACTGACTCATATCGCAAGTATTAAAGCCAACTTTAAAAATTAAACTATCATTATTTTTTAGAATTTTAAAAAGCTCTGATTTTTTATCTACCTGTGCAAAAGTAATAGTTGAAAAGCTTAGTGTTAAAAAAATAATTAATAGTTTGTGTGTTAACTGTTTCATTTTTTGATTGATTACTAGTTCAAAGGTCTAGTTTTATATATACGATTAATAAACTAAGTATCTGAATTGTTGTTTTTTATTGATGAATTGTTAATTGTCGTCTGATATTATTTCAACACCATTATCATCTATTCTTACTTTAACATCTACGTCCTTTGCTCTAATGCCTTGGTCGTTGATTTCTATTTCAACACTATCTTTTTTAATTTTAACACCATCTTCATCTATTTTAAGACCAGAGTGTTCATCGTTTACATCAACTCTTACTTTAAACTCATCGTCTTCGCAGTTTAAACACACCACACCATCATGAGTTACTTTTAAATAATGCTCTTCCATACCATTTTCTAGTATGTCTCTGTAATAGCTAGAGTTTCTGTGAAAGGAATAGGTGTTTTGATCTGCATAAAACACAGTACCTTCTGGTAAATACAATGTAGCTTCAATTTGTTGTTCACCATACTTGTTTCTGAACTCTGTAGTAAGGTAAGCATCTAGTAAAAGCTCATTACCAATTACCTTGAAATCATAATTAATGTTTTGTGCTCTTGATTTTGCTTTTTGATAATCGCTAGCATGTGCATTTTTTTCAATACTTAAAGAGGCTACACTATCTTTAGTTGAACGCACAATAAGTCGCACATCAGTATTGTATATAAGTTTGTTGTCGTTATCGTCATACACTGTTTTAAACAAGCTGCTACGTCTTCCAAAATGTTTGCTGTATGACGAGTTTCCTTGCATACGTATTGTTAAAGTATCTGATGGATTAAGCATTAACAATTCAGTGTTTTCGGTCACACTCGCATCAAACGCATGTTCACTAGCTTGCTTTATTCCTATTACAAATAGTCCTATCATTGACATTAACCATAAACCTAGTAACGAAAACTTAGCGATGTTACCAATTGATTTTAGGTTGTTGATTAATATTTTGAGTCCTAAATAGAAAATGAAAAAGAATGGTATTCCTATGGCAAACAATAGTAACATTGATACTAACCAAACTGGTGTGTTTGCAGCATTGGCCGCATTTATAAATTCAATTCCTGGGACGTTAACAGAATCGGCAATTCCAACGGTAAATAATGCAATTATTAATCCTATTAAAGTACTGGCTCCAATGAGTATTAAAATAATACCAATGAACTTTGCAAACACTTTAAGACAAAACATAATGATGTCTCCTATAGTGTCAAAAAATGTTTTTGACGATGATTTTATTCGGTTTCCTTGTTTGGGTAAATCAATGTTTTTTACCGTGTCTGAAACCGTTTGTGATACATTATCAAATCCGTCTTTAATTTTTTTTTCAATGTTACTGATGTTCACAGGTTCACCAGTCATTGTAAGTTTATCAGCGGTTGAAACTGCTTCAGGAACTAAAACCCAAAACAATACATATATAAGCACAAACGTACCACCAGAACCTAGAGTAAGTAAAATCCAAAGTAGTCTTACCCAAATGGCATCAATACCTAAATAGTGTCCAAGACCTGATGAAACACCACCAATGTATGAGTTGTCGGTATCTCTAAATAGTTTTTTGGAAGTTGAGGTTCTTCTGTATTGTGTTTTTGGTTCGTCTTCAAAAATTTCGTCATCAACAAGATAGTCTTCAGGTTGTCCCATTATTGAGATTACTTCATCAACTTCTTTTATTCTGATAACTTGTTTTTCGTTTTGAACACGCTCGTTGAACAATTCAGCAATACGAGCTTCAATATCTGCTATGATTTCTGATCGACCTTGAGAGTCTGTAAATGAACGTTTTATAGCCTCAAGATAGCGTTGTAATTTTAAGTATGCATCTTCATCAATATGGAAGAATATACCTGCTAAATTTATGTTGACTGTTTTATTCATTATTTTTTATTTTTTTGTCTTGTTACTAGGTTAACTGCATTTTGTAATTCGCTCCATGTGGTATTAAGTTCATTTAGAAACAGTTTTCCTGTTTCTGTTAAACCGTAATATTTTCGTGGAGGACCTGAGGTTGATTCTTCCCAACGGTAGTTAAGAAGACCAGCGTTTTTAAGTCTTGTAAGTAGTGGATAAATGGTTCCTTCTACAACAAGCAGTTTTGCGTCTTTTAGTGTGTCTAGAATTTCGGCTACATAAGCATCATCGTCTTTTAAGACTGATAATATGCAGTATTCTAATACACCTTTACGCATTTGTGCTTTTGTGTTTTCTATCTTCATGTTCTAAAGAAATTTTAATTTGAAAAACTGTTCATTTTTTGATTGATTGATTGATGGTTATTTGATGAAATTTATGGTTAATGGATAGTTGTACAACTCACCATCGCGTGCTTTTAAACTTGCAATGACTATAAATATAAGTTCTAAGATAAATCCAAAAACAGCAAGAACACCCAAACCTCCTGTAATGTAAAGTAGAGGAGAAGGTTTTCCTATGTTAATGTGAAAATCATTAAACCCATGAAAGTCTATAAAGTCAATACCATTAAAAAACTTTAAAAAGAAAAACGGGATAGTTAGCGTACCTATAATTAAGGTATATAGTAGTATACTTATTTGAAAGTTTATGGCTTGCTTTCCATGACTATCAACAAACTCCGATTTTTCTTTGTTAGTAATCCATAATATAATAGGTCCAATAAAATTTCCTAACGGAATTATAAACCTACTAAAGGTAGATAAATGAATAAAAGTTGCAATATTTTTTTGGTGGTTGTCTAACATGATTTTAAAACGTATAATATTATCTTATACAAATATATGTCTAAAAAAAGGTATTATGTTACGCATAGTAGTGTATTTTAACATAATATTAACAAATTGAATTATGAATTATTTTGTCTAGATTTGATAAAACTAATTTTTAAAATGAAGCTTACACCTAATAAAATAAACACTTTCAACTTTTTTAAACTGCCTTCAGTGTTCTTTACTGGAGTTCGTGTAAAGTCTATTAATAATGACACTTGTACAGTAGTTGTAAAACACCGTTGGATTAATCAAAACCCTTTTAAATCTATGTTTTGGGCAGTGCAAGGTATGGCTGCCGAATTAACTACAGGTGCTCTGGTACTTGCTAAAATTAGAGAAAGCGGTAAGCCTATTTCTATGTTGGTAGCTAATAACAATGCTACTTTTACTAAAAAGGCAACAGGAAAAATTACATTTAGTTGTACAGATGGTCATAAAATTGATGATGCCATAGCCAAAGCTATTGAAACTGGTGAAGGACAAACCTTGTGGATGCAATCAAAAGGTGTAAACCAAGATGGAGTAGAAGTGTCGGTATTTAATTTTGAATGGAGTATTAAAGTTAAAAGTTAGTTGATAATAATTTGAAAAAAATTTACGAAATACAATTAAGTGGAATTAAAATAGGAACAACTGCTTTTGAATTTGCTGATACTCCAATGGGAGTTGTTTATGGAAAAATTAATTTTGAAAATGTAGACTCACCATATAACTTGTTTAAAAATCATTGTCAACAGCATAAAGTAACAATAAATCAAGACGATAAAGAATATAAATTTATTGATACTCAGGTGATCCCTAAATTGAAAGTTTATCTTGAAAACGGAACAGAACTAGTTGGTTGGGGAGGCGCAATTAGCGGAATGGAAAAAGGAAACGATTTTGAAATTCAGTTTGGCGGAATTAATAGTAAAATAATGAAGACAGAATTTGCTCAACATTACTATGACTATTATGGAAATGAATCAGACTTAATCAAAATTCAGGTAGATGAACAGTTTAAAAAAATTTGCGAAAGTATTTTGGCTAGAAATTTAAATATAAATCAATGGGCTGAAATTGAGAGTTCAGATGAATTTCAAACAGAAAGGTATCATGGTGGGTTTGATACAACTGAAATGGAATTTTGTTTCAGTTATTATATAGAAAAGCAAGAATATTGGTTTCAGTTAAACTTGAATGATATAGAAAGAATAATAAATGCCAAAGTTGAGTTTTTATATCCAAGAAAAGCAGAATAAAATAGATGCAATATTTTAACTGCTTACTTGTAAGTTGTTTGTTTTTAGTTTGTTATGTTTTAGTATCTTTGATTAAGAGTGGAGGATTTTTGTAAATTTCATGTAATGAGGCCTTTATAAAACTATTTGTAACAAAACAGATAATACATCAACTAATTTATAAATCAATTAAAAAACACAATATAATGACAGCACACGAAATAGACTACAGAATCTACGGAGAAGAAATGCAATTCGTAGAAATAGAATTAGATCCACAAGAAGGTGTTATAGCCGAAGCAGGAAGCTTTATGATGATGGACGATGGTATTAAAATGGAAACCATTTTTGGAGACGGTTCACAAAAAGACACTGGTTTTTTAGGTAAAATCCTTGGAGCTGGAAAACGCATACTTACAGGAGAAAGCTTGTTTATGACTGCGTTTTACAACAACCTTTCAGGCAAACGCAATGTGAGTTTTGCATCACCTTATCCTGGTAAAATCATTCCAATAGATTTAACCGAGTTTAGAGGTAAGTTCATCTGTCAAAAAGACGCTTTTCTTTGTGCAGCAAAAGGTGTAAGCGTTGGTATTGAGTTTTCAAGGAAATTAGGTAGAGGACTTTTTGGTGGCGAAGGATTTATAATGCAAAAACTTGAAGGAGATGGTATGGCATTTGTTCATGCTGGTGGTACTATGGCTAGAAAAGAATTAAAAGCAGGAGAATCTCTAAGAGTAGATACTGGTTGCTTAGTAGGTTTTACTCAAGATGTAGATTATGATATTGAGTTTGTAGGAGGTATAAAAAATACAGTATTTGGAGGTGAAGGTTTGTTTTTTGCTAAACTACAAGGACCAGGAACAGTATACATACAATCTTTACCTTTTAGTAGATTGGCAGGTAGAGTATTAGCCTCAGCACCAAGATCTGGTGGCAAAAGTAAAGGAGAAGGTAGTATTCTTGGTGGTTTAGGAGACTTACTTGATGGTGACAATAGGTTCTAAACGTTAACGTATTGAGTTATATTTAATGAGGGATTTTTAGTGTTAAAATTTTGTTTAACTAAAACAACTAATCGATTTTTTTAGTACTTTAGGAATGTAAAAACAAAAACACTTTAAGCCTATACAATACAACTACCTAACCCTAAAACCTAAAATTACAAATGGCAAGAGCAATGTTTGAGTACACCAAAACGGTACTTAATAAAGTTAGTTTTGATGCTTCGTTGTTCTGTAAAGAAGTACAAAAAGCTGTTCAACGATTATTACCTTATGAAATTGAAGAGTTAAGAATTTATATTCAATCACTTGTACTACAGAACCCAGAATTAAATCAATGTTTAATATATTTAAAACCTTAACATAAAGCGACCAAACGGTCGCTTTATTTTTGTAAAAAAGAGCTTGATAGTAGAATATTGGTTTTATCTTTGTAGAAAATTATATAAGACCTGAAAAAGCTATATTTAACCATATTACTTCTTTCGTTTGCATTGCGACCGATGTATTATGTTGGACAAGTATTATACTATGAGTTAAATATTGATTACATTATTGAAACCTATTGTATTAATAAAGACAAACCAGAGCTAGAGTGTAATGGTAAATGTCATTTAGCTACACAAATTCAAAAGGCAAGTAACGATTCAGGTAAAGGTAAATCGCATCAAATGGTGTTTGAAGCGTTTTATCCAGTTTTTGTTCAACAAATAGCTAATGAAGAAATAACGCCTTCACAGCTTATGTTTTTTAAAGCTAAACAACCCATCTACTACGTAAATAATTATTCTCACCTTATAGATTACAGTATCTATAAACCTCCTATTTGTTAAAGTTTAATATCAGTTTTTTATACAAGGCTTAACTGTGCTTGCCATTAACAGCACACGAATATTAAATTAAAACAAATGAAAATTTTAAAATATACATTTGCACTACTTTTATGTGCAACACTATCGTCATGCTCTTCTGACGACGATTCTAACTCTGAAGATTTAACAGGACAAACAGGTACATTAACTCTAAAATTTGATAATGGAGTAGGTGATCAAGACTTTATTTTTGGCACTAGCTACAACAAGTCAAGTGCAGAGTCATATAAGTTAGAAACTCTTAAATATATTATTAGTAATGTAAGGGTAAAAGACGAAAACGGTAACACGTTTACATATCCTTCTGCAGATAATGTGTTTATCGTTGATGAAGCAGAAGGCAATAATGCTGGAGAAATTTATATAGACTTAGATAATGTAGATGCTGCAAACTATACTGAAATTACTTTTGGTTTAGGTATCGATCAAGACCGTTATGCTTTAGGAGCTGAAGGTCAAGGTAATTTTTTAACACAAGCCGAAGCAGCAGGAATGATGTGGTCTTGGGCAACAGGTTATAGGTTTATGAGGTTTGATGGTACGTTTTCATCAGCTACAGTAACTGACGAAGCATTAAATATTCACATGGGAAGTGTTGGTACTTCTTTAGATAATTATAGAGAAATTACACTACAGTTTCCAAATACAGTAAGAGTAAGAGAAACTACTACACCTCAAGTACATATTGTTGCTGATATTGCTAAGGTATTTGATGGCGAAACTTCAGTAGAATTGTCTAACGGTTATAGTCAAGTTCATACTGATGCTACAACTACAACAGTTATTGCAAATAATTTTCAGAATGCTTTTAGTGTACACCACGTACATAATGAGTAAAATATAGTAACTCAAGAAGGCCAAAAAACCTTCTTGAGTATTTATAATACTAATTATGAAGACTAAATTTTCAGTATTAGTGATTTTGGGTACGCTAGTTTTTAGTTGCTCAAAATCCGATAGTACAGAAACATACGTGCCTGTTCCTGTGGTTGTAGAAATGCCATCAAATTTTCCTGATATGGCTTACAACTTGGATAATAATCCATTAACCGAAGCAGGAGTAGAACTGGGTAAACGTTTGTTTTACGAAGGAAAACTATCAGCAAATGATGCTATACCTTGTGCGTTTTGCCATGAGCAAGCTTTTGCGTTTACGCATCATGGACACACACTAAGTCATGGTGTTAATGGAGGTATTGGATTTAGAAATGCACAACCTATTCAAAATTTGGCATTTCAAAACGAATTTATGTGGGATGGAGCAGCTTCTCATTTAGATTTGCAACCTATAATTCCATTAACCAGCGAACTAGAAATGGGTGAAACATTGAGTAATGTGGTTGAAAAACTTAATGCAGAACCTTATTACAGACAACAATTTAGAAAGGCGTTTCAAGATGGTGAAGTAAATAGCGCAAATATGCTTAAAGCTTTGTCTCAGTTTATGATTACCATGATTTCATCAAATTCTAAATATGATAAATACATTAGAAATGAAGATGGAGTAACGCTTTCTCAAATTGAACAAGATGGTCGTGCTACGTTTCAAAATAAATGTGCTTCATGTCATGCTACCGATTTATTTACAGACCAAACCTACAGAAATAATGGCTTGCCAGTAAACCCACAGCTTAATGATTTAGGCCGATTTAATGTGTTAGAAAACCCAGACGATTTATATAAGTTTAAGGTACCAAGTTTAAGAAACGTTGAGGTGTCTTTCCCTTATATGCACGATGGTCGATTTTCAACCTTAGAGGCAGTGCTTAATTTTTACGATTCAGGAATGGTAGACAATGGAAATGTAGATCCTATTTTTCAACGTGATGATGGCACTTTGGGAATAAGCCTAAATACTTATGAAAAAGAAAGCCTAATAGCTTTCTTAAAAACACTCACAGATAATGAATTTTTAAATGATGAAAGATTTTCAGAATACTAAAACAATACTTTTAATACTCGCTATTATTAGCTTTACAAACAGTTATAGTTGCGACTTGTGTGGATGCACAACAAGTAGTGGTAGCGCTTCGTTTGGCGATTTGCAAATGACTAGTTTTGTTGGGTTGCGATACATTTATCAAACGTACGAATCTAAAAACGGAATTTTTGATAATTCGCCTACAAGTGAAGAGCAATTTAATACTTATCAACTTTGGGCTAGAGTTCCGTTAGGAAAATCATTTTATGTAAGCGCGATACTTCCGTATCAAGATTTAAGCAGAAAGTTTCAAGGTAATACCGAGTCGATTAATGGTGTAGGAGACATGACACTTATAGGTTGGTATAATTTAAAAATCTATAAGAGTAACAGCGAAAATAAAGAAGCTATAGATTTTAGTACTAATAAAGAGCTTACAGGACATTCGTTTAATTTTGGATTGGGTGTTAAAGCGCCAACAGGTAAGTTTGAAGAAGAATTGACTGATAGGGTAAATCCTGGTTTTCAGGTAGGAACAGGAAGTTGGGATGCTATTGCGACTGTTATGTATAACTACGGAAATAATAATTTGGGACTTAATACTACTTTTGCATATTACTTAAAATCTGAAAATAAAAATGAATACAGGTTTGGTAATCAATTTAGTGTTAGCTCAAATTTGTTTTATAAACTGAAAACCAAAAAAATGGATATTTCACCTTTTGTAGGTATTTCAGGAGATGTTTATGATTCTATTGAACAATATGGTGAAACTTTAGCTGATACTAATGGACATTTGTACAACTGCTCATTAGGGTCAGAGTTTAATTTAAAAGATTTTCAATTAGGGTTGCAGTATACACTACCAATACATCAAGATTTTTTTGGTGGAAACGTAGAAGCCAAAAATAGGTTTTCGGTCTATTTAAACTACAAACTATGATTAAAAAAAAGAGCGGTTTTAAACCGCTCTTTTTGTTTCCTTAACAGCCAAAGGACTTATAATTTCAACATTTTGAAATGCAATAGCACCTCTTATAATTCCTGAAATTACATTGTGCAGTGCATCAATAATTTGAAGTTTAAGCTCACTTTTATGATAAATGATGCTCACTTCTCTTGCTGGACTTGGCTCTACAAAATGATGTAAGTTTTGTTTTAGGTTATCATTAAGCTCCATAGTATGTAAATAAGGTAAAAGTGTCATTCCTAAACCTTCGTTTGATAGTTTTATCAAGGTTTCAATACTACCACTTTCTAACTGAAAATGTTCATCGGTATTGTTTTTAAATACTTTACAAAGGTTAATAACACCATCTCTAAAGCAATGACCATCTTCTAGCAGTAGCATATCGTCAATTTCAAGATCAGAAACTTCAATGTTTTTCTTTTCATGTAACCTATGACTACTAGGTATGTAACCAACAAAAGGCTCGTAATAGAGTACACGTTCTTTTATGGTTTCGTCCTCAAGAGGTGTTGCAGCAATAGCAGCATCTAGGTGACCTTCGTTTATACGCTCTATAATTTCTTCAGTCGTTAACTCTTCAATTTTAAGTTTTACTTTAGGGAATTTTTTAATGAATGTTTTTAAAAACATTGGTAATAATGTAGGCATTATGGTTGGAATCATTCCAAGTTTAAATTCGCCTCCAATAAACCCTTTTTGTTGGTCAACAATATCTTGTATTCTATCAGATTCGTTAACAATATTTCTGGCTTGATGCACAATTTTTCTTCCTACATCAGTAAGTTCAATAGGTTTTTTACTTCTGTCAAATATTAAAACATCAAGTTCTTCTTCAAGTTTTTGTATTTGAGTACTAAGCGTTGGTTGGGTTACAAAGCACTTTTCAGCAGCCTTAGTAAAGTTTTTATGTTCAGCAATTGCTAAGACGTAATGTAATTGTGTTATGGTCATTTAATTAATTTTAGCTATAAAAATATAAAAACTATCAATTAATTCTATAGTTGATTGTGTTAATTATAATTTAAATTTGTAATGAATTAAAAAACAGTAAATTATGACTTTAAATAGTATAGGTTTAGAAACCAAGAAAACACAAGAAATTGCTAATGATTTAAACATTTTGCTAGCAAATTTTCAAATATATTATCAAAATTTAAGAGGAATTCACTGGAATATTAAAGGGAAACGCTTTTTTGATTTACACGTTAAGTTTGAAGAATTATACACTGACGCCAACTTAAAGGTTGATGAAATTGCAGAGCGTATTCTTACTTTAGGGACAACACCTTTACATACGTTTGAAGATTATACTAAGAACGCTAAGGTGCCAGTTGGGAAAAATATTTCTCAAGATGAAAAAGCAGTACGATTAATTGTGGATTCATTAACCGAATTATTAAAGATTGAAAGAAACATATTAGATGCTTCTGATGAAGCTAATGATGAAGGTACAAACTCGATGATGAGTGATTTTATTACTGAACAGGAAAAAACTGTTTGGATGATGAAAGCTTGGTTAGACGAATCAATCTAACCGTTTGTTAATTGATTAATAGCAAAAAGCCACTCGATAGAGTGGCTTTTTTGGTTTAAAACTTAATATATCAGCGCTATTAATCACAGTTTAATAAGATTTCAGCTGCTGGATTTACTGAGCTTGTTACGGTTAAACTATTTACTTGATTGCAATCCACAAAGTGCCAATCATCGCTAAAGTTACCAATGTCTGAAATAATACTTACAATAGGATAACCATCATTGCTCATTTCTATAGACCATTCTCCTGTGGTTGAAAGGCCAGAACCAGTTATTTCTACTGTATTATCAGAATTAAACTCGTAAGTTGTTGTTCCGTTTAAAGTCCATGGGCATTCTAACAGAATTATAACAACATTTTCTGTTGTGCAATCAGTGTTTCCTGAACAATCTACAAAGTCCGCTTCGGTATATCCTTCACATTCAGCTAAACAAGCATTTAAAAAACTGTATATTTCTATTTGTCCATCAACTTCCACTTCAACACAAACAGTAATGTTTTCTTCATCATCACAGTCGCATTCATCATCAATTTCGCAATTCACAAAATCTTCTGCACTAAACCCTTCGCAAATAGCGTAGCATTCATTGTCAAATTCTATTATTTCTAAATTTCCAGTTGGTGTTTCAATTTGAACACAAACAGGGTTATAGTCTTGGTAACACTCACAATCATCTGTAAAATCATCATAACAGTCTTCTAGTAAATCATTAAAACTCTCTTGGTTTTCAATAGTTTCTACATCACCTTCTTCAGTAGTTACATTAAAAGGATATACAAACCCGAAGTAGAAAGAGTTGTAAACAGCAGTGTTTAATTCTTCTTGTGAATTTACAGTAATAGTTAGGTTTTGATCTGTAATAACTGAAATTGGGAAATTGAACGTAAAGCACTCATAAGTAGTATTTCCATTGTAATCTCCTTCACAACTATCAATAAAATCATCTGCATCAAAACCATCACAAATTGCATAGCAAGAATTAGGGTAAGTTACTGTAAAAACAACGCCTGCAACATCAGTAACTTCAACACAAACAGGGTTGTAGTTTTGGTAACAATCGCACTCATCTTGGTCATCCCAATCTAAGCTCTCTATCAAATCATAAAACTCTGCTTCAGAATTAATAGTAATTACAACTATTGAGTTTGAATTTTCGTCATAGACTTCAACATTAAAAGGAAATTGAATACCATCAATGTATAAATTGGTTGACGAATTGATTAAGATCTCAATTAAATCGTCTAAACTGTTAACATAGACAGAACTATTATTATTAAAAGACAAGTGTAAAGGATATACAAAATCAAAACCGAAATCGAATACTATGTTACCTGAAGGATTTCCTGAAGCAGTTACATTTCCATCACTATTAAATTGTTGAGACAACCTGTTTAATGATAGTGTTATAGCTTCGGTTTTTTGAATATTTAATTCTTCTGAAATTGGCTCGTTTTTAGAACAAGATGTAAATAATCCTGTAACAAGAGCAAAACTGACAAATAATAATTTAAAATGTTTCATCATAGAAATTTTTGGTTCATATTTTTTTTTAGCGATTAATCATACCTAAGACAACGCACAAAAAAAATACCCTACTTTTTTACTCAAATTTTTTTTATTTAGTTTTGAACACATCGATTTAATTATTCGTGAATGTCAAAAAACCAACACCCAATTTGTAAGTCAGATACCTTTAAGGATCTGTACCAAAAATATGCAAAAGATTTGAGACACTTTGTGTTTTTCAAAACTCAGGATATGGACAAAACTGAAGATATAGTTCAGGAAACGTTTGTAAAACTTTGGGAAAATTGTAGTAAAGTCAATATTGAAAAAGTGAAAAGCTATATTTATTCAGTAGCTTCAAATACGTTTTTAAATATGGTAAAACACGATAAGGTGGTACAAAAACATCAAAATAGTGTGTCGAGTCATCAATCTAACGAATCACCTGAATTTATTTTACTAGAAAAAGAGTTTATGGAAAAATTAGAACGTACTATACAAGCATTACCAGAGAAACAAAAGGAAGTGTTTTTACTTAATAGAATAGAAAAAAAGACCTATAAAGAAATTGCTGAACAAATTGGTGTTTCTGTTAAAGCTGTTGAAAAGCGTATGCACGCAGCCTTATTAGTAATGCGAGAAAATATAGGTAATATTTAATTTTTTTAAAAAAAGTAGGGTAAAACAAAAGTGAGTTGTCATATATACAGTTGAAATAATGAAAGAACAAGATTTACATAACACAAACGATACGTATTTAGCACAATGGTTGGCTGGAGACATCTCAGATGAACAGTTAAAAGAAATGGTGTCTGAAGCTGATTTTAAAGCCTTTTTAAAGCTGCGTAAGGGTATTAATACTTATGCTGATTTGAATGCTGAAACCGATTCAACTTTTGCTAAAATACAAGAGCAAATATCTCATAAAAAGCCTGTTAAGGTAAGGCAGTTGGGAACTCAACGTTGGTGGTTGGGTATTGCGGCTTCTGTTGTGGTGTTATTAGGAATTTTCTTTTTGCTAGATAATGATACAATTTTAGTTGAAACAAATTTTGGCGAACAAAAAACTATTGCACTTTTAGATGGTTCTGAAGTTATTTTAAATTCCAAATCTACCATAAGCTATAACGAAACGAATTGGTCTAAAAACAGAACACTTCAACTCAATGGAGAAGCGTACTTTAAAGTTCAAAAGGGAAGCACTTTTACCGTTGAAACCGCAAATGGAACAGTACAAGTTTTAGGTACACAATTTAATGTAAATACAAATTTAGATTTGTTTGAAGTGGTATGTTACGAAGGTAAAGTACGTGTAGAGAGTAAAGAGAAGTCTGTAGTGTTATTGCCTTCTAATAGTCTAAGACGCATTAACGGAAATGATTTGGAGCAATGGAATGTTGCCGACCTTAATCCAAGTTGGATTCATGGTGAAAGTAGCTTTAAAAATGTACCGTTAAAGTATGTTATTTCAGCCTTAGAATCTCAATATGATGTTACTATTAATTCCTCAAAAATAAATGACAACATTGAATTTACAGGAAGTTTTCCGCACAATGATATTAATATAGCATTGCAAACTGTTTTTAAATCGCTAGGTATACCTTATAATGAAAAAGAAAAAGAAACTATCTATTTAGGAGTGAAGTGAAAAATATAATTGTTTACTTTATGATGCTATTGTCTTATTTGGCCTTTTCGCAAGAAGAGGCTAAATTTTACATTGGTTTTAATGAAGAACCACTAGCATCTGCCTTTGAAACTATAGAGCATACTTACAATATTAGATTGTCTTATGATGCACAATTGACTTCAGGAAAAAGTATTACAATTACGCCACAGTATTTAGCACTAACTGATTTACTTTCTATTGTTGAAAATCAACTATCCCTTTCTTTTGAATTTATAAATGAACGCTACATTATAGTTCATAGCATTGAAAGTTCTTTGCAACTTCAAAAACTTGAACGAATTATAATTACTAGTTATCTCACGCAAGGAATTTCAAAACAAGAGAATGCTTCTTTTAAAATTAAACCCAACCGTTTGGGTGTTCTCCCAGGTTTAACTGAGCCAGATGTATTAGAAAGTATTCAATTATTACCTGGTGTAATTAGTCCTAATGAAACAGCTTCAGGACTTATTGTAAGAGGAGGAAAACTAGATCAAAATAGAGTGATTTGGGATGGTATCAATATGTATCACAAAGGACATTTGTTTGGAATGTTATCACCTTTTAATTCGTACGCTACAGATGAAATCGAATTTATCAATAAAGGGTCACATCCACGTTATGGTGAACGCGCTTCGAGTGTCATTAATATGTCAACAACCCAATCTGTAGCAAATATAACTAAAGCACAAATAGGATTAAATGGTATTCATGCCGATGCGTTTTTAGAAATGCCTCTTATTGAGAATAAGTTAGCTGTTCAAGCCTCAATAAGATCGAGTTACACAAATTTATACCAATCCTACACTTTTGATCAATTGGCAAAAAAAGTTTTTGAAAGCACAAAAATTAGCGATGTTGAAAACTCTAACAACGACTTTAGCTTTTTGGATTACAATGTAAAATTGAATTTTAAACCCAATACAAAACATAGCATTTTTGCTAGTATGATTTCAATAAATAATGAGTTGGATTATACGGTTTCTGGTACTGATAATAAAATGTTCAACGATGTAATGCAAATTTCAAATTCAGGTTATGGTTTAGGATGGGAAGCTCAATGGCAACCTAAGTTGAAACAAGTTACTAATCTCTTTTTTTCAGAATATGAGCTTAATTATAATTATATCACTTTTGAAGATGAAGAAGAACAATCCAATTTTGAAAAACGCAATGTTATTTACGATTCTGGGATTTCAACAGAAATACAATATCAACTAAATTCTCAGCAAGACCTAACTTTAGGTTATCAATATGTGCTTAAGGATGTTGGATATATTTTTAAGAACACAGCTAATCTTGAGTTTATTCTGGATCAAGACGATTCAAAAATTCAAACTCATAGTGTTTACACAAACTACGATTATAAAAACCCTAAGCTTTTTAATGTGTCCATAGGAGCAAGAGCTACGTATTATGAGGAGTTGGATGCTTTTAGATTAGAACCAAGACTCTTGCTTTACAAAACACTCCTAAAAAACTTAACGCTTCAACTGTCAGGTGAAGTTAAACATCAAATTTTAAGTGAAATAGATGAAACGGTTATAAGTGACTTGTCTTTGGAAAACCGACTTTGGCGTTTGGCTAATGGAAAGGAATTTCCAATTATAAGTAGTAAACAAGCATCTTTGGGATTTATATATGAAAATAAAGGTTGGATGCTTGATGTTGATGGCTACTATAAAACTATGGATAATATTACAGCTTTATCTTTTGGTTTTCTTAATCCTGAAGACAGTCAATACAATATTGGCGAGCGTGATGTGGTAGGAGTAGATGTTTTTTTGAAAAAGCGTTATAACAAGTTTAACTCATGGGTTGGTTATGGGTTTAATCACTCTAGAAGCAAGTATGAAAACCTTAATGATGAAAGAGCTTTTACATCAAGGTCAAACGTTTTACATGCTGTAACAGCTGCTGTAAGCTATAAATTATCTGATTTTCAAATGGCATTAGGTTGGCGTTGGCAAACAGGAAAACCGTTTACTGCATCAACTGTAACCGAAGATGGATATGAGTTTAATGAAGGAATTAATACTGAACGTTTACCAAATTACCATCGTTTAGATTTTTCATCAACTTATGATTTTAGTTTTTCTAATCGAAATAAGCTTAAAGGAAAAGTAGGTTTGTCTATTCGTAATATTTACAACCAAAATAATCTCATTAATAGAGAATATATAGGTAATAACGATTTTGAAAATGAAATCGAACGAATAGATAAGTTTTCATTAGGATTAACACCTAATTTAATGTTTCGTTTGTATTGGTAAATGAGTAATCTTTCTACAATAATCCTCTCGCTTTAATCTCAAGGTATTTGTTAATAGTGTTTATGGTTAAATCCTCAGGAGCTGTAAGTATACTTTGTATGCCATACTTTTGAAGCTCACTTACAATCAGTCGTTTTTCGTAAGCAAATTTTTCAGCTATTACTTTGTCATACGCTTGCTGTACTGTTTCTGCTTTGTCTTCTATAAGCGTGTTTAATTCAGTATTCTTAAAGAAAATAACTACCAAAAGATGGTTTTTTGCAATACCTTTTAAGTAAGGAAGTTGTCTGTGTAATCCATCTAAAGTTTCAAAATTGGTATACAACAACATCAAACTTCTTTGGTTAATGTTTCGTTTTACATCAGCGTAAAGCCTTCCGTAATCACTTTCAAAATAATCGGTTCTTACATTGTAAAGAGTTTCTAAAACAAGATTCATTTGCGACGTTCTACGTTCGGCAACAACAATGTTTTCAACCTTTTTAGAGAAAGCCAAAATACCTGCTTTATCTTGCTTTTTTAGAGCTACATTAGAAATTACCAAAGAAGCGTTGATAGCATAATCCAGTAAGGTTAAACCATCAAAAGGCATTTTCATAACACGTCCTTTGTCAATTACCGAATATACTGGTTGCGATTTTTCATCTTGAAACTGATTAACCATTAACTGATTGGTCTTAGCTGTAGCTTTCCAGTTTATAGTACGTAAATCGTCTCCTAAAACATATTCCTTAATCTGCTCAAACTCCATGGTATGACCAATTTTTCTAATCTTTTTTATACCATATTGATGCAGGTTGTTGCTAATTGCTAACAAATCGTATTTGCGCAACTGCATAAAGCTAGGGTAGGTTGGTACCATTTTGTTTTCGGCACTTACAAAGCGTCTTACAACTAAACCAAAAACAGATGAAGCATATATGTTTAGTTTTCCAAAATGATATTCGCCACGTTCAACAGGACGCAATTCATACTGTAGTTTTGAAACGCTAGATGCTTTTAATCGTCGTTCAATATTAAAGTTTCTAACCTGGAATTGCACAGGAATTTCATCAATAACTCTAACATTTACAGGAAAGGTGTAGAAATTTTCCAACGTAAGTTCAATAGCGTTTTGGTCTCCATTTGAGAACTTTTCAGGAAGTAAACGGTTGCCAACAACACCTCGTTTTGCCATAAATAACAGTAAGGCGTCCAAAATGGTTAAAGCCACTAATAACAATACCAAAAGCTTAACAATATTGAACAGTCTTGGGAAAATAAAACTGACAATAAATAGCAGTATTATACCTAAGCAGGCATAAAAAAATCGGTTTTGTATGTAAAACGGTTTTAGGCGTTTAAGCATTATCTTGGTATTTCTACAGCTTCAATAATTTGATTAATAATTTGTTTTGTGGTAATGCCTTCCATTTCGCGTTCAGGAGTTACAATTACTCTGTGTTGTAATACAGGAGTTGCCGCTTTTTTAATGTCCTCAGGAGTTACAAAATCTCGTCCAGCAATAGCAGCAAATGCTTTACTTGCTTTTAGTATTGCTATAGATGCTCTTGGTGAAGCTCCTAAATATAAAAACGGATTGTTACGTGTGTTTACAATAATATTGGCAATGTATTTTACCAAATGCTCTTCAATAATGATTTGGTTAACAATATCCTGAAACTTTTTAATTTGTGCTTTGTTAAGATGAGACGTTACCTTATCGGTTTTTAAATCGCCTTTAAGCGCTTGTTCTCTGTTAAGGATTTCAACCTCTTCATCAAGGTTAGGATAATCTACATCAATTTTAAATAAAAAACGGTCTAATTGCGCTTCTGGTAAGCGGTAAGTCCCTTCTTGTTCTACTGGGTTTTGAGTTGCTAAAACAATAAAAGGTAAATCCATTTTATATTTATTACCATCTATAGTAATTTGGCGTTCTTCCATGACCTCAAAAAGCGCAGCTTGTGTTTTTGCTGGTGCACGATTGATTTCGTCAATTAAAATCATATTCGAAAAGATAGGACCTTCTTTAAACTGAAATTCTGATGATTTCATATCAAAAACCGAAGTTCCTAAAATATCACTAGGCATAAGGTCTGGTGTAAATTGAATACGACTAAACCCAATATCCAATGACTTTGCTAATAGTTTAGCAGAAATGGTTTTTGCAACACCAGGAACGCCTTCAATAAGCGAATGTCCATTTGCTAATAACGACGCCAAAAGCATGTCTATCATTCCTTTTTGACCTACAATAACTTTACTTATTTCTTGCTTTATTGATGCAACACCTTCTTGTAACTCGCTAAGGTCTATTCGGTTTTTAAAACTAATGCTTTCGTCTTCTGTATTGGCAGTTTCAACAGATTGTTGAGTGGTTTGCTCTTCTTGTTGAGGTTGTAATTGCTCGTCTTGATTTTCGTTTTCGTGCTCCATAATTATTTGGTATAAAAATCTTCTATTGCTTTATTTAAATTGAGTAAATCATCTTCATTGCAACTAGGTTTTGCTTTTAAATGTGCAATAAGGTTGATGAGTTTTTGAGTTTCGCTTTCGTCTTTTCCTGATTTTAAGACTAAAGACTTTACAAACTTTTTATCCAATACTTGTGTGTCTAAATAATACACACGTCTTATATGTTCTAAAAAGTAAGTTATTTTTTTATTGACAAGGTTGTCATGGTCTTTTGTTTCGTAATATAAGTTTCCTATAGTTTTTGTAAAGGCTACTGTTGTATTTTCTAATGGTTTTATCACTTTTACAACGCGTTGTTTTCGTTTTGCATTAAAAATCATAAATAAAAATATAGACAATAGTGCTAAATACCAAGCATAGCGTAAAGGTGGTTGACTTAAAATAAATCGTAATGGTGAACTTCCTAAATCTTTACCAAACTTATTTTTTGAGTCAAAATAAATGGTGTCGTCAGGCAAGTAAGACAATGCAGCAGCTGCATACTTGTTATTATTTTTTTTGAGTAAATGGTAGTTGGTAAACACCACAGGTTGTAGGTGTAAAAAGATGTTGCCTTTTCCCCAATTTACTTTTATAAAATTGACACGTTGTTGTAATGAGTCAAACTTTTGATAGCCTAAAACAGTTGTGTAAACAGTGTCTAATTCTGAAAAGTAGATGTTGCTCATACCTTTTTGTATGGATATAGAATCTTGTTTAAGCCTAGGATTTGCAAAACTTAAATTTGCAGCACCTTTAAAACTGTAATCGTTGTCAGTTTGAAAACCTAAACTGTCAAAAAATGTCCTTGGAGGATAACTGGTTGACATGAAAATGGAATTTCCAAAGGACGCAAAATCCAATAACTCTTGAGCCGAAACATCATCGGTAGGAGAGAACTCGTTAATTTGAATAAAGTTTCCAGCAGTAAGGTACGTGCTATCTTCCCAACTGTAGTAATCGTCAAAATACTCATAAGGTGTAACCTTTATATCATGCACTTTACTGGTTGGAAAAAGGGTTTCCAATTCGTTGTGTAAAATATAAGTACCATATGGTATTTTTTGATTTTCGTTATAGGTTTTGGTCCAGTTTACTGGTGGAGGAGTAGAAAACTCAACAATTATAGCTCCTACAAAAAGCAAAATTAAAAGACCTATGTATATTTTTATGGTTTTGTTCATGCTTTTACGTTGTTTATAAAGGTTGTAAATGCATGTTTAGCTTTGTCAAACTGTTGTGTGTTGACATCAAACTCACCATACCAAATGTAATTATATAAGTAAGAGGTGTAAGAAAATTGATCTCTATTGTCTTTTGATTGTAATTCGTATAGATAGTCGCTATCGGTTTTTTCTACATCGTAATCAATAAGTTGCGCATTGGTTAACGATCGTAACAACCATAAGTAATAATAACGGACAGCGAGTCTGTAATTCTTTTCACTTTCAGCAATTTCAATAAGCGATTTAAAATCGGCTACGTGAATGTTGTTTTCAATATCAGTAACCGGAACAATATTTTTTTCAGAAGATTTTCCAAACACCCAAGTGCCTTCTTTGTTGATAATTGCTCTAAAAATAAAATACACTACCAGTAGAAAAACGACCACATAGAAAATTTTTAAAGCAACCTCGGTAAATGATGATGCTTGTCCATCACCACTTAAATTGAATAGTTTTTGAAACAAATCGCTTAACCATTGTTTAAATCGAGTCCACCAACCAGACTGTTCTACTGTGCGTTCATAAATGTAATCGTTACCAGAATACTTATCGGTTAACTCTTCAAAATGACGTTTTTCAATAGGCGAATTGTCAGTTACTAAAGAATCAGAAGCAGTTTCAGTAGCAGGAATACCAAACACTGTAATTAACGACCCAAAGTAGAAAAGGATAATATGTACAAATAAGAATTTATTCACCAGAACCAATTTGATCAATAACGCTTTTGGTGTTTATATTTTCATTGTCTTCTTTTAAACTGTAAAACACAATCCCTTGGTTAAGTTGAACAATTACATTTAGTATTGAACTAACTAAAAAGGTTAATAAGAAAATTGCAATCATCATTACTGTCATTGTACCAGCAATTTCCTGTGGGTTATTCATTGTGTCTCCTTGTTCTATGGTAGTAAATAAGCTTGCCATACCAAAAATGTAAGGTATTAAAGCAATAATGTTTTGTACAATGTAGCTCATTAAGAAAAAGATACCAACGCTACCTATTGCAGCCCAAAATTTTGAACTTATTAAGGTCCAAGCATATCCAAAACATTCCCAAATGCCTTTTTTGTCTTCAATATATTCTATAAAAGTAGACTGATAAAACAACGCTACAAAACCAATAGCAAGTGGTAAAAGCAGCATACCAATAATTGTAATTACAAGAAGAAACATAGCTACTCCACAAACAATCATTAAAGGGATACTAACTAAAATAGCGCATACCAGAAAAATGAATATTTTACCAATATGTTTTTTATATAGGTCAACAATATCACGTGTTTCAAAGTTAGAACCACCACGTTCGCTGTATAATTTTAAATAAATAGGAACAAACGAATAGGAGACAACACCAGCAATTAAACCAACAGTACAAAACAAAATAATGAGTACTATAAAAATTCCCATGTTTTCATTCATGTAATCATCAACCACTGATGGATTATTAGACATTAATCCTCCAAAAACGATGTCAGTATAAAACTTTGAAAAAAAGTAGCCCAATACCATGAGTATGATGAGGAAAATTCCATTTACTATAAAAAAATGCTTAAAAAGGTGTTTTCCACTTTGCTTTAAAAATGCAAAAGTGTCTTGAAAGAATTCACCAAAGCCTCTAGATTTATATAGTTCCATAAGTCGATTTAAGTTTTTTATTTAAAATGTATGGGTAAACCAAATAGTAGTAAGAAATTATAAAAAGGGTAACTAATATAATTCCTACTGATAACCAATTGGGCATAGTATTAGAATACCGAGTCACATAACCTTCTAAAAAACCTGCTGAAAAAGTAAACGGAAATGTGCTGATTAAAATCTTTACACCATCTTTTACACCTGTTTTAAAAGAAGTCATTCGTGAGTAAGTTTTTGGAAATAAAATACTCGCTCCTAAAATTAATCCAGCGGCACATTCAATAACAATAGCAAAAATTTCCATAGAACCATGAATCCAAATACCTCTTACGCTTTCCCAAAGCACACCTTTATCATAAAAAAAGTATTGAAAAGACCCAAGCATAATACCATTATGTAGCATATAGTATACAGTGCCAATACCTCCAAGAACTCCAAAGATAAAGGAGCAAATACCAACATAAAGATTGTTTAAGGTAATGCCTATAAAACTTCCCCAATTACTCCCACTTTTATAAACAGCAACAGGATCTCCAGCTTCAATGTTTTCTAAAGTCATGTTTACATAATGGTCTCCAAGTATTAATCTTACAAAGGTGTCATCATGTGCTGCAGAAATTGCTCCAATAGCTACAAAAGCAGCAAAAATTAAAAAGGCATAAAGCACATAGCGTCTATATTGGTAAACAATTAGCGGAACTTCAATTTTCCAAAAATGCACAAATCGATTAGTGTCTTCGCGCTTGGTTTTATAAATTTTTTGAAAAGCTTTGGCGGCTAAGTTGTTTAAATAAAGAATTGTTTTACTTTTGGGATAGTAAGTTTGAGCATACGAAAGATCGTTTACTAAGTGTATATAAAGTGATGCAAGTTCATCAGGATTTTTAAGGGTTTTTCCAAAAATAGCCTTTTCAAAATTGAGCCATTTTTCTTTATTTTGTTTAATAAATGCAACTTCTCTCATAAGCTATCAAATTAAAGTAATAAATGGTAGAGTTACAAATAAACACCACTCAAAATGTAAATATTAATTTCACAGCTGCTAGTGTTGGAGATAGGATATTGGCATACATTATAGATTTAATAATTAAGATAGCCTATATCGTTGTAATTTATCAGTTAACATTTAATCTTTTTGAAATTGATGAAATGATTGAAGACATGGATCATTGGTCTCAAATAGCCATTCAAGCATGTTTTTATTTACCTGTTGTTTTATACTCTCTTATTTTTGAAACTATACTTGATGGTCAAACACTAGGAAAACGTATAATGAAAATTAAGGTTGTAAAAATTGACGGTTACCAAGCATCATTAGCAGATTTTGTGATTCGTTGGTTTTTTAGGATTGTAGATATTAACATGATGTCTGGGATTGTGGCATTAATCTCTATCGTAACTAGTAAAAAAAGTCAGCGTTTAGGAGATATGACTGCTGGTACATCGGTAATTTCATTAAAGAATAATGTAAATATCAGTCATACTATTCTTGAAGATTTAGAAGACACTTACACACCAACTTATCCTTCGGTTATTAAATTGTCAGACAATGATGCACGTATTATTAAAGACACTTTTATAACTGCCAAAGCAGCCAAAGACTACACAACGCTTATAAAACTGCGTAAGAAAATAATTGAAGTTGTAGATATTAAAGAAGTACAGGGTAATGATATTGAATTTATTGATACCATACTTAAAGACTATAACTACTATACACAAAGCATGTAATGTTTTTTCAGGTTATTGACATACTAGGTACTATTGCTTTTGCTATTTCAGGCGTTTTAGTCGCTATGAATAAAAGAATGGATCCATTTGGAGTACTTATTATAGCATTTGTAACTGCTGTTGGTGGTGGAACTTTAAGAGATACACTTATTGGGCAAACTCCTGTGTCTTGGATGATTAATATGACTTACGTGTATGTTATTTTAGGAGCAACCTTATTTGCTATTCTTTTTAAAAACTATATTAACTATTTAAGAACGTCACTTTTTTTGTTTGATACTATTGGTATTGGACTTTACACTGTGGTTGGAATTGAAAAAGGCTTAACCATTGGTTTGCATCCTATAATTTGTATTGCGCTAGGAACCATGACAGCTTGCTTTGGTGGTGTGATAAGAGATATTTTATGTAACGAAATACCTGTGATTTTTAGAAAAGAAATTTATGCTACAGCTTGTATTTTGGGAGGACTCACTTATTTCTTGCTTAGTGAGTTTTTAACCGACTCTAACTTTGTGTTTGTAATAGCAGGAGTAGTTGTAATTGTTATTCGGCTTTTAGCTGTTAAGTTGAAAATAAGCTTACCTAGTTTGTATAAAGAAGATAAAGCATAGTTAGATGCTTATAGGCTTTGTCCAAAGGTTAATAGATTACTGTCAGGATCAAGTATTGAAAATTCTTTTTGTTTCCATGGTTTAATTTCCAACTGTCCGTTTGGATGTATTCTAACTTTATTGTCTAATAACGACTGATAAAAATTATCGATATTTTCGGTTCTAATATAAACTTGACCATAATTTTCTTCTGGATTAAGATTTTTGAACTCGAAAAAATGAATTTGGATATTGTCTTTTTCTAATATTAGATAACCTTCATAGTCAACACTACCAAATTCTTTAAACCCTAATTTTTCTATGTAAAAAACTTTAGTGGCTTTTTTGTCACGCATAGGGAGTTTTGGGTTGATGCTAGTTAACATTTTAGATATTGTTTTTAATTTAAAACTAATACTTCGGTCAATATTTCTCTAGGAAAACTATATTTTATTCTATTTGGATTTTTATAATTTAACCGTCCATTTTTTTCTTTGTACTGCAAAAACAAAATAACTTTTACATAGTTAGGTGTAATATCTTCAATCTTGCACATAGTGATTCTAATTTTAAGCTCATCAACAAATTCAATAGATTCAAGATATTGTTCGGAAAACCAATTATTGTGACCAGTGTCGTTTCTGTACTCCAAAAAATCTATCTTTTTATTGTCTAGCTCAATTGTAACTTTATCAGTTAAATTTTCACTAAAATACTTTAACCCAGCGAATGAACGATTGTAAAAATCCAAATGAACTATTTTGCCAATATATGAAGTGTCAAGATTAGATATTTTAACATATTTAATATCGGAGCCGTCTTGAGCAACCATATTAAATGTAAAGCTAAAAATAATCAAAAGATTAATTTTTTTCATATGTTTAGATATATAAACCTTAAAACATTCCCATTATCCTATTTGAAAAACAGGATAACGGGAAATTATATTAATGTTTAGTTTTGCGGCACAGGAAATCCTCTATCACGCATTAATGCTTCAATTTTAGCATCACGACCTCTAAATAGTCTGTAAGCCTCAGCAGGATCCATTGCGTTTCTAGGAGCAAATAAATACTTCACCAATTTTTCAGCAACTGCTTCATCATAAAAACCACCTGGAGCTTCAGCAAAAGCTTCTGATGCATCACTAGTTAATACATCTGCCCACATGTAACCATAATATGCAGTAGCATAACCTTCACCAGAAAATACGTGTCCAAAGTGAGGTGTTCTATGACGCATTGGTAATTCTTTTGGCATACCAAGTTCGTCTAAAGTTTCACGCTCAAACTTATCAATATCTATATTGGTTGGATCAGCTAAGTGTAATTTCATATCAATTAATGCAGAAGCTAAATATTCCGTCGTACCAAAACCTTGGTTAAACGTCGAAGCTTTTTTGATTTTTTCAACCAATTCAGCAGGCATTGGTTTTCCTGTTTCGTGGTGTACCAAGAATTGATTAATCACCTTGTCAGTAGATAACCAACGCTCTAACAACTGCGATTGAAACTCGGTATAATCTCTAACACCACCTTGTAAGGTTGGATACTTCACATCAGCAGCAAAGAAGTGTAAAGCATGTCCAAACTCATGGAAAAATGTTGTTGCATCATCCCAAGACACTAATACTGCTTCTCCTGGAGCAGGTTTTACAAAGTTAGAGTTGTTAGATGCTAATACATTAGTTTCTCCATCAAATGACGTGTAACTTCTGTAAGTAGTTGCCCAAGCACCTGAACGTTTACCTTCACGAGCAAAAGGGTCTAAATACCAAAGACCAATATGCTTTCCTGAATCTTTATCAGTAACTTCCCAAACGTTTACATCTTCGTTAAATACAGGAACTGAGCCTTCTTCAACAGGAGTGAATTTGTAATTAAACAATTCTCCAGCTACAAAAAACATTGCTTCGGTTAACTTATCTAATTGAAGGTATTGCTTTACTTCATCGCTATCTAAATCGTATTTCTTTTTACGAACTTTTTCAGCATAGTAACGGTAGTCCCAAGGTTCAATAGTAATATTATCACCATTTTCATTAGCTACAGCTTGCATGTCTGCTACCTCTTCTTTAACTCTTGCTGTTGCAGCAGGCCAAACTTTTAGCATTAAATCCATAGCGTTTTCAGGAGTTTTTGCCATTCGATCTTGTAATCTCCACTCAGCATAATTGTCATAACCTAAAAGTGCTACACGCTCTTTACGTAGTTTTAAAATCTCAGCAATAATTTGGTTGTTGTCGTATTCGTCACCATTGTCTCCACGCGAGTAGTAGTTTTCCCAAACTTGTTTGCGTAACTCTCGGTTGGTAGAGTAGGTAAGGAAAGGGTCCATTGACGAACGTGTGTTTGTAATGGCATACTTACCTTCATGACCTTTATCTGTAGCGATTTTAGCAGCAGATTTTATAAACCCATCCGAAAGTCCTCCTAATTGGTCTTTGTTCAAGTAAGTCACATAGTTTTCTTCGTCATGTAAAACATTATTAGAGAATTTGGTGTACAATGACGATAATTCTTTGTTGATTTCAGCGTAACGTGCTTTTTTAGCAGCATCAAGGTTGGCACCATTCATTTCAAACTGCTTGTAGGTTAAATCTACAACACGTTGCTCTTGGTCACCTAAAGGCGTTTTTTGTGACGCATCATAAACCGCTTTAATACGTTGAAATAACTTTTCGTTTTGCGAAATTTTAGATTGGTAATCTGATAGTTTAGGTGCTAACTCTGCTTGAATTGCTCTAAACTCAGGCGAAGATACATTACTACTAAAAATACCATAGTAACGTGATACTCGGTCTAACTCTTCAGCAGAACGCTCCATAGCAACTATAGTGTTTTCAAAAGTTGGAGGTTCAGGATTGTTGGCAATAGCTTCAATGTCTTTTAAACCTAATTCCATACCTGTTTCCATAGCTTCTTTAATGTCCTCAACCTTCATTTTGTCAAATGCAGGAACGCCTTGGTAAGGACCTGTCCATTCTTGTAGTAAAATATTATCACTCATGGCAACGTCATCATTTTGTTGTTGGCTCTCTTCTTTACAAGCTGTAAAAGAGATTAAAGCACATAAACCCAAAGTTTTAATGTGCGTAGAAAAATTGTGTTTTTTCATTTAGAAAGTAGTTTAGTATTATGCTGCGGAAGGTATTAAAAATCTATAAAATGAAGTCTTAATTATTTTATAATTTCTACCTTTTTAATGTATATATTATGCAATGGCCATTCGGCTTCATCGGTTTCCTGTGCTGCGATTTTATCTACTACGTCCATTCCATTTATTACTTTTCCAAAAATGGTATAGTCTCCATCCAAATGGTAAGAACCACCAGGTTTTTGAACAATAAAAAACTCATAAGGTGATGCCAATTTGTAAGGATTCTCAATTTCGCTACTTGGCATGCTCACCACACCTCTGTCGTGTCTAAAACCACGTTTGGTATCAGTAGGTAAGAGGTAGCGACCAATGTCTTTTCGTTTGTTCATAACATCAGGGTCGTCAGTGCTTCCACCTTGTATAATAAAGTTGTTGACTACTCGGTAAAATTGTGTGTCGTCAAAATAGCTTTGTTTGGTAAGAAAGATAAAATTGGCTCTATGGAATTTAGTTTCGTTAAATAATAAGATGTCTATTGTGCCAAAATCTGTCGTAATTCGTACTTTGTTTTCTTTGTTGTGCTTTTCGTACTCCAAGAAAAACTCCATAGCATTCTCATCGGTTAGATAAGGAAATTCTCTTTCTGGCTCAACAATAGTATCGGTTTTTGGAGGTTCTTTTTTGGTTTCTGTAGTATCTGTTGAAGGTATTGTATTATTTTTTTTAGAAGATTTTTTATCTTCACAGTTCGTTAAGGCAAAACAAAGGCAAACCAATAAAAGAATTCTCATAATGAATTTTAATGCGTTTTTAGATTCTGTTTCAAAAATAAAAAATCTACCACTACCAGGAGAAGCTTCACAAATTAAAATGTCGCCTCCTTATCGTTTGGAGCTTATGGCAAAGCAAAAAGAAGCCATGAAAAACTCCAAGCACGCTGGTGTTATGGCATTATTTTATCCTGATACCAAGCAAAACGCAAAACTGTTGTTAATTTTAAGAAAAACCTACAAAGGTGTGCATTCGGCTCAAGTAGGATTTCCTGGAGGAAAGTTTGAAGAAGACGATGCGTCATTAGAATTTACTGCTTTAAGAGAAACACGAGAAGAGGTTGGTGTTTTGGAGCAGAGCATAAAAGTGTTGCGAGCGTTAACGCCAATGTATATACCACCAAGTAACTTTACTGTGTTTCCGTTTTTTGGAATCACTACCACAATGCCTAGTTTTATAAAACAAGAAGAAGAGGTTGAAGATTTGATTGAAGTTGAGCTGTCTCATTTTTTAGATGATAGCACAATGATTAAAACTTCTGTACCAACCTCTTACAAAGTAAATGTTGAAGTTCCTGCCTATAAATTGAACAATCATATTGTTTGGGGAGCCACTGCGATGATGCTTAGCGAGTTAAAAGACTTGTTAAAACAAGTGTTATAAAATAACAGTTTTCTTACATTTGTAGCTTACTAACTAATAAAAATCTATGGGATTATTTAAAAAAAATCCTTTCGGACATATTCTTTTTTTGAAAAAATGGCTCATTAGAATCTTAGGCGCAATGACTCACAGACGCTTTAGAGGTTTTAATGAACTTAAAATTGAAGGCTCTGAGGTTATCAAGAGTCTTCCTGATGCCAATGTGTTGTTTATTTCTAATCATCAAACCTATTTTGCAGATGTTGTGGCTATGTTTCACGTGTTCAATGCGAGTTTAAGTGGAAGAATAGACAATATTAAAAATGTAGGTTATTTATGGAATCCTAAGCTGAACATTTACTACGTTGCTGCAAAGGAAACCATGAAATCTGGTTTGTTGCCAAAAATTTTGGCGTATGTAGGTTCGGTAAGTATTGAGCGCACATGGAGAGCAGAAGGACAAGATGTTAACCGACAGGTTAAAATGAGCGATATTTCTAATATTGGAAAAGCCTTAGATGATGGTTGGGTTGTTACATTTCCGCAAGGAACCACAACACCTTTCAAGCCTATTAGAAAAGGAACAGCGCACATTATTAAAAAATACAAACCTGTTGTTGTGCCTATTGTAATTGATGGTTTTAGACGCTCTTTTGATAAAAAAGGATTGCGTATTAAAAAGAAAAACATCTTACAAAGCATGGAAATAAAAGCACCTTTGGAGATTGATTACGATAACGAAAGTATTGCTGAAATTGTTGAAAAAATAGAATACGCTATTGAGCAACATCCTTCGTTTTTAAAGGTGATTTCCCAAGAGGAACTACAAGCACAAGAAGAACTCAACAAACTACGTGAGTGGTAGTTTTAGGTAATCTCTTTTATTGTTTTGAACTTGTTTTTAACTATACTTCCAGCTTTTTAAGCTCTCTGTAGTTGTTGTTAAGACGTTTGAGTAAAATACCATAAATAAGCCAGTAAAACCCAAGTAACACTAGTATTGCGCCACCTAGAGTAACTATGGTTAGTCCTATAATTTTAGCGTAGAATGTAAAGGCTTCACCATTTGCCGAAGCTAGTTCTACCTTAGAAATAACATCTTCGTTTTGGCTAAATTCAATATACAACGCTATAACTGCTGAGGCAATCATAAAAATAAGGTTAAAAGCTACATATTGCTTTACAGTACGTCTGGTTTTTAGGATGTTTTCCATAAGTACTTTTGCACTGTCAGTTACAGAAATTCTGCGGTAGTTTCTATAGAATAGATAAAAGAAATACGCCAAAACCACATAACCTAAAATAGCAAATGGTATGAGTAAAAAGTCGCTTTCTAACTCGTCAAAATGTTTAGCGTTCTTATTGTCTTTTAACAAGAAACTTATTCCTGTCCAAAATGCAAATTCTAAAAGACTGATAATAAAAATCCACTTGACAATAGATGATGATTTTTTTAATATCATTTTATAAATCTCATTGTAAGTCAACTTTGGGTAGCTGTCTTCTCCCTTTTTCCAGTCTTTCTTTAATAATTCTAACTCATCCATAAGCTTACGGATTTAATATTGTTTTTAGTTTTGTTTTCACTCTGTTCATCTTCACTCTTGCATTTACCTCAGTAATTCCCAGAGTTTCACTTATTTCACTGTAATTTTTATCTTCTAAGTATAAAAACACCAGTGCCTTTTCAATGTCGTTTAATTGGTGGACTGCTTTGTACAATAACTTTAGTTGTTGTTCTTCGGTGTCGTCGTATTCTTCCGATTTTATTTTAAACTGAATACTCTCAAACTCCTGTGTTTGTATGGAGCGTTTAGATTTTCGGTACAACGTTATTGCTGTATTTAAGCCAACTCTATACATCCATGTGCTAAATTTAGAGTCGCCTCTAAACTTAGGATAGGCTTTCCATAATTGTATAGTTATTTCTTGAAACAAATCATTGTGCGCCTCTTGATTATTGGTGTATAATCTGCAGACTTTGTGTACAATGTTCTGATGCTTTTCAAGCTGTTCTACAAAACTATGTTCAAGTTGTTTGTCCAAATTTCAATCAGTTAGTTGACTATATGTAGCTATAAAAGGTGAGTTGTTACACTAGTTTAAAATTATTTGTTTTTTAGTAAACCTAACACTATGAAATACTGTGCCAAAGCATACGTTAGCATAATACTGATGTTCGATAATGGTAAGGGTTTGTAAAACTTATTGAGTGCCAAAATGCTATCAGAAAGCATAAACAGCAATGCGCCTAAAAATACAAGCGTATAGCTTAAAGGTAGCACTTTACCTTGTCTTAAAAACGCAGTTGCAGCCATAGTTAAAATTACTAGCATATAAACCGTTACAGGATACAGCATGTCTCCAAGACCATCAAACATTATATAAAACAGTATTGCAGCATACAGCAAAGCTATAAGTGTAAATACATAAGGGTTTTTGTTTGGGTTTTTATGTTTTAAAAATACTATGATGTACATAATATGAGCTAGTAAAAACGCGATAAGCCCAAACATAAAATAACCTTCTGATTTGTGAACAAACATTAACAACACATCACCAAGCAAAGAAAACAGTAAGGCAAATAAGGTAAGTAGCTTTAAGGTTTTGTTGAGGTGATTACTGCTTGTTAAAAAATAGGCGATAAGCGACACCAAAATAGCTGGTTTGGTAACATAATGCAACCCATTTAGGCTTTCAATACTACTGCAAATAAGCTCAGCAATAACAATGATAAAAAATAAGATACTAAAGCCTTGTTCTTTTTTTGTAAGCATAACAGATAATTAATGCTTAAAGGTACTAAATTGAATATGGAAATAAGAATAGGTTGATTTGGAATGTTTGAAAGAAAACTAGAATTAGTAAATTAATTATACAGCGTATTGCTAATAGTTACTATTTATTTAAGAGTTTTTCAGTTCTATTCATTTTTGGGTACTCTTTTATGAATTTAATCAAAACTGAATCGGTTAATTCAATCTTTTCAAATTCATTTGAGTCAGTTATTGACAAATTTGACTTATAAGTTTTACCATCATATTTAAAGTTTGTTGTTAACCATGGCGGACTTTTTGCGCCATATTCTTTTTTTACAACGATACCTTTAATGTAAATTCCTTCTTTATCAATTCGATTTTGTATTCTGTTGGTATTCAAAAAAATAATTAAAAATAAAAATGCGAAAATGCCAAAAGAAATATTGATAATTAGTTTCCTCTTGATTTTCGGTCGTATCTCAGTCATAATTCCGAATACTATGGAAGTTAGAGCAAAATGACAAAGTCCAGTTAAAACAAAAAATTCGATATTATATAATTCCTTGTACCAAAATAAATAAATAGCTATTTCCAAACTAACTATTATAATTCCTGATATGATTAAGAATTTTTTCAATTCATTAGGTATTGATTGGGACAATTATCCACAACAGCTATGGTTGTGAGTAGTTACAGGATTTTTAGAAATGTGAAAAACCAAGCAATTATTTATAGCCATTGTTGTGCTTAGTTTTTTTTCTTAATATATTCTTTCGATGCTTTTTCAATCCAATTGTCATTACTCCAAGTAAATTCAGATTTTAATGATTTAGAACCGTTCTTGAGTGCAAATTCAATTAGCAAATAACTTCTAGTTCTGTGTTTAGAAATTTGTTCTTTCAGATTTTTATATTGTTTTATAAAAAAAGGATAGAATTCAGTCAAAACTTCAATCCAAAATTCTATAGAATCTTCGGAACTCCAAGCATTTTTAGCGAATTCTTGAATCATATTAGATTCAGGTTTTAAATCCTCGAATATTGAGCTTAATTCATACTGATAACCGTCTTTTATATTGATTAAGTTTACCTCAATCGCTCCATATTCACATAAGAAAACAACATTCCAATCATTACTCGAAAAGCGCACATAATAATCATTCTTAATTTCAGATAACGACAATTTATTATCATCCATAAATTCAGATGATAGGTTTTTTACTTGTTCGGGAAATTCTTTGTAGCAAGGCATTTCGTTTAAATTAAAGCCAATAATAAAGATATGAATAGTTTTAACTATCCATATCAACTCTCGACGAATTTAGTTTTTTTATCTGACAGTCATATAGTTATCTTATAAATTGTTATTAACAGATGTATTCTTAAAAAAGCGTTAATTAACAGTTGTATTCAGTACTTTAACAAATTGCTAACAGCAGTGAGGTAGGTAATGGTCTAATTTTAAGACAATCAATCAATTAAAAACGAGCAGTTATGTTTTTTAAGTCCAGCATTTTAGTTGGGCTTTTTTTAGCTAATGTAATTCCACATGTTTTTGTATTTGCTCAATTGCCTGTAGGTGTGGAGTAGCACTTTGTGTTCTGGTAAGCCTAGAGTTGGGTCGCTGTTTAAAACGCGTTTAGCATAAAAGCGAGCGCTTTGTAAGATGTCTTTGTCTTTAACAATATCGGCAATTTTAAGGTTGAGTACACCGCTTTGTTGGGTTCCCATAATATCACCAGGACCACGAAGTTTAAGGTCTACTTCGGCAATTTCAAAACCATCACTGGTTCTGGTCATGGTTTCTAAGCGTAGTTTACTGTCGTTACTTAGTTTATGGCTCGTCATTAAAATGCAATAGCTTTGTTCGGCACCACGACCAACACGACCTCTTAACTGGTGTAATTGCGATAACCCAAAGCGTTCAGCACTTTCAATAACCATAACAGAGGCATTAGGAACGTTTACACCAACCTCAATTACTGTAGTGGCTACCATAATTTGTGTTTCGCCTTTAGCAAAACGTTGCATTTCGTAATCCTTATCGGCTGGTTTCATCTTTCCGTGTACAATGGAGATTTGGTATTCTGGCATAGGAAAGTCTCTAGAAATGCTTTCGTAACCATCCATGAGGTCTTTGTAATCCATTTTCTCACTTTCCTGAATTAATGGATATACCACATACACTTGTCTGCCTTTTTTAATTTCATCTCTTATAAACTGAAACACACGAAGTCTGTTTTTATCGTAACGATGTACTGTTTTTATAGACTGTCTTCCTGGAGGTAATTCGTCAATTACTGAGATGTCTAAATCACCATAAACCGACATTGCTAAAGTTCGCGGAATTGGTGTTGCAGTCATCACTAAAATGTGTGGAGGAGTAGTTGCCCTTTCATTATTAGAAGATGCCTCTGGGCCTTTCCTCCATAATTTGCTTCTTTGCTCGACTCCAAATCGATGTTGCTCGTCTATAATTGCAAGCCCTAAATTTTTAAATTTTACCTTATCTTCAAGCAGTGCATGAGTGCCAATTAAAATCTGTAAATTGCCATTTTCAAGATTTTCATGGATTTCTTTTCGTTCTGAAGTATTACTTGAGCCAGTTAATAATTTTATACTGATATTCAGTTTGTTACAAAACTCTGATAAACCGTTATAGTGCTGAACTGACAAAATTTCAGTTGGAGCCATTAAACAAGCTTGAAAACCGTTGTCAAGTGCGATTAACATTGACATTAGCGCAACTATGGTCTTCCCAGAACCAACATCACCTTGTAATAATCGGTTCATTTGTGCATTACTGCCTAAATCGGCTCTAATTTCTTTGAGAACTCGCTTTTGAGCATTGGTTAATTCAAAGGGTAAATGTTCCTTAAAAAAGATGTTGAAATAGTCGCCAACTTTTTCAAATGGAAAGCCTTTTATTTTTGATTTATGGATTAGATTTTTAAGAATAAGCTGCAGTTGAATGTAGAATAATTCTTCAAATTTTAATCGGAATTGAGCACGTGATAATAGCTCTTGGTTTTTTGGAAAATGCACGTTAAAAAGTGCTTCGCTTTTTGAGAGCAATTTAAGTTCTGAAAGTAAATTTTCAGATAAAGTTTCTGAAAATCTGCCTTTGGTTTCCAGGAACAGATTCTGCATAATTTTACTAATTACTCTGTTGGTGATGCCTTTGTTGGATAGCTTTTCAGTTGAAGGATAAATAGGTTGCATTGCAGAGCGCAAATTCTTTTCGTGTTCTTCAAGCAGTTCCATTTCAGGGTGAGGCATGCTAAATGTGCCATTAAACCAATTGGTTTTTCCAAAAATCACATAAGTTGTGTTTGGTTTTATACTGTCTCTAATCCATTTTTGACCTCTAAACCAAACCAATTCCATAACTCCAGTATCATCTTGAAACGTGGCAACTAGTCGTTTACCTCTTTTTTGAGCGATTTCTTTAAAGCTAGTAACTTTTCCAATAACCTGTACGTCAGCGTTGTTGCGTTGCAGTTGGTTGATTTTGTAATATTGAGTTCGGTCTATGTATCGATTTGGAAATAAGTTGATTAGGTCTTGATAGGTGTGAATACCAAGCTCTTTACGAAGTAAATCGGCTCGATTTGGTCCAACGCCTTTAAGGTAATCTATAGGTGTTTGAAGATTGGTATTCATGGTAACGAATATAATTCTAATACTTGAAAGATAAAACTTGATTTTTTGTATTTTGGAAGTCTAAAACGAGCAGAAAACAAATAAAATGCGAGCATTAGTTATATCAGGTGGCGGAAGTAAAGGTGCGTATGCAGGAGGAGTTGCGCAGTACCTTATTGAGGGTCAGGGGAAAACTTACGATATGTATTTGGGAACTTCTACAGGAAGTTTGTTAATACCTCATTTGGCTGTCAACGATATTGGTAAGCTGTATGATATTTTTACTAATGTGCAACAGAGTGATATTTTTAGTGTAAGTCCTTTTGTGCAGCGTGAAAAAGATGGAAGGGAGTTTGTGTCTATTGATTTTGTGAACTCTTTATGGCAGTTTATTCGAATGAAACGCACCTTTGGAGAGAGTAAATCACTAAGGAGGAATATTAGGAAGAATTTTACTAAAGAAGAGTTTTTAAAGATAAAAGACACCAAAGAGGATGTTGTGGTGACTGTATCTAACCTTTCTAAAAACACAGTAGAGTACAAGTCTATTAACGACTACTCGTATGAAGAGTTTTGTAATTGGATATGGATTTCTTGCAATTATATACCGTTTATGTCTTTAGCTAAAGTGAACGGTTATGAATATGCTGATGGTGGTTTGGGTTGTGTAGTACCAATACGCGAGGCTATACAGCGTGGAGCAACTGAAATTGATGCTATTGTTTTAGAAGCTGAACAAATGGATAGGTTGAAGGTGTTGGGTAAAAACCCATTTTCCTTAATGATTAACCTATTTGGGCATTTGCTTAACCAAGTGGAGCGTAATGATATAGTTATAGGCAAGCTTGCAGCACGAAATAAAGGCGTAAAGCTGAATTTGTACTATACACCAACAGACCTTACTGAAAACTCCTTAATTTTCAGTAAGCGCTTGATGACTAAATGGTGGCAATTAGGTTATGATTATGCAAAAGCAAGAAATGAAAGGTAGTGGAGTTTTACCACATGTCGCTTACTTCTTGTTTTATGTAAGATAATGCAGCGTCACTAGGAGCTCGCTTTTCCATCATTTCGGTTAAAACAACTTCTCTAAGTTTATTGGCAGTGTCAGTTTTTTCTAAAAGACTTGCTTTTCTTATCAGTTGAATAGTGGCGTTTTTTGCTGCTGCAATAATGTTCCAGCATTCATCAGTCATGTAGATTTGTTGTGATAAATTATGCTCAAACTCTTGTTCGATAGTTGCTATAATTAAAGATTCGTAATCTTCTTTATTTGAGGAGTTTGGAATAACTCTAATTAGTAGTTTTGAAGGTGTAATACGCTCTAAAAACAAAGCCATTCTTTCATAGGCTTGTAAGCGGATAGGAAGTGTGTTTACTTGTATGTCTTTATGTAATAAAAAGCGTCTTCTACCATCTTCGTTTTTAGTGTGTTCTTTAAAAAAGTAATAAGCAATCATTCCAGTAATTAGGGCAGGAACAGCATACAATAATACTTCAAATATTTTTTCAACTTCCATAGTGTTTTAGTTAGGTTAGGTATTTTGGTTTTTATATTGACCTCCCAAATATATGCAATCTTTTAAATCTTGCATACTTTTAAAAGGCACAGGAGTTTTTTCGTAGTGATAGGTTAAATCTAATTCTTTAGACAGGTTATGGTCGTCTACATTTATATCAATATCACTCATTTTAAACTGACAAGGATGCTCGTAACCTGCGGAATGTGTAATTTCTATAAACTCTTTTCTAAAGGTTTTAAAATATTGTGCTAATCGATGTGACTTTAAAGTTACATCAATACCACTTTGTAGCCATTTGCTTTGGGTGGCAACACCACTAGGACAATGATTGGTATGGCAAATTTGTGCTTGGATACAACCAATACTCATCATGGCTTCTCTGGCAACGTTAATACAGTCAACTCCCATAGCAAAAGCCATTGCAGCTTTTGCAGGAAATCCTAGTTTTCCACTTCCAATAAAAACAATACGCTCACTTAAACCTTTTCTCTGAAATAGTTTGTATAAATCGCTAAAGCCATAAACCCAAGGTAATGAAACGTGGTCTGCAAAACTTGGTGGAGCAGCACCTGTACCACCTTCGCCACCATCAACAGTTATAAAGTCTGGTCCATGACCTTTGGTTTTCATTATATCAGCAAGTTCTTCCCATTGGTCTAGTTTTCCAATAGCAGCTTTTATACCTACAGGCAAACCTGTTGCTTCAGCAATGGCTTCAATAAAGTCAACCATTTCAGGAACGTTAGAAAATGCTGAATGGTTAGGAGGTGATAACACGTCTTTACCAACTTCTACATGACGTATGCGTGCAATTTCCTCAGTGATTTTTGCTCCAGGAAGTACACCACCTTTTCCAGGTTTTGCACCTTGAGATAGTTTAATTTCTATGGCTTTTACATGTGGATTATCATTAACTAACTGCACTAATTTTTCCATTGAAAAGTTACCATCGCTATCTCTTACTCCAAAATAGCCTGTTCCAAAATGAAACATGACATCACCACCATTACAGTGGTAAGGAGACAAACCACCTTCACCTGTATTGTGGTAGGCTCCAGCTATATGAACACCTTTGTTGAGAGATTCAACTGCTTTGGCAGATAAAGAACCAAAACTCATAGCAGAAACATTAATTACAGACGCAGGTCTAAACGGTTTTTTTCGCTTGTTGTAAGCACCAATAACTTTTGCACAAGGTAAAAACGTTTTGTCAACAGCATTAGGATGGTCTTTTTCAATTTTATAAGGCATCATTGCATTGTTGATAAAGATGTGATGATGCGAATAAATATCTCTATCAGTTCCAAACCCTTCGTAGTTATTTTCTTTTTTAGCAGACGCATAAATCCAACCTCGTTCAATTCGGTTAAAAGGTAATTCTTCTCTATTGTTTGCTACAAGATATTGTCTAAGTTCAGGACCAATGCGTTCTAAAATATATCTAAAATGCCCAATAACAGGGAAATTATGGCTTATGGTGTGTTTTCTTTGTAAAAAGATGTCTCTTATAGCAACTAAAGCTAAAACGATTAACATCCACATCCACCAGCTTATGCTGCTTATAAAATCTAAAAACGTATTCATTATTAATTGTTTAAGTAGTCTAATGCTAAGTATGTCATGGCTTTAACACCCAAAATCAATCCATTGTCATCAATTTTGAAATCTGGAGTATGGTGAGGAAACGCTTCAGTGTTTCCTGGTGTCATTCCGCCTAAATAAAAGTAAAGCCCAGGAACAACCTCTTGAAAATAAGAGAAGTCTTCACCTCCTGTAACTGCTTTCATAAGTTTAACATTATCTTTTCCTGCTGCTTTTTCCAGCGAAGGTAACATTTGTGAGGTTAAATCTGGGTCGTTATAGGTAACAAGTGTGTTTTCTTGAAACTCAATAGTTGCTTCACCACCATAAGCTTTGGCGATGGTTTCAGTCATTTCGGTCATTCGCGTAATGATTTTGGTTCGCATATCAGCATCTAGGGTTCTAACAGTCCCAATAAGTTCAGCGCTTTCAGGAATAATATTAAAACGTACACCACTTGTAATTTTGCCAACAGTAATAACAGCAGGTTCAACCAATAAATTAGATTCTCTACTGATGATACTTTGATAGCCATCAATAATTTTAGCAGAAATGTAAATAGGGTCAACTCCTCCCCAAGGCTGCGAACCGTGAGTTTGCTTGCCTTTTACATTCACTACAAAACGCTCTACAGCAGCCATCATACCTCCAGGTTTGTATTTTATGGTACCAACAGGAGTAGCAGAATTAATATGAAGTCCAAAAATAGCATCCACTTTTGGGTTATCTAAAACACCTTCTTTAACCATTAAAGATGCTCCGCCTTCTTCTCCAGGAGGAGGACCTTCTTCAGCAGGTTGAAAAATAAATTTAATGGTACCTTTAATCTTGTCTTTATGTTTTGAAAATACTTCAGCAACTCCCATTAAAATTGAAATGTGCGTATCGTGTCCGCAAGCATGCATTACTCCAGTTTCAGTACCTAAAAAGGTATCTCTAACTTCCGATTTAAAGGGTAAATCATTTCTTTCGGTAACAGGTAAAGCATCAATATCAGCTCTAAGCGCCACTACTTTTCCTGGAAGGTCACCTTTTAAAATGCCTACAACTCCTGTTTTTGCGACTCCTGTTTGCACTTCAAACCCTAAAGATTTTAAGTGTTCAGCAATTTTTTCAGCAGTTTTAAATTCTCGGTTTGATAATTCAGGATTTTGATGAAAATGATGTCTCCATTCAATAACTTTTGGTTCAATATCAATAATATCTTGTTCTAAAGTTGTTTGCGAAAATGCGCTTGAAATGATAAGGCAACATAAAGCTGGTAGAAATTTCATGAAGTATCTATTTACGTTTTGAACTCTAAATATATTTAAAATTTGTCAAAGCCTTTTTACAATACTTTAATTGTTTATAATTATTAATAAAACTGTTTATGTAACTAAGTAACATTGGTTATTTTCACATTTTAAAATGAAATTGAATTGGAGAAGTATTTAAGTCAGTTAAATGATGCGCAATTAGCACCTACATTGCAAAAAGATGGACCTATGATTGTAATAGCAGGAGCAGGTTCAGGGAAAACACGTGTGCTTACTTATAGAATAGCGTATTTAATGAGTCAAGGCGTTGATGCGTTTAATATTTTGTCATTAACCTTTACAAATAAAGCTGCTCGCGAAATGAAATCGCGTATTGCAGATATAGTTGGAAATAGCGAAGCTAAAAACCTTTGGATGGGAACATTTCACTCGGTTTTTGCTAAAATTTTAAGGTTTGAAGCCGATAGGTTAGGTTATCCAAGTAACTTTACAATTTACGACACACAGGACTCTGATCGATTGATTTCTTCAATCATTAAGGAAATGAATCTTGATAAAGATGTATATAAGTACAAGCAAGTAAGATCTAGAATTTCTTCGTATAAAAACAGCTTAATTACAGTTAAAGCCTATTTTAACAATCCAGAGCTTATTGAAGCTGATACTGCTGCTCGACGACCAAGATTAGGTGATATTTATAAAAACTATGTAGAGAGATGCTTTAAGGCAGGTGCTATGGACTTTGATGATTTATTGTTGAAGACCAATGAGCTTTTAACTCGTTTTCCTGATGTGCTTGCCAAATATCAAGATCGTTTTAGATATATTTTGGTTGATGAGTATCAGGATACCAACCATTCGCAGTATTTGATTGTAAGAGCGCTTTCTGATCGTTTTCAAAATATATGTGTGGTTGGTGATGATGCGCAAAGTATATATGCGTTTCGTGGTGCAAACATTAATAACATCTTGAATTTTCAACGCGATTATGATGATGTAAAAGTGTTTAGGTTAGAGCAAAATTACCGTTCTACAAAAAACATTGTTAATGCAGCAAACTCTATTATTGATAAAAACCAAACCAAGCTAGATAAAGTAGTTTGGACAGCTAATGATGAAGGTCCTAAAATAAAGGTTAACCGTTTAATGACCGATGGTGACGAAGGTCGTTATGTGGCGAGTTCTATTTTTGAGAATAAGATGAATAATCAGCTTAAAAATAAAGATTTTGCCATACTGTATCGTACCAATGCGCAATCGCGTGCTATGGAAGATGCGCTTCGAAAACGAGGAATTGAATACCGAATTTATGGAGGTTTATCCTTTTACCAACGTAAAGAGATTAAAGATGTACTTTCGTATTTAAGGTTGATTATTAATCCAGCCGATGAGGAAGCGCTTAAACGTGTGATTAATTTTCCTGCACGAGGTATTGGGCAAACCACTATTGATAGATTGGTGGTTGCGGCAAATGGTTATAACCGTTCAATATTTCAAGTATTACAAAACCTGGATAAGGTTGATATAAAAATCAACTCTGGTACAAAAGGCAAACTTCAGGATTTTGTAACTATGATTGAGAGTTTTCAGGTCATGAACCAAAATGCTAATGCTTTTGAACTTGCTGAACACGTCACTAAAGCTAGCGGATTGATAAGAGAGTTCAATAAAGATGGTACTCCTGAAGGTATCGCTAGAATGGAGAACATTGAAGAACTTTTAAATGGTATTAAGGATTTTGTTGAAGAACAAAAAGAATTGGCAGACACTACAGGTTCTTTAACCGAGTTTTTAGAAGATGTTGCTCTAGCTACCGATTTAGATAATGACACAGGTGACGACGATAGAGTAGCATTAATGACCATTCACTTGGCTAAAGGTTTGGAGTTCCCTTATGTGTATATTGTAGGTATGGAAGAAGACTTATTTCCGAGTGCCATGAGCATGAATACGCGTAGTGAACTAGAGGAGGAGCGACGTTTGTTTTATGTGGCATTAACTAGAGCAGAAAAGCAAGCTTACTTAACCTATACACTTTCGAGGTACCGTTGGGGAAAATTAATTGATGCTGAACCAAGTCGATTTATTGAAGAAATTGATGATCAGTACTTAGAGGTATTAACTCCAGTAAACGACCCAAGGCAAAACCCTATGTTGAATCCTGATATTTTTGGTGATGTTGAACCTGATAAAATTCGTTTTAAGAAACCTATTAAGCGAAAATCTGAAAACAAGCCTCCTAAGTTTGTAGCTCCACCTAAATTGAAACCTATATCAAAAACCACAAGCGATGGAGTGAATCTGTTTGATGGTAAACTTACTGTAGGAAATATTGTGGAGCATATTAGGTTTGGTAAAGGCGAAGTGCTTAAAATTGAAGGTCAAGGCGCTGATACAAAAGCAGAAATCAATTTTGAAAATGGAGGTGTGAAAAAGCTGTTGTTACGATTTGCTAAATTGCAAGTGTTGGGTTAATTATCTAACCATTTTTACAGAATTAATGTGTCCATAACCATCATATTCTTTTATAGAGTTGTTTGGGTCAACAATCCACTCGCCATCAACAATGTATTTGTAGTGATGTTTTCCGCCAGATAGAAGTATGGTAGATGTCCATCCTTTGTCGGTTTTGGTCATTTTTATTTCGTGCTCGTTCCAATCATTAAAAGAACCAGCAAGAATCACAGTGTTAGCGTTTTTAAAACCAAAAAGATTGAATGTAACAGGAACTTGTATGTTGATGACAGAGTTGTAACCATCATACTCGTTTCTTTTTTTAGAAGGATTGTCAGGGTCTTCTATCCAGTTACCGTCAACTATAAACTTGTATTGATATTCTCCTGGTTTTAAATCTAGGGTAAGTTCCCAGCCATTAGTTGTTTTGGTCATTTTAAATAAGTGTTCATCCCAACGGTTAAAACTTCCACTTAAGATTACATTTTTTGCGTTCTCATAGCCATTTAATTTAAAACATGCATTTCCGTTTGGATCAGGAACAGCAGTGTAAATCTTAAGATTGTATGTATGGTAATTGTTTCCGTAGTTATCAACTGCTGGAGCAATATTGGATACCTTGTTGCTAGGTTCTGCCCAATACGAATTGTTTATTACAAACTTAAACTCCCAAGAAAATTCATCAGTAAAATCAGAAAGTTTTTTTCTTAATTCATAAGTGTATTCACCTACTTTGTTCATTTTCCATTTGTCTCTAGACCAAAGGTTGAATTCTCCAGAAACGACAACATTTTCAATGTCAAAGTCTTTAAAATCCATCTTTCTGCCAGTATGCTCATTGGTGTATTCTTTGTAGTCTCTAACATCAAAAGTAAACACGACCTCTTCACCTTCAATTTTGTAGCCTAAAGTGTTGCCATTTTGTGCTACGAGGTTTAAGCTTAAAAAGCAAAGGCATAAATATGTTATGACTGATTTCAATCCTTTATATTTGGATGCTTTACGAAGTAAAGTTTTTCTTTTTTATAGTTTATAATTGTTCTTTTCTGCTGAAAAAACTCAAAGCCTAAAACACCATCTAACTTGGTTCCGAAGGCTTCATTCATTTTACTTAAATTGGTCAATATTGTGTTCATTGGGCCAAAGTAAATAGTTTCACTCAATTTAACACGATGCAATTTCCCTGCCAAAACTTCAATTTTGGAATTACTTGCTCCTGTAAGCATGAGTCTTTCTTTAGGATGGAAATATTTTAAAACCTTTTTGCTAACTGATTTGTTTATTTGATTAAGCTCAGCAGCACTATCCAATCCCATTTTTAAGTTTTGACCATTTACTGTTGCGTTGAGTACAATAGTATGGTTTTTTAATTTGAAATCAATGCTATCTGTTATTTTTTCTAGATAAACATATTTATCTAGTTTTTCGCCAAACCTATCTGTTTTAGTAAGTGTAATTTGGTTTAAGTATAAATCTATAAATACTTCGTAGTCTTTCAGTATGTTATAACCAATAACACCTAAAAGGTTCATTTTTTTTGTTCTTTCAATATGAGAAAGGTCAATAACATCAGAGGTTTTGTTTTCCAAAATCAAATTTTGAATTACAAACTGACTGAGTTGTCTTTCTAAAGGGTCGTCAACAATATTCACAACACCAGATGTTTCATTTTTCTTTTTATTGTGACTGTATTTTATTGGGAAATGAACTTTATTTAAAATTAAAGTTTCAGAGCCAGTATCTATTATAAAATTACCTTCTTTTCCTAACAGTTTAGCTTCAACAACAATTAAATGGTCAATAAGCTTAAAAGGAATTCTGGTAGTATAATCGTTTATAATTTCAGCTTCGGTAAAAGATACATACTCTACTTTAAAATTGGAAAACGCTTTTCCTGTAGTGATAAAAAGTATGAATATGAGTAGTATCTTTTGCATATAGTTAAGACTCTAAAAATTGAATATTGTTACATGTTTTTATAGTAAATGTGCTTTTGTAGGTGTTTTAATTAGTATCAAAATTTGTTTATATGCATTGCATCATAAAAATGCTTTACTTTGTAATGTAACTGTAAGATACATATTTATGGCTGAATTTGTGAAAATTTATGCGGAGAATCCTAATCCTAAGCAAATTGCTAAAGTGATTAAGGTGCTTAAAAATGGTGGATTGATTATTTATCCAACAGATACGGTTTATGGTTTAGGTTGTGATATTACAAACACTAAGGCTTTAGAGCGTATTGCTCAAATAAAGAACGTGAAGTTAGATAAAGCTAACTTTTCATTTATTTGTCATGATTTAAGCAATTTAAGTGACTATGTTAAGCAAATAGATACTACGACTTTTAAGATTTTAAAACGAGCATTACCAGGTCCTTATACGTTTATTTTACCAGGAGCGAAGACCTTACCAAGTGCTTTTAAAAAGAAAAAGACAGTAGGTATTCGTGTGCCTGATAATACTATTGCTTTAGAAATTGTGAAGCAATTAGGTAACCCTATTATTTCAACATCCATACGTGATGAAGATGAAGTTTTGGAATACACTACTGATCCTGAGCTTATATTGGAAAAATGGAATAACCGAGTTGATTTGGTAATTGATGGAGGTTATGGAGATAATGAAGCGTCCACTGTTATTGATCTTTCAGAAGAAGAACCAATCATTGTTAGGGAAGGTAAAGGAAGTTTAGAGATATTTTAAATAAAAAAGCTCAACCATTGGTTGAGCTTTTCTTTTTTTATAAAGAAGCAATTAGTTAGTACCAGCTTCTAAGTTTTTCATTTCCTTTTCAATCATATCGTAGAACTCATCGATTTTTGGTAAAATCACAATTCTAGTACGACGGTTAGCTGCTTTACCTTCAGCAGTGTCATTAGATGCAACAGGAACAAACTCTGCACGACCTGCAGCAATAAGTTTAGATGAAGAAACACCTAAATCTTCAAGTACGCGAACCACAGATGTTGCACGTTTAACACTTAAATCCCAGTTGTCAACCAATGGTGGTTTGTTGTAAGGAACAGGGTCAGTGTGTGCTTCTACCATACACTCAAAGTTTGGTTTGCTGTTAACTACTTTAGCAACTTTACCTAAAACTTCTTTAGCGCGTTCGTTTACAACATAGCTTCCGCTTTTGAATAAAAGTTTGTCAGCAATTGAAATAAATACAACTCCTTTTTCTACGTTTACCTCAATGTCAGGATCGTTAATACCAACTTCTTTTTTCAAGCTAGTTACTAAAGCCAACATTACACTATCTTTTTTAGTGATAGCATCTTGTAAACGAGAGATTTTAAGGTCTTTTTCTTTCATGCTTTCTAAAGTTTTTTCAACGTTAGAAGCACCTTTTGAAGTAAGAATCGTTAAATCCTTGTTACTTTGAATTAGGTTGTCGTTAGATTTTTTTAAGTCAGAAATTCTGTCTTCTAAAGCTTCAGCTCTTGCAATTGCAGAAGCCTTATCAGATAAACAGCTGTTTAATTTAACAGTTGCAGTATTTAATAGGTCTTGTGTTTCTTGTTGTTTCGCTTCAAGTGCTGCATATTCTTTTTTAGATACACATGATCCAAAAAGCAACATGGCTGAAACACTTAATAACATTAGTTTTTTCATAATTAGTGTGTGATTAAATAATTTGTAATTTAACATACCAAAATTATATAAAAGATTACTCCGTTTGGTATATGTTAACAAAAACTTTAACAATTTTATAAACAATTAAAATCTTTTATTCTTATTTACGTAATAAGACCACACTATAGATTTTTTATGGTAGTAATTTTCTTTCTTTTTTTGTGAATTTCGAAATTTTAAAAGCTTAGGTAGTTTTGCGTAAAATGCAAAATGTGCTTTAATGATTGCTAAAAAATGCTGAGGCTTAAACTCTAGTAAAAACTTGATGCCAGCTATACCATCTAAAAGTAACCTAGTAAACACTTTTGGTATTATTGAGCCATGAGCATTTTTAACTAAGGTATAAAGACTGTTTCTAAAGTTTAAATATGTTTTTTTAGCATTAGAGTTTTTAAGTGTTGCACCACCAACATGGTATATGCTTGATGTGCCAATATATTTTGTTGTATACCCTTTGTTGTAGGCTCGCCAGCACAAATCAATTTCTTCCATGTGGGCAAAAAAGTCTTCATCAAACCCATTGAGTTCACCAAAAACAGATCGCTTTATAAATAAACAAGCACCTGTTGCCCAAAAAATAGTAGCAATATCATTGTATTGACCATTATCTTTTTCAAGAGTGTTAAAGATACGACCTCTACAAAAAGGGTAACCATACTTATCTAGATAGCCTCCTGCAGCTCCAGCATATTCAAAATGGTCTTTTTGTTTGTAATCTAAAATTTTTGGCTGTGCAATGGCAATGTTTTTATCGTTGCTAAAAGCCTCTTGAATGGGTGTAAGCCAATTAGGAGTTACTTCTACATCGCTATTGAGTAAACAAAATACATCAGCATCAATAGTATTAAGAGCATCGTTATAGCCTTTGGCATAACCACCATTTGTAGAATTGACAATAACTTTAATGTTAGGATATTCTGTTTTTAAAAACTCAACGGAGTTATCTGTTGAAGCATTATCAGCTACGTAAATATCAGCGTTTTGAGAATAAGCAACAACCGATGGTAAGAACTGCTCTAAAAGTTCTTTTCCGTTCCAATTAAGTATGACGACAGCTATTTTCATTTTCGATATTCAGGAATGTCTCTTAAAAACACATAGCGTTCATTTTCAAAGTCCATTTGGCAATAATAATGATTAATTCCGTTGGTAACCATTAAATAGGTTGCGTTTAACTCTAAATTATAACGTGCAATTTGATCAAAGACGGTCTGGTCAATATTAATTTTTGGAGCTTTACATTCTACAACCAAATGTATTTGTCCGTTTGGGTTATAAACGACTATATCGTAGCGTTTTCGTAAATCGTTGACCGTTAATTCTTTTTCAACATTAATTAAAGATTTTGGATATTTTTTCTCTTCAATTAAAAACTGTAAACAATGTTGTCTTACCCATTCTTCAGGTTGTAAAACCACAAATTTTTTGCGAATAGCATCAAAAATAGAAACTTTATTTTCGTTATTTTTGAATCGAAACGAGTATGTAGGAAAATTTAGTTTTTGCACACTACAAATTTGGTGAAAATTTTTCAATGGACGAAGTCAAAGAATTAGTAAGCGATATACGAAAAGGACACATTAAACCTGTTTATTTTTTAATGGGTGAGGAGCCTTATTATATAGATAAGTTATCAGAATTTATTGAAGACAATATTTTAAGCGAGGAAGAAAAAGGGTTTAACCAAATGGTACTTTACGGAAGAGATGTGAGTGTTGAGGATATTATAGGTAATGCTAAGCGTTTTCCTATGATGGCAGAGCACCAAGTGGTTATAGTAAAAGAAGCTCAAGATCTTTCTAGAACTATTGATAAGTTGGAAGCCTACGTTGCAAATCCGCAACCAACAACTATTTTGGTTGTAAATTATAAGTACAAGAAAATTGATAAACGAAAGTCGCTTTATAAGGCCATAAAGAAAAATGGTGTTGTCTTTGAAAGTAAAAAACTATACGACAACCAAGTGCCAGATTGGATTAGGAGAGTGTTGTCTGGTCAAAGCTATTCAATAACTCCAAAAGCAGCATTGATGCTTACTGAATTTTTAGGAACCGATTTAAGCAAAATAAATAATGAGCTTGAAAAACTAAAGATTGTACTTCCTGAAGGCACTGAGATTACTCCTGAGCATATTGAGCAAAATATTGGGATTAGCAAAGATTATAATAATTTTGAATTGCATAAGGCTATTGGAGATAGAGATACTAAAAAAGCCTTTAAGATTATTAAGTATTTTGGTGAAAACCCAAAAGATAACCCAATGGTAGTTACAGTTTCATTACTTCATAGTTATTTTTCTAAACTATTGCAGTTACATGGATTAAATGATAAGTCGTCCAGAAACGTTGCGTCTGCATTAAAAATAAACCCTTATTTCGCTAACGAATATATTGTAGCAGCACGTAACTATCCAATGAAAAAAGTAAGTGCTGTTATTGCCTCACTAAGAGAGTTTGATGTAAAGAGCAAAGGTGTTGGTGCTAATGCAATACCACAAAGCGATTTACTTAAGGAATTAATGGTTAGAATTATGAATTAAGCTTCTAATTGCTCTAATTCTACAGTGTAATCGTATTGTAAATCTTCATGTAGTGTTGCAACTATTTTTTGAATGGCAACAATTTGTCTTTGATATATGTTAGTTAGCGTTACATTGTGCTTTATTGAAGGTTTAAACGCTTTTAGTTGCTTACAAAAGTAGAGTAGAAGCTCAACTTCGGTTTCTTTTTTAAGTGAGTATCGTGCGTATTTTTTTATGAGTCTCAATATTTTTCTGACACTTTTTTTAATGTAGAAATAGCTGTTGGTGTTAATTTGTTCAAACAAGTCATCAATTTCAGATTTTATAGCTTCAATGTATCCTGTTTCATCATGAGATTCAAACAGTAAATAGGTGAGTAGCTCTTTGTTTTCTTTTTTGAATTTTGATAACCGTAAGCAGAGTTCTATTAATTCTTCAGAAGAACGATGCTGTAATTCTTTTTTAATACTAACTACAGTTGCTGCTTTCATAGGTTTCCTTTTAGTAGGTTAACACTAACTGTGGCGAGTTCACTATCAGGAAATTTTGAAAAATAATGCTCACTTGGAACTAAACCTGCTTCTTTAGCAATACTATTAAAAACATCAACTTCAATAATGTATTGGTCGCTATAGCCATGTGTAGCGTCGTAAGCAGTAGCAGCAGTTTTCCCTAGGTTAGCAGCCGTGAGTTTAGGGTTTATGGTGTGTAGTTCAATAATGAGTAAACCAAAACGTTCTACATAAGGTTTCCATTTTTGTAAATGTTCTAGCAGAGAATCTTCTACTAAATTATTACTAATGCGTTTTCCTTGATAAGCATAAGCACCAGATGATTGACTAACTCTGTTAGTAGTTGTTTTTGGAGCTTCCCAAATACGGTTGTGGTCTAAAAATGTGCGTACATTAAGTAAGTCTTTTAAATCGATGTTATAGTCTTCTTTTAAATCTTTTGCTAATAAATCTGGACGTCCTATGTCTCCCCAAATTACTTTAGCCCAAATATCAGCTTTAATTAAGTTGGCTCTAGTAACTTTTAAAGCAGCTTGGTTAAAATCGGCTCCAACCAATAATAAAGGGTGTTCTTCTAATACTTTTCCTCTTGAAGTTTGGTGCTCGATAACGTCAAATATATGCTGAATAAACGCACCATTTCCACAACCCATATCAAGTATGCCTTTTGGTTGTTCGTCTATGGGTTTGTTAAAGAGTTCAATAATAACTTCGTCTATAACTTTGAAATACGTTGAATGCGCACCACCACTTCCCCAAACATTCATTTCTCTGTCAACATGTTTTTCCTTTTCATCGGGAGAATCGGTTTTTAAAATCATAGGATTTCCAAAAATCAACTCATCTAGTTTTACAAAGGTTGGAAGATAGGATACAGTAACGCCATAAGCACTTGCTCTTTTAGCAAAAAACAACCCTTTGTCGGTAAATTGATAAGTGTTCTTTTTCTTAGTAAACCAATCTAAATGCGTGAAAAAGTCCAATATTTTCTTAAAACTTTCTGGGTCTTTATGGTATTCTTCAGCAGTAAAAGAGGCTTCCATAAAATATTTATGAAATAAACCATTAACTCCCAATAACACAATTATTGGAGCAACAATAACACCTTCAATGTGTTTTAAAATTTGTTGTTCAATACTGTTTTCTTCTACTTTGCCTAATCCAAAGTTTTGCTCAAATTTTTTGAATATGCGTTCAAGAGCAATAAATGCATCAGCGCCAATTCGGTCTTCAGGAAATTTAACCGAGTAATCCAAAAGCTTTACAGCATCTTCGTATAAATGAACAAGTTCAAAAGCCTTTTTACTGTTAGCATTAATTTCATAATCTACTTTGTCATTGGCATTGTCTAGGTGCTGAGTAAGCCAACCTTGAGCAGACAAAATTCTTAGCGCAATATTGAGGTAGCCATCGTTGGCATTGAACTTTTCGGTTAATTCTGTTAGACTACACGTTTTATTTTCTAAAAGGTACTGTAATACTCCTTTTGAATTCAAAGTATGAGCAGTAGTAGCAGTAGCAATACCATCAAGGTGTTTAAAAATATTACTTCTTAATTGCTGTTTGTCTTGCTTTGTGAGCATAGTTTTGGTGTAAATCGAAATTATTAATTGATTATATTTTTAACGAAAAATGACCTCTATATTCTTTTCCTTCAGGAAGTTTTAAGTAATACCAATAATCGTCAGGTGTTAATAGTTTACCATGTAATAAACCATCCCAACCATTTGATGTGTTTGGGTTGAAAGCTCTTAGAAGTTTACCATACCTGTTAAAAATGTAAATTGTAATATCAGGATAATCGTTTGGGTCTAATCCTTTTATGTTCCATGTGTCGTGTCTTCCGTCGTTATTTGGTGTGAAGTATTTAGGAAACCCAATAATATTAAATGTTTCATAACTAATATTGCAGTTAAAAAGGTCTTTAATATATACTGTATGAGATCCTGCTTCTACATTAGTAAATACATTGCTAGGTTGGTAGATTCCGTTAGGGTCATCTAGTGAAAATACAAAATCTCCAATTGTAGCGATGAGGTTTATAGTTACATCATAATCGTTTATAATTATGCTTTCTACTTGAGCAGTTTCAATTTGATTAACAGTAACAGTTATATGCTTTTCACAGTTTAAAGCAGGGTCAATTATTGTTAAATTGTAAATACCAGGTTCGTTTATGTAAATCTGATTGGTGGTATCATTAGTATTCCATAAATAATTAAAGTTAGAAACATCACTATTACTTAAACCAGAATCAATTATTATTGGAAATTCAGAAGGACAAACATTAATAGTTTGGTCGTCAATTAAAGGAAAGTCTTTTACAATTAATTCTAAAACGCCACCACCATAACATACGTTATCACTTTCAGTTCTAATATAAAGGCTAGTAGAAGATGAAGTATAGTTTAATGGTACTGCATTTATGCCAATAGCAGCATCTTGTTGTGTTTCATGAAAGGTAACATTAACATTTGTAGGTAAGTTGAGTGTGTTTACTATATTTTCAACTGCATTATTTAAATCAAATTCAGCGATACCAGAATTATCTAAATCACAGGTTTCAAGTTCAAAACTATTTAAATCAACTGATTGTGTGGTTTCTAGTCTTATTGATGCGATATTAAAACATTGTGTATTGGCTTTGTATATTTTGGCATATAATATTTCGCCTTGGTATTGATTTTCATAAACATTGTTTAAGGCATTTGAGTTGTGTTCATCAGCTAGAGCTTCTGCTTCAGAATGGTAATAGTAAACCTGAATAGCTTCAGAAGTGTTGAAGGTTAAAGGTCCATTGGCTAAAGCTAAATTAAAGGTTGCAATACCATCATTTGGGTCGTTGTCATACGAGTCGCATTGTACCAAATCGTAAGTGTTTTGCATTACATTAGGAGCTTCTGAAATATTTATTTGCTTAACCATTGGGTCATACTCGACACCATTAATTGATAGTGTTAATGTAGCTGTATAAGTTCCTGGTTGGTCATAAAAATGATAAGCTTCTTCGTTAGTTGAGGTTTGACCGTCTCCAAAATTCCATTCTACAGTATCATAAGGCTCTTCAGAAGTTATAAAAAAATGAGTGGTATCACCAAGACAGGTAAACTCGTAATCAAATGTGTAAAGAAATATAGATTGTATAAAAGGCGGAAGTCCTAGTTGAGCAGTTTTTCCTTCTAAAAAAAGAGAATTATGAGAATAGTTACATGCAGAGCCAATACCATTTGGGTTATTTATAACAGATAGATATTCTCCTTCTCCAAAAACAGGATATCCTGCTCTGTAAATTTTACCGTTAATAGCTAATTGTAAAGCGCCAGCAACATTTGAAGAGCTGTTAACGGTTTGCTGTGTAGCCTCAACATTAGCAGCCTCGGTTTGGTATTGATACAAATAACTTGTAACAAATAAATCGTCCTCATCAAAAACGCTAGTAGTAACATATAGTAACTCTGAATTAGGCGAAAATTCAACTCCGTAAGGATAGGTATTTGAAATTACGTTTTTTTGATTGCTTACAACACCTGTAGCGTTATTAAAATCGTACAATAATACCTTTCCTGATTTTTTTGTTCCGTTTCTCGGGCTACCTAGATTTGTTGAGCTATGTGCTATTGCAATTTTTTCTCCATCAGGTGATACTTTTAAGTACCCAATAGCAGTAACATTTGCACCTTCTTCATTAATCCTAGGCTCTACCATTTGTTGAACCGAAGAAACAACAGGAGTATCAACAACACCAGTATAGTCAACTAAAAACGCATAAAATTTATTTCTAAAATGTGTAATAACCCAAACAGCGCTTCCGTCGCTATGTGTTACAGCTGTGATTTTTTCGGAAGATTTATATTCGCTTTGAGTAGCATTGTTAACGTCATAAGTGATTAAATGTATGTTTTTTTGAGTATCAACAACATCACCTAAGCCATTGTTAAGTGTCATGTCAACTTCAGAATAATTAACACCATCAATAGGCTCGTCTTCTGTTAAAAAATAACTTGGTTTGTCAATAGTAAAAATGTAGTAGGAGTTTGAATTACCAGGTTTAGGGATAATAAGTGCAGATTCTGTGCTAGAAGAATGTCCTAAAAGTCCTTCGCCATTAGGCATAACTTGATGTTGTCTATCCCAAATAGTTCTACCATCAGTATAGAACAATAAACTACCATTAGCATCAGAAATTGTAGCGCATCCTTCTTTGGTAATGAGCTGCCCATTTAATAAAACTGAAGGATCATCTCCAGTGTTAAAATCAAGACCAGCATTGTAGCCAAAATACCAAATAGCAGATTCGTTTTGCGAAAACAAGCTAATAGTAGTTAAACAAAAAATAATCAACAAAAAGCGTCTTATCATGAATAACCTAATTATTCACCTTGAAAAAGGAGAACTTATAATAAGTAAATATAACTATTTGATTTTTAAGTTGAATACATCAAACAGTAAATGAAGTCAAATTATCTAATTTTTGGATAACTTGAAGGGTTTACTTCATGCATAACATTATAAACAGCCTCAAAAATATCTTCGGAAGAAGGTTTTGAGAAATAATCACCATCAGTACCATAAGCAGGTCTGTGTGCTTTAGCTGTTAATGTTTTAGGTTGACTGTCTAAATATTGGTAAGCGCCTTGAGTATTTAATATTTCGTTTAAAATATATGCCGAAGCTCCTCCTGGAACGTCTTCATCAATAACCATTAATCGGTTTGTTTTTTTAACACTCTTCACTATATCATGGTTAATGTCTAGAGGAAGCAGTGACTGTAAGTCAATAACTTCTGCATCAACACCAACTTCTAGAAGCTCTTTAGCAACATCTTCAACAATACGAAGTGTTGATCCATAGGATACCAAAGTGATGTCTGTTCCTTCTTTAACAGTTTCAACAACACCAACAGGTGTTTTAAGTTGTCCTAAGTTATTAGGCATTTTTTCTTTTAAACGGTAACCATTTAAACATTCTACAATAAGTGCAGGTTCATCACTTTCTAAAAGCGTATTGTAAAATCCTGCAGCCTTAACCATATTTCTAGGAACAAGAATATTAACACCTCGCATTAAGTGTAAAATTCCACCCATTTGAGAACCAGAATGCCAAATACCTTCTAGTCTGTGTCCACGAGTACGAATAATTAATGGTGCCTTTTGCTTGCCTAAAGTTCTGTAATACAATGTAGCAAGGTCGTCACTAATGATTTGAAGTGCATACATTAGGTAGTCTAAATACTGAATTTCAGCAATTGGACGCAATCCTCTCATTGCCATTCCAATACCTTGACCGATAATTGTTGCTTCTCTAATACCAGCATCAGCTACTCTAAGTTCACCATATTTTTTCTGTAATCCTTCTAAGCCTTGGTTAACATCACCAATATTTCCTGAGTCTTCACCAAAAACTAAGGTTTCAGGATAGTTGCCAAAAATGGCATCAAAGTTATCTCTTAAAATTAAACGTCCATCAACTTCTTCTGCATTGTCATCATAGGTTGGTTCAACCTCTTTAATATTTAGTACAGAATGTTTGGTTTCGCTATATAAATGCGAGCTGTATTTTGGTTGAACCCTGTCTAAGTTAGTGTTAATCCAGTTTTGTAATGTTGTTTTTTCTGCTGATTCTTCAGAAATCACATAACGAAGTGCTTTTCTTGCAGAAGAAAATACATCTTTTCTGATAGGTTCTTTTATAGCAGATAAATCATTGACAAGTTTTGTTAAAAACACCTTGTTTGGACTAGAAGATGCAAGCTTAGTTAAAATATCAATAACTTCGTTTTGCTCTTGCTTGATTGGTTTTAAGTAAGCATCCCAAGCTCTTTTTTTACCTTCTCTTACTTGTTTTTTTATGTTTTTATCAATGCTGTCTAATGTTTCTTCATCAGCAATATTATTGCTAACCATCCATTGGCGCATTTTTAAAATACAATCGTGCTCAGCTTCCCAAGTTAAACGCTCAGGAGATTTGTAACGCTCGTGAGATCCAGAAGTAGAGTGACCTTGAGGTTGTGTAAGTTCAACCACGTGAATCATTACAGGAACGTGCTCTTCTCTTGCAATTTTAGAAGCCTGTTGGTAGGTTTCCATTAATGCTACATAATCCCAACCATTAACTTTAAGTATTTCGTAGCCTTTATGTTTATCGTCTCTTTGAAATCCTTTTAAGATTTCTGATATGTTTTCTTTAGTAGTTTGGTGTTTAGCATGTACTGAAATTCCATACTCATCATCCCAAATACTTATTACCATTGGTACTTGTAATACACCAGCAGCGTTTATGGTTTCAAAAAATAAACCTTCACTAGTACTCGCGTTACCAATTGTTCCCCAAGCAACTTCGTCACCATTTACCGAAAACTTAGTAGCATCTATACCTTTAACATTTCGGTATATTTTAGAAGCTTGAGCTAATCCTAATAAACGAGGCATTTGACCAGCAGTAGGAGAGATGTCAGCGCTTGAGTTTTTTTGTTGAGTTAAGTTTTTCCAGTTACCATCTTTGTCTAAACTGTGAGTACCAAAATGACCTCCCATTTGTCTTCCTGCCGACATAGGGTCAGCTTCAATAGAAGGATGTGCATATAAACCAGCAAAAAACTGGTCAATGGTTAGCTCACCAATAGCCATCATAAAGGTTTGGTCTCTGTAATAACCAGATCTAAAATCTCCATTTTTAAATGCTTTTGCCCATGCAAGTTGCGGGACTTCTTTACCGTCACCAAAAATTCCAAATTTTGCTTTACCAGTCAAAACTTCACGTCTACCCAACAAACTACATTCTCTGCTTGTAACAGCAATTGTGTAATCGTTTATGACTTCGGCTTTGAAATCATCAAAAGTGATGTTGTTTATAGTGTTTGGTTCAGTATGCATTTATAGAGGTATTTTTAAGTTGCAAATTTAGGGAAACTTTCTGTTCTTTACAATGCCTAAATTTGTTATAATATTAAGAATATATCAAAAAAAAGCAAATATTTTTAATATTTCTCTATTAAATCGATAAAAATTAAGAATCTGTTAATAAATTCCTAATACCACTTCCTTCTAAATAGGCCTAAAAGTGCTTGTGGGTCTACTGTAAATTTAAACCTTATTTTTTGATCGTAATGTGGCTGAGCAATTTCCCATCCTAAATTGGAATATACAGGGAAAAATACTTCAAAATAATCTGGCACTAAGTTTAATCGTATTCCGGAGTCATAAACGACTTCAGCATCAGAGTATTTGTTTTTTACAAGACCAAGGTCTCCATAGGCTTCAATATATTTCCAAATGCTTGTACTGGTATTTATAGTTGTCATCCATTGGTTGGCAAAAGCAGGTCTTAACTTTGATTTAAATCCACCTTCGGCAATGATAATTTGTTGACTAAAAATACCAGAAGCTTCAGAGCGTCCTAAATAATCGTAATCAAATAAATAATCAGTAGGTCTATCTAAAGCAAAACTAAAGTAGTTGTTATTGGCATTGGTTTTATTGTATAAAAATGTACCAGCAAAAAACCTAAAGTTAAATTGTCTGTTATTTTCAGAAAGCTTACGATACTCGTAGTTTACAGCTATTTTACCAAATTTATTGGCTATTTGAAAGTCTGTATAAATTTTATAAAAATCAACCAAACCAGGATTAGAGTTTATATATCTAATATTGAAAACACCATAATCTGGTTCTTCAGTCAATACAAGATTGTTGTCTTCTTGCTTTCTTGAAATATCCAAATACCTTAAGTTAATGTAGTTAGACTTATTAGACCTAAAGTTTTTGTCATCTCTAAAATAAAATGAAAGTGTAGGCGATACTATGGTTACAAAAGCATTTTCAGCAAAAGATGAATAACTAGCGGTTAAACCATAGGTAATATTGTATAGGTTGTTGTTTTCAATGTTGTGAGTAAACAAAACAGTTGAAGATCCGGTTAAGGTCTTAGAGTTTGTTGAGTATTGTGGAGAAAACTTGTAGTTTAATTTTTTACGCAACAATGTTTTATTATAGATTTTTGCTCCTAAATTTAAACCATCGTAAATATTTTTATACTCTACAATTGGCATTAAAAATACTTGGTTGTAATGAGGATCTTCAATATCCTTAAATAATCGAAATTGAAATGGTTTATTGTTGAAGAAAAAACCTTTTAAGGATTTTTGGTTATCTCTTAGGTTTATTTCTGGTATTGCATTATCGTAATTTAAAACCAGCTTATTAGCGTCATTTCTTGGTATGGTTAACGTTTTACTTCCATTAACATTTTCTATCCAAGTTTTAGAAAGTATTGAATCGTTATTTAAAGTAAATAACGACACAGGCATTGCATTTTTACGCTTGTTTTTTATAGTAAATGTTATTGAATCTTCGGTTTTTGAAACATTTTTAATTTTAAAATCAATCTTTTTTCTTGTTGTTAGATAATCATCAAAAAACCAATCGATATCTTTTGAGGTGTTTTGTTTTAAAAGTGTTTCAAATGCTTTAGAAGAAGTTGGTTTTAGCCTAGTTTCTTTTAAGAATTGAACGATAGTCTGCTCAAGTACATTTCCATTAATAAAATCGTCTAAGTATTTTAAACCCAAACCTGCTTTATACTTACTTGCAATATTAGCATTGAACTTTAATAAAGAATCTTTAGACATTGCTAACGGTTGATCTCTGTTAGTACGAGTCATTTGCATAAAAAACAACAGGTATTGGTCGTTGAATTTTAAATCGGCAGCATGAAAAGATCTTACTCCCCAAACATCAGCTAATGTTCCTAGAAGCTTCATGTCTGGATAATGTTCTTCAATATATTTCATTAGAAAATAAACCTGAAAACTATCTTTTAGCCAATAGTCTTTACGAGGATTTATCAATAATGTATTTTCAAGATATTTGTTGAGAGCTGTTCTTAAAAGCTTCAGTTCGTATTGAAAATTATCAGGAAAAGGCCTAATAAAACTTGGTAACTGGTTAAGGCCATACAAAGGGTCTTTTTTATACTCAATTTCGGTTAACAACATTCTTTCATGTGGATACTTTCCTAAGTTGTCATCAATAAAACTAAGTACTTTATCAGTTATAATAGCTCTTTCATGCGCTTCTAAGTTTTCTTCTTTTAAATTAGTAATAACAGTTACATTATCGGTTTTTACATATTTAAAATTAGGAAATCGAGCTAGAGATAAAAACGAATTAATACGATCTTTTCCATTTATAATAGTAATTAATGTACTATCAGTTTGGTTAAGCGCAAGCGTGTTTAACTCTGTCATGAGTGCATAGTTTCTTGGGTGCTCAATTTCAAACGTTAAGTCGGTTTTAGGTAGGTATAAATCGTCAAGATTTTTATTGCTGTAGTAATGCCATTCACCATCATAAATAGCAGGTGTTACATACCAATACTTTAAATTGAAATCTTTGGTTTCGGTTATTCCATAACTGGTAAATGTATCATTAGGAACAACTAAGTTGTAATTTAAAAGAATATTATACGATTCTCCTGGAGGAATAGCGTTGTTAAGTGTGATTTCAATAACATCAGGGTGGTTTTTTAAACGAGTAAACTCTAAATCATCACCTTCATTTTCTTTAACCGATGTAATATTTGTGTAGCCTCTTTCATCACTTTTAGCAAAATGGAATTTGTTATTAAATTCTTCAGTAAAACGTTTTGCTAACGGACTAGTTTTAACGGAGTAGGCGTTGTTCCAATCGTTTAAATATATGGTCTTTAAAGTGTCTTTTGAGGTGTTTTGATAGGAAATGTATTGCTTTATATGCAGAGTTTTATTAGGAATATCAAACTTTGCATTTAACTCAATTTTATTTTGAGCCCATGTACAAAGGTTTACTAATAAAAGTAGATATATAGTTATTACTGATTTCAATTCGCTACCACAAACTTTAAAGGGTTACTGTTAAATTGGGACAAGGTAATATAGTATAAACCATTTGATAGATTTGAAATATCTTCCCTAATATATATCGAATTTTTTAAAGGAATGGTTTTTACCAATTGACCAATACTATTATAAATAGTTATAGTCGTGTTAAAAAGTGCTTCAGAATGTATTTCTAATTCTAAAAAAGAAGTATTCAAAATATTTGAACCAACAAAGCGTATTGGTTGTTTTAACTCAGGAGTGTAGGTGTTTAGAGTCTCAGTAGTTTGTAATTGTAAAGTCACTGGTAAGTGATCGCTAAAATAGTACAGAGCATTTCTAATATTAAAATCAAAATCGGTTCCTGAACAATTGGCTGAATTTATTTCTTGATTATGACAAGAGGTATTAGCGTTATTACCAAATACTTTATAAGAATCATTTACATAAAAAATATCAGTATTGGTAAGCATGTTTTCTGAAGCTAAAATAAAATCAAATCTGTCGTCAAAACCACCTGTAGTTCCTCCTAAACCAGTTTGCGTTCTGGTTGACTGAGTAAAAACGTCAATATAGCTACTATTGTTGTGCCAACTTCCAATTCTATTAGCAGGATCAACAAATGTAATGTTATTTGAGGTGTTAATTAGTTCTTGAAAAGCAGGTTCAGAATGGGTGTAAACATTTAAGTCGCCTCCCAAAATAACGTTGCTGTTTGCTGGAAAAGTGGCCAAGTAATCTGTTAAATCTTGAACCATTTGAAATCGTAATGCTTGATTGTCTGTTCCGCTAGAAGCTTTTAAATGACAAACAATAACATCAATATAAATAGGGTTTGTGCTTTGATTTACAGTGTTTAGCTTTAATCTGTAATGATTAAAATCCCTATAAATAGTAATTACTTCATTCTGACTTTCTAAAATAAATTTTGAAGTGTCAAAATAGATAAGGTTTTGTAGGTCATTTTGATTACCAAGATTATCATCAGAATTATTAAGAACAAAAGCAGCTCTATTATAATTAGGATTTATGCTTTGCATCATAGCTAATATGTCATTAGCTCCATTTTCATTATTGAGTTCACAAACCATAAATAAGTCTGGTCGGTAATCATCAACAATGGTGTTAAGGTATTGCAACCTATTTTCTACATTGTTCTCTAGAGGATAGTTTAAAAGATTATAGAACATAACATTGAAGGTCTCTTGCGAGAAGAGACCATAAATATTAAGCATACCAGCTAATACAAGCAATGCTATGTTCTTCTTTTTCATAACTATATTTTAAAAAGCAATTTTTTTTAGAAGTTAGGACTCAAGTTGAATTCTTTGTAGAATGCATCAAGAATTTCTAAAACTTCATCAGCAGTATCCACCAAATGAATTAAATCTAAGTCTTTAGGGCTAATGTTATTGTGAGTTTCTAAAAGTGTAGCTTTAACCCAATCCATCAATCCGCTCCAAAACTCTGTTCCCACAAGTATAATAGGGAATTTTTCAATTTTATTGGTTTGAATTAAGGTAATCGCTTCAAACAACTCGTCTAAAGTTCCGAAACCACCAGGCATTACAACAAAACCTTGAGAGTATTTTACAAACATTACTTTTCTTACAAAGAAATAGTCAAAATCTAAACTCTTGTCAGAATCAATATAAGGGTTGTCATGTTGTTCAAACGGCAGCTCAATGTTAAGTCCTACCGATGTTCCTCCAGCAATGTGAGCTCCTTTGTTACCAGCTTCCATAATACCAGGTCCACCACCAGTAATTACACCATAACCATGGTCTACAATTTTGCTAGCAACTTCTTCAGCTAGTTTGTAGTATTTGTGGTCTGGTTTTGTTCTTGCAGAACCAAAAATTGAAACACAAGGTCCAATTCTGCTTAATTTTTCATAACCATTAACAAACTCTCCCATGATTTTAAAAATTGCCCAAGAGTCGTTTGTTTTTATTTCATTCCATCTTTTGTGATGTTGTTCGTTTCTCATAGTGTAAATCTTATTTTTGTAACACGCTAATTTAGTTCTTTTTTAAGGAATTGCGCAGTGTAACTTTTTTTGTGTTTTATTATTTCTTCTGGAGTGCCTTCAGCAACAATTTGTCCGCCACCTTTTCCGCCTTCATAACCTACATCAATAATGTGATCCATCATTTTAATAACATCCATATTGTGCTCAATGATAAGTACAGTATTTCCTTTGTTGGCTAATTTATTAAGCACTTGCATAAGTACACGAATGTCTTCAAAATGTAAGCCTGTTGTAGGTTCGTCAAGAATGTAAAAGGTATTTCCTGTATCTCGCTTACTAAGTTCAGTAGCTAGTTTAATACGTTGTGCTTCACCACCTGAAAGCGTTGTACTTTGTTGACCCAGTGTAATGTAGCCTAAACCAACGTCTTTTATGGTTTTTAGTTTTTTATGGATTTTAGGAATGTGCTCAAAAAAGTCTACAGCTTCGCTAATAGTCATGTTGAGTACATCGCTAATGCTTTTACCTTTATATCTAATTTCGAGGGTTTCACGATTAAAGCGTTTGCCTTGACAGGTTTCGCACTCTACATAAACGTCTGGAAGGAAATTCATTTCAATAACTCGTAAACCACCACCTTGACAAGTTTCACAACGACCACCTTTTACGTTAAAGCTAAAACGACCAGGTTTGTAACCTCTAATCATAGCTTCAGGTATTTTAGCAAAAAGGCTTCGTATTTCGCTAAATGTACCAGTGTAAGTAGCAGGATTGCTACGAGGTGTTCTACCAATAGGTGACTGGTTAATGTCTATAACTTTATCAATATGCTCCAAACCTTTAATGCTCTTGTAAGGCATTGGTTTTTTTACGCCATTAAAGTAGTGCGCATTCATTATTGGATATAAGGTTTCATTGATAAGTGTTGATTTTCCACTTCCTGAAACACCAGTAACTCCAATCATTTTTCCTAACGGAATAGTCACTGAAACATTTTTTAAGTTGTTACCAGTACAACCTTTTAGTTCAATGAATTTTCCATTGCCTTCACGACGTTCTTTTGGCACTTCAATAGCTTTACTGCCATTAAGATAATCGGCAGTTAGTGTATGATGTGTTTTTAATTCATCAGGTGTACCAATACTTATAATTTCGCCACCATATTTTCCTGCTTTTGGTCCAATATCAATAACATAATCGGCACGTTCAATCATGTCTTTGTCATGTTCAACAACAATTACCGAGTTGCCAATATCTCTCAATGATACTAATGAATTGATAAGTTTTTCATTATCGCGTTGATGCAAGCCTATACTAGGTTCGTCTAAAATATAAAGTACACCAACCAGTTGCGAGCCAATTTGGGTGGCAAGCCTAATACGTTGTGCTTCTCCACCAGAAAGCGATTTTGAGCTTCGGTTAAGCGATAAGTAATCAAGTCCTACATCTAACAAAAACTGTAATCGTGTTGAAATTTCTTTTAGTATTTCTTCAGAAATTTTAAACTGTTTTTTTGACAGGTGTTTTGGCAATTCTTTAAACCAATCTACCAAATCAACAATGTCTTTGTTTGCTAATTCAGAAATATTAAGACCATTAACTTTAAAGTATAAAGATTCTTTTCTGAGTCTAGAGCCTTCACATTCGCTACATTTTACTTTATCCATGTAGTCTTTTGCCCAACGTTTTAAAGATGTTGACTCTGCATTGTTGTATTGGCTTTCAATAAAATTAGCAACACCTTCAAACTCGATTTTATAATCTCTGGTAACACCAAGTGTTTTACTTTCTACCGAAAACTTTTCATTTCCACCATAGAGAATCATTTGTTTAGCGTCTTCAGGAATACTTTTGTAAGGATCGGATAAACTAAAGCCATAGCGATGCGCAATGGTCTCTAACTGTTTAAAAATCCATGAGTTCTTTTGTGGACCATGAGGTGCAAGTGCTCCTGATTTTATAGATAAACTGTCGTCTGGTATAATTTTACGTTCGTTGATTTGATAAAGTCTACCAATACCATTACACTTTGGACAAGCTCCTTTAGGTGAATTGAACGAAAAGTTGTTTGGTTCTGGGTTTGGATAAGAAATCCCAGAAGAAGGACACATTAGATTTCTACTAAAATAACGTACCTCGTTAGTGTCTTGGTCTAACACCATAAACACATCGTCTCCATGATACATGGCTGTATTTATGGTTTCTGTTAAGCGCTTATCGTTATCGGCAGAATTATCAATTTTAAGTCGGTCAATTACAATTTCTATATCATGCGTTTTGTAACGGTCTAACTTCATACCTTTTACAAGGTCTTTTATTTCACCATCAGTACGCACTTTTACAAAACCTTGTTTTGCAATTTGCTCAAAGAGTTCGCGATAGTGACCTTTACGAGATCTAATAACAGGTGCAAGAATATTTATACGTTTGCCATTAAAAGACTCTACAATAAGTGCTTTAATTTGCTCATCGTTGTAGCTCACCATTTTTTCGCCAGTGTTGTAACTATAGGCATCACTTGCACGAGCAAAAAGAAGTCTGAGGAAATCATATATTTCGGTAATAGTACCTACTGTAGAACGAGGCGACTTACTAGTTGTTTTTTGTTCTATAGCAATTACAGGAGATAGTCCATCAATTTTATCGACATCAGGACGCTCTAATCCACCTAAAAACTGACGCGCATAAGCCGAAAAGGTTTCGATATAACGACGCTGTCCTTCGGCATAAATAGTATCGAATGCTAAAGAGGACTTACCACTACCTGAAAGACCTGTGATAACCACAAGCTTTTCGCGAGGTATTGTAACGTCTATGTTTTTGAGGTTATGGACTCTTGCGCCTTGAACCTCTATATGTTCTTCAAATTGACTCATAGAATTGCAAAGTTGCAAAGGTACAGATTTAGTAATACAAAACGAAGTGAAGCTGTTTTAGAGTTTTGTTAAAAAGATATTACTGAGCGTATTAGTTTTTGTTGAATTTTAAAATATAACTGATCATAAGGTAATTTGGAAAAAAGTACAATGTTATGATGCTAAAAGGCATAAAAGTGTATATTAGTGAGTGTAAATTTTGATTTGTGAAAATGAAAAACAAAAACGTAGCATTTGTTCTGTTAAGCATGCTTATGTATTTAGGATGCAATTCAAAACCAGAAAAAAAGAAAATAGAAGATACTAGTAATACAATAGTAGTATTAACAACTAATTATGGCGAAATAACCTTAGAGCTTTTTAATGACACTCCTAAGCACAGAGATAATTTTATAAAACTGGTCAATGAGCATGCTTATGACAGCTTGTTGTTTCATCGTGTCATAAAGGACTTTGTCATACAAGGAGGAGATCCTGATAGTAAAAATGCACCATTAGGAAAGTTTTTAGGTGAAGGTGATTTAGATTATACTGTACCAGCTGAATTTAGACCAAATTTGTTTCATAAACGAGGTGCCTTGGCTACTGCAAGAGAAGAAAATTTAACAAGAGCATCAAGCGCTATGCAATTTTTTATAGTTGATGGTAAAGTGTATAACGATAGCTTGCTTAATGTTGCTCAACAACGCATTAACACTATGACTGCTCGTTATCATGTAATTAAAAGTAAAGCGCATAAGCCTTTGTTTGAAGCATTAAAGATAGCAAGTGAAGGTAATGATGAGCAGCTCGTAATTAAGCTTAATGATAGTATACAACAATTAGCTGAAATTTATACTGATTTTGAAGCCTACACTATTCCTGAAGCACATAGAACAGTTTATAAATCCATAGGAGGTATTCCGCATTTAGATCAAAATTATACTGTTTTTGGCGAAGTAATTGAAGGAATGAATGTAGTAGATTCAATTGTAAATTTGCCAACCGATGAAAATGACAGACCTTTGGAAAATGTAATAATTCTTAGTACAGAACTAAAAAATAGATAGACTGATACAACTTTATGGATATAACAATTGAAAATATACTTTTAATAGGTTCGTTATTGCTTTTTGTGAGTATTGTTGTGGGTAAAACTTCCTATAAATTTGGAGTGCCAACATTACTACTTTTCTTAGTGATTGGGATGTTAGCAGGTTCTGATGGTATTGTGGGGATTTATTTTGACGACCCTAAGCTAGCGCAGTTTATAGGTATTGTGTCACTTAATTTTATTTTGTTTTCAGGTGGTCTCGATACCAGTTGGAAATCGGTTAAACCAGTATTAAGAGAAGGTTTAATGTTGTCTACTTTAGGAGTATTGCTTACAGCTACTTCGCTAGGTGTTTTTGTTTGGATGGTTACCGATTTTACGATTTATGAAAGTTTATTATTAGGTTCTATTGTGTCGTCAACTGATGCTGCTGCTGTATTTTCAATTTTACGTTCTAAAAATCTTTCGTTACGCACTAATCTTCGCCCTACACTAGAGCTTGAAAGCGGAAGTAACGACCCAATGGCTTATGTGTTAACTATTGCATTTTTAACGTTGGTAGTAAATCAAGATCAAAGTGCGTGGTCAATCATCCCTTTATTTTTACAACAAATGGTTATAGGCTGTATAGCAGGTTTTGGATTTGGTAAATTGAGTAAGTTTACTATAAATACCATTAAACTAGGCTTTGAAGGGTTGTACCCAGTTTTAGCAATAGCACTAATGTTTATTACATTTTCAGCAACCGATTTTATAGGAGGTAATGGCTTTCTTGCTATTTATATTTGTGCTGTTTACTTAGGAAACCAAGACTTAATTCATAAATCTACAATTTTAAAGATGTTTGATGGGTTGGCTTGGTTAATGCAAATTGTTTTATTCCTTACCTTAGGCTTATTAGTATTTCCTTCTCAAATTGTTCCTTATATAGGTATCGGACTACTTATTTCTTTGTTTCTTATTGTTGTTGCTAGACCTATAGGTGTTTTTATTAGTTTGATGTTTTTTAAAATGAAACTAAGAAGGCGTGCTTACATCTCTTGGGTTGGATTGCGAGGAGCTGTACCTATTGTGTTTGCTACATATCCTTTGCTAGCAGGAATTGATAAAGCAAACATGATGTTTAGTATTGTATTTTTTATTTCGGTAACATCGGTTTTAATACAAGGTACAACACTTTCAGTATTTGCTAATTGGTTAAAAGTGGCTTTACCGGAAGAAACTAAAAAAATAACTGAGGTCGATAGGCTTATACTAGATTTGCCTAAATCGTCATTTCAAGAGTTTGTGATTTCACCTCGTTCTTATGCAGCTAATAAACGAATAGTTGATGTTAAGTTTCCTAAATCGGCATTTATAGTAATGATAAAAAGAGGTAAAGAATATATTAGACCTGGAGGTTCCACGGAACTGTTAGAAAATGATGTGTTAATGGTGATTGCAGATACTCAAGATGATTTTATAGAAGTGAATAGCTGTATTAGCGGGTAGTTTTTTGCAATAGCAATGTCAATTATGAAACAGTGTTTTGTATGATAAATTGATGAGTAAGTTTTCAGGATTCGTATAAAAAATAACTACTTTTAACTCTGCGAATGTATTGAAGTTTGTCTTAATACATCCAAAAATTTTAATTTTAAATAACAAGCATTTTACTTAAACATAAAACTTATAATATTTATGCAATTACTAGGAATAGGTTCTAGAATAAACCACAACGAGTACGGAAAAGGTGTAGTGACTAATGTTACATCAAAACACTATTGGGTAACTTTTATTGAAAACGGATTAGAAACTATTGATATCGATAGCGATTTTGAAGTTATAGAGCTTTGTGAAGACGATGTTGATACTATTAGTTTTTCTGAAGTTGAAAGTAGCTTAGTGCAAATTTTAAAACGTTGGAGTGATGTAAGTGAAGTAGTGCCAATTGCTGATAAATGGAAAGGCGGTAAACTTGTTATGGAACCTGGAGATACAAGTTTACAAGGAAAAGAGTTACCAATAGATACTTTTTTTCATAAGATGACAATGGTACGTGATAGATTACGTGTTATGGAACAAAAAATTAACTCCAGTAAAAATCTTGATGAGCAAGAAAAAATAGACTTACAACAATACATCACTAGAAGTTACGGTAGTTTAACAACCTTTAATGTGCTATTTAAATTAAAATCACAACAGTTTGTTGGTCAAAAAGGAGGTTAATTAATTACTAAGATTCTTTTTTGAATGCTTTTTTGATAAGGTAAATACTGATAGCAATTGGTATAACAACGCATATAACTACTGATGAGGTGGTGTAATTGCTTCCTACTCCATTAAAACTTCTTAAAAAGTCTGCAGATGCATCAAACAATTGATTTGAAAATTCTGAAAAACTTTTAACGCTTAATAGTGCAATTACTACAATGAGTGTAAATGCAATTTTTAAGTAATGACGTTTTATAATCTTATCAATAAGTATGCACCAAAACAAAGGAATAATAATATACCAAATAATAATGTTTACCTCTTTGTAGCTAAATCCTGTGAGGTTTGAGATAAAAATAAGAACATCATAAACCAGATTGAATATTTTCTTTAGCATTTACTTAGTGCCTTTAACATCTTGGAGTTCCATCCCAAAAAACATAAACTTGTGAAAGGTTGGTAGCTTTGCACCACTTTCGGTAGTTGTCCAGTCTTTCCAAGAGAGCTCTACACCATCAAAAGGGAGTTTATCATTCCACATCTTAAAACTGGTTGGCATTCCGTTAGTGTCTAATTGCCATAAATAAGTATCATCAGGTTGGTAGTTTACAAGTAATTCTTGTTTTCCGTTTACATTAACTACACTACGCGTAACACCTTCATCAAAGACTCTGTATGGTGCAACTAACCAAAATGAGTCTTCACTAAAATATGTGTAGGCTTCAGCAATCAAGTTTTTAGCTTGTTCGCCTTCAACTTTAAAATTATGAACGTAAGCTTTACTGCTGTTTAGCTCATTAAGTTTTAAATCAACTTTATATTCTTCCCAATAAACAGTACAAGAATGTTCGCTCTTTTTCCATTTATAATGCCTACGTTTTTTATAGGTCCATTCAATATACTTCGTGTTTTTATAAGCTTCATAATCAAGAGCAGTTAGCATTTTTTTTGCTAAAGCGTCAGCTTGCTCATTTTGTGTGCCAACAGGAAGGTCTTCATCATATTTAAAATACAGATACCCAAAAAGCAAAAGGCTAGGTAGAGTAATAAAAATGATTACTCCAGCAACTATTTTTAATATCTTTTTAGATGACATATATTAATTTTTGAAAGGTTAAGTTAGGCGATTTTTTTAATTGCTATTCAATTGTACGTTGACTATTAAATTATTTCGATTAAAAGCCATCAGCAGTATCATCTCCTCGATGATCAGCTCCAGCTTCTAAGGTGCCATCATCTAATACTAAAATAGCATCTACTCTTGCGGTAATAGGAGGGGCTTCTTCATTGATAGGATAACCGTTTTTTTGAAGTTGTTGTTTAAGTTCATCAGGAAAACGGTTAACTTCCATTCTAATTTCATCAGGTAACCATTGATGGTGAAAACGAGGAGCATCTACAGCTTGTTGCATTGTCATCCCAAATTCCTCAACATTTAATATAGTTTGTAATACTGAAGTAATAATGGTTGATCCTCCTGGAGTTCCAAGCACCATGTGTAATTCGCCTTCTTTTTCAACAATTGTAGGTGTCATAGCGCTTAACATGCGTTTTTGTGGTGCAATACTATTGGCTTTAGCACCAATGAGGCCATACACATTAGGAACTCCTGGTTTGCTGCTAAAATCGTCCATTTCATTATTAAGAAAAAAACCTAGTTCATCAACATACAGTTTTGAACCATAAGCACCATTGAGTGTTGTTGTAACAGATACAGCATTCCCAAATTGATCTACAATAGAATAGTGCGTGGTTTGGTCACTTTCATAACCTGGAATTATTCCATAAGATAGAGAATCGGAAATGGTAGGACTCTTAAATGAAAAATCACTCATGCGCTCCTGTAAGTATACATCACTCAACAAATGATTGGTTGGAATATCTACAAAATCAGGATCGCCTAAATAAAAACTACGGTCAGCATAAGCACGACGTTCTGCTTCAACAATTACTTTAATAGCTTTTAACGAATTATGTCCATGCTGTTGAATGTCGAAAGGCTCAATCATTTTCATAATTTGCGCTAGACAAATACCACCACTCGAAGGAGGAGACATAGAAACTACTTTAATGTCTTTGTAGTTAAAAGCAATTGGATCTCGCCATTTAGCTTCATAGAGTTCTAAATCTTCAAGTGTTATAATTCCACCTTTTTGACTTAAAAAATCAACCAAGTGTTTCGCTGTTTCACCTTTATAAAACTCATCTTTTCCTTTGCTAGCTATACGTTTTAAGGTTTCAGCAAGTTTAAGGTTTTTAATGGAGTCGTTAGCTTTAGTGTGTTTTGAAAACAGTATTTCTTTTTCATTAACAGCTTTGAAAATACTGTCATATTCTGTAAAGCGTTGTTGCTGTTTTTCAGTAATGACAAAACCATTATTTGCTAAGTCAATTACAGGCTGAAGGATTTCAGTAACAGGTAAAGAACCAAATTTTTCGTGAGCCGCAAAAATGCCTGCTATAGTACCAGGAACTCCAACCGCAAAAGCACCAACTGTACTTTTGTTTTTTATAACATTACCTTCTTCATCAAGATACATGTTTTTTGTTGCTGCTAAAGGAGCTTTTTCTCTATAATCCAAAGCGCCAAAAGTGCCATCGTTGAGTCTGTAAACCATAAATCCGCCACCTCCAAGGTTGCCTGCATAAGGGTAAGTTACAGCCAAAGCCATTTCAGTAGCCATCATAGCATCAAATGCATTACCACCTTTTTTTAGAATATCTGTTCCTATTTTTGAAGCTTCAGCTCTTGCTGAAACTACCATAGCTTTTGAAGTGATTAAACCTCTTTGCGTTTTGGGTTGGTTTTTTTTCTTAGAGTTTTCGTTACAAGAAATTAAAGTGATACAGAAGAGTGAGAACAGAATGAGTTTTTTCATTTATGCTGAAATGTTTTTGTTATGTCTATTCGTTTTTGCTTGGTAAAGGATCTTAATTCTTCAAAAAAAGAAGTGAATTCACTTTCAAACTCAGCGTAGTATTGCTTAAGTTCGTTAGTAGCAGTGTTCATACCAGAAATGTTTTTAGTACGACGGTTCATACCATCCAAAACGCGTTGAATACCTTCAATTTTAGCATAACTTAACAACCAGTTGTCAGCTATCATGTGTGGTAACATTCGTTGTGTACGATTGGGAAGCATTTCAAAATTAGCTTCTAACGAATCATAAAACTGTTCAACATAAACTTCTAAAGGAACATTGGAATAGTCTTTCCAGTTTTTTGCTAAAAAATGATCGTACAAAATATCAACTATTACACCACTGTAATGACTGTAGTTTTTATGTAAGCGTTTTGTGCTCTGTCTTACAATAGGATGTGCATCAGTATATGTGTCAATTTCGCGATGTAGTAGAATGCCTATTTGAACATCAACTGGGAATTTTTTATACGATTTTCCTCTAATACCATCAGCAATAAAATTACCAATAGTTACAAATTCGTTGTCTCCAGAAAGGTATATATGAGCTAGAAAATTCATAGGTCGAATTTACGAATTACGATTTTAGGTTTACGGTTTTGAAATGGTATATTTGCTAAAAATAAGAATAAATTCATGACACTTATAAAATCTATTTCAGGAATACGAGGTACAATTGGCGGACAAGTTGGTGAAAACTTAACACCTATTGATGCTGTAAAATTTGCTTCGGCTTATGGTACGTGGTTAAAACAACAACGCCAAAAAGAAAATTACAGAGTAGTAGTTGGTAGAGATGCTAGAATTTCAGGTGAAATGATACAGAACTTAGTAATGAACACTTTGGTAGGTTTAGGAATTCATGTTATAGATTTGGGCTTGTCCACAACACCAACGGTTGAGGTTGCTGTACCTATGGAGCATGCTGATGGAGGCATCATTTTAACCGCAAGTCATAATCCAAAACAATGGAATGCTTTAAAGTTGTTGAATGCTAAGGGTGAATTTTTGAATGGTGCTGAAGGTGCTAAGATTTTAGAAATTGCTGAAAATGATAGCATGACTTTTTCTGATGTTGATAGTTTAGGAAAAATCACAAAAAACCAAGCGTATATTGATATGCACATTGATGAGGTTTTAAATTTACCTTTGGTAGATAAAAAAGCCATAGAATCGGCTAACTTTAAAGTGGTAGTTGATGGTGTAAATTCTACAGGAGGTATTGCAATTCCATTATTGTTAGACCGATTGGGAGTGCATACCGTAAAACTATATTGCGAACCTAACGGACAATTTCCGCATAATCCAGAACCTTTAAAGGAGCATTTAACCGACTTATCAGAAGCTGTTGTAAAAGAACGTGCAGATTTAGGAATAGTAGTAGATCCTGATGTTGACCGTTTAGCCTTTATGGATGAAAATGGCGACATGTTTGGAGAAGAATACACCCTTGTAGCTTGTGCAGATTATGTGTTGAGCAAAACTCCGGGAAATACTGTGAGCAATATGAGTTCTACAAGAGCATTACGTGACGTTACTGAAAAGCATGGAGGAACTTATGAAGCTAGTGCAGTAGGAGAGGTGAACGTTGTGGAGCTTATGAAAAAAAATAATGCCATTATAGGTGGAGAAGGTAATGGAGGAATCATTTATCCTGAATTACATTATGGTCGTGATGCTTTAGTTGGGATTGCGTTGTTTTTAAGCTTGTTGGCACAAAAGAAAAAGATGCGAGTAAGTGAGTTAAAGGCAACTTATCCTTTGTATTATATGAGCAAAAAGAAAATAGAATTAACACCAGAATTGGATGTTGATGGTATTTTAAAGCAAATGGAAGCTAAGTATAGCCATGAAAAACTTACCACTATTGATGGTGTAAAAATTGATTTCAGTAATAGTTGGGTGCATTTAAGAAAGAGTAATACTGAGCCTATTATTAGAATTTATACTGAAGCGCCTTCACAAGAAGAAGCTGATACTTTAGCAGATAAAATCATTTCAGAAATTAAAGCTATTAGTAATTAGTAAAAGAACTTCCGTAGAAAAATTAGTAACTTTATCTTTTAAATCACAGACTTATGCTGACGACTGAAATGACTCATAACACCACTGAATTAGAACAGTATTTTCAACAATTCAGACAGCATATTATAGGAATTGACCAAGAGTTTCAATCGCCTTTTGGAACTCAAAAAATCATATATACCGACTGGACTGCATCAGGACGTTTGTACAGACCTATTGAAAACAAAATAGCTAATGATTTTGGACCTTTTGTAGCCAATACACATACTGAAACCACTGTTTCAGGTACTGCAATGACTAAAGCGTACCATAAAGCACGTCAAATTATAAAGAAACATGTTAACACCAATGAAGACGATGTGTTGATTGTATGTGGTAGTGGAATGACAGATGCTGTAAATAAGTTTCAACGTATTTTAGGTTTGAAAGTGCCTGAAAACCTTAAGAGTTACACTGCTGTTCCTGACGAAATGAAACCAGTGGTTTTTATCACACATATGGAACATCACTCTAATCAAACATCATGGTTAGAGACCATCGCAAAGGTTGAGGTAATTCCACCAGGAGAAGAAGGATTATTCAGTTTAGAAAATCTTGAAAAATTACTACATCAATACAAAGACAGAACCTTAAAAATAGCTTCGGTAGTTGGAGGTTCTAATGTTACAGGAATTGAAACACCTTATCACGATATTGCAAAATTAATGCATCAACATGGAGGCGTTTGTTTTGTGGATTTTGCTTGTTCAGCACCTTATGTAGATATTGATATGCATCCTAAAGACGAAGCAAAAGCCTTAGATGCTATTTTCTTTTCACCTCATAAGTTTTTGGGTGGACCAGGAACTTCAGGTGTGTTGATTTTCAATAAGAAATTGTATAAAAATATGATTCCTGATTGTCCAGGAGGAGGTACTGTAAGTTGGACTAATCCTTGGGGAGAACATAAGTATTTTGATAATATTGAAGATAGAGAAGATGGTGGAACACCAGGTTTTCTTCAAACTATTAAAACTGCTTTAGCGATTAAATTGAAGGAGCAAATGGGAGTTGACAATATGCTAAAACGAGAGCATGAGCTATTGACTACGCTTTTTAATGAATTGGGCAATGTTGAACACTTAAATATTTTAGCAGGTCAACATGAAGAAAGACTAGGCGTATTTTCGTTTTATATTGATGATTTACACTATAATTTAGGCGTAAAACTACTTAATGATCGTTTTGGAATTCAAACACGTGGAGGCTGCAGTTGTGCAGGAACTTATGGACATTATTTGTTGCATGTAGATTATGATACTTCTCACGAGTTAACTCAAGAAATTTCATTGGGAGAGCTAACGCGAAAACCAGGTTGGATACGACTTTCTATTCACCCAACAACAACAACTGAAGAAGTAAATTATGTTTGCGAAAGCTTAAAAGCATTGGTAGCAAACCATAAGGTTTGGGCAGAAGATTACAACTACAATAAGATGACCAATGAGTTTATTCATAAGAACGCGACAAACTCAAATAACACACCAATTGACGATTGGTTTAAGTTGTAATTATAAAAACTTTTCAGGCACTTTGTCTCTATGTTTCCAACGTTTGTGAGTCCATAGGTAATACTCTGGAGCTTCATAGATTTGTTGTTCTACAAGCTTTAAAAAGATATCAGTGATTTCGTAGTCTTTATATTCTTTTGGATTTAGTGTAATAGTTTCAAAAGTGGTTTCATAATATCCACGTTTTAGCTTTTTCACTTTAAAAAATACTACAGCCATATCTAGTTTTTTGGCTAGCATTTCAGCTCCAGTATATACAGGTACTTTTAAGCCCATAAATTCATTCCAGTGAAATGCTTTACTAGGCTTAGGTGATTGGTCTGATACAAATCCGTTTATCGTTAAAATCCCTTTTCGTTTTAAGTCAATAAGCGTTGGTACAGTCTCTTTTGTAGTGATAAGGTAGCTGTTGTATTTGGCACGAATACGTTTTACTAATCGGTCAAAATATTTATTAGCTAATCTCTTGTAGACAGCATTTCCTCTATATTTTACATAAGTTTGAAGAATAAATATCCACTCCCAACTCCCATAATGCGCACACATTAAAATGATACTTTTATTTTGCTCTTCAATAGCTTTTATAACATCGATATTAGTAAAGGTGAAACGTTTTTTCATTTCAGCTTCAGATATGGTCATGGACTTAATAGACTCCACAATCATGTCGCATAAGTGGTGGTAAAAAACTTTGGTAATTCTATTAATTTCTTCTTTTGATTTATCAGGAAATACTAATCGAAGATTTTCTTTTACAGTCTTTTTTCGGTAACCAAAAATGCGAAAGACAAAAAGATATACAAAATCAGAAAATGCATACAGTAGTCTGAATGGTAAAATAGAAATAAGCCATAAAAAGGGATAAACCAGAATGTAAACTAGAAATTGCATTTTTTAGTATTAGATTTGCATCAGCAAATATATGTTATATTCTATTTAAACGTTTACAGTTTATGGGTAATTTAAGTTTAGTTACAATTGTTATTATTGCTGCCAATGTTATTATTTCTTTTAAAGGACTTAATGATTATGGCTTTTTTGAGCGCTATAAATTTAATGTAGGAAGTATAAAACGAGGAGAACAAATACGCATGTTTAGTTCTGGATTTTTACATGTAGATACAATGCACTTGTTTTTCAATATGTTTACCCTATACTTTTTTGCCGATGTTGTTATTGCTTATTTAGGCAGTTTAAACTTTATTATAGTATATATTGCCAGTTTAATTTTAGGTAGCTTACTCTCTTTATATTTTCATAAAGATGAATATTATTACAGTGCAGTAGGAGCAAGTGGAGCTGTTACTGGTGTGTTATATTCTGCAATATTATTGGAGCCTAATATGGGACTTTATATGTTTTTTGTTCCAATTCCAATACCTGGATATATTTTTGGGATTGGGTATCTTTTATATTCTATATACGGAATGAAAAACAGAATAGGAAATATAGGACACGATGCGCATTTTGGTGGAGCAGTAGGAGGCTATATTGTAACTCTAATGCTGGCACCTTGGTTGTTTGAAACCAATTTGTTATTTGTAGGTTTATTAGCTGTGCCAATACTTATTTTATTTGTGATGCATAAAACAGGAAAGTTATAAAACAAAAAAGCCTTCAATTATGAAGGCTTTTTTGTTTTAGTGCTTGTGCGTTGTTAATCTAATAATTCAGCAATTTTATTTTCTAAAGCTGGACCTCTGAGGTTTTTTGCTATAATTGTTCCTTCTTCATCTAAAATGTAAGTTGCAGGAATAGAATTAATCGCATATTGTTTAGCTACAGGATCGTTAAAATAAGCTAGGTTAGATACATGATGCCAAGTTAATTTGTCTTTTTCAATAGCGCTTAACCATCTGTCTTTTTGACCTTGCTTATCTAAAGACACACCAATAATTTCAAGACCTTTGTCGTGGTATTTTTCGTAGACTTTTACCACGTTAGGGTTTTCTCTTCTGCAAGGTCCACACCATGAAGCCCAAAAGTCGATAATAGTTACTTTTCCTCTCATATCTTTTAAGGCAAGCATTTTTCCATCTGGGTCTGGTGCTGAAAACTCAGGAGCAGCTTTTCCTATTTCAAGGTTTGCTAAACGTTCTTTTTCTTGTTTTTTGGTTATTATTCTAGTGTTAACTCTCATTCCGTAGATTGATTGTTTAATGTCACTTTCAAGATTGTTAAATGCATTGCTGAGTTTGTCTAAATCGGTATTGTTACCTCCTAATAACGATTCAATCAATACTAAAGAGAAGAAGTTGTCATTGTTTTTATTTATGAACTCAAAAGGATAACTCATCATTTCGTTAGTGAGCTTGTCTAGATCTTCTTTGATTAGTTTAGTTTTTGCAGAATCTGTACCTCTTTCAGCTTGTCTATGATTCATGCTTAAGGTTCTGCGTTTTTGAGAAAGCTCTTTTACTTTAAGATTATATTCTTCAAAGGCTTTATTGGACTTTGTTCCTGATACTTTAGTAGTATGCATACTGTCCTTTTCAACCTGTATGTTTATAACTCCATTTTCAATCATAAAAGGTTTGCTTCCAGGAACACTATTTACTTGTAAGAACCACATTTGAGGGTTTTCAATTTTGCCTTCAAACTTAAATTTCTCATCTACAATTATAGCTGTGTCCTTAAACATTTCTTTTCCTTTGTCATCTCTAGATTTTAAGTACACTCTAATACCATTTAAAACCCCTTTGGCAGTTCCGTTTACTACATATCCATCAGGCTTTTCGGTAGTTTCACAAGCAGTTAGTAATAAGCTTACTAATAGAAAACCAAGTATTTTTTTCATTTTATATTCTTTTTAAAGTTGCACAAATATACTAATGAATATAGGAGAATGTCAATGGTTTTTTCTTAATAAAATCCTAAAGAAACTAGGTTCAATTAGTGAGTACTAGTAATTTTACAATACTTTTGTTAAAAATTATATCAAAGATGTTTCATCAAGATACTATTGTAGCTTTGGCAACACCATCAGGGAGTGGTGCAATAGCTATTATACGACTTTCTGGAAAGGACGCTATAGCAATAGCAGATAGTTGTTTTCAATCAGTAAAAAACAATAAGTCACTTAAAGACCAAGCGACACATACCATACATTTAGGACATATTGTAGAGGATAAACGAGTGTATGATGAAGTATTAGTTTCGGTATTTAAAAATCCAAACTCTTACACAGGAGAAGACGTGGTTGAAGTGTCTTGTCATGGTTCAGCCTATATACAACAGGAGATTATTCAGTTGTTTCTTAGAAAAGGTTGCCGAATGGCCAATGCAGGTGAGTTTACGCTACGTGCCTTTTTAAATGGAAAGCTTGATTTAAGTCAAGCAGAAGCTGTTGCAGACCTAATAGCTAGTGATAACGAAGCGTCTCATCAAATTGCTATGCAACAAATGCGAGGTGGTTTTTCGAGTGAGATTGCAAAGTTGAGAGAAGAGCTTTTAAATTTTGCATCTTTAATTGAATTAGAGCTTGATTTTGCTGAAGAAGATGTTGAGTTTGCAGATCGTACACAGTTTAAAAGTTTAGTTGACCGTATTGTATTTGTATTAAAACGTTTGATAGACTCGTTTGCTGTTGGAAATGTCATCAAAAACGGAATACCTGTAGCCATTGTGGGTGAACCAAATGTTGGAAAATCTACTTTATTGAACGCGCTATTGAATGAAGAGCGTGCTATTGTGAGTGATATTGCAGGTACTACAAGAGATACTATAGAGGATGAGCTATCTATAGGAGGTATTGGGTTTCGATTTATAGATACTGCAGGTATAAGAGAAACAGAAGATGTTGTTGAAAGTATTGGAATTAAAAAGACTTTTGAAAAGATTGAACAATCTCAAGTCACAATCTACCTCTTTGACAGTACAAAAGGGATTACCGACTTAAAATCGATACAAATAGAACTTGAAAAAATAAAAAATAAGTACCCTCAAAAACCTTTGCTTATTATTGCCAACAAGATAGATTTACTTGATGACAGCCAACTTGCCACATTACAGCAACAGATTGAAGGCGTGCAGTTACTCTCAGCAAAAACAGGTTTTGGTGTAGAGCAATTAACCGATTCGTTATTGAATTTAATTAATACAGGTGCTCTTCGTAACAACGAAACTATTGTAACTAACACTCGTCATTATGATGCTCTTTTAAAGGCTTTTGAAGAGGTGCAAAAAGTGAAGTATGGACTAGACTCTGGGCTTTCAGGAGATTTATTGGCTATTGATATACGACAAACGCTTTACCACTTTGGTGAGATTACAGGTGAGATTACTAATGATGACTTGCTGGGTAATATTTTTGCTAATTTCTGTATCGGGAAGTAATAGTGTTGTCAACATTTATAAAGTCCTGAAAGTACTTTATTTGCTCTAATTCTTAGTCATAATTGAGGTTTGATATTCTCTAGGTGTCATAGCTACTTCTTTTTTAAAGGCATTGTAAAAAGCAGAAGAGGTATTAAATCCTACATCGTAAGCGAGATCCTCAATTTTTTCGTTCATGAATTCAGGTTGTGATAGTTTATCTCTTACAGCTTTAATTCTAAAACTATTGATGACTTCAGGGAAACTTTTGTTATATATTTTTTTTGTAGCTCTAGAAACTAAGTAATTAGGAGCATCAATCGCTTCAGCAAATTGTGCTAATGTGATACCAGGTTGATAATAAATCTTGTCGTCTTCCATTGCCTTTGTAATTTTTCTTATCATTTTTTCTGGTATAACTTTAGAACTTGATTTTTTTACAACTGAAGGCGATTGTAATGCATAGAAAAATAAAAAGTAAATAACTATTGAAGAAAGGGCAATACCTGTTGCATATGCTGAAATTGTTTCTCCTAAAAGCTGATAAATCAATACTGCGGATAAAGCTACTAAACCATAAAACAAAGCTTTATGCCATTTAGTTAAATTATTTTCTTTTGGTTTTGAAATGAATGTAATAGCAGATATTACTAGATAGGTAGCAAAACTAACGTTAGCTAATAAATACATATCATATGCAAAATTGCTATTGATGAGTATGATAACAAAACCAATCACTGGGAATAAAACATGTAATAATAGAATTGGCTTTAAGGTTTTATGATTGTTTTTATTAAGCGAAAGATAAGTAAAAGCCAAAGGTCCAATAAGAGCAAACCCTAAAAAGCCTAAAGCAGTTCCAATAGGTGAAATTTCTGGTAAGACATAATAAAAAATAGACTTTAAAATTCTTAGCGCAATAGCTATGAACAACAGTCCTAAAGTCAAATCTTGTAGATTGGATTCTTTCCTAATAAACAAAAAATAACTAGCCAAAAGGATACTAGAGGTAACTGCAATACTTGAAAAAACTATTAACGCTATTGATGTGTCCATCCTACCTTTTTTACAAATATATTTATTCGATTTCAAATGATTCTGTTAAAATCCTCATAAAAATATCTCCACATTTCACGAATTAGGAGATTAAACAACCTTTATCAGCATAGTTTAGCTTAAAATTTAAAAAAAACTAAACATGAATAAATCGTTTGTATTTTCAGCTATTACATTGTTGTGCACCATAAGTCTATATGCGCAATTTCACACTTTAAGTATACCTCAAACCAGCCCTAAGATTCAAGAGAGCCAAATGCTTGGAGTCACAAAAATCACAATAGATTATAGTAGTCCAGCATTAAAAGGTAGGGATGTTTGGAACAACTCAGGTATCATTCCACAGCAAGGTAATCCTATTCCATGGAGAGCAGGAGCTAACATGGCAACTGTTATTGAATTTAGTACAGATGTGAAAATTGAAGGTAAATTATTAAAATCTGGAAAATATGGATTTCATATAATACCTAAAGGTGACACCTATGATTTATTATTCGCACACAATTATGACCAATGGGGAAGTTATTATTTAGATGTAGAAAATGATGTTAGCCTTCGGGTTTCTGTATCATCGGAATCTTGTCCGAAGTCAGAACAACTTGACTACGAGTTTTTAAATCGAACTGAAAACACATTGGTTATCGGATTAGAATGGGACGAAAAACGAATTCCATTTACTGTAGAAGTTGATTTAAATACAACTGTTGTGGAAAGTTTTAGAAGCGAATTGCGAGGTATTAACACGTATCATTGGCAGTCATGGAACGATGCTGCATCATGGTGTTTAGAACATAATACCAATTTAGAAGAAGCACTGCAGTGGGTGAATCGATCAATAGATGGAGGTTATGGAGGTTTTGCAGCAGATAAGAATTTAACAAATATCTCAACAAAGATCAGATTGTTAACAAAGTTGAACAAAACTGAAGAAGCCAAAACGACTATAGCAGAAGCAAAGCAATTGAATGCTACAGTTTATGAGGCTAATGGTTTTAGCAGATTCTTGCTTCAAAATGGTTTTTATCAGGATGCATTAGAGTATTGTAATGCTTCACTTAAATCAAATCCTGATACGTGGTTTTTAGAGTTAAATAGAGGGCTTAGTCAATATTTCTTGAACAATAAGAAAGCTGCATTAAAAGATGTCAGAAAAGCACTAAAGACAGCACCAGAACAATTTCAATCACGATTAAAGGAAATTATTGTCGAAATTGAAAATAACACTTACAAATTGCCAAGAAGCTGAAGAAATCTTTGAATGAAATGGGAAGAGTTTGTGAGATTAAAGGAGGTTTGATGGTTGCTTCTCATCAAGATAAATCTCTCTCATTTTAATATGATAATCAATATAACAACAAGTTTAAATATGAAAATTAAATACTTATATATTCTCATTGTATTAGTTGCTTCAACAACATTACAATCTCAAACATTAAAACGCAAAGGTATGTTAGGTGTTATGATGCAAACATTAACCGACAGTATTGCAATACAGAACAATTTTAAGGTTAAAACAGGAGTGCATATTACTGCTGTTATGCCAAACTCAACATTCGCAAATTTAGGAGTAAAGCAAGATGATGTACTTACAAAATTGAATGGGTCATCCGTTAGAACAATTCAAGATGTTTTAGCAATTACTGGTGAGATGTATGAAGGAGATTACATTGAAGCTGAATTTTATTCAGGCAATTCAAAGAAAATTAAATCGACTGCTTTATTGGGTAGACCTATAGAAACTTTTGAAAATGGAGATGTTACCTATGGTGAAGTAGTTTATGAAGGTAATGTACTAAGAAGTATTCTGGTAACACCTAAACATAAAATTAAGGCTCCTGTTGTGTATTTTTTACAAGGTTATACCTGCGGAACTGTTGAAACAACTACCGATGATAATCCGGCAAAAAAGTTAATGTCTGATTGGGTTAATGCTGGTTTTGCAGTTTATAGGGTTGAAAAACCAGGAGTAGGAGATAGTAAGAGCAGTAAGCATTGTATGCAAATAAGTTTTAATGAAGAGCTTACTGCATTTAAAGAAGGTTATAAAGACTTGTTGAAACAAGAAACAATAGATACTGATAACATCTTTATGTTTGGTCACTCCATGGGAGGTGTCATTGCTCCACTTTTAAACGACATGAAATCACCTCGTGGCATTTTAACCTACGGAAGCATAGCTCAGAATTGGTACGATTATATGGTAGATTTATATACCATACAACCAAAGCATTTTGGTGTTTCCGATGCACAAATTAAAGAAGATAATAAGATTAATTTAAAGTTTAATGAAGACTTTTTAATTAATAAACTTTCAGGTTCAGAAATTCTTGAGAACGAAGCTTATGCCAATTTTTTTAGAGATAATGAAGTCAATTTCAGACAAAACCAATACATAGGACGGCATTTCGACTTTTGGCAAAATTTAGGAGATGTTAATATTCCTGAAGCCTGGACAAAAGTAAAGACCAATGTTTTGGCAATGTATGGAGAATTCGATATTCAGGCAATCAGTCCAAAAAGTGCAGAAAAAATAGCTGATATAGTTAATAAAAATGGAGGTAAAGGAGAATTTATTGTAGTTAAGAAAGCTGATCATGGTTTTGTGAATTTTGACTCAATGCAGCATAATGCCGAAACTTTAGGAAATGGTACTTACATGACACATGCACGTGACAATTACAGTGTCGCGTTAGGAAAAGAGAGTGTTAAATGGATGAAAGCAAAAGTTAAATAATAACGAAAAGAAAGATGCTAATTGTTTTATATGGTTTGATAATGGCATATTTATTAAACTCACATAGGTTGCTAATTCATCTAATGAGGTAAAGTTTGTATCATTAAGAAAGAAAAGTATTCCCGCTTTTAATAGCATTAGCAATTATAGTTCAATTTGATACAGAAGATTGAAGATGAAGACGTATAGTAAATTACATAGTGTAGTGATTCTTCTATTAGTTTCACCACTATTATGTTCTCAGAATATAAGCTTTGAAACTGTTCGCAATGATTTTGTAAAGAATTATATCGCATTACAAATACCTTATCATCAAGCCAATTATGTGCAAAATTTAAAGTCTATTAAACCAATTGAAAATATAATTCAGCAGGAGGTTTTTTTTAAAACGGTTGCAAAGCAATTAACTAATGTGGATGTTAAAAACTTAAATGAATATCAGCAACTAGATTATCACCTTATGAATTACGAAGTCGCATCGAATTTAGAACGTATCTCTTTGGAAAAACAATGGGATGATGCAACTGAGTTGGATGATAAAAGGAGTATTTACACTATTAAGAATGGAAAAAATTGGTATGCTTATTTATTGAAGAAATGGGTTGATATAACTGTAACACCAGACGAAATGTTTCAATTTGGAATAGATGAGATTGAAAAAGTTAAGTCCAATATGAAAGACTTGCAAGTTGGGTCTGGACTTTCAGAGCAAGCCTTTCAAGAGTATTTAAACCATGCTTCATTCTTTATGCATAATGTTGAGGATATTCAGCAAGCATTTGAGAACACCAAAAGAGAAGTTGCCAAAAAAGCAACAAATTTTTTCCCATATATTGATGGTATACCTGATGTAAATATAACTCAAGGTACTAATGAGTCTCTTTCACAAGTTCCAGCATATTATAACAATAGTACATTCTATTTTAATTATTTTAATGAGCCTTTTAATAAGCGTCAGTTAGATTGGATTTATATTCATGAAGGCATTCCAGGGCATCATTATCAAATCATGGTTAATGCTATTATGAAACGTACAGATATACAGCAATTGTTTTGGTACTCTGGCTTTGTAGAAGGTTGGGGTGCTTATGTGGAACATTTTGGTAAAGAGTTAGGTGTTTATAAAACCATATATGATGAATTCGGTAAATGGGAATGGGATTTAATACGCTCTGTTAGAGTTGTTTTAGATGTGGGTATAAATTATTATGGCTGGTCAGACGAAAAGGCAATTTCCTTTTGGAAAGCGCATATCGTAGATCAAGATGCTATTGGCTGGCGAGAAATAGCTCGTATGAAACGTTGGCCAGCCCAAGTTATTACCTATAAGTATGGTTCAGATGTATTTCTTAAATTTTTGAATGAAGCAAAAAGGAAAGAAGATTTTGAATATATAAAATTTCATAATGACTTATTGATGTATGGAGACATACCTATTTCGCTTTTAGAGTTTAACCTAAAAAGTGATTGATTTTAAAATACTTGTAGTTACAGGTGAAGGCTAAACTCTGGTTAGATAAGTACTATCATCTATTGTTCTTTATTCAATTTTAAACTTACTTATTATCAGTTGCACTAAATTTTTATCGTGCATTAACTGTAAAAATCAATACAGGTAGCGTTACTTTGTGTGTCGGGAAACAACTCACTTAAAAAGAAATTCAACCAAAATATCCATTAAAAGAATTAGCGATAATAAAAATTGTTTATCTTTTTGGTTTCAATTTTTGATATTTAGACACTCATAAAGGACTGTCAATGTCCTTAAATAAAGTAGTTTAAAGTCATTAAAAACCTAGTGTCTTTTATGGCAGTTGTTTTTTCAACAATATATAACAAAGCTATTCAACTTGCCTTATCCGAAGGTTTAACTAAAGAGCATCTTAACTACTACATAGATTATAAAGTAGAGAATAAGCGTGTGCCAATGGAACTGTTGCTAGAAGTGTATGAGTTGGCAGCAGATAAGCTACAAGCAGGTTTTGGATTACGACAAGGCAAGCAACTAGATACTACAGATTATGGAACGTTAGGCTTATCTTGGAAAACATGTTTAAAAGCTATCGATGTGTTAAACAATGTAAAGCGTTATATGGTTCTAGTTACTGATGACGGCAGTATTGAGTTGGACGCAAGTGAAGGTAAAACTAAACTTGTTTTAAACAGAGAGGTTTATAGAACTGGTATAAAAACAGCCAATGAAGCCTCTTTTGTGATGCTGGTTGGAATTTTAAATGAAGTAACAGGCAAAAACATTAAGCCTATTGAGGTGAATTTTAAACACTCATTTTCTGATAGTGATTATTTTTCTGAATATTTTGACTGCCCTGTGAATTTTAATGCAACTGAAAATACTTTGGTTTTTAATTCTAAAGTGTTAGAGGTATCTACAATAAAAGCCGATAAATTTATTCATCAATTTCTGCTGGAACGTATGGAGCAGGAAAAATCAAAATTAAGCGAACAAGAAGATGTGCTCACTTCTGAAATCAATAAACTACTAAAAGAATCTATGGCAAGTGGTATACCAAGCATTTCACAGGTTGGTGACTATTTGGGCATGAGTGCAAGAACCTTAAAGCGAAGATTGGCAGATAGAAATTTGTCTTTTAGAGAGCTTATTCAAAAAAATCAACACGAAACCGCTACTCAATTACTTTCCAATTCATCGCAATCGGTTGGTGAAATTGCCTTCTTAACAGGCTTTTCTGAACAAAGCGCTTTTAATAGAGCGTTTAAAAGGTGGACAGGTCAAGCGCCTAATGAATATCGCAAAAACCTGTAGCCAGTTATACTGTCCTCAATAATCAATTTTTTGGCTTAAAAAGTCAATACATAAAACATCGATTAATTGACATTTGTCATTGAACAAAAAACGTTTGAAGTAACAAATAAGTTTTTCATTCGTGTTCTTTATTCAATCAAAACAATCAAAACAATCAAAAAATGAAAAAAACTATTTTATGTATCGTCCTTTTTTTACCAATCATCCTACTTTCTCAAACAAAAAATACCAAGAAAAAGGTTTTGATGGTAGTAAGCAGTTACGGAAAAGATATGGGATCTGTAAGACCAGGTTATGAGTTTGATGAATTCTCTCAAGCGTATTTAATTTTTAAAAACAATAATTTATCTATTGATGTTGCTAGCCCAAAAGGCGGTAAAGCAGAGCCAGATAAGTATAACAGTGAAAAGTTATACAACAAAACACTATTGGAAGACAAACAGGCTTTAAGCTTATTAGACAACACCATAGCTACGGCAAACATAAATGCAGATGACTACAACGCGATTTATATTGTTGGAGGTAAAGGTGCTATGTTTGATTTGCCTTTCGACCCTTCTCTTCAGGAAATTATATTGAATTTATACAAAAGAGAACATACTGTTATTTCATCTGTGTGTCACGGACCAGCAGCTTTTGTAAATGTGGTTGATGACAAAGATTACATTATAAATGGTGTAGAACTAACTAGTTTTTGTAACGTAGAAGAAGAACTTTTTGGAAAAAAATGGGTAAAGGAGTTTCCTTTTAGTTTAGAAACCAAATTAGAATCAAGAGGCGCTATTTTTAAACAAACCGATTTTATGCTTTCAAAAGTAGTTGTTTCAGGGAAATTTGTAACAGGTCAAAATCCTTTTTCAACAACAAAATCAGCAGAAGCTGTTGTGGAATCTTTAGGACTTACGCCTGTAAAAAGGGAATTTTATAATGATGAAAGAAGTGCCTATTTAATTCAGGACGTGTTGGATAATACCAAAACTATAGCTTGGGCTGAAGAAGAACTCGCTAAGAACAATGCTAATTACGATTTACCATTGGTAGCTGCGTATGGTTATTACAAGATTTTAGCATCGACTGAAAATAATGAGGAATTGAAGAAAGGTATTGCATTAGTAGAATTGACTTCACCTCACTTTTTTAATGAAAATCTACAGTATTTATTAGCCAAAACCTATGTGTCGTTAGGCGAGAAAGATAAAGCAAGACGCATTGCAAACGATTTGATTTCTAAAGATTTGATGAAAGAAGAGTCAGAGAAATTATTGAAAGAGTTGAACTAATTACTGCGTGACATAAACGAATACAAGTGCGTTGTCCCAAATTATCAAATCTTTGGCACTAACAGTCAATAAAAACAAGTGCCTATTTCTGAATTTTGCTTATAAATCAAAACATCGAAATTATGAAAAGTGTAAAAGCGTTAGCGAGTATAAAACAGATTAGACTTACAGGATTTCTTTACCTATTGGTTATAATTTGTGCTGGTTTTAGTCAAGGGTATGTTAGAGGAACTCTTATTGTGCCAGATAATGCTGTAGAAACCGCAAATAATATACTTCAAAATAAAAGTTTGTTTCAATTAGGTTTAACCACAGATTTAATAGCATTCCTTTTAGATGCGGTAATAGCTATGCTGCTGTATAAGATATTTAAACCTTTCAATAAAACTTTAGCCATGGTGTCTTCGGCCTATAGACTTATAGCACATCCAGCTATAGGAAGTTTAAATTTATTGAATCACTACATGGCTTTGAAGGTGCTTGAAACAAGCGGGATGTCAAGCGCATTCAGTGAAGCACAAGCTCAGGAAATGAGCAGTCTGTTGATGGAAGCGCATCATTACGGATATTTAATTGCTGGTGGATTTTTTGGTATTCATTGCTTGTTACTCGCTATCCTTATATACAAATCCAATGTGTTTCCAAAAGTATTTGGTGGTTTGTTGTTAGGTGCTTCAGCAGGTTATCTTATTGAAACTTTTGGAAATTTTAATGTTCCAGGCTATGAAGGTTATACCGCATTAATAGTAGGAGTTGCAGCTGCTCTTGGTGAGGTAGGATTAACACTTTATATGATTATAAAGGGAACAACATCGTCCTATAAGAATTTAAAAGAATTAGCATTATGAAAGCTAAATTAATTAAGCATATTATACTTATTACCATTGTGGTTTTGTCTTGTCATCAATCAAACGCACAGTTAGCTAATAAAATAGAAATGACTGAAGATTATCAATTGTTGGGTTTAGGAACTCAACACAAAATTCAGTCAGATATTTTAAAGGAAGAACGCCCTGTAATTATTTCTTTACCTGTAGGCTATCATGATAACCAAGCAGAATATCCAGTGCTATATGTCTTAGATGGTTTGCAAAACATAAAACACACAGTTGGTACTGTTGAGCTGTTAACCGAGTCGGGATTAATTCCACCTATAATTGTGGTTGGTATTCAGAGTTTGGACAGAAATAGAGATTTTACTCCTTCAAAAGCTGGAAAGGATTTACAAGGAAGCACTGGGAATTCCGGAATACCGCAGAGTGGAGGTGCACCAAAATTTCTAGAGTTTTTAAGTGAGGAGTTAATTCCTTTTGTGGATAACAATTATAGAACTCACCCTTATCGTATTCTAGAAGGTCATTCTTTTGGAGGTTTGTTTAGTGTTTACACACTCATGGAAAACCCAGAACTTTTTGATGCTTTTATTATACAAGCACCAGCATTGTGGTGGAACAAAGAAGAAATGACCGAAAAGGTAAAAACCTTCTTCAAATCCAATAGGATACTAAACAAAACAGTCTACTTCGGAATTGGTGGCGGAGATGGTTGGGGAATGCAACAGGAACTAATTAGGTATGTTGATGTTGTAAAACAACACCAACCAAAAAACTTTAGATGGCTTCATGAAGAGTTAGGTGATGAAGGTCATATGGCATCTAGGTTGCTGTTGAATTACAATGGTTTAAAGTTTTTGTTTTCTGATTTAAAACTAAGCGATGAGTTAATCAGTAATTTCAATGATGATTGCTTTTTAGATGCTGAAGAACAATTGAAGACCAAGTATGGCAATATGGCAAGACGACCTGCTGAAGATTATTTTAATCTTGTTTCGGTTTTGGTTAATAAAGAGAATGACTTAGAAGCTATAACTGTACTAAAAAAAGCCTCAGAAGCCTATCCAATGTATATTGGGTTGTTGACGCAATTGGCAAAATTATATGAAAAGACCAATCAAAAGGAAAAAGCTATAGAAACGTATTTTTTAGGTATTGAGGTGTCAAAAAAATACAAACAAGGACAAGAAGAAGATTTGCAAAAGGAAATAGATAAATTGCGTAAAATCCAAGGCAACACCAATTAATAATCAATCAAAAACGAACATTATGAATACATTAAAAATCGACAACCTAAATCTAACTTATAAAAATGGCTACAATGCCATTAACGGAATTTCCCTAGAAATAAAGAATGGGATGTTTGGTTTGTTAGGTCCCAATGGAGCAGGTAAATCTTCTTTAATGAAAACAATCGTAGGCTTACAAAAACCAACCTCAGGTTCAATTGCCTTTAATGACATTGATGTTGTAGAAGATGCAGATTATATCAAAAAAAATCTAGGGTTCTTACCGCAGGATTTTGGAGTTTATCCCAAAGTAAATGCTTATGATTTATTAAATCATATAGCCATTTTAAAAGGGATTAATAACAAAGCTGAACGTCAAAAACAGATTCAATACTTGTTAGAAAAGGTAAATCTTTGGGATTTTAGAGATAAAGAGGTGCACACGTTTTCTGGTGGTATGAAACAACGCTTTGGTGTTGCTCAAGCTTTACTTGGTGATCCAAAAATCATTATTGTCGATGAACCAACAGCAGGACTGGATCCAGAAGAACGTAATCGCTTCAATACACTTTTAAGTGACATTAGTAATGAGGTTGTAGTGATTTTATCGACTCACTTGGTTGAAGATGTGAAAAATTTATGTTCTGAAATGACCGTAATGAATAGAGGTCGAATTCTTAAAACAGGAAAGCCTAAAGAATTAATCAAAGAATTAGAAGGTAAAATCTGGTCAAAAAGTATTGCTAATGAAGACTTGGAAATGTACCAATCTAATCTCAATGTTATCAGTCAACAACTTATAGAACGTCAACTTCAAATTACAGTAGTTGCACCTTCACAACCTGAAGGGTTTTCAGCAGTTAATCCAATATTAGAGCACGTATACTTTAATGTGCTTTCTCAAAACAGTTAATTATGAATGCTATACTTCAATTTCAATTAAAGCATAGTGGTAATCGTTATGTTTTAGGTTTAACAAGCGTTATATTACTGGTTATAGGATGGTTTTGTGGCTATAAATTTAACCTAACTGCTGGTGAAGGTATTTATCTTAATTCACCATACACCATTGGGTTTATGATGGCTTTGTTGAGTCTGTCCATGATATTTTTGGCTATTTTATTTGCCTTAGAGATTCTGTTTAAGGAATGGGATACAAAATTTGATATCATGTTATTCTCATATCCCGTTTCCCTTAAAACCTATTTGATAGGGAAGTTTTCAGGATTTACCTTAAAAACATTTTTAAGCTTTTTAATCTTAATTATAGGTTTCGTTATTGGTCAGAACATACGAACAGGAAGCGAAATGCAGTTAGGGTTTAGTCTTTGGTCGTATCTCTATCCCTTTTTAATTTTCGGAGTTTTAAACTGCCTTTTTGTTTGTAGCGTCTTATTTATGATTGCTTACACAACACGTAAGAAGTTATTAGTGGTCATTGGAGGGTTATTATTGTATGTGCTTTATATGGTGTTATTGGTGTTTTCTAATTCGCCATTTATGGCAGGAAGTATTCCGCAATCTATTGAAGTACAACAACTATCATCATTGTTAGACCCTTTTGGAACATCTGCCTATTTCTTTGAAGCTAGAGACTTAAGTGTTTCTGAAAAAAATCAGTTCATCGTGCCATTAAAAGGCTTTTTGGCTATCAATCGTATCGTTTATGCGGTGTTGTCAATGCTGTTTTTGGCGATTTCTTATCGTTTTTATGTGTTCAATAAAGCGACAAGTAAAAAGGTATTGAAGCGCAAACAACGTAACGTTAAAGTAGCAATTGTAAGATTAACAGAAGTCAAAACGCCTGCTCTTGATTTTGGTTTTAAGTCTGAATTGAACGCAATCATTTCCTTTGCGAAAGTTGATTTAATTTACCTGTTTAAAAGCGTAACTATAGTTGCCGTTTCTATGCTATTGGTGTTCTTCGTTGGTATGGAAATGTATTCAGATATCGATAAAGGCATACGTTTACCAAATTATTATGCCAGTTCAGGACTTTTGGCGACTTCTATTTCTCAAAGTTTTCATTTGTTAGGAGGATTCATTTTAGTGTATTTTATTAATGACATGTATTGGAGAAGTAGTTCAGCCAATTTTTACTTAATTGAAGACAGTGCATTTTTTTCAAAAGAAAAACTGAAAGGCCACTTAATGTCATTGGCTGTATTGTTAGTATTCTTAACTACATTGCTTATAGTACTGGCATTAGTGTTTCAAGTCGGTTATGGATATTCACAAATTGATTGGTTGGCTTATTTTGGAGTTATCATATTTAATACTATTCCGCTTTTCCTTTTTGGTACATTGTTACTTCTCATCAATAGTATAATCAAGAGTAAATATGTAGCCTTAGGTGTTTCAATCTTAGCGGTTTTAGTGTTTACAACACCATTAATAAAGATGTTGTTGCCTTATCCATTATTACATGTTTTTTCAGGGTTTAAGGGTGTGTTTAGTGACCTAAATGGTTATGGCGCTTACCTGTCAGCCTTTTCAAATAGATTGCTTTTTGGAATATGCCTTTTAGGATTGTTGTGGATTTTTAATTCATATTTGAAATCAAACCAATGGTCAAAAATCAAATCATTTATTGTCATTATTTTCTTTGGATTGAGCGTTTTTACTGGATTCAATTTTATGAATGGTTATTTACCAAAAAGCGAAGATGCTCAACTTATTGAAGCTATTAATTATGAAAAAAATTACCGTCATTATGAAAACATATCTCAGCCTACAATTACAGATGTAGACACAAAAATAGATTTGTATCCTTCCGAAAATGCTTATGGGATTCAAGGCAAGTATAGAATTAAAAACCTGTCAGATGAACCAATACATAAGATGCTATTTAATTTTCATGCTGATTTAAAATTAGAAAACGTAACACTTCGAATACATAATGAAGACATTTCAATAGATGAGTTTGTTTCAGAGATTGAACTTAATAAACCTTTATTACCTAATGATACAGCGACTTTAGAGTTTAATTTATCATACAAATGGTATGCTGTCAATGGACATCAATCGTTTAATGCTATTGTACAAAATGGTTCGTTTATGCGTATTAGTAATTATTATCCTTCATTGGGATATCAGCCAGATAAAGAGATAGAGGATGAGCAAAAACGAGAAGCCTACGAACTTGGTAATCCAACAACTTTAAAGAAACTTGAAGCACCAGAAGTTTTCAAAAATGACTTTATCGATTTAAATATGATGGTGTCTACAGAAAACAATCAAACACCTATGGGAATAGGTGATGTCGTTAAAACGTGGTCTGAAAACGATCGGACATATACGAAATATAAAGCCGATGGTATTCCATTTCGATTTGCAGTAGCTTCCGCTAAATACCAAAAGCAATCTATCAAGCATCGTAATATTGAGATTGAAGTGCTTTATCATGACAGGCATTTTGAAAATGTAAACCGACTACTGAAAAATGCGGTTTTAAGTTTAGATTATTGCATCGATAATTTTAATGTTTACCCATATGAAAAAATAAGCTTTGTTGAGGTGTCTTCTTTTACAAGCGGATTCGCAGCTACAGCATATCCTGCTACCATTTTTATGACCGAAAATATGATTTTCCATGCTAATATCGATAGTGATCCAAGTAAAGATGTTATCAATGAATTGGCAGGTCATGAGTTGGCTCATATTTGGTGGGGAAATAGCCAAATAAACCCAGATGAAAGGGAAGGAGCGTCCATGCTTACAGAATCTTTAGCCATGTATACCGAAATGATGATTTACAAAAAACTGTATGGTAAAGAGCCTATGATGGAACGTGTGCAAATTCATCAACAAATTTATGATAATGAAAAAGGACTTTACGGAAATCCACCGTTGTACAAAGTGCCTTATGGAGCTACACATATAGCTTACTCAAAAGGTGCGATTGCTATGGTAGAATTATCTGAATTGATTGGTGAAGACAAAGTCAATCAAGCGCTAAGAAGCTTTTTAGCTAATAATAAATATCCAAAAAAACCAACGTCTTTAGACTTACTTGAGGAATTTTACAAAGTGCTACCAAATGATGCCTTGAGGTCTAAAGTTGATCAATTGTTTATGGATGTTAACAAATAATGATGACTAGAAACCAAAAAGAAAAGCTATAGAAGCATCTTTTTAAGAATTGTTATTTAAGTAAATATTTGATTGCAATTTACTCTAGTTATTAATTATACGTCTTTCTAAATTCTGAAGGAGACATGTCTGTTTTATTTTTAAAAAGTTTGGTAAATGAAGCTGGATGTTCAAAGCCTAAGTTGTAGGCGATTTCGCTAATAGAGAGTAGAGGTGTTGCCAATTGCTCTTTAGCTTTTTCTATAATTGTATTATGAATATGTTGTTGTGTGCTTTGTCCTGTTAAGGATTTGAGCATGCTGCTTAAATAGTTAGGTGATAAGTTTAGGCGGTCAGCAACATCTTGTACTGTAGGTATGCCGTTTTCAATTGGTTGGTCATCATTGAAATATTCTGCAAGTACCTTTTCTAGTTGACTTAATACTTGATGATTAGTAATGTTTCGGGTAATAAATTGTCTTTCATAAAAACGTTCAGCATAATTGAGGAGTAGTTCTATTTGCGCAATTATGATTTTCTGACTGAATTTATCTATGTTAGACTGGTATTCGCCTTGAATTTGCATTAAAATATTTAACATCATTTGTTCTTCCTTTTCTGAAAGGAATAATGCTTCGTTTACGGTGTATCCAAAAAACTCATATTGCTTTATGGTTTTTGCTAAGGACGAGTTCCATAAAAAATCAGGATGTATCAATAGTAGCCAACCCGAAGGTGTGTTGGTTTTAATGTTAGGATTTTCTCCTAAGCTCATAATTTGATTAGGCGCAATGAAAGTCATCACACCTTCATCAAAATCATATTCTTGTTGACCATAAAAGAACTTGTAAGGCACATTGCGTTTTAAGCCAATAGTGTAATAATCTTGTTTCCATTTTAGAGACTCAATATTTGAAGGATACTGCACCTGACTGTAATCCACCAAACTAATTAATGGATGTTCAGGTGCAGCTATATTGGCTTGTTTATGGTAATCACTTACCTTTTTAAAGTGTTTTAAGTCTTTCATTAGCTATAAAATTAAGAAAAGATTTTACACTAACATACCACCAGATACTTCAATACGCTGTCCGTTAATCCAGCCTGCTTTTTTAGAGCAAAGAAAAGCGACAGTTCCACCAATATCTTCGGCTTCACCTACACGACCAAGTGCTGTAATGCTAGAGATTAAGTCTGCTTTTTCTTTGTCTTTGTTGCTGCCTCCAGCAAAATCGGTTGCGATGGCTCCAGGAGCAATTACATTGGCAGTGATGTTACGTTCACCCAGTTCCTTAGCTAAGTAACGTGTAAAGACCTCAATTCCTCCTTTCATCATAGCATAAGCAGACATTCCTGGTAGGCTAAAACGTGTCAAACCACTTGATATATTAATGATTCTTCCGCCTTTATTGAGATATGGTATAGCTGCTTGTGTTAAAAAGTAGACACTTTTTAGGTGTATGTTCATCATTTCGTCAAATTGAACTTCAGTAGTGTCAGGTACTAAGTTAAACGTTCCAGTGCCTGCATTGTTAATCAAAAAATCAAAGTTTTTGCTTCCATTTTCTTGTTGTAAATAGTTGGTTGCTTTATTAATGAAATCTTGTCCGCTTTTAGGGTTGTTGGCATCAAAAGGAAATGCAGCTGCTTTTTGACCCATAGCTTCAATTTCAGAAATAACTTCGTTGGCTTTATTTTGGTTGCTGTGATATGAAAAAATGATGTTGACACCATCTTGTGCCAAATTAAGAGCCATATCGCGTCCTAAACCTCTACTGCCACCTGTAATAATTGCTGTTTTTTGTTTCATATTACTGTAGTTTTTTAATGATGATACAAAGTTGAGCAAATACTAAAAGAGATAGTTTTCCAAATCTACGTTTGTTTTGTTTAAATCTACGTTGTTATATATAATTCTGTATGGTTTATTAATGTTAGTTATAATTTTTTCTAAACTCTAAAGGAGTTAGTCCGGTTTTGGATTTAAATACTTTTGAAAAATAAGCATAGTCTGAAAACTCGAGCTGATAAGCAATTGTAGCTAAGTTATCATGAGAATGCACAATTAATCGTTTGGCTTCTAGGATGACTCGCTCAGAGATAAGCTGACTTGTAGTTTTGTTAATGGTTTTTTGAACCACTCTATTAAGATGCTTGGTAGTTATATTAAGTTCTTGTGCATAAAACTTTGGTAGTTTTTCTTTAAGGAAATGGTTGTTTATTAAATGCTCTAGCTTCTCTAATATTTGCGAATATTGAGATGTTTTAAGCTTTTCTAAATTAATATTAGTGGTATATGCTCTAGTAAGTTCAATATAAATGTCACTAAACAAGTTTACTATTTTTAATTCTCTTAAAAGGTTAGGTTGCATATATTCGATGTAAGCCTCTTTAAACTTAAGTTGTAGTAATGAGAGCTGTTGGCTTGTTAAATCTACTACAGGAGGATTCTGATAAGAATAATAAAACGGAAATGAATGTAGGGTATGATTTAAAAACTTTAGATCATAAAATTCTTGCGAATGAAAAAAGATATACCCTTCGGGTTGTGTCTTAAATTTCCAAAAATGAGTTTGTCCTGGTTTTAAGAAAAACACTCTACCTGGATTAATAGCATAAGAATCAAAATCTATTTCATGGGTGCCAGTACCTTTGGTAAATAGTACACACAGATAGAAATTATGACTGTGTGGTTTACTTATTAAATCTTTATTACGCTGTATATGTTTTGAAAATGAATTGATATACACTTCATTAAGAGGCGCTGATTCTTTAAACTGACTAATATTTAAAACAGGAAGTTGCATAATATGTCTTAAAAGTACAAATAATAGTGCAAATTCTATATATGTGAAAAGGATTAGAGGTTTTACTTTTGTTACTAATAAAATAGTTGCTTATGCGTAATGTAATTGCTGCGTTGACTTGTAAATGTCCTAAATGTAAAAACGGTAAAATTTTTAATAATAGAGGTAATCTCTTATTGTTGAATATTCCTAAAATGAATGATAAATGTCCTGTTTGTAACTATAAGTTTGAACGCGAAACTGGTTTCTTTTTTGGAGCTATGTTTGTGAGTTACGGACTTGCCGTAGCGCAAATGATTGCGAGTCTTGTGGTATTTTGGTATTTTATTGATTTATCACCTTTACGAGTTTTTGCTATTATTGCTACAATAGCTGTTTTATTAGGAACAATTAACTTTAAATTGTCGAGGTCTATTTGGATTTATATATTTTACAAGGATAAGGTATAACTATTCCTTCTTTTTAATGTCTTTTATAACCCATAGCAGCATAGTGTCTAAACCATTTTGATAGTCTTTCCAATTGTAATTTAATATTACATCTGGATAAATACCTTGGGTTACCGTTTCTGATAAATTGAATCTTCGTTTAGAATAGGTAATAACAAGTTTAGAGTTTGGTAATTCAAACTGATCCATGTCTTGATAACCAGTTGGGTTGGAACCTGTTGGTTGTCCAATTATTTTTGCATTTAGTAACTGTTTAAAAAGAGCAGAATTACTAGTTCCTGCTGAAAATGTTACAGCGTCAGTCATAACATAAACGCCTTGTTTCCAATCTACAGTATCAGACAAATTTAGAGCATAAGCTAGTGCTATACCAACATACAAATCACCACCACCATTATTGCGCATGTCAATTACAATTTTTTCAATTTTATTTTTAGAAATAAAGCCTAACAGTTCTTCGCTAAAACGTTGCATTTTTTCAAAAGAAGGATAACTATCAAATCGGATATAAACCGCATTTGTGTTTTGAATAGGAGCATACCATAAATACTCAAAAGAGAGGTTTTCAGGCTTAATGATTTCAGGAATGCCAATAACAAGTTCTTGAAAAGAATCAGAGTTTGAAGTTGTTTGATTTAAAGCGTCAAGTCTTATATCAATACTTTGATGGTTTATGTCTTGAAAAGTAAATGTTGCTGAGTTTGATTTTTTTGTAATACCAAGAGCATATAACAATTCGCTTATGGTTGCATAGTTTCCGGTTCTAACTAATAATGAATGTTGGTTTTCAACAAATTGAGCAACTTTTGAAACCTTAGACATAACCTCGTCTATTGGAACACCATCAATAGCTACAAGTGTAGATTTTAATAGGTTTTTGTTAGTATTATTAATTTTTACAACGCGCCATTGATTTTCTATATGTTTTATTTTTAAGGGATAGTCGTGGATATCATAATTACGAAGTGATACAGCTGTATGCCCATCATTTATAAGCCTTGTTAATTGCATTAATTTTAAGGTAATTTCAAAATCGTTTAATAAACCAATGCTGTCATAAATTTTACTCCATTCTGCATTAAATTTTTCTTCAGTTACAGAATGGTAAAGGTCTATATGTTTGTCTTCTAAAGATGCTTTGTAAATTTGTAAGTCTTCTTTCCAATCTATTTTGTTTGGTGTTTGAGCTAACATTGTACTTAACATCGAGACAAAAAGAATTAAAAGACAGGTTGTTTTTTTTTGAAATGTATTCATGAAACTTATTTTCTTTTTACTGCTTTTAGTAAATCAATAACCAAAAGTAAAGCATTTTTTGAAACTTCTAATTGATTAAAAGTACCCGAAATATATGTATCTAATTGTGGGCAGTACCATAAAAACGACGCTGTAGATCCTGAATGTCCAATGAGTTGTAAGTCGCTTTCTGTATTAGTTAATTCACCAACAGAAACTTGTCTTATCCCAAAACCGTATTCCATACCTTTAGTTTCAGTTACCCAATTTTGCATGGCTAAACGTGTGTCTCTCTTTACAATGGCATTAGTATTAAAAGCCTTTAAAAATGTAATTAAATCTTGAGTTGTTGAGACTAAACCGCCTCCTCCCCAATCTGCACTTAAGCTTTTAAGTGATGACAACTCGTATTGATTCGCATAAAACTTAACGATTGGAAGTTTGTTTTCTATAGAAGACGATTTTAAGTTGACATAAGAACTATTCATTTTTAATGGTTGAAAAATATGCTGCCTAAAAAACTCATCTAACGATAAACCACTGACGTTTTCTATTATCAGAGCTAAAAGAACATATTCAGTATCGGTATAATGATAACCTTCACCAGGAACAAAATGAGGTGTCATCTTTTCTTTTGAAAACTGAATCAGTTCTTGAGCAGACCACATTTTATTAGGATTCATTAATAGTTGATTGATGATATTCGGACTTCCGTCTTTAGTTTCATCTGTAAAATAATCAGGTAAACCAGACGTGTGTTGTAATAAATGTGCAATGGTTAAATCTTTTGAATAGTCTTTACCATCCAATACATGAAGGTTATTCACCAGTGAATCTGGTAAGTACTGAGTGATTTTGTCTTCAAAGTTTAATTTATTCTGATCCTTTAAAATTCCAATAGCTGTTGCGGTAAATAGTTTTGTAATACTAGCTGTGTAAAATGGATGATCTATTGAAATAGAATCTTCTTTATTTTCCGCAATCTGAATGTTAATGCCACGAGATTCAGAATACACGTGTAGTATTCCACTTTTTATATTCTCTCTTTCTAATTCAGTTTCAAAGCGTTGTATAATTGTTGTTTCTTTTGTTTGCTGAGCAATAGCTGATAATCCAACTAAAAATATTAAACCTAGAAATAAATGTTTCATAATGTTAGTTTTAGAATTTTAAGATGGTTTTATAAGTTAAAATTTTATACCAATATAAAGGTTGGGTTCAAATAAGAAATAAGAATCCCATTTGTTGTCGAGTTGCTTAAATGAATCTGGCGTATTGGTGTCAAAATGCCAAACATTACAATGAAATTGTGGTTCTATAAAAAATTGTTTCTTTTTACCAAAAGCGAAATGATAACCAATATGATACGAATTGTAAAGTTTAAAACCGTTGGCTATTTTTTTGTCATCAAGGTCTAAATAGGTTTTGTATAATGGTAAAACTTCAACCGAAGCAAACAACCCTTTCCAAAGCATACGTTGATAAGAGATACCAATACCGGTTTCACGTAAATAACCAGGGTAAAATTCGGTTTCAGAATCTATTTTATCTGTAAGTCCATCCCACCATTGTATGCCCATAGGTTGAAACAAGCGCCAAGTGGCAAATTTAACACCAACAATGTTTTTGGCGTCAAGCTCACGTTTTACATGTAATTCAATGTGTTGTGTGTTGGTTCTTTCGCCGCCTTTTCCAATATTTCCTAAAATAATTGCAGGAAAACTGACTCTATATTTTAAATCAGCGTTATTGTGTTTTTCTGGTTCTGAAATCTGTTGAGCAAAACCATGAATTGTGAAAAGTGTTAAGCAGATAATTACTAATTTTTTCATTGTGATTGATGTTTAAATTGTTCGTTTTTTGATTGAAATTTTGATGGTACAAAGATGCAGTAGAAGTGAAGGCTAATCGTTCTGAATTATGATTCGGTACCTTTTTGATATTTAGTACTAATCCTTAATTTTTACATGAATAGAAAAAGGCTTAACAGTTTTACTATTAAGCCTTTTATTAGTTCTTAGGGTTTATTTATAACAACGCCTCAGGATGCGATGTAAGTTTATCTAAATGTTTAGTGATTTTTTCAATCTCCCAGTCCCACCATTTAAGTTCCAATAATTTAGAAATGGTGTCTTCTGAAAAACGTTCTTTAATAGGTTTTGCAGGATTACCGCCAACAATAGTGTAAGGTTCTACATCTTTTGTAACAATTGCTTTTGTTGCTATTATTGCGCCATCACGAATGGTTACACCAGGCATAATGGTAGCATCGTGACCAATCCACACATCATTACCAATTATAGTATTCCCTTTGGTTGGATAGGTTTTGTCATCCATAGCATGTTGCCATGCACCACCAAAAATGGCAAAAGGGTAAGCAGATGTGGCTTCGGTTAAATGATTACCACCATTCATAATAAAAGTTGCACCAGACGCAATCATACAAAACTTACCAATGATAAGTTTATCACCTATAAAATCGAAATGGTATTTCACATTTTTTTCAAAATTTGAAACATCTTCAAAATCGTCATAATAGGTGTAGTCACCAACCTCAATATTAGGATTGTTTATGTAGTTTTTCAAAAAACATAACTTATCGTAATTGGCTAACGGAAAAACGGTATTTGGATCTGGAATGTTCATATCTCTAGTGTATTAGCTTCTTCTCTAAAATAGTCTTTTAAATGATAATCTCCATAAGTTGGTGCAATATTATCTTCTGCCATTAAGGTTAAGAAAAATTCAATCGGTCCATAGGTTTTTACACTGGTAAATGTTCTTAAAGTCCAAATAGTGAATCGTCTTAAGCAATCTGGTAAATGCGTTATTTTTATTGGCTTGTTTAATGAAGTCAGAGCGAGTTTACTAATATCATTTAAGCTTAATATATCAGGACCTCCAACGGTTAATTCGTTGTTGTAATCTTCTAAGTTATCGACAATAGCTTTTGCTAAATCCTCTCCGTGAATTGGATTGAATCTTTGATTGCCTGATCCAAATAAATACACACGACCCGATTTTGCCATTTGTAAAAAGTCTTTCATATCAGAGAAAAAGCCATTAGGTCTAATAATGGTATAATTTAATCCTGAAGTTTTTAAAGCATCAACAAACTTCTCTTTGGCTTCAAAAATCTTCAAATTTCGATGTTTATTGCCATTAATAGCAGACACATAAACAAAGTGGCTTACACCAGACTTTTTAGCTTCTTCAAGTAAATTCATATTTGCTTGATAATCGACATCCATATAAGTTAAACCATCTTTTTGCCTCGTAATACCAACGGTTGAAATAACCGTATCTATGCCCTTACAAATGTCTCTTAAAGTTTCTGGTTTGGTGACTTCAGCTTGCTTAATTTCCAGATAGTTTTCATTAGGATTATCTAGTTGGTTTGGCTTACGGACAATAGCAACCACCTGGTTTTGTTTTTCTATTAAAACCTTTAATAAGTGTCTACCAAGATAACCAGTAGCACCTGCCAATAAAACGTTGGTATGTTGCATGCCTTTAATTTATTGGTTAAACTCGTTTGTTAATAATTGTTCAATAATAGTATTACGTTGTATGCCAGAATCGTCTTGCTGATTGCTTAATAGCACAATGGTAGCGTTGTGTTCTGGCACAAAACCAATCATGCTCCAATAACCGTCTATATCGCCACCATGCCAGTAAAGTGTGGTATTGCCTTCTTGTGTGGTAAACCAACCTAAACCAAAATCTACGTAACCACTTGGTACATCTTGCGCGAATATGTCGTCTTTTTCCGTAGCTGAAAACCAGTTTGTTTTTACAGCATTTGTCCACGTTTCCATATCTTTTGGTGTACTACTAAAATCGCCAGCACCAAACGCTAAATTCATCGGGTAAACACTGTTGGCACTACCATTGTTGTAGCCTTCGGCATGTGTGTTTGGGTCAATAATATCCGTACCTCTGTATGTGTTTGTCATTTGCAAAGGATTAAAAATATTCTGCTGAATGTACTCGTGATAAGCCATATTAGTAAGTTCTTCAACCAATAAAGCCGCAATAAGGTAGTTGGAATTACTGTATTGTTTTCCTGCGCCAGGTGTAAAGTTGAGTCCGTTTTCTGTAACTAGTTCCATAATAACTTCATAGATGTCTTCTTCATCAAAAAAGTAGCCTTGTTCTGTAGCGTCTTCAACAACAAATTGATAATCTGGAATACCGGATTGGTGCGATAACAGTTGTGCAATACTAATTTGATTACCGAAAGGAAACTCAGGATCGAATTCGTTTAACGTTTGGTTGTAATTAGAAATATAGCCATCGCGTTTTAGCTGAATAATTGCTGCTGCAGTTAAGGTTTTTGATACTGAACCAATACGATAGGCTAATTCGTAATCTTGAGGAAGTGCTGTGTTTTCATTGGCTAAGCCAAAACCTTGTCGTACCAAATCGTTTCCATTTTTTGTGATAATAGCATAACCTTGAAAGTTGATGTCGGTTAATAAATTTTCAGCAGTTGTGTAATTAATGGAAGCTGTGTTGTTGTCATCATCGGTTGAACATGATGTGAAAAGCATTAAAATTGCAATTATAAATGCCATTAAAAGTTTGTGTAAAGTTGTCATAACTGTTCGTTTTTAATTGATTATTTGATACTGCAAAATTGAAGTATAAACAGTTATGCGTCGTGCTAAATTATAATTTAGAACGTTCGGGATTTATAAGAAGAAAGGTTTACTTAGAATGCTGTTGCACCCATTTACTAGGTGTAATACCTTCTGTTTTTTTGAAAAAAGTATTAAATACACTTTTAGAATTAAAGCCACTATCGTAAGCCAAACCAAGAATGGTGATGTGTTTAAACTCGGGTTTTAGTGCAATGGTTTTAAAATATTCTAAACGGTAGGTATTAATAAAATCGTTGAAGTTTTTCTTGAAACTCGCATTAAGCAACCATGATAAATGATTTGGGTGAATATCGATTTTATCAGCTAATGTTCGTAAAGACAATGTGGTGTCTAGGAAGCATTCTTCATTGACCATTAAATCTAAAATAGCTGTTTTGTAATGCGTTATTTGGGTTTTAGAAAGTAGTTGTTTTTCAGTACTTTCGGTTTGTGGTTTACTTTCGTTGGATAAAGCGAAAATGACGTCTAGCTGTTTTTTGAAGCGTTCAAGATTGTGTAAAGGCTCTAATAAGGGATCAACTTTAACCAAAGTCATTAAAGGCTCTTTGTGAGTAATACCTTCATCAATTAAATCTAAAGCCTTCTCATGCTGTTTCAAAAGCGTGTAAATATAAATCAAGAAAAAGCGTACACGTTCACGACTATCAGAATTTAGTAAAGGCTTTAGTTTAATTATGTTAGCCTCAACTTTTGCTTTGTCTTGCATTACTGCATGCGCTAAAGATATCATTATTAATTGCTCCATTTTAGAGCCTTCCATTTCTGGAATACTCTGGGCAACTTCAATAATGTGTTCTGGTTGTTTGTGATACGCTAAGGCTAATGCATAAATGCCATAACCAACAATGAATTTTTTATTGATTTCAAAACACTTTTTAAAATGCCTTTTTATAGCGTTTTCATCTTTATTAATATAGGCATTATAGCCCATAAAATAGTTGTTTAAATCGTTAAGCGGATCTAGTGTGTATGCAGTATTTATATGGGTGTTTGCTTCTTCTAGATTTCCTTCTAAAATTAAGGTTATAAAAAGCTTTTGATGTGCATCGGAATAACCGGGTTTCAATTCTAAAGCTTTTTTAAGATGGCAAGCAGCCGCTTTAAAATCCCATTTTTTATTAAGGGCGTCCCAACCTAATGAATGATGTACTTCAGGTAAATCTACTTTTAGGTTATGGGCTGTTTCAAGATAATTCCCGCCAATTTCAAAAGCTTCTTTTACAGGCATTAATCCACCAGCAGCAAGTATATTGTATGCGTAATGGATATTAACATGTGCTAATGCGAAAGTAGGATGCTGTTCTATAATTTCTTTTAAAATCGAAATTCCTTTAAACACATCGACCTTATTAAAGCGTGAAATAAGTTTTTTAGCTCTTAAATAGTTGTGATACGATTCTGTGGAAATAGTATGGTGTGTTACCAGAGAATCGTCAACATTGAAATGCCCAAAGTTTTCTCGTATTTTATCGGCAATTAAAAGACTAATTTCATCTTGCAACTTGAAGATATCATCAAGTTCGCGATCAAAATTTTTAGACCAATAATGCGCACCATCTGATGTGTCAATCAATTGAGCTGAAATACGTACTCTATTATTCGCTTTTCTAACACTGCCTTCTAAGATGGTTGAAACATTGAGTTCTTTTCCAACTTCTCTAACATCAACTTGTTTTCCTTTAAAGGCAAAAGAAGATGTTCGCGCAATCACTTTTAGTGCTTTAATATTAGATAAAGCATTAATGATTTCTTCAGTTATACCATCACTAAAATATTCATTGTCAATATCGTTACTCATATTGACAAATGGCAGAACAGCAATAGATTTAGAAGATGCTTTCAACTATAATGGTGTAATTAAATGTTTTACACTTCGAAAATAAATAATTTGATATAATCAGAGGAAAAATATGTTAATATTTTAATCACTTATGGCAACTGGTAATAGTTGTTTCTTATTAAGTTTAAACTCATGGGTTTTGTCATTTCGCATTACAGTTATTATAATACTGTCTTGTTTTTCGTAATCCCAATCATTGTTTTTAAAAGTGGTGCAAATGGTGTCGTTACTTAAGTTTGTAAATTCTTGATTATTGATTTTTAGTATTTTATCGCCTATTTGTAAATTATTTGTAGCATCAGAGTTTGTGTAAATAGAGCCAATGTATATGCCATTGTCTTGCCAATCAATACCAAAGCCAAAATCGATTAAGAAGTCGTGTTGGTAATTTTGTAATTCTTTCATGTAAATTTTTTCATTTTTCCAATCTAAAACTACATTATAATTCTCAAAGTACTTATTTCCAATATTATCGCTATGAGTGCTAAATTTTATAATTTTCTTCTCAAGATTTAAATTTCCAATTTTAATTGTATCTATAACACCATAAAAGAGAGTGTCATTTTTAGCTTTTCCGCCAACACCATAAGTTGTTGAGCCTATTGAATACGTTGAACTCACAGTTTTAGTTTTTTGTAGCGCTTGTAAAGCACTTGTGGGTATTGACATTTGACCATTTGATCCTGTATCAAATGTTAAGTTTTTGACTTTTACACCATCTATATCTAAATCTATTAAAGGTGTGCCTTGAGTTTTGGTCTTAAAATTAATTATTGAATATTCGTTTGTTAGTTCAAAACGATTTAAATCGTCAGTGATTTCAATTTTTTTGTTTTGGTAATCAATTCTCCAAAAGGCATTTCGCATTAAATTAGCACCAATAATTCCATCAATATTTAAGCATTTCATAGCCTGTGATGTTCCTAAGTCTTGAATAATTGCTCCTGTGTTTTTAAAAGTAACCTTACCTAAAGTAATAGTTTCAATTTGTATAAAAGCTTGATTGTTTAAAACATTCCCTCCAGAATCGCCAACACTACCATAGGCTAATTTTTTTAAATTAAGTTTTTGGGAAAACTCTTTTGATAGCACATTTGGTGCTCCTGTATCAAAAAGAAATCTACCTTTATGCCCATTTATAGTGGCTTCTACAATAGGAAGTTTAGCACCATAGTCAAAACTGATGCGTTCCATAAAGTTACTATTACTAACTTCGCCAGATTTCATTAGTTGTATTTTTTTTAACGAGCTACAGCTTACTAAAACTACTAATACGAAGAGCATTAAAATATTTTGTTTCATAGATATTTATTGGTGTTCTCTTGTTGGAGGATTAAAGATAGTGTATTTGTAATTGTTAGTTCTCAATTTTGATAACCTCAGGACCATACGAATACATACATATTTTTTTGTTGTTTGCTATAAATGTAAGTTTTGCTAAATGATAGTTGTTGTTTTCTTCAGGTAGAATACTAATAGTGTCTAAAAAAATGTTAGTATTTATTTTTAGTGTTTTGTCTATGGTTTTTAATTTTTTCTGAAAATGAGCTTTTATGTTAGTGTTTGGTGTTTCAAAAAAAGTAATTGTTTTTTCCTCTTTTTCAGTGGCATCATGAATAAATGAAGCGATGATACTTTTAAATTGCAACAAAGCCATTTCAGGATAATCTTCTGTTTTTTTACCAATATAGTCATCGTAATGCATAATAGGTTTTTCAGCAAATTCAGGGACTATAATAAATGAGTCAAATTCTCTAGGCATGTTTATAATGTTTGAAAAATCTTAAATCTCATTATTTACTTGATTAATAAATTCAGTCAATTTTTCAGGTTGAGTTTTAGCTTTTTCTAGTATTCCAATATTATTAATTATAAAACTTGTCAAAATTTCATTTGGTTTTTCAGTTCGATTATTTTTTTTCATTTTTGAGTTAAATATAAAAGACCTTATTGTGTGAATTGGTCCCCAAGGAATTCCCCACCAACCCAAAAGTGCAGATTTTGTATTTGCTTTATTGTGCATTTCATCAAGACAATTGGAACAAGAAACTTTTAAAGATTTTTCATAGTTTGTAATAATTAAAATACTAACAACTTGTCCAATAAAAGTAGCGTTAATTTTTTGTGTTCTAGATTTACAATTCGGACAAGGAAGGTTTCTTAAAATAGTATAGTATTCAATAAATTCAGATTCAGATAATTCTCGTCTTTGAGAATCAATACTATCAATTAAATTTAGGTTTAAATTTCTTTTTGTTATTTCGGATTTTAGGATTTCAATCACTTCAGGTTTTAGAGCGCTAGCTTCTTTTGAAGCTATTTTTTCGATTTCCCAATTATCATAATTTTTATAATTTTCTTTTATGCTGTTTAAATCCATTTGGTTTTAGATAATTAAATCATTAATTATTTTTTGCTGCATCATTTTTAGTTAACTCGGTTATTAAGCCTTTAAAAATGAATCCGTGAAACGGTAATACTAAGTACCAATAGAGTCGACCTAATAAGCCTTTTGGGCGAAATGTAGCAGTTTGAATAAGTGTGTTGTTTTGTATTTTAAATTCTAACCAAGCTTCACCTGGTAATTTCATTTCAGCAAATAATAAGAGACGTTTTTCAGTTTTATCAGCATAAAGTACTCTCCAAAAATCTAAAGTATCACCAGAGTTTATGTCGTAAATATTTGTGCGTCCTCTTCTTAAACCAACACCTCCAAATAGTTTGTCAAAAAAACCTCTAAGTTTCCATAACCAATTGCCATAATACCATCCTGTTTTTCCACCTATTTTCCATATTTTTTCAAGGCATTTTTCTTGATTTTCAACTGGTCTTTTTCGAACATCAATAAAGCATCCAAACTGAGGTACTTTTATATAGTCAGATATTCTGTAATTTATTCTTCCGCTTACTGTGGAATCTTTCCAGCTAGAAACCACTTCATTTTGCTCTATTTTACTAAATGCTTTTTTGATAGCCTCTTCATAACTAAGAGGTGTAATGTTGAGCAATTTTATGATGCTGTCATCTTTAGCAATAACTTCAACCTTCATACTGTCAACTAATGAAACAGCAAGTTTGTAAGATGTAGAGGTGATAAAATACAACCAGTATGAAGATAGCTTAGGTGTCATTACTGGCACTGTCCAAATCATTCTTTTTAAACCACGCACTTTAGCAAAGCCTAATAACATTTCTTTGTAAGTAAGTATTTCGTTACCTGCAATATCAAAGCTTTTGTTATAGGTTTGGTTATGCCCTAAAACACCAGTTAAAATTTTAATAACATCTGAAATTCCTATTGGTTGACATCTGGTTTTTAGCCATTTGGGTGTAACCATTATAGGTAGTTTTTCTACCAAATCTCTAATAATTTCAAAAGAAGCGCTACCAGACCCAATAATTATTCCTGCACGTACAGTAGTTTGTGCATAATTGCCTTTGCTGAGTTCAATCTCAACGTTTTTTCTAGATTGTAAATGTTTAGATAGTGAGTTAGAGTTTACTATACCACTTAAATAAATTACTTGTTTTGCACTTGTAATATTTATGGCTTCTCTAAAATTTATGGCTGACTGCTTTTCTAATTCAAAATAATCATCTGAAGTTGACATTGAATGCACTAAGTAGTAAGCAGCATCAATATCTTTAGGAATATTGTTAAAGGTATCTTTTTTAGTGAGGTCTAATTCAATTACTTTAATGCTGTCTTTAATAGAATCTTCAATATGAAATTTATTTTTGTCTCTAACACAACATACAACAAAGCATCCTTTTTCTATTAGAACAGGTAATAACCGTTTTCCAATATATCCTGTAGCTCCAGTTAATAATACTTTATTCATTAATCACAGCAGATTAGTTGCGGTATTAAAGATAATAAATCTGATTGGTAATTAATTTTATTACAGATTGTATGTAATTGCTATAGTTGCTTAACAACTTTACAAGGGTTTCCAAAAGCTAATACGTTATCAGGAATATCTTTAGTAACAACACTGCCAGCTCCAATGGTTACATTATTGCCAATGGTTACTCCAGGAAAAATTACTGAGTTTCCACCAATCCATACATTGTCTCCAATGGTTACAGGTTTAGTAGAGGTAAGGTAACGAGAATTATCTTCAGTTTCAATTATACGATCAGAAGCTTTTAAAGGGTGTGTAGCTGTGTATATTTGAACATAAGGTGCAATCAAACCGTTTTTACCGATAGAAATTTTGTTGTTATCTAAAAACATACAGTTGGTGTTTACAAATGTGTTTTTTTCTATTGAAATATTAGCACCATAATCACAAAAAAAAGGAGTTTCAATCCAAACGTTTGCACCTTTAAACTCAAAAAGCGTGTCTAAAATAGTATTGCGTTCATCAAGTAATTTAGAGTCTAGATTATTGTATGCTTTTAATAATTTTCGGGCATTGTGATACATTTCTATTAATTCAGGATCTCTAGAGTTGTAAAAATCTCCATTCAGCATTTTTTCTTTTTCAGTCACGAGTTATTGGTGTTTTTTTATGATCTCTAAAAAATTATGGAATAAAGATACAGCTTTTGGCATTTTACTTAAAGAGCTGTGAGGATAATTATAGTCAACAAATTTTAAGGTTCTACTGAGTGAAATTTACTCTAGTGGGTAAAATTTACCCAGTGCGATTTAGTTGAGCTAAAAAGTTTTTGTAAAGAACCACTTAAGTTTAAAGTATTTGACGATAAGCGTTCAGTTTTTAAAACGAATTTGGTATATTATCTGTGATAAAAAGAGAGTCAAAATTTAATCGTTTATAAATATAATTGCCTATGCTTAAAAGAGTATTTCTTTCACCATTTCAAAAATTCATAAAAATTGAAGGATTGAGTGGTATTTTATTGTTATTAACTACTGTAATCGCTTTGGTTTGGGCCAATTCGGGTTATGGTGATTTGTATAAGTCAATTTGGGAGTATAAAATTGGAATTGCTTCTGAAAATTTTGAGCTTAAAAAACCATTGTTACTTTGGATTAATGATGGGTTAATGGCAATATTCTTTTTCCTTATTGGGTTAGAAATAAAACGAGAAGTATTAATAGGCGAGCTAAACTCATTTAAAAAGTTAGCTTTTCCTTTGTTTGGAGCTTTAGGAGGTGCAATAATACCAGTAGCGTTATTTGTGCTGCTTAACAATAATCCTGAAACATTTTCAGGTTGGGGAATACCTATGGCTACTGATATTGCATTTTCTTTAGCAGTATTAAATGCTTTAGGAAAGCGAGTTCCTTTAAGTTTAAAAGTGTTTTTAATAGCATTTGCTATTGTTGACGATATTGAAGCTGTTTTGGTAATTGCCATTTTCTATAGTGGTACTATTAATACTGTGTTATTGTTAATAGGGTTAGCCTTACTTGGTTTTTTATACATACTGTCTTTTAGAGGGTTTTACTCTAGGTTTGTAACCTTTTTTACAGGTGTTATTATATGGTTATTGTTTTTAAAATCGGGAGTGCATCCTACAGTAGCAGGTATTTTATTAGCATTTTCAATTCCTATAAGACAAAAGATTGATACATCAACGTTTTTAACTCAGTTGGAAACTATTTTCAATGACATAAAATCAGCTAGTGTTTTACAAAAACCTATTTTATCAAAAGAACAAATTGAACACATGGATGATTTAGAAGATTGGTCGAGCAAATTTCAGTCTCCATTACAGCATTTAGAACATAATCTTCATGGTTGGGTAGCGTATTTTATCATTCCGCTATTTGCACTTGCTAATGCTGGTGTGGTTATAAATAGTTCAGTCGAACTTGATGTTCCTTTAATTGTAAATATTGTATTGTGTTTGGTACTTGGTAAAGGTTTTGGAATTCCGCTTGTTGTGTTTTTAGCTCAAAAACTTAACTTAATACAAATTCCAAATGATATCACTACAAGACATATTTTTGGTGTGTCTTTTATAGCAGGAATAGGGTTTACTATGGCTATTTTCATTGCTAGTTTAGCATTTGCTTCAACACCAGAGTTTATTTCGTCTGCTAAAATTGGCATTCTTATAGGCTCTTTAATTTCAGCTGTTTTAGGATATCTTATTTTAAGAAAACGAACAGTTAAATCTTCAAATTGAGTAAATTTGTTTGTGTAATAAGAGGTTGAATTTAGAAGGATATAAAAATAGAAGTAGTATATGATGAATGAAACAGAATCAGCCTTAAAAGAGCGAATAAAAGAATTAACTTGCCTATATGAGGTGTCTTCAATTATAGCAAATTCAGATTATGAATTGGTTGAAGACACCTTAAAAGCCATAGCGTTTAGTTTAAAAAAAGCGTTTCAATACCCTAAAAAAACTAATGTTTTAATTGATTGTGAGTCTATAAAAATCGCAACAAATGATTTTCTTGATAAAGATTTAAAGATAAGCTCAACTATCAATATTTTTAATACTGAAAGAGGGAAGCTAGAGGTTTATTTAGAGAAGTCTAAAGCACAGCACATTAATTTTTTAAGAGAAGAAAAACAACTATTAGACAGTGTGGCTTTAAAAATAGGAAGCCTTTTGGAGCGTATAGAAATTCAAAAAAACGAGATTTCATTAAAGCGCCAAATGGAGCATGCTGACCGTTTAAATATTTTAGGAAAAATAACCGCAGGAATATCACATGAACTCAATACACCTTTAGCTAACATTCTAGGATTTGGTGAGTTACTTAGAGAAGATTTAAAGTCTAATAAAAAAGCGGTTTCCGACTTAGATAAAATAATTCAAAATGCTATTTTTTCGAGAGAAGTAGTTAAAAAGCTAATGTTTTTTGCATGCGAAATGCCTCAGGAAATGAAACTGATAGATTTAATTCCAAGTATTCATAATGCCATTAAACTTTTAGACGCAACTTTTAAAAAAGAACAAGTTAATTATGAATTGAAAATTTTTGAAGACGAACTGTTTTTGCGTGCAGACCAAATTCAAATGACTCAAATCCTTTTCAACTTATTAATTAATGCTATTTATTTTTCACCAAAAAATAGCATGATAACGATAGAAGCTTACAGTACAAAAAGCGATATAGTTTTAAAAATTTCTGACCAAGGTAGCGGATTTAAAAAAACCGATTTAGATAGAGTCTTTCAGCCTTTTTTTACGACCAAACCTCATGGAGAAGGAACAGGTTTAGGGCTAAGTGTTGTGCATGGTATTGTTGCGTCTCATAAAGGTTCTATAGTAGCTAAAAACAATAATCCAGATAAAGGTGCATTATTCATTATAAAATTGCCTATAAATAAGTAGCAGTATTATGAAATTAAGAAAGGAAAATATACTTATAGTTGATGATGATATTCATATTTTAGAATTATTACAACGACATTTACAATCTTGGAATTACCACGTCTTTAAGGCTGTGTCTGTAAAAGAAGCTGTAATAATTTTGAGAGATACACATATACATTTATTAATTACAGATTTAAAAATGCCTGAGGTTGATGGTTTTGAGCTTATTAAGTTTGCTTCAGAGCATTACCCTAAAATGCCAGCATTGGTAATAACAGGTTATCCTTCGGTACAAGGGTCGTTGCAAGCTATAAAATCTGGTGTTGTAGATTATCTTACTAAACCATTTACAAAAGAAGAATTAAAAGAAGCTTTACAAAAAGCGATAGGGACTTCTGAAACCACTACAGACGAAAAAAACACAATCACTACAGAGCAAAAAGCTTATGGAGATATTATAGGAAATTCTGAAAGCATAAAAACTGTTTTTGAAATTATTGATCGTGTTAAAAACAATAAAGCAACAATCTATATACAAGGTGAAAGTGGAACAGGTAAAGAGCTTGTCGCAAGAGCTATTCACTATCAAGGGAAATTCTCAAGAGCACCTTTTGTAGCAGTAAACTGTGGTGCAATTCCTGAAAATCTTTTGGAAGCCGAGTTATTTGGTTATGTAAAAGGTGCGTTTACTGGAGCAGAAACTAACAAAGACGGGTTTTTTCAAGCAGCACATGGAGGTACAATTTTTTTAGATGAAATAGGTAACGCTTCATTGGCTGTTCAGTCTAGATTACTACGCGTACTTCAAGAAAAAGAAGTAATTAAAGTAGGAACAACCAAAGCCGAAAAAATAGATGTGCGTATTATAGCTGCTACAAATAATGATTTGTTGAGTATGATAAAAAATCAAACCTTTAGAGAAGATTTGTTTTATCGATTATCAGTAGTAGAAATAAGTATTCCTCCTCTAAGAAACCGTAAAGATGACATTGGTTTATTGGTAGATAAGTTTCTTTTAAAGTATGGTATTGAATATAAAGATAGGTTTTTAAAAATAACTCCAGAAGCACTACAAATACTAAAACGATACGATTGGCCAGGAAATATTAGAGAGTTAGAAAACATTGTTCAACGAGCAGTAATTATGAGTGACAAAATAATTGATGTTGAACATATTCCAGAGCGGTTAAAATATACAATTGACACACCAACTGATGAGCTTGTACCACTTCGTGTTATGGAGAAAAAATACATAGAAAAAGTGCTAAGAGCTACAGGAAACAATAAAACTAAAGCAGCAGAGATTCTTCAAATAGATAGAAAAACTATCCGACAAAAACTTATGGATTAAAATTTAGCTGATACGTTTTTACACATTAGGGGAAATAAGTACCAGTGTAAAAAAGTGAAAAGCAATTTTTAAAACCTCAAAACACCTTGTAAATAAAGGGTTTTGAGGTTTTTTTATATACCTGTGTAATTCGTTTGGCACATGCATTGCCTATAGTGGTACATAATAAATACTAAATCATTTTTTATATGAATCACATTAATATTTGTCCAAGTTGTTTACACATGTCTAGTTGTGTTTTAACAACTCAAAAGGATAAGGTATGGTCTTGTAGTGAGTATGATGAAAAAGGTTTTGAAGAAAACCATTTACCAGAGAACGAAGTTTTAAATAAGACAGCAAAACTCGAAACAGAATTAGTTTAATTTTTTTAAAAAGAAAGAGAAGATGAACTTAAATACATTAATAGCAGCTGTTATTCCAAAGCAAGCAATAAGCAATAAAAAAGCCTCTAGAATTAACAAGTATTTAAACGAGAAATATCACGAAAGAAGCATAAGCAACAGATATTTTAAATAACAATTAAAAAAATAAATTCAATTAAAGAAGTAGCAAAAAGAATGACAACATTAACAAAACAAATAAAAAAAGAAGAAAAGAAAGTGCCTGTAAGAGGCATGATGGATAATGTTATGGAGCAGTTTGAAAGTGCTGCAAACCAAATAAAACTACATCCTAACATCAAAAAAATATTAAGCATTACCAATAACGAAATTATTGTGAATTTCCCTGTAAAGATGGATAATGGTGATGTTGAGGTTTTTACAGGTTACCGTGTACAACACAATAATGCTTTAGGTCCATATAAAGGCGGACTTCGTTATCATCCAACAGTTGATATTGATGCAGCTAGAGCATTAGCAATGTGGATGACCTGGAAAACCTCTTTGGCAGGATTGCCTTATGGAGGAGGAAAAGGAGGTATTAAATTAGACCCTTCAAAATATTCCCAATCAGAACTAGAGCGTATTACAAGACGTTTTACTTATGCGCTAGCAGATAATATTGGTCCAGAACATGATATTCCAGCTCCAGATGTAAATACTAATAGTCAAACAATGGCGTGGATGGCTGACACGTACATGAGTACGCGTCCACCAGCGCAACGTTCGGCAAACCAGCATGTAGTAACAGGAAAACCTGCAGGTAGTGGTGGCTTAGAAGGACGTGACAGAGCAACTGGTTATGGAGTTTACCTTTCCATAAAGTTTTGGGCCGAAAAAAATGCTCAAGTATTAACCGATAAAAAATTTATCGTACAAGGCTTTGGCAATGTTGGTTATTGGGCAGCTTACTTTTTAGAGCAAGATGGTGCAAAATTAGTAGCAGTACAAGATGCAAACGGAAGTATACAAAATCCAAAAGGAATAAAGGTTGAAGACTTGTATAACTACAGTCAAATTAACGAAGGAAGTATCGTTAATTTTCCTCAAGCTCAACCTGTAGATAACGATAAATTTTTTGGACTTGATTGCGACATCTGTATTCCTGCTGCATTAGGCAATCAAATTACCAAAGACAATGCTTCAAAAATTAAAGCACAGTTAATTGCTGAAGGAGCTAATGGACCAACTAATGTTGAAGGAGAGAAAATTCTTTTAAAAAGAGGTATAACTATAATACCTGATATTTTATGTAATTCAGGTGGAGTAGTAGGAAGCTATTTTGAATGGTTGCAAAACCGAAACGGAGAATTGTGGCAACTTAATGAGGTTATGGCAAAACTTGATAAAAAGCTTAAAGAGTCGTTTGATAAGGTGTATGACTATTCAAGACAAGAAGGTATTGATATGCGTACAGCTGCTTACTGCATTGCTATTCAGCGTATAGAAAGAGCTTATGTTCAAAGAGGTATTTTCCCTTAATTAATTTTAAATAGAAAAGAAGATGAAATATGGAAGTCTAATACTAGAAAAAAAAGAGTATGTGTATTTAAAGCGCATACTCAACATATCAGGATATGCTGAAGATCACGAAACACAGAAGTGCTTAATGAGTTTTTCTGAAGAGTTAAAGACTGCTCATATTGTTGATCACGAATTAATGCCTACAGATATAGTAAGGTTTAACAGTATGGTTACTGTAGCTTTTAGTAATGACATACAAAGAACAATACAAGTAGTTACTCCAATAGAAAAAGACTTTAAGAGCAATAAAATTTCTGTTTTAACGCCTTTGGGTTCAGCGCTATTTGGTTATTCTGAAGGTGATACGGTTCTGTGGGATTTTCCAAATGGTAAGCAAGAAGTTAAGATTGTAAAAGTTGAACAAGAAGAGACACTTAGTGACGTAGGTACAGTAATTTAAGGTAAACTATGAAAAAAGTAGAAAACGAAATTTATAATCATGATACTGATGTTGATTTAACACACAAAATCAATAGTGTAGAATTAGATAACTGGATAGCTCATCTAGAATACATAAAAAAAGAGCTTGCTAATCTGGTGTCTATTTGTACACACAATATGGATGATAAAATAAATAATATAAACGTTTTAGCACATTTTAAGAAAAAACAAAAAGAAAACGATACACTTCTAAATGCTTTAGTGAAATACTCTGTATCACGAAGTCATATTGTTGAGTGTGAAGACACACAATGTGATATGGTATATATAACAGAACACGAAAGTTACCGAAGAAGTTACCTCTATCATTTAGATAAATATAGACGTTTAAAAGATGATTTTTTTAAAAAAGTGAAAGGCAAGTTTGCGCTTTTAAAAATGACTTAATTCCTCCGTTTGTTTAATGCAATTTCAACAAACAATAATAGATGCCTATAGAAGGCTTTGTATAAAAAAGGATATTAAAGAAATAGAGCAGTGGCTTGAAGTTTTAGAAAATAACAATGAAGATTTAACCTACTTAAATACTATAGGTACTCAATTAATAAAAAGCTTAGCTGTTGTAAATCATGTAAAGTCTATAAGGCGAAAAAATGTCTTAATGGTTGCTGCTTTGTGTAAATATGAGCAATCGTTAAAAACCGAGTTTGAATATGGTAAAGTGCCTTATGATGAAGTTAGAGTAAAACAGCATGAAAATAAAAGACAGCAATATCAACAATTGATAAAAGATTACAATGAGTTGAAAATAGCTATTTATAAAACATTGATAACCTATAGGAGAAGGTAAGTTAAAAAAGAAAAATACTTAGGCGGTTTTAACATCATTCATTAGTTAATAGTGAGTTATAGTGTTGTTAGTTTTGTTTTTATAACCGCAAAGAGATTGACTTTGCGGTTAGCCTAAGTATAAAGAGTAATATTTAAAACTGAAGAAAAGATGAAAAAAATTTTAATCCCAACTGATTTTTCGACTGCAAATGAAAAAGCTATTGACGCTATTTTAAAACTCTTTAAGCACGAAGTATGTGAATTTTATTTTTTACATGCCTACACATTTAGTGTTAATGGATTAGATGCTTTAGAATTGCTGCATGCCGATGAAGAGTGGTATGAAAGACCTAAACAAGAGTCTGAGAGTAAATTAGGCAAACTAATAGAACGTTGTATTTCTTTAAGTAAAGTAGAGTCTCATAATTTTCATGCAATAACTGAATGTTCTAGTTTAGTTAATGCTGTAAAAAAACATCAAGCTCATTTGGGTGTCGACTTAGTTTTATTAACCAGTGGAGGAAACAAAAAAGTAGAAAAAACTAATGATGAAATTTTAAACAGTGTTAGAGATTGTCCAATTTTAATAATTCCTTCAAATGTTAAGTTAGGCAAACGCTTAAGTTTAACCATAGCTTCAAATTTTAAGCAAAAACTAAACAATGAGCAACTTGATCAATTTAGAAAAAGCCTTGGAGGTTTAGAAGTTGAAATAGGAATACTGGTTTTAGAAGAAGAACATAAACTTTCAGAGCAAATCAAGGATAACTTAGAAGCCTTTATGCTGTATTTAAGTAAATTTCAAAATGCACATGTTGATTTAAAATATGCTAAAACTAATAATCAGCTTAAGGCTTATGCACAATCTCATCGCAATGAAATAATGTGTGTTGTAGATAAAAAACCAAACTTTTTTAGAAAAATAGGTCTTTTTAAGTCTGATGTTATTTTAAAACTAAAACAGTTAAATACAAACACAGTATTAACATTGCATCAGTAATTTTATAACAATCTTGTTTTTCAGTTTAATCCAATTATTTTAGATATACCCTCAATAAGTTTAATAGCTGGAGCATTATTTAAACAAGATTTGCAGCTACTATAAGTAAAGACACAATCAATCAAGTCAGTTATTAAATGCAGCAGTAAACCAATGCCTATAATATTTAGTGGTTTTTTAAGAAACAGCAATACAAAGTAACCAATAGCGGCATAGTAGGTGTGTAGTGGATGAAAATTAATACTACATCTATTGTGTTGAAATATTGGGTTTGCAAAAAGATGATCTAAATCAATAAGCATTGTCGCTAATAAAATAAAGTATACTCTTTTCCAGTCTTTCCTAAAGAATATAAAGGCTATTAAAAACGGAAACACTAAGTGTAAAAAGTAATGTGTAAAGTGTTGCATATTTTTGCGCTAGCTCATTAAAGCGTTTTAGCTTTTAGTGTGAGTTATAAAAGCAAAGATAGTGTAATAAAGAGTATACCTTTTTTTGAAAAAAATTATTTGATAATTTCAGCAGTACTCCAAACTTCGGTTTCAGCAGTTTCTCTAGCGTATTCCAAAAATGTTCTAGCTTTTCTACCTAATACTTGTTCTATATCATTGCTAATTTTTTGATTATTTGGATTAGTAAGTACATTACTAAATAAATACTCTATTAGCCAAATTACATCTTCAGGTAACTGCATTTGCCTCATGCCTTCAATATACTGTTCTAAAGTTATCTCATGAAAGTTTAAATTTCTATTTGTAACTGTAGAGATTGTGTGAATAATGTCTTTAAAAGTAATTAGTTCAGGACCTGTTACTTCAATTGTTTTTCCATTGTAATCATTATCTAATAGTACTGTTGCTGCTACTTCAGCAATATCGTTAGCATCTACAAACGGAATTAAAACATTAGACATTGGTAGAGCCACTTCTCCTGAAAGTATTGGGTCTAAAAAGAAGCTTTCGCTCCAATTTTGGTTAAACCAAGATGCTCTTACAATGGTATAATCTACACCAGAATTCTTTACAATGGCTTCGCAAGCTTCAGCTTCAACTTCGCCTTTTCCTGAAAGCAAAACAATTTTTTTTACACCAAGTTCTTTAGCTAAATAAGTTAAACTTTCTATTGCTTCTTTAGCTCCTGGTACTGCTAAATCAGGGTAATAGGTGATATACATTTTTTCAATGCCTTTTAAGGATTCAATCCAAGTGTTTTTATCGTCCCAATCAAAGCTTGGTGTTGCTTGTCTTGATCCAATTCTAGGTTGTATACCTTTCTTTTGTAATTGCTCTACTACTCGACGACCAGTTTTCCCTGTTCCTCCGATAATTAAAATGTTACTGTTCATAATTTGATTGATTTAAAATAGTTTTTGAATAAAAATTGAAATGAGTAAAAGAATAAATGAAATCATATTTGATAGGGTTCTTATGTTATGATATTGGTTCCAGTTACTTTCGTAATAGTCTCTGAAGTTTTTTAATTCGTTTATATTTAATGCTTTGATGTCTAATGCATCTAATTCATTGTTTAAGGGCACATTTCCAAATGCAGTAACACCAAAAGTGCCTATGAGATATATAATTGCAGAAGTTAATAAGAGCCAAAACATTAGTTTATTATTGTTTTGTAGAGCTGCATTTAAAATTAAAGTGATTAAGCTCCCGAAAAAAACGATAAAAAATACAGGATTAAGAATTTCTTTATTAATGCTTTGCATAGTTTCTAGATAAGTAAGGTCACCAACTTTTTTTGTTCCTAAAATCACCGAAACTGACCAAGCAAAGAAGAATCCAACAGAAAGTGCATTTAGTAAAACTGTGATAAAAAATATTGAAGTTTTCATGATGTTTTGTTTTTAGTTAAATGACTCCCGAAATAGAATACTATAAAGTAAAGTTCAACTGCAATGGCATAAAATACAGGGTCTGAGAAAAAGCTAGAATAACTACCTTCTTCAGGAATTATAAAAACAGGAACAGTAATTAAAGCATCAAGTAAAACAGCAATAAGTACAAATATTAGTGCTAATGTTGAGGGCTTCATTTGTCCTTTTTTGTAAAACAAATAGGTTCCAAGACAAGCATTTGGTACAATTGACAATGCTAATATAATATTGGCTTGTCGCTCAGGGTTTTCTAAGATGTTGATGTAAAACGATGTCAAATAAAAGCTAACACCCAAAACCCATACTATAATGGCGCATATAATACTAAGTAACCGATTGCTAATCATAATTTTTGATTTTTTAATTATGATACAAATCTATAGCTATTGTAAATCAGCTATTTATTTAAAAAGCATTAAGATTTATTCGAAAAGCATTTTAGACTTGGCTAGGTCTGTAGCCAAATTTTTTTTCAAAAGCATTTGAGAATGAGCCTAGGCTGTCATAACCTACAGCCCAAGCAGCTTCTTGGATGGTTGTGCGCTCTTTTTTTATGAGATTGTGTGCCTTATTTAAACGCTCATTTTGTAAGTACTTAAAAACAGGAACACCAAATTGGGCTTTAAATTCTTTTTTTAGAGTGTTAGTGTTGGCGCCTATTTTATGGGCAAGTTCGGTAAGTGAAGGTGGGTTCTCTAAATTAGATAATAGGATTTCTTGCGCAAGATTAATTTTTTCAAGTTGTTCAACATTTATTTTTGTTGATTGTTGACTTGCTAATTGTCCGAAGTAATGTGAAAGTAAAGCCGTCATGTGGCTTTTGTAAAACATCATTTTAATGCCTCCTTCATAAGTGTTGCTAAAGAACTGTTCAACTAATAGAAACATTTCAGGACTCATTTTAAAAACAGGACCTTCTACATAATGATCTTTTGGATGTACTAGTTGGTGTAAAAATTGTTCTAGAAATTGACCTTCACCATTAGGTAGCTTATCTAAATTTCTTAAACTCGTTGCTATCACCAAGCATTGTAATGGTTTTTGTGATGAAACTAGGTGCTCAAATTCTACTTTTTCATCAGCATAAAACGAAAGCACCATACCTTTAGTATGATGAAATGTTTTAGTTTTTTCGTTGTATTTTACGTTTAAACCAACATCGCCAGCACCATAAAAGGCTATAGCTATTACTGGTTCGTCAAAAAAGCAGGAATCAACTAAAGTAGTATTAGTTGAAGCTTCTTCTAATAAAATTGTGCAGTCGTTTATGTCTATTATTTCACGATTCATTAACTTTTCAAGGTTGCCCAAACACCAATAGTAGTAATTGAAATAGTTTGAATGAATAAAGATACTATTTTTGAGTTATATTATTGTAAGGCTGATATTCTATCAAATCCTACAGTGTCTCTATACAATTGAGGAGATACTTCGGCATTTTTCTTAAAAAATCTACTAAAGTAATATTCATCATTATAACCTAATTCAAAAGCTATTTCTTTTACAGTTTTGTTGGTTAAATAGAGTTCTCGTTTGGCTTCTATAATTATACGTTCAGAAATTAAATCGGTTAGTGTTTTGTTAAAGTGGGCTTTGGTTAACTTGGTAAGAGCTTTGGGTGTTATTGCAAGCATATCAGCATATTCACTAGCAGAGTGCTTGGTTTTATAATGTGTTTCAATGTAGTTTTTTAAATTTTGAAGTATAAATGGTTCTTCTGTATCACTACGTTCTTTTTGTATTTCAGACTGTTGCTCGGTCTTTAACCTTGATGCAGTAATTAAAAAAATCTTTAAGTAAGAAACCAATAATTCATATTGTGCTAGAGCAGGATTTTGCATCTCAGTTTTAATTTGTTCTACTACCATATTAAAATTGGCTTGGGCTTTAGTATCTACATCTACAAAAGGAGGATTGTAAATATTATTAAATAATACACCATGACAAGCTACTTCTTTATGGTGTTTATGAATACAAAAAAAATCTGGATGAAAATTTATGACTAAACCACTCAAAGGACTTTCAGCTTCAAGTAAAAAAGGTTGATGAGGTGAAAACGACAATAACGTATTTGACGTAAAATTATAAGTGTTAAAATCGGCTTTTATAATTCCGCTACCTTGTTGTATCCAAATAAGGGAGTAATAGTTGTGTTTGTCTATATGGTCAAAAGGATTGTTACGTTCAAAATAACATAGTTTGAATGCTAAATTACCTGTTTGTGGGTTTGTGAGCGTAAAGCTATCTCTTTGTTCCATAATCATTATTGCTTGTTAGTGTACTTTTAGAATTACTCTATCTATAATTTGTTTTGCTGTGCTAATGTGCGAAAGATCCTTGTAAAGGTTGCCATTTTTTCCTGAATGATGTCCATGACCTATAAGTTGCATTATTTTATACGTATTGTCTTTAATGTTGAGAGGTGATACCTCTGTAGCATAAATTAATGATGGTTGACCAACTTGACCAGAACCAGAATATATGTCATCATCAGGAAATTTATCTTTGGTGTAATAGTTATTCCAATCGTAAGATTGATTTACTTCTAGCATTACTTTATGGTGTTTTAAATCGTTCAAATCACTTTTAGATTTAATAATAAAATTCCCTGTAGGTGTTGCACCCGAAACAGCATCAATATCTGTAGCGTTATTAAGCGGCATATATAAACCATCTGATGCTTTTATACCTCTTTTATGAGACCAATATGGTAAAGCTTCAGGACGTCTTTTTACTGCAGATTGCCATTTACCGTCAACGTTTTTACCATAATCAAATGTACTTGATGCTATTACTCTAGAAATATAAAGCGTTTCTATATAATTACCAAGACTATCCTCTAACCATATAGCGAACAAAGGATATTGAAAAGCATTGCCTTTTTTTAATTCTATTTCAAAATTATGATGACCATTAGCATTAGAGAGTTCTATGACTTCATACTCAAAAGGTGTTTCAACTTTCCCTAGTTTTTTATTTCTTAACTGATTACCAAAATTATAAACGCCATTTAATAAAGGTATATTAAAATATAGACCAAAAGCTAGAGCTACAATAATGCTAAAAATAAATGGCGCTTGAAGTTTTTGAAAACGTGGTTTTCTATTTCCCGTGATGTAGTTAAAGAGTGGTTTTTTGTTATTGATTATATGGAATACCATAGTTAATACAAACAAGAAACCAAAAACTGTATGCAAAGAAGCAAGACCTTTGCTAAATGGTATGATGTACATAGCTATACCTGAACCTAATAAAACAAGGAGTATAACAATTAATACATTTCCTAAAAGCCTTCTATTCATTGTGTTGTTGATTGTTAGGTTTTATAATCGTCTGTCGCTTTCTTCAATTTTTAAATCATTTATGCTTGCGTAACGCTTTTGCATAAGCCCATTTTCATCAAATTCCCAAAGCTCATTTCCGTAGGCTCTATACCATTGGTCGTTATTATCTTGAAATTCATACTCAAACCTCACAGCCATTCTATTGTCTTTAAATCCCCAAAGCTCTTTTTTTAGTTTGTAGTGTCTTTCGTTATTCCATTTTTTGGTTAAAAACGCAATAATTTCAGTTCTTCCATTAATGAACTGAGTTCTATTTCTCCATTCAGAATCTATTGTATATGCTTTAGATACTTTTACTGGATCTTTAGAGTTCCAAGCATCTTCAGCCATTTGTACTTTTAATCTTGCAGTTTCTTCATTAAATGGAGGAATTGGGTGTTTTATTTCTGTATTCATTTTTAATGTGTTTTTGGTTGTGTTAACAACCTTCTTCATTTTGATTTTAGAATGAAAAAGGTTGTTTGTGTATTGGATTAATTATCATTAGGCTTTTATTGTGGCTTTACTACTTAGTTCTTGTTGTTGAAACTTATGAATAAAAAACCATAAAGGAACACCATATGCTAAGTGCCTTACCATTGAAAGTATTGGTAGCATTGCTCCAGCTTCTAAACCAGCAACACCAGCACCTAAAAGTGGAAACATAAAAAACCAAACAAGTGCTATGGTTTCTGCAATTACAAAAATTTGAGCTCTTAGCCAATTAGGGCCAATTAATGATGGTGCTATTCCTGCGTATAAAACAGCTAATAATATACCGTTAGAGTAATGACCAAATACACCATACGCTAAACCTAATCCTGTTTTTTCTCCTATTATTCCTGCAATGTCCCACCATGTTCCTGTGAATAAAAGACCTATCAAATCAAAAGCTAAAGTCCCTGTGATACCTGCTAAAATGGCATTTCGCCAATTAATACTATGTGTTTTCATTGTGTTTTGTTTTTATCAGTTATAAAGAGTCTCTTCTAAAAGAAAAGACTCTGTTTTTTTAGAATGTTTTAAATACTTTCAGCAATAGGAAAGTCTACTGGCACTTTAGTTAGGTTGTGTAAATAGTTCATTGCTGTTTTGTCACTTACTTGAAGAATAACATCTACAAGGTTTTCTTTTGTATAACCTTGAGCAAAGAAATCAGCAACATTTTCATTACTAGCTTTTCCTCTGTTTTCAGTGATATCAGCTGCTAATTTTACTAAAGCGTTTAGTTTAGCATTATCACTTGTTCCTTTTCTAATATCTAGTAATTGCTCGTCGCTAAATCCGTTCATTTTACCAAGTACTAAATGTGCACTTTGGCAATACACACATTCGTTTACCTGACTTACAATAAGGTTTACAGCTTCTTTTTCTTTGTTGTTTAAAGAGGTTTTAGCGTTTTGGTAGTCTAAAAAGCGTTTTAAACCATTATCAGAATATGCTATTGTAGCATAAAGATTCGGAACAAAGCCTAGAGCTTTGTTTAAATTATCAAAAATTTCTTGATTGTTTTGAGATACTTCTTCTCGTGTAGGAACTTTAAATTCCGTTGCAGTTAAATTTTCCATTTTTTTATATTTTAAATTGCTTGTCATTATTGACACTGCAAATTTGAAGAAGAAAACAATGTGTTAAAATGGACAATTTTCGCCTATGAATGGATAATTTTCTTTTAAGATAATTTTAACTGTTGTGTTTTGATTAACAGTGTTTTACGTTTTTTTAAATTGCTAACTTACTGTTGAGTGGATTAAAAAAGACCTATAAATATTTCTTTTGTCCTTTTATCGATTAAATTAGTTTTTTTATGATAAAAGAAGTACTTTAATTTCTTAAATACTTTCTTATATAGTAAGCAGTATTTTTTCAGGTGTTAATTCAACAAAGCGCATTAGAGGGATTAAATATGTTTTTATGAGCAACACAAAGAAAAAATTACTTCTAGAGCTACAGAATTCCTATGGGTTTTCTGAAAATTTTATTGAATCCTTACAGGATGGACTTTTAATTACTGACACCCAAGGTGAAGTTTTAATGGTCAATGCTGCGGCTTGTAGTATAACAGGATTTAATAAAAACGAGTTACTAAATATTAAAACTCCATTTCCGTTTTGGCCAAAAAAATATATTAATGAGTTTAACCAGAGGTTTAAAGATTTTCAAGAGGATCATTTAAAACGTGAATTTGAAGCTGTTTATAAGCATAAAAATGGAGAAGAATTTCCTGTTTTAGTTTTTTTGGCTGCCATAAAAAATACTAAGTCTAAAGTAATAGCTTATCTAAAATATTTTCAATCAATTTCTGATCTTGATTATGAAATAGAGTCACTTGAGCTATCTAATAAAGACATTTTTTCGGTTTTAAATTACAGAAAACGATATCTCAATTTAATGCTAGAGCGAAATATATCCTCGCAAATAGAAAGTACATTAAATAATATTTCTGATGGATTAGTGTCGTTTGATACTAATCTTTGCTACACTTATGCAAACAATAGAGCAGGAGAAATTCTAGGTAAATCACCTAAAGAACTAATAGGAAAGCACGTTTGGACAGTATTTCCTGAAGCTGTAGGTTTGCCAACTTACAACGCATTTTACAAAGCTATTGAGACAAAAGAAACCCAATATTTTGAGGACTATTATGAACCTTTAAATAAATGGTTTGCAAATAAGGTGTATCCGCATGCTGATGGATTGACTTTGTATTTTATAGATATAACGCCACAAAAAATTGCAGAACGTTTAATAGCCAAAAGTGAAAAATACTTAAACAATATTATTAATAAAATAGGAGACCCTGTTTTTGTTAAGGATGAGCATAGTAAAGTTATTTTAGCTAATAATGAGTTTTGTAAAATGTTTGATTTACCTAGAGACTATATAATAGGAAAAACACTTGTAGAAGATGTTGAGCCTGAAGAGGCCGAATTAGCATTAAAAATTGATAGGCATGTTTTAAAGACAGGAGAAGAGAACGTCAATGAAGAAACCTTAACATTAAGAGGAGGAGAAACACAATATTTATCGACTAAAAAAACTCGCTTTTTAGATGAAGAAGGTAATAAGTTTCTTGTTGGAATTATTAGAGATGTTACCAAACAAAAAAAGGCTGAATTAGAAATAAAAGAAGCTAGAGATTATTCAGAGTCTTTAATAGAATCAATGAACGAAGGGTTAATTGTGTTCAATATGGAAACCGAAATAACCAAAGTAAATCCTTCGTTTTGTAAGATGTCTGGTTTTACTGAAGAAGAGTTGATTGGTCAGCAATGTCCATATCCTTTTTCGCCACCAGAAATTGAAGATGAGTCCAACCTTCGTCACGAACAAATAGAAAGAGGAGAAGAACTAAATAATTTTGAAACCATATACATGCGTAAAGACGGAACCCGTTTTAATGTTGATGTAATGGTTTCTAGTATTGAAGACTCTGATGGAACTATAAAATCTTATTTTGGAACAATAATAGATACTACTGAACGAAAAAGAGCAGAACTCGATTTAAGAGCAGCCAAAGAGTTTACTAGTAACCTTGTTATGTCCATGCAAGAAGGTTTAATTATAACTAATCTTGAAGGGGAAGTTATAATGGTTAACGACTCAACTTGTAAAATTCTAGGATACTCCAAAGAAGAATTGGTTGGAATGCAATTACCTTACTCATTTACTAAAAAAGAGGATTACAATAAAATTCTTGTTGATAAAAAAAGAATAGAAGCAGGAGAGTCTCCATCACTTCAATATGAAATTATAAGAAAAAATGGGGAGCAGTTTTTAGCATCATTTTTAACAGGAGCTATTAAAAACGAAACTGGAGAAATTACAGCTTTATTTGGAACAATGAAAGATATTTCAGAGGAAGAAAAAGCTAAAAAAATATTAGAAGAACGTGCAATACAGTCTTCACAAAAAAAAGATGTAATTTTAAAATTAGCTGAACTAGTAGGACACGATTTTAAATCTTCATTAAAGACAATTACTAAATTATCTGCCGAAACATTAAATGTTTGTCGTGTAAGTATTTGGAGTTTTAATGATAATAATAATGCGATACATTGTGAGCAATTATACGAATTAAAATCAAACTCTTATGAAAAAAACTTCACCATAAATTATGAGGACAACCCAAACTATTTTAAGGCTTTAGAAAGCAATAAGTCTATTTTAGTGGTTGATGCCCAAAACGATAACATCACCAAGCAGTTTTCAGAAAACTACCTTAAACCTAATAAAATTAAATCGTTAATGGATGTGTTTATAAACAGCACAACTGGGTATTATGGTATAATTTGTTTTGAGCATGTTGGAGAGGAGACTAGAGATTGGACTATTGAAGAACAAGAGTTTGCAAGTTCTATAGCTAATGTGGTGTCCTTAATGGTAGAGAGTTATGAACGTAAAATAGCCGAAGAAACAATAGCGAAAACAAATACTCAGCTTTTAGAGGCTAATAAAGAGTTGAATGAATTAAAAAAGCAGTTAGAACAAGAGAACGTTTATTTAAGAAATGAGTTAGACCTTGTCTTCAATTATGAAGAAATGGTATATGGTAGTGTTGAGTTTAGTAATGTGTTGACAGAAGTAGAGCGTGTTGCTCCAACAAATGCTACTGTATTATTATTAGGAGAGTCTGGTACAGGTAAAGAGCTACTAGCGAGAGCAATTCACAATACAAGTAACCGAAATAATAAACCGTTAATAAAAGTAAACTGTTCAGCAATTCCAAGGGAGTTGATTGAGAGCGAGTTGTTTGGACATAAAAAAGGGTCGTTTACAGGAGCGTTTAGTGATAAAGTTGGAAAATTTGAACTTGCTGATGGTGGAACGCTTTTTTTAGATGAAATAGGAGAACTTCCCATAGACATGCAACCTAAAATTTTAAGATTCTTACAAGAAGGCGAAATTGAGGTAGTAGGAGGAGTTGGCTTAAAAAAGCTAGATGTTAGAGTTATTGCAGCTACAAACAGAAATCTTAAAGAAGAAATTGAGAAAAAACAATTTAGGGAAGACTTGTATTTTAGGCTTAACGTGTTCCCTATTAGTATTCCGCCATTGAGAGATCGTAAAGACGATATTCCTTTATTGGTAGAGCATTTTGTAGATAAATTCAATAAAGCTTATGAAAAGCAAATAAAGTATATTTCTGATGAAGCTATGGCTCAAATGAAGACTTATAATTGGCCTGGGAATATTAGAGAGCTTGAAAACTTAATAGAAAGAGCTGTAATACTAACAAGCACAGAAACTTTAATGATACCAGGTTTTGAAACTTCAACGCAAAAATCAAAACAACGTATCAATAGTAAGGACTTATCTTTAAACTCTGTATTAAAAGCTCACATACTTGAAGTGTTAGAAAGTTGTAACTGGAAAATTAGTGGTCCAAAAAGCGCTTCAGATGTATTGGGACTAAAACCTAGTACCTTACGTGATAAAATGACCAAATTAGGAATACAAAAACCTTAACGTAATACTCACGGTATTCCGTGAGTATCTTTTCTTTCCATAAAAAAAACACGGTATTCCGACACGTTTTATTTTCATTGAAAAAAGCTCAATATTTTTAAGTGTTTGAAAATCAATGAATTGTATTTGTTTTTCTTTCTGAGGTCATTTTTTGGCATTGGTATTGTCTTAAATGATTCAAATTCAGGATAATGACGAGTGAAATACGAATAGATGATTTTAGATTTAAGGTTGAAGACAATATTATTTATTGTGAGGTAAGTAATAGTTATGACTCTAACCAAACGGAAGCTGCTGTTGAAAAAATCTTCTCTAAAGTAATAGCTTCATTATCAGGAGGAAAATATATGCCTATTATCATAAATATTGAAAATGTAGGGTTTTTTAAAGCTATTAAGATATTTAAGTTTTTAGTGAATAACTCAATACTTAATTCTTTAGTGCTTTCTAAGACATTTTTAGTTGATAGTTATCTTTTAAAAGGAGTGTTAACTGTTTATAGTTTTATGTATAACCCTATAATTCCAGATAGAGTATTTAAGACGTTAAGGATGGCAATAAGGCATTGCGATAAAAACAATATTATTTTCAACGGATTAAGTTAAAGTATGGATAATCATAAAGTTGTGAAAGTAGGCAATACTAAATTTTGGATTGAAGATGGTATACTTTTTTGTCAATTTTTAAGTACTAATAATTACAGCAAATTAGATTTGAATAGAGTAGAGGAATATATAATAGCAATTGAAAAAATGTGTCAGGGTAACCCAATGCCTTTTGTTGTAGATATAAGAGGTGTTAAAGGAGCCTTTACACCTGAAGCAGGAAATTTAATGGCTAATTCCCCAATTTTAAAAAGTTTAAGAATTTCTGAAGCTTTTATTCTAAATTCTATTGGAGCAAAACTTTTAATTGCTTCCTATAAAAGAATATACGATTCTACTACACCTCATGGCATTTTCGGTGACATTAGATTAGCAAAACAATACTGTATAGAAACTAAAAATGATTTTTATGGGAGAGAATAAGCTTAAAAATATAATATTATCTCAATTAGAGTCTAACTCTATGGTTACCATAACAGACGACTTAGGAAGAGTAGAGTATGCTAATAATGTTTTTTGTAAAACACTAGAGTATGATAGTGATAAAGTAGTAGGAGAATCGCATACACTTTTTAAGTCTCATTTGCATTCAGATCCTTTGTATAAAGGGTTGTGGCGAACTTTAAAAACTGGAAAAACATGGAAAGGTACTCTAAGCGAAACCTTATCTAATGGTAAAGAAATTTGGTTAGATGCAACGATAATTCCATTTAAAACTAAAAAAGAAAAACATACAAGGTATTTAGCAATATATAATGACGTTACCCAATATAAGTTAGACAATAAAAACTTAAAAGAAGAAAACATAAAAAGCAAAACACTTTTTAACAATATGCCTGTTTATGTTTTTACAATTACTAAACACGGAAAAATATTAAATGTTAGTAAAGAATGTTACAATAAAAGCATTCAAGATTTGATAAATACATATATTTATGACTATATTAACATTGATTTTTTTGAAGTTTTTAAGAGAAATATTGATTACGTATTCATTAACAAGACTTTAAGTGAATTTGAAAGTTATGACCTTGATGCAAATGGAAAAAAAATAAACTATTCTACACTAGTTTCTCCAAATTTTAATGAACTAGGAATTGTAGTTTCGGCAACTTTAATTATAAAACAAAACCTTAAAAAAAATATTATAAATGAAATAGAAAAATTAGGAGTAAGTACTTTAAAAACCCCAAAGGAGTACTCATCTCTTTAACCCTAAATAATTAACTTTAAAACTCCCTACTTATGAAGTTGAACATTATGTTAATTGACGATAATAAAATTGATTTATTTGTTAGTCAAAAAACAATTGAAAAGGTTGTGCCAGATTGCAATGTGCGAACCTTTGTTAACGCAAATTCTGCGCTTAAGTTTTTGCAAATTCTAGACGGTAAAACTGTTTACCCAACGCTTTCCTTACCAGACATCATTTTACTAGACATTAGTATGCCTTTTATGGATGGTTTTCAATTTTTAGAAGAATTTAAAAAATTAAAGAAGCCTAAAAGGAAAGAGATTAAAATTTTTATGCTCTCAGCTACAACTAACCTAAAAGATGTTATAAAGGCAAAAAACGAATTACTCTGTGAAGATTTAATCTACAAGCCTTTAAGAAAAGATCATTTATATAAGGTGTTTTCTAAAATTGAAACCTATTCAAGTAACTGTAAATATCACAAAGAAAATTATAACTCTGATGCTTTAAGAATTACACCTTAACCCAATCTACTTTATTAACTATAGCCTTTTTTTATGAAGAAAAACTACACTAAAATATGTTTTCTTGCTCTTTTTTGCTTTTCGTTTGGGTACTCGCAAATCTCAAATGAAGGAGTATTTGAAATCTCAGCATCAACTGATGTTTATTTTGAAAATGAATACACTAATAAAACAACAGGAACTCATAACAACGATGGTAATTTATACCTAAACAACAACTTTGTAAACAACGGAACTACAACCTCCACTTCAGGAACTACTTATTTTAAAAGTGCGAGTAATCCTTTGTTAAGCATTTCAGGATTATCTAATGAAATTAACTTTTATAATCTAGAAGTTGATGTAACAGCAACTAACACTAAAGGACTTTCAGTAAACGATGGATTTGCTTTAAATGTAGAAAATGCTGTAAATTTTACAAGTGGAGATATTAGACTTGTAGGAGAAGCACAACTAATCCAAGCGCACTCTGGTGTTGATGCTAATACAATTACATCAGGAAAGTTGTTAATTGACCAGCAAGGATACTCATCAGCCTATAAGTTTAACTATTGGTCGTCTCCAATTAATAATGGTGGTACATTTTCACTATTAGGAGGAAAGTTTGATGGTACAGATTCTAGTATTAATTCATTTAATCCACAACAAGCTTCATTTAATTCTGGTTCGCCATACAATGGTTTGCCATCAGTAGTTGATGGATCTGATAATGTAATTACACCTTTGACCATTAATACCTATTGGTTGTATCAATACATGCAAGGTACAGGAGCATATTCTGATTGGGTAAGTTTAGATGAAAACAGCACTTTAAACCCTGGACAAGGTTATACCATGAAAGGGACAAACACTCTATTGTCAGAACAAAATTATGTGTATTATGGTGCGCCAAATAATGGAGATTATTCGTTTGCAATAAACTCAGGAGAGCAATCATTGTTAGGGAATCCGTATCCTTCTGCACTAGATTCTGAAAAGTTTATCAATGATAATATTTTAATTCTAGATGCACTTTACTTTTGGGTTGATGGAGGATCAACTTCTCACGCTTTAACTGATTATTTAGGAGGATATGCAATAAGAAATTTAACAGGAGGCACAACTCCTTCAATAGCGTCACCTTTAATTAGTGGTTTAGGTAGCTCAGGTAGTGTAACACCTCCAAAACAATATGTGCCAGTTGGTCAGGGCTTTTTTGTTGAAGCTTATGGTACAGGTTCTATTGTGTTTAATAACTCTCAAAGAGCATTTAAGTCTGAAATAGTTGAAGAGTCTGTTTTTTATAGTACAACAGATAGTAACCAACAAGAATCAGTTAAACAATACATTAGACTAGGTTACGAAGATCCAGAAGGATTTCACAGGCAATTACTACTTGGTTTTTTACCAAACTCACCAGCTGATATAAACTATAACTTTGGTTATGATGCACTGCTAAATAGACATAGAGAAGATGATATGTTTTTTATTATTGATAACGACTTAACTAAAAAATATGCAATTCAAGGTTTAGATGATTATCAAAATACGTTAGAGTTCCCTATAGGTATTTTAATTTCTGAAAATGGAACACATAATATCATGATTGATGCTCTTGAAAACTTTTCTGATAATGTTTATTTAAAAGATAATGTATTAAACACTACTCATAATTTAACCGAGTCTAGCTACAGTGTTAATTTACCAATAGGCGAATATTTAGATAGATTTTCAATAGTATTTATGCCGCAAGCAACTTTATCAAATAATGACAACGATATTGAAAATGTCAAAATTTATTATGATGGTAATGAGCATATAATTATAAGCAATGCAAATAGAGTAGAGCTTAAATCTATAAAAGTATTTAATGTATTAGGTCAAGAAATATTAGCCTTAAATAAGAACCTTAATAATAAAACAAACATATCAATTCCATTTAGTGAAAGTGATGGAGTTTATATTGTACAGATAGAAACAATTAATAGCAAACACACCCAAAAAATCTTAAACTACTAGTTATGAAAAAAATAAAATTTATAATCTCTATTATAACCTTAAGCATAGGTTTTAATTACAACGGTTTTTCTCAAGTTGGAATAGGAACAACCAATCCTGATCCTTCTTCAATGTTAGATATAAGCTCTACGGAAAAAGGAATGTTAACTCCACGAATGACCACTACTCAAAGAACTGCAATTTCTAGTCCAGCTGAAGGGCTTTTGGTATTCGATACCGATGAAAATGTGTTTTATTTTTATAATGGAGGAAGTTGGTTGCCATTAGAGGGAGCAGAAACTAGAACTAATTATAAGTTGGTTAAAAGTGTTGCTGATTTATCTGATGAATTATCAGGTGGAAAATATGTTTTAAACGAAAATTACTTATATGAAATCAACGGAACAATACTAATAGATAACCCAATAGATTTAAATGGAGCATATATTGAAGGACATGACACAGGAGAAGATATTCTTGTAAATAATACAGGTTCAGCTTTGTTTAGTGGTAGTAAAGGTGGACGTATTAAAGATGTTGTGATTAGTGGTAATGGACAACAAGTTTTTGATATCACAGGGTCTGGAGCAGAAAGTGTTGTTGGATATAGTGTAATTATTAATGGAGCATCTTCAATAGGAACATTAAGTAACTTAGGTATAGTATATTTTGAGGTGTTTCAGCTCATTAACTCTAGTGATGGTATTGATGCTTCAAATATCACGTCTTTGTATATGGATAAAGTGTTTTGGACTGATACTAATTCAGGTACTTTTTTAACTCTTTCAGGTGCTTTTGATAATTTGCAATTGGCTAATGGAAGAGTTGTAGCAGATTCTGGAGAAACAGGAATTGATTTAAGTGCAAACCCTACAATTAATATTTCTGCTTCGCTTTCTGAAATAAGTTTTACAGGTGCAGGAACAAGAGTAAACCCATATACAGTAGGAACATATCCTGGTTATAACTTCACTACAGCTTGGGATGTGGATTGTCCAGGAATTCAATTAGAAACTGATAATGTAGCAAGTGGAGATATACACCTAGATGCACCAATTGGTAGTGGCTTTGAAACAGATTTTGGATCAATAGGATCAGGAGTTGAGACAAAGCTTGTAGGAACCTCAACATCTAATAACTTATTTAGATTTAGTGCTCCTGTTGATAATAGAATTGTTTATGATGGTGTTAAGACTAGAAACTTTCACATATCATCTAGTATTTCTTTTCAAGGTGATAACAATAACTCAATTTATATCTTCTATATAGCAAAAAATGGAAGTGTTTTAGAAGATACCAAAGTTTATAGAGAAATTGGAGCAAATAATGATGTAGGAGCTGTGTCTGTTGTGGGTTCAGTTGAATTGTCTCAAGGCGATTACATAGAGGTTTGGGCAGAAAAATTCTCTGGAGGAGGTAGTTTGCTTGTGGTTTCTTTAAACCTAATAGCTCAATAATAAAGTAAGTGTTTTTTTGAATTGATTAGTAGAGAAGTCTCCTTTTTGTATTAAAAGGAGGCTTTTTTAAAATGAGGATTTTCGTAATTAGAATTAATAATTCCTTTTAAACTAAAAATCACAAAATGATTTAAAAGCTCATCATTACTGTAAGTGTCAAAAAGCGTATTGTCTTTAAAAGCAATTTCTTCAAACCTCTTAAAATACAACTCGCAAAACAATTTTATATTCACATCACTACTAATAAACTTAAATACTTGAGCTTTTTGTAGTAGCCCATAAACAATTTCGTTAACAAACTCATCCCTAAAATCATCAAAGACTTTATTGGCTTCAGGGTAGTATTTTTTTAAGCCAAAAATAAACGAAGGTTTAAAGTGTTTTAAATACTCAAACCCTCGTTTGTACAATAGTATAATACAAGAAAGAGGGTCTTGTTCTTTAGCTATTATTTCCTTTATATTTTCATTAAAAGAGTCTATCAAACACGTAACACTAGCTATAACAAGCTCCTCTTTACTACTGTAATATTTGTAAATAGTTTTTTTTGAAATACCCAAACAGTGCGCCAACTCGTCCATAGTAAAACGCTTGCTTCCAAAGGTGGTAAAATTAGCCACCGAACATTCCAAAAGTTCTTCTTTACTTATCATTACTATTTCCAGCCACCACCAAGTGCTTCATACAAATTAACAACACTTAATAACTGCTGTAGTTTATTATCAATAACATTCAATTCAGCATTTAAAGCGCTTTCTCTTGCAGTTAATAGGTCTAAGTAATTTGCATAACCATTTTTAAGTAATTCCTCAGAATTTGCTTCAGCTTGTCGTAGCGCTTCAACTTCATTTTGTCTGTATTCAAATTTTTCAGTTTCAGCATCATAATCGTATAATGCATTTGATACTTCGTTACCAGCTGTTAGTAAAGTCTTTTTAAAGTTTAATAAGGCTTGTTCTTGTTGAGAAATAGCTACTTCATGCTGAGTTTTAATTTGTCTCTTGTTAAATATTGGCTGTGTTAATCCTCCAACAAGAGTAGCGAACAATGAATTGGCATTAAATAGTTCATCTAATTCTAAACTTTGAAATCCGCCACTTGCTGTTAAGGTTAGCGATGGGTAAAAATTACTTCTAGCAACATTGGTTAATTCAAAGGCATTAATTAAGCTGTATTCGGCAGCAATAACATCAGGTCTGTTGCTAAGTAGAGTAGCAGGAACACCTAATTTAATATCAGCATTTAACTGCTGTTGAGTTAATGCACTTCGGTTAACAGTTTCTGCTGGTCTTCCTAATAATAAATTAAAAGCATTTTCAGTTTTAAAAATAGCAGCTTCCAAATCTACTTTTAGTGCTTTTGCATTATTGTATTGTGCTATATTTTGGTCCACTGCAACTTGAGTCACTTGTCCAGCATCTTTAAGCGCTTTTATGGTGTACACACTACTATCTCTTGTTGCAATAGTTTGATTTGTAATTTCCAATTGAGCATCTAAAGCTAACAATTGGTAGTAGGTTGAAGCAATAGCTGAAACTAATTGTGTTTTAACAGCTTGATGAGCTGCAACTGTTTGTAAATAGCTAGCTTCGCCAGCACGTTTATTACTTCTTATTTTTCCCCAAATGTCAGCTTCCCAAGATAAGTTTGCTGAAAGTTCATATTGATCTAAAGAAGAAAACAAGCCACCAAACTGACTGTTTTCAGATAACTCTTGATGGGTTACCTGTGCATTTGCGTTTAATGTTGGAAAATAACCAGCTTTACCTTGTTTCATGTAAGCTTCAGCAGCAGCTATTTGTTGAATAGCCACACGAATGTCCAAGTTGTTTTGAAGACCTTCTTCAATGTATTGTTTTAAGTAAGTGTCAGAGAACATATCTTTCCATGATATATCTGCCATAGACAAACTATCTTGTGGTAAGTTATCAGTTCTGTACAAATGTTCTGTTTCATCTAATTCAGGACGTGTGTAATCCTTTGCCACAAAACAACTTTGCAGTGTTAACGCCAGCATTAAAACTAATGCGCCTTTACTAAAATTTTTATTTATAGTTGATTTCATTTTTTTAAGCTTCAATTGTTTCTACTTCTGGTTTACGCGATACTTTTTCTTGTAACCATTGGAAAAAGATGAATAAAATTGGGATAACAAATACACCTAAAATGGTTCCTATTAACATACCACCAGCTGCACCTGTACCAATAGAATTGTTTCCTTCGGCACCAACACCTTTGGCTAATACAAGCGGCATTAACCCAAGTATAAAGGCGAATGATGTCATTAAAATTGGTCGTAAACGTGCTTTGGCACCATGGATAGCTGCATCTACAATACCTTCGCCTTGTTTGCGTCGTTGCAATGCAAACTCAACAATAAGTATGGCGTTTTTAGCCAACAGACCAACCAGCATTATCAGTGCAATTTGGAAGTAAATGTTGTTTTCTAACCCGAAGAATTTCGTGCTTATATACGCACCAAATACACCAAATGGTAACGATAATAACACCGAAAATGGTAAAATATAACTCTCGTACTGCGCACTTAATAAGAAATACACAAACAGAATACTTAAGATGAAAATAAACGTGGTTTGGTTACCTGCATTTACCTCTTCTCGTGTTAAACCAGAATATGCAACGGTGTAATTACTTGGTAATTTTGCTACTTCTTCTTCAATCACTCTAATGGCATCACCTGTACTAAATCCAGGATTAGTTGCGCCTGTTATATTTGTTGAATTAAATAGGTTGAAACGCGTTACCGATTGCGGACCATACACACGTTTTAAGGTTACAAACTGTGTAATTGGCGTCATTTCACCAGAACTTGTTCTCACATACATACTGTTAAGGTCGTTTTCATCTGCTCGATCTTCCGGTAGCGATTGAATGTATACACGATACTGTTTACCAAATCGACTAAAATCTGAAGCGTAAATTCCACCGATATAACCTTGAAGCGTACCGAAAATGCTGTTAATAGCCACACCTTTTTCTTTAGCTAAAGGCACATTAACTTCCATTTCGTATTGCGGATAATTAGTATTGAATGCTGATTGCGCATACTGAATTTCAGGATGACTCATTAAGGCTGCTGCAAATTCTTGGTTTGCTTTATCTAAATCGGTAAACTCACCACCAAACTTGTCTAATAAATTCACCTCAAAACCAGCTGAGTTACCAAAACCACGAATACTTGGTGGCGAGAAGAAAATAATTTTTGCTTCTGGAATAGTAGCCGCAATACCAAATAATTTTCCGGTTATGGCTTGTGCAGATAAGGCTTCAGATTCTCTTTCAGACCAATCGTCTAACTTCACGAAACCAATACCAAAGTTACTACCAGCACCACTAATTAAGCTTCGTCCTTTAACAAAACTAGCATCTGTAACACCATCAATGTCTTTAATTTTTGCATATAATTCTTTAGTTACTGCATCGGTACGGTCTAATGATGCACCTGCAGGTAATTCTATGTTAGCAAAAATAATTCCTCTATCTTCATTTGGCACAAATCCTGTTGGTGTTGTTGTTGCAGCCCAATAAATACCTACACCAGCAATGATTAATAGCATCACAGATACAAACTTGTTTTTATATAAAAACTGCAATGATTTGCCATATTTATTTACAGTCGCGTCAAATCCTCTGTTAAATAACGTGTAGAATTTTTGAAGTGCGTTTTTTCCTTTTAATTCTTCATCGTCTTTATGTTCTTTTAATAACAATGCGCATAATGCAGGACTTAACGTTAAGGCGTTTACTGCTGAAATTAAAATGGCTATAATTAAAGTAACACCAAACTGCTCGTAAAATACACCTGTAGGACCTGTTATGAAGGTTACTGGAATAAATACAGCAGACATTACCAATGTAATTGAAATAATAGCACCCGAAATTTCGTTCATGGCTTTAAGAGTGGCGTTCATTGGTTTTTTCTCACCTTCATCCATTTTGGCGTGTACGGCTTCTACCACAACAATAGCATCATCTACCACAATACCAATAGCCAACACTAATGCGAAAAGTGTTAATAGGTTTATGGAATAGCCAAAGACATTCAAGAAAAAGAAAGTACCAATAATAGAAACAGGTACTGCAATTGCAGGAATTAATGTAGAACGGAAATCTTGCAAGAAGATAAACACCACTAAGAACACCAGTAAAAAGGCTTCTAAAAGTGTGCTAATTACCTTGTCTATAGATGCGTTAAGGAATAAACTTGTATCGTAAGGCACAAAGAAGTTTAAACCTTCAGGCAAACCTTGTTCAACATCGTCTAAAGTGGTTTTTATGTTTTCAATAATTTCGGCAGCGTTAGATCCTTTGGTTTGGAAAATTCCCATAAATACTGCTGGATGTCCTAAACTTGTAGCGTTAGATGAATAGGATTGTGCATCTAACTCAATATCTGCGACATCTTTCAATCGTAAATATTCGCCATTTCCTAAGGCTTTAATTATAATATCTGCATATTGACTTTCTTGTTTAAATCGACCACTATACTTTAAAATATAAGAGAACGATTCACCATTATTTTCACCTAAAGCACCAGCTGCAGCTTCTATATTCTGCTCGTTTAAAGCAGCTGTAATATCTGATGGAATTAAGTTATAAGCTGCTAATTTTTCAGGTTTTAACCAAACACGCATTGCGTAATCTTGTTGCGAAAATACAGATACATCACCAACACCTTTAATACGCTGCATAGCAGGAATTACGTTTATTTTTAAGTAATTCTGAATAAAAGTAGCATCGTAATCTTCGCTATCAGAATACATAGCAATAAACATTAATGCACTGGTTTCTTGCTTTTGCGTTACAATACCAGTTTGGATAACTTCTGATGGTAATAACGGATTTGCACGAGCTACACGGTTTTGAACGTTTACCGCAGCAATGTCAGCATCCATAGTTTGGTCGAAATACACAGTAATTTCGGCTGTACCGTTATTTGATGCTGTAGAGGTAATGTACGTCATACCTTCTACACCATTAATTTGCTCTTCAATAGGCACAATAACACTCTCTAAAACGGTTTCAGCGTTGGCACCTGTATAGTTTGCTGTAACTTTAATAGTTGGAGGTGCAATATCTGGATATTCCTCTATTGGAAGGGATGTTATACTGATAACACCGAGCACAACTATAATAATAGAGATTACTGTTGAAAGGACAGGTCTTTCAATAAATGTTTTTAACATAACTAATAAATATGTTTATAAAATGATTTTAGTTTTTAAATAAGGTAGCTACTTTTTTTGTGGCTTCGCTAAATGGAATTTCTTGTGGCGCTATTGCCATACCATCACGTAATTTTGAAACACCAGAAGCTACAATTTTTGTATTAGCATCTATACCAGATTTAACTACATATAAGTTATCTACTTTGGCTTCAATTTCAATAATTTTACTGCTCACTTTGTTGTCTTCACTTAAAGTGTAAATCATTACTTTTCCTTGTTGCTCATAAGTTGCAGACTGTGGTACAACTATAGCATTGTCATAAGTTGAAGGAATACGTATTTTACCACTATTTCCATTGGTTAATAGCTCGTTTGGATTATTAAAAGCAGCTCTTACTTTAATGGTACCTGTTGTTTCACTAATTTGACCAGTACTGGTTTGAATGCGACCTTTTTCAGAATATATATCACCATTTGCCAATACTAAACTTACATCTGGCGAATTTTTAATACGCTCAGCTTTTGTTTGACCTTTCATTCGCTTTAAATGGTCTATGTATTGTGCTTCGTTTAAAGTGAAAAACGCATATACTTTACTAATATCGCTAACCGTTGTTAATGGTGTTGCATCAGCAGCACTTACTAAAGCACCTTCTCTAAAATTGATTGAACCTACGTAACCATCTACTGGACTCTTTACGGTTGCATAACTAATATTAGCTACAATGCTGCTATAATTAGCTTTGGCTTGAGCTAAATTGGCTTTAGCGGTTTCTAATTGTACTGAGCTAATAATGTTCTTTTCAACTAAAGGTTTAAGTTTGTCTACTTCAACTTGAGCTACATTTACTTGTGCTTTTGCTGCCTCGGCATCTTGACTTAAAGATTGTGTTTCTAATCTAAAAAGAGGTTGACCTTTACGTACTCTAGAACCTTCGTCTACCAATACTTTTTGAACGTAACCTGAAGTTTTCGCACGCACATCACTGTTTACAATACCTTCTATGTTTACAGGGTATTCATTATAGCCTTCTACCGTTTGCGTTTGAATTTGCGTTACTGGAAATGGTAAAGCTTGTTGCTGTTGTGGTGCAGCTGCTTGGGTATTGTCTTTATTACCACAGCTAACCATGACTAGAAACACACTGGCTAAGGTTAATATTGATGCTATTTTATTTGTTTTCATTGTCTTAAAGGTTAAATTTATGTTTAATTAGGTTTTCTTTTAAAATTTCTATCGAAGCTGAAGCATCTTGAACGAATCTTAAATAATCATTATGAAAGGTTAGGTCAAATTTTTCATCTTCATCTGTAATATGCTCGTTAATTGTTTCTTTGTATGCTTTCATTTCTTTATGAAGTGTAGCAACTTCTTCCCATTCTTTAATCATTTCATTAATATGATGTAAAACAGAATCTTTATTAATGATGAAATACTTTTTTCTGTCACCAGTTTTAGTGAAGTATTCAATCTTTTTTAAATCTTGTAAGTGATTTAGGTGAGTAGAAATAGTGCTTTTACTTGCACATAATACTTCTACCATCTCATCGAAAGTAGAACCTCGTTTACCAGTTAAAATCACGTACGACATTATACGCGCAGCAACTGGAGCAAGTTTTTCGCGACTTTCTAAGTGTACACCAAGTTTTTCAACTAGTGCCATTTTTTTGCTACATATATCTTTCGTCATAATACTATTTTAAAAAATTATGATGCAAAAATATATTAAGTTCGGAACAATCCGAACCAAACGAAGTTAAACAATTGTTAAATAAATTATAGAGTTGTTAAAATAACTTGACAAGTATAGCATTGACCAATGATTGTGTAATTTGAGAGTTGTGTTTTTTTATTTGTATACTTGTGTAACTAATAATATAAATTGGAGTGAAAATTAAAACCTATATACTTTCTTTTTTTCTTATAGCTATACAGTTTAGTGTTTGCTTTTCTCAAGATGAGTTGCCTCCAATTGAAGTATTTACTACCAAAGATTACAATGCTGGAAACCAAAACTGGTCAATCACCCAAGCAGATAATAGATATGTATATGTAGCAAATAATAAAGGTCTTCTAGAGTTTAATGGAGCAGTATGGACACTTTATAATTCACCTAACGAAACTGTTATGCGTTCAGTAAAAGCTATTAATGAGCGTATTTATACTGGTTGTTATATGGAATTTGGTTATTGGTCGCATAATCAATTTGGAACTTTAGATTATACCTCAATATCTAAAACCTTACAGCAACCACTTATTGAAGACGAACAGTTTTGGAACATCATAGGAGTTGATGATTGGGTATTGTTTCAGTCTTTAAATAGAATTTATATTTATAATATTTCAAACCAAACAATAAAGGTTATTGAATGTGAAACTGAAATTGTTAAAATGTACAAGGTAGGTAACAGTATTTACTTTCAGAAGTATGGCAAAGGTTTATTCAAGTTAGAAAACGGCTTACCTAAATTAGTAAGTAATCACGAAGTATTGAAGAGTAGTAGGATAGTAAATGTATTTCAACAAGGGCAATCATTGTTGATACACACGCAATCAGAAGGATTATTTGTTTACAGTAATGATGAATTGAGAAAATGGAATATTCCTGCCAACGTTCAATTATCAGATTTCACGATTTATAGTAGCATTCAGCTTAAGGATAACAGTTTTGCTTTAGGAACAATATCAAACGGTTTATTGCATTTAACCGAAGATGGTATAATTAATTATTCCATAAGTCACGAAGATGGTTTGGGCAATAATACTGTATTATCTTTAATGGAAGATGTGGATAACAATATATGGCTTGGTCTAGATAATGGTGTTAACTGTGTTAATATTACTTCTCCGTTTAGAATTTACAATGATATAAAAGGCGATTTAGGAACAGTGTATTGTTCTGCAGTTTACAACGGAAACCTTTATTTAGGAACTAATCAAGGGCTTTTCTACAAAAAAGAAGATAGCAGCGAAGCGTTTAAATTTATTAAAGGTACTAAAGGACAGGTTTGGTGTTTAAGAGTTGTAAATGAACAATTATTTTGTGGTCATAATATAGGAACTTATGTAGTAGAAAATGATTCAGCACAATTAGTTTCCAATGTGCAAGGTACTTGGGATATTCAACCTATTAAAGATGCTGAAAACCTACTGTTACAAGGAAATTATAATGGGTTGAACATTTTAGAGAAAACATCATTAGGTTGGACTTTCAGGAATAAAATAGAAGGATTTAATAATTCATCTAAGTATTTTGAGCAATCACAAAATAATGAGATTCTAGTAAGTCATGAGTACAAAGGAGTTTTTAAAATAAAAGTTGACGAAGCCTTAACTAAAGTTATTAAACTCACAAAAGATAGTACTGTAGATAAAGGCTATAATTCTAGTCTAGTAAAATTTAACAATTCTATTTTTTACGCATACAAAAAAGGAGTTTTTAAATATGATTCTGAAAACAGTACATTTCAAAGAGATTCTATATACAGTAAGTTATTTAATGAACAAAACTACACTTCAGGTAAGTTGATTGCGCATCAAAATACGAATAGGCTTTGGAGTTTTTCTGATAAGGAACTTAACTATCTTACACCTGGGAAATTAAGTCATATCCCAGAAATACATTCAATTGCTTTACCAAGTTCTTTGAGAAATGAAATGACAGGTTATGAGAATATATCTTACTTGTATGGTCAAAAATACCTTTTAGGGTCTTCATCAGGATATATTGTAGTTGATTTAGAAAAGCTTAAAGAACGAAAGTTTAAAATAGACATCAACACAATAAAAATGAGTGCTCTTGATGGAGATCAAAGTGCTATAGATAAATCTGTGTCAGGAAATTTTGAAAATAAAGAAAACAACTTAACATTCTCGTATAGTATCTCTGAATTTAATCGCTATTCTGAGGCAGAGTATCAATATCAGCTTAAGGGAATTTACGATAATTGGAGTTCGTGGAGTAACCATTCTGAAGAGTCTTTCAAAAACTTACCCTACGGAAACTATACTTTTAATGTAAGAGGAAGAGTAGGTAATACTATTACAACTAATGTAGCGTCTTATAATTTTACAATTGCAAAGCCTTGGTACATAACCAATACAATGATTGTTTTATATGTGTTGGGTGTTGCGCTGTTTTCATTCTTTATGCATAATGTATATAAAAACTATTACAAAAAGCAACGTGAAAAACTATTAGAAAGAACTCAACGCGAATTAGATCTTAAGAAATTAGAAAATGAACAACAGCTTATGGCTTTTGAAAACGAAAAGCTACAACAAGACATTGATAATAAAAACCGAGAGCTGGCTATTTCTACAATGAGTTTGATAAAGAAAAATGAGTTTTTAAATAGTATTAAAGATGAACTTAAAGCTGCCCAAGAAGGAAAGGGTTTAAAACCTGTTATTAAAATCATTGATAAAAACCTTAATAATACAGACGATTGGAAACTCTTCCAGGAAGCCTTTAATAATGCTGATAAAGATTTTCTTAAGAAGATTAAAGCTAAACACCCATCACTTACTCCAAACGATTTAAGATTATGTGCTTATTTGCGACTAAATTTAAGTTCAAAAGAAATAGCTCCTTTACTAAATATTTCTCCTAGAAGTGTAGAAGTAAAACGATACAGGCTTCGCAAAAAAATGGAATTAGAGCATGATGTGAGCTTAACAAATTATATCTTGGATTTATAACACCCAAACAAATAGTTAAAATACCTATACATTACCACAACATTTTATGCAAATAGCTAATCTACAACGATGTAGTTTGGTGTTTTGTAATGCTTCTAAAACCTAACAACAGCAAGGGTTTTTTATCAAATTCGTAAAAAAATGTGATTTTTTTTGATTTGTATGTTTTTTGTAGCGTGCGTTTTTGATAATTTATTAGTGTAATGTGATAATTTTACCATACAACTAATATTCAATCTATATGAAAAAAACATACTTCATTGCTTTTATTGCCTTATTTATGTTTTCCGCATTTTCTTATGCGCAAACAATTAACGTAAAAGGTAATGTAAAAGATGTAGCAACAAATGCACCACTACCAGGTGTAAATATTGTTGTTAAAAACACAGCAAAAGGTGCTTCGACCGATTTTGATGGAAATTTCTCAATTAACGATGTGCCAATTAATTCAATTTTAGTAATTACTTATTTAGGGTATCAAACTCAAGAAGTAACTGTAACAAGTAGTCAAGAAATCTCAATCCTTTTAGTTGAAGATGCCGAATCTTTAGACGAGGTAGTGGTTATTGGTTACGGAACACAAAAGAGAAAAGATGTAACAGGAGCTGTGTCTCTAGTATCATCTGAAACTTTAGAAGATTTAAAACCTGTAGATGCAGCAATAGCACTTCAAGGTACATCTTCTGGTGTTACTGTTAACTCGCCTTCGGGTTCTCCAGGAGCTGAGTTTAATATTATAATTAGAGGTATTAGCTCTAATGGTAGTAACAAACCACTTTACATTGTTGATGGTTATGAGGTGTCATCCTTTAACACTATAAGTCCAAATGATATTGAATCGATAACAGTGTTAAAAGATGCTCAAGCAGCTATTTATGGTATTAAAGGAGCAAATGGTGTCGTTTTAATTACTACAAAGTCTGGTAAGAAAAATTCAGCACCAAAGTTTTCATATAATGCATATACAGGAACTCAAGAGACAACACGTACACTTCCTTACTTAAATGCTACAGAATATGCTTTATTACTAAATGAAAGTTATGCTGCTAATGGGCAAGCGTTACCTTATCCTAATGTTTCAGGATTAGGAGCCGGAACTGATTGGCAAGACGAAGTATTTAGTAATGCACCTATTACTAACCATAATGTTAGTTTGTCTGGTGGTGGTGAAAAAATTACTTACTATGTTGGAGCTTCGCGTTTGGAGCAAGATGGTATAGTAGCTAGAGATAAATCTGATTTTGTTAGAAACAATATCAAGATTAACCTAGGAATAGATATTTCTAAAAAATTCAAGTTTACAACTAATGCCAATTATTTTACAGCATCAAGTAGAGGGTTTTCAGAGAACGCTTTAGGTTCGGTATTATTCAATGCTTTAAACTATGCGCCAACTTTTAATGTAGATGAAGAAGATTGGAATGGTACTTTAGGAAACGAAGTTATTAATCCTCTGTCACAAATAAGAAATACTTATAACAGTTACAACGGAACTAATATTGAAGGTAATTTTCAGTTAGAATATAAACCTTTAAAAGAATTGACCGTAACCTCAAGAATTGGATACAAAGTATATTCTGATAAAGGAAAATCGTTTGCTCCAATTGTTGAGTATGGAACAGGAAAAGTATTTAACAATCCTAGAAGTAGAGTTGACCAATCGAGAAACCACTACAACTCTTATACTTGGGAAACATTCATTAATTACGATAAAACATTTGCCAATAAGCACCACGCAACAGTAACATTGGGTACAAGTGCTCAAAGAAATTGGGGAGATGGTTTAAGCGCAAGCGGATTTGATGTACCAAATAACTCTTGGGAATTTGCAGATATAAGTTTAACACCAGGATTAAGTGATGCAAAATCAAATGCTTCTTATGTTTACGATAACAGGCTAACATCTTACTTTGGAAGACTGCAATACGATTATATGGGCAAATACTTATTGTCTGCAATGGTTCGTAGAGATGCTGCTTCAGATTTTTCTCCAGAAAATAGAGTAGACTACTTTAAGTCTGTAACTGCTGGTTGGAAAATTTCTGATGAGCCATTTATGGAAGATTCTGAAGTAATAGATTTCTTAAAATTAAGAGCTAGTTATGGTACACTTGGTAATAACGTTGGAGCCGATTTATACCGAGCTTTATTAAATGGTGAAGCTACTTATGTAATGGATGGAGCTTTAGTAACAGGAGTTGCAAATGGTAGATTACCAAATCCTAATGCACAATGGGAAACAGCAGAAAAGCTAGATGTAGGTTTTGATATTACATTACTTAACAACAAAGTAGACATTACAGCGGATTATTTTGTTGAAGATAGAGAAGATCTGCTTATAGGAGGTTTACCAGTTTCAGGTATTTTAGGAACTGCTGCTCCAGGAGGAGGAAACCCAACGGTTAATGCAGGAACAACACGTAGTAAGGGGTTTGAATTTAGTATTGGTTATAAAGATGACTTTTCTGATAACTTAAGTTTTGCTGCTAATTTCAACTTTACTAATGTAAAAGGAGAAGTAATTTCAATCAATGGAGATGTTATTCCTGAAGGAGGCGCTTTTGGTGTGGGGCAATTAGCACCATCAAGAATGGAAGTAGGACAGCCAATAGGATATTTTTATGGATTAAAAACAGATGGAATATTTCAAAATCAAGCTGAAGTTGAAGCACATCCTTCACAATTGGCATTAGGAGCCGAAGCTGCTCCAGGAGATATTCGTTATGCTGATGTTAATGGTGATGGAGTTATCGATTTTGATGATAGAACTTATTTAGGAAAACCGCAAGCAGACTATTACATGGGATTGAATTTAAGTGTAAACTTCAAGAATTTTGATCTTGCAACCTATATGTATGCTGAAGTTGGAAAAGAAATGGTTAGAAACTATGAGAGGTCTCAACCTAATGTAAACCGTTCTAATTTATACCTTAATAGATGGAGAGGTGAAGGTACTAGTAATACAGTACCTAGAGTTACAACTGCCTCAACAACTAACAGGTTATTCTCTGATTTTTATGTGGAAGATGCATCATTCTTGAGAATTCAAAACATCCAATTAGGATACTCATTACCTGATAATGTTTTAGAAAAAATAGGAATGAGTAAATTCAGAATTTATGCAGCGGTAAACAATGCATTTACATTTACTGAATACTCAGGGTATGATCCTGCAGCTACTTCTGGAGATGCAATTGGAGGAGGAATCGATTACGGGTTTTACCCAATATCAAGACAGTATTTATTAGGGTTAAATCTTTCACTATAAAAAATGATTAAAATGAAAACATACTTAAGAAAAATTAAAAAACTGTCACTTTTAATCGTTATGGGTTTAGCCATTAATGCTTGTGGTGACGACTATTTAGAAGATGTATCGACATATAACATAGATTCTGAAAACTATTTCAATTCAGAAGACGATTATTACAATGCCTTAATAGCAGTTTACGATATACTTCAATCTACCTATGCTAATGTTATTTTAGGAGAAATAGCTTCTAATAATACTTTATGTGGAGGAGAGAGTGCTACTGACGTTGTTGGGTGGCAACAAATTGACGATATGATTCATACACCTGTAAACAGTAACCTAAGAGATATATGGAACTGGATGTATGCAGGTGTAAATCGTGCAAATTATATTCTAGAATTTCAAGATAAAACCGATTTTGAAGGTAGAGAAACAATAATTGCTGAAGCAAGATTTTTAAGAGCTTATTTCAATTTTGAATTAGTAAAATGGTTTGGTCCCATTCCAATTAAGGAATCAAGATTTCAATTAGGTGATGAAACTACAATACCAAGGTCACCAGTTGAAGATGTCTATGCACTTATTGAAACCGATTTAATCTACGCAGTAAATAATCTTACTTACACTGCACCACAAACAGGAAGAGCAACTAAAGGTTCAGCACAAGCATTATTAGGAAAAGTGTATTTATATCAAGATAAGTTTCCAGAAGCAGCAAATGTATTAGACCTTTTAATTATGGATGGACCGTATGATTTGGTTACCGACTATGATACCATTTTTGAGATGGAAGGCGAAAACGGAATTGAGTCAGTGTTTGAAGTTCAATATACTGATGTTGAAGGAGCAGGATTCGATTGTTTACAGTGTAGCGAAGGTAATGTAGCAGTTGGTTTTAGCGGAGTAAGAAACTATAGTGGCCCACTGTTTACACCTGGATTTAGCTTTAATGTTCCTGTTCAAGAAGCTGTTGACGAGTTTGAAGATAGTGACTTAAGAAAAGACGTTGCAATTTTAGATATCCAAGCATGGGCAGATGAAACAGGAGCTACTTATGGTACAGGTTATGAGCATACAGGCTATTTCAATAGAAAGTATTTACCTAGAACTAGAAGTACTGAAGCAGCAGGAGATTTAAACCTAACAAACCCTAATAATTACAGAGCAATTCGTTTTGCTGATGTGTTATTAATGGCTGCAGAAGCTTTTAACAGAGGAAATATCAATGATACTAAAGCTCAAAATTTCCTTAATAGAGTAAGACAAAGAGCCTTTGGTGATACAGAGCATAATGTTACAGCAACAGGAGACGCTTTAACACAAGCTATTTATCATGAAAGACGCGTAGAATTAATAGGTGAAGGGCATCACTTCTTTGATTTGGTAAGAACAGGAAGAGGTACTGAAATACCAGGATTTACAGCTAATAAGAACGAATTATTTCCTATTCCATTACAAGAGATTCAATTCTCAAACGGAAATTGGGAACAAAACCCAGGATACTAAAATATAAGACTATGAAAATTTTAAAGTACACACTTGGCTTATCGCTCATTGTCCTTACATTATTTGGATGTACTAGTGATGATGATAATACAGATTTTGTCAATCAAATTGAAGCACCAACAAATGTTTCGGCATCTGTAAGAGTAACACAAGACAACACAGGATTAGTTACCATAACACCTTTAGCAGAAGGTGTGACAACCTTTAACATTGGTTTTGGTGATAATTCAGAACCTTCAGGAGTTATCCTACCAGGAGGAAGTGTAGACCATGTTTACGAAGAAGGAACTTACGAAGCAACAATAACTGCTAACGGACTTAATGGCTTATCAACGACTATCACACAACAAATTGTAGTGTCATTTCAAGCTCCAGAGATTTTAGAAGTTATTATAGAAAACGATCCAGCATTATCAAAAACAGTTAACGTAACTGTTACTGCAGATTATGCAATGTTTTATGAAGTTGATTTTGGAGAAGATGATTCAATTGAGCCATCTTCAGCTAATATAGGTGAAACTATTTCTTACACTTACCAAGAAGCCGGTATTTATACCATTACTATTGAAGCAATGGGAGCAGCTATTGAAACAACTACATATTCAGAAGACTTTGAAGTTACAGCTATTTTACAACCATTAGCATCGGCACCAACACCACCTTCAAGAGCTGAAGAAGATGTAATATCAATATTTAGTAGTGTTTATAATGACGTTCCTGATACAAACTATTTCCCAGATTGGGGACAAGGAGGTCAAGGCAGTGGTTGGGCTATGTTTGATTTAGGAGGAGACCAAATGCTACAATATGTAAATTTAAGCTATCAAGGTATTGCCTTAGCCGATGGAACTTCGGTAGACGTTTCTAACATGGAATCTCTTCATTTAGATGTTTGGACTGCTGATGCAGTGACTGATATTGAAGTATCACTAATTAATAACGCATCAGGTACAGTTACTGAAGCTCCAGTAACAGTAGCATTAAATGCTAATAGCTGGACAAGTATTGAAATTCCTATTTCAGATTATATCGATCAAGGATTAACAGTAACTGAGATTTTTCAACTAAAGTTTGTAGGCGAACCATGGGCTGCTGGAACAGTGTTTATTGATAATATTTATTTCTGGAAAACACCATCAGCAACACCAACAGGTGTTTTAGGAACTTGGAAGTTATCTACTGCTCCAGGATCATTAGGAGTTGGTCCAGCACCTGGAGATACTAGCTGGTGGAACTGTGATGCAGCTTGCGTAACTGATAGAGCTTGTTACTTTGACGATGAGTATATTTTTAATGCTGATGGAACTTTTAGTAATGTTCTTGGTGCTGATACTTGGGTTGAAGGTTGGCAAGGTGGAGGAGATGCATGTGGAGCTCCAGTAGCACCTCATGATGGATCTAATCCTGCAACTTTTGTTTACAATGATATAGATGGTACAATAACATTAAATGGAGTAGGAGCTTATATTGGAGTGCCTAAAGCCAATAACTCTGGTGAATTGAGTAATCCAGCTGATGCACCAGCATCTATTACTTATAATGTAGAGCTTTCTAATTTCGACACTGAAATGACAGTATCTATTGAAGCTGGAGCAGGCGTATTCTGGCAATTTCATTTAGTAAAAGAATCAGAGCCAGTATCTCCATTAGCAGGAACATGGCAAGTCGCTCAGGAAGCAGGAGCTTTAGGAGTTGGTCCAGCACCTGGAGATACTAGCTGGTGGAATTGTGATGCTGCTTGTGTAACTGATAGAGCTTGTTACTATGATGACCAATATGTTTTTGGAGCTGATGGATCGTTCAGTAATGTTCTTGGAGCAGATACTTGGGTTGAAGGTTGGCAAGGTGGAGGAGATGCATGTGGAGCTCCAGTAGCTCCTCATGATGGATCTAATCCAGCAACTTATACATATGATGAAGGAGCAGGAACTGTAACACTAAATGGTTTAGGCGCTTTTATAGGAGTGCCTAAAGCAAATAATTCAGGTGAGTTAAGCGATCCAGCAGATGCGCCATCATCAATTACATATAGTGTAACGTTTATTGACAGTAATACAATTAATGTTTCTATTGAAGCTGGAGCTGGAGTTTTCTGGCAGTATAAGCTTGTAAAAATTTAAAAAATAAGACTATGAAGAAATTAAGATATATTTTCGCATCACTTTTGGCAATAGCTTTTGTAGCTACTTCTTGTCAAGATGATGATGCAAGTTTTGGAGATATAGTAGCTCCATCAAATATTGTTGTAACTACCGAAATTGTAGGGCAGGATACCGATAATCCTTATGGTGATGGAAGTGGTGTAGTTAATTTTAAAGCTACAGCAGATAATGCTATCAACTTTAAGTTTGTTTACGGTTCGGTTGCTGCAAACTCACCAATTGGAGAGGTAGCAATGAATTTTTCTAACTTAGGCATTAATACCTATGACATTGTTGTTATAGCTTATGGTGCTGGCGGAACATCAAGTTCTACATTAGTTACTGTAGAAGTTTTAGCAACTTATGCGCCACCTGAAGATTTATTAGAACTGCTAGTAGGTGATGGCTCTAAAACTTGGAGAATGAAATCTGAACAACCAGGACATTTTGGCTTGGGTCCAGTAGGAGGACAAATTCCAGCGGAATGGTATGGAGCTGCAGCTAATGAAAAAGTTGGAGTAGGAATGTATGACGATCGTTTTATATTTAATGCAGATGGAACTTTCACTCATATTACCAATAATACTAATGATGATCCTACAAACGATCCAACAGGAACCATTTTTGGTCGTGATGGTCTTGTAAGTGAATTAGGAAGTGGTACAGGAACAATTAATGGAGCTGATGTTGAAAACTTCCCTTATAATGATTATTCTGAGACTTGGACGCTTATTGCTCCTGGAGGACAAGAAACCTTAAGCTTATCAGGATTAGCATTTATAAGTTATTACTGTGGAGGTAACCATAATTATCAAATTGTAGATCGCTCTGTTCCAAATGAAATTTTATTAAAAACTACTGATGGAAATGGAGAGTTCGATTGGTGGTTCATTATTACTTCAGAAGAAGAAGGAGCAGGACAAGATCCTTTCGAAACGGACTTTGATAATTTAGTTTGGGAAGATGCTTTTGATGTTAATGGAGCTCCTGATGCTACAAAATGGACCTATGATTTAGGTGCTGGTGGCTGGGGAAATGGCGAATCCCAAACTTATACAAACGCATCTGATAACGTTATTGTTGAAGATGGTTTACTAAAAATAACTGCAAAAGCTGATGGTGGAAGTTATACTTCTGCTAGATTAAAAACCGAAAACTTATATGAGTTTACTTATGGTAGAGTTGAAGTAAGAGCAAAACTACCTGCTTCACAAGGGACTTGGCCAGCAATATGGATGTTAGGAGAAGATTACCAAACTAATACATGGCCAGCATGTGGTGAAATAGATATTATGGAACAAACAGGGCAAGACAAAAATGTAGTTCTAGGAACAGTTCATCATCCTGCAGTATCTCCTGGAGCTGGAGATTCTTCTAGTACAAGTGCGCCAACTTCAACAACAGAATTTCATAATTATACTGTTGAGTGGAGAACAGACGAAATTATTTTCTTAGTTGATGATACTGTCTTCCATACTGTAAGTAATAATGCAGGTTTACCTTTCAACAGTGATTTCTTTTTGATTTTAAACGTTGCAATGGGAGGAACTTTAGGAGGAACAATTGATCCTGCATTTACCGAAGATACTATGGAAGTTGATTATGTAAGAGTATACCAGTAAGAAATGAAAAACTATATAAAAACGTATCTGCAGCTCGTCTGTATAGGACTATTATTGGTTTCATGCAACCAAACTGATGAGAAAAAATTGGCAATAAATACTGTCAATACTAATCTTAATACTACCATCGAGTCTAAAGTAGATAGCCTTTTAGCTATAATGACTTTAGAAGAGAAAATTGGGCAAATGAACCAGTACAATGGGTTTTGGGATGTTACTGGTCCAGTGCCTGAAAATGGTGATGCCGCAAAAAAATACGATGATTTAAGAAAAGGGTTAGTAGGGTCAATGCTTAATGTGAGAGGCGTAAAGGATGTGAGAGCTGTTCAAAAAATAGCCGTTGAAGAAACACGTTTAGGTATTCCGTTAATTATTGGGTTTGATGTTATTCATGGTTATAAAACGATTAGCCCTATTCCATTAGCTGAGTCAGCTAGTTGGGATTTAGAAGCCATAAAAAAATCAGCAGAAGTTGCAGCTGAAGAAGCTGCAGCTGCTGGTATAAATTGGACCTTTGCTCCAATGGTCGACATCTCAAGAGATGCACGTTGGGGAAGAGTGATGGAAGGATCTGGAGAGGATACCTATTTATCAAGTAAAATAGCTGTAGCGCGTGTAAAAGGGTTTCAAGGCGAAGACCTTTCAGCTCACAACACTATTGCAGCTTGTGCAAAGCATTTTGCTGGTTATGGTTTTGCCGAATCTGGTAGAGATTATAATACTGTAGATGTTGGTACTTCAACACTTTACAATACTATTTTCCCACCATTTCAAGCAGCAAATGAAGCAGGTGTAAGAACCTTTATGAATTCCTTTAACGAGCTTAATGGTGTGCCTGCTACTGGTAATAAATATTTACAAAGAGAAATTCTTAAACATCAATGGGGTTTTTCAGGTTTTGTAGTATCAGATTGGGGATCAATTGCAGAAATGATTGCACATGGTCATGCTAAAGATGGTACTCATGCTACAGAATTAGCGGTTAATGCAGGTTCTGATATGGATATGGAATCCAACCTTTATGTTAATGAGTTAGTCACTTTAGTAAAAGAAGGTAAAGTAGACGAGCAATTAATCACTGATGCTGCGAGAAGAATTTTAAGAGTAAAATTTGAATTAGGATTGTTTGATGACCCTTATAAGTATTGCAATGAAGAGCGAGAGCAAAGCGTAACAGGTAGTAAGGAAATTCAAGATGCAGTGTTGGATATGGCTAAAAAATCTATAGTGTTATTAAAAAATGAAAACAATGTTTTGCCTTTAAAAAAGGAAGGACAAAAAATAGCAGTTATTGGAGCTTTAGCTAATGATAAAACAAGTCCGTTGGGTAGCTGGAGAATTGGAGCCGATGATGGAACGGCAGTTTCAGTTTTAGAAGGGTTAAAAGCATATTCTGGAAATCAAATTACCTATGCTAAAGGAGCAGATTTGGTATATGGACAGACTGTTTTTGCACGAGAATTAGATATTAATGTATCTGATAAAAGTGGGTTTACTGAAGCTAAACAAGTTGCTAAACAAGCAGATGTTGTTATTATGGTATTAGGAGAGCATGGGTTTCAAAGTGGAGAAGGAAGAAGTAGAGCAGATATTGATTTACCTGGAGTTCAGCAAGAATTACTTGAAGAGGTTTATAAAGTAAATAAAAACATTGTTTTAGTGCTTAATAATGGAAGACCGTTAAGCATTAATTGGGCTGATGAGCATATACCAGCAATTGTTGAAGCGTGGCATTTAGGAACACAAAGTGGTAATGCTATTGCACAAGTGTTGTATGGAGATTATAACCCAAGTGGTAAATTACCAATGACTTTTCCAAGAAGCGTAGGTCAATTACCATTATATTACAACAGTAAAAGTACAGGACGACCAAATATGCCTTCACCAGGCGAGGTATTTTGGTCTCATTATACAGATGTAAGCAATACACCGTTATATCCTTTTGGATATGGTTTGAGCTACACTACGTTTAATTATACCAATTTAAAGGTTAACGTAGTTTCTAACAACACAGTTGAGGTAAGTGTTAAACTGACTAATACTGGTAAGCTAAAAGGTAAAGAAGTAGTGCAATTATATATGCAAGACTTATTTGCAAGTGTTACACGACCAGTAAAAGAGTTAAAGGGTTTTGAATTAGTCGAGCTAAACCCTAACGAGTCAAAAACAATTAACTTTACGTTGTCTAAAAATGAGTTAGGGTTTTATTCCAACGAAGGAAAATTTTTACTTGAACCAGGAGACTTTAAAGTGTATGTTGGAGGAAGTTCAAATACAACATTAGAAGCTAAATTTACGTTAGAATGAGAAATAGTTTTTTAATAGCATTATTGTGTATTGCTTTTACATCTTGTGACAAAGCATCAAAAAAAGAATTAATTTTTGAAGAAGACTTTACAGGAAGTTCATTAAACGAATCATTTTGGAATTACGAATTAGGAGATGGTTGCCCTAACCTCTGTGGTTGGGGCAATAATGAACGACAGACTTATACCAAGCACAATGTTTCAGTAAAAGATGGTTTGTTATATATTAAAGCAACAAAAGATAGTACGCTTTACGAGTCAGGAAGAATTACTACAGCAAAAAAGATTGAATTTCAATACGGAACAGTTGAAGTTAGAGCTAAGTTGCCACAAGGACAAGGTATTTGGCCTGCAATTTGGATGTTAGGCTCTGATATTGGTGACAAAGGTTGGCCAGCATGTGGAGAAATTGATATTATGGAATATGTTGGTAAAGCACCACATGAAGTACACACAACATTACATACTCCTGATAGTTATGGTCAATCTAAAAACACTAAAATTACAACAAACAATAAAATAGAAGAAGGCTTTCATATCTATAAATGTAATTGGACTAAAGATTTTATTGAGTTTTTTATTGATGATACTTTGGTTTACACTTTTAATCCAGAAGTTAAAAACGATAAAACATGGCCTTTTGATAAACCGTTTTATATTATACTAAACATGGCTATTGGAGGTAATTTTGGAGGTCCAGAAGTAGATGATTCAATTTTTCCTCAAGAGTTTATTGTAGATTATGTAAAGGTTTATAAATAAGATGGTTTAATCATAAAATGTCTTCTAAAGCCCTATTTGTTAATTTTTTACAATTTTTTTTTCGTAAATTCCTTAAAAAATCGACAAAACGCTTGTTTTTTTCGTTTAATTACATAAATTTGCGATATTGAACCCCTTAAATCTAAACTATGAAAACTAAATTTACTATACTTATGATGGTTTTTTTCCTAGCTATGAGTAACGGATTTGCTCAAAAAAAGGATGAGGCTCAAAATATTATAAGCGGTAAAGTTTCAATAACTAAGTATCATGATCGTGAAGATTTAGAAAAGATGCAAAAAGGAGAGTTGTTGGATTTGTATACCGAACGTATAGAAGTCATTGTTAACATTCTCCCTAATATTGCTTTTGCAACGAAGCCTGGTATTACAATGACGTCTTTAGGAATTCCAGACACTAAGGATAATAGAAAAGCATTAGAGGATAATAAAAACGCCTCAAAAATTTACTTTGATAGTACAATTGAATTTCAAAAAAAGGTGTTGCCTTATTCAGATAAATCAAATTTAATTGCAGCCATTCTTTTTTATGAACAAACACTAAAATCGCTACATACTTATAACGAATTTAATAACTAAACAATTTGGTATTGTTTTTATAAAAACCTCAACCTAATAAGTTGAGGTTTTTTTATTTGTAATCTTTTATTTTTCTGATAAATAGGAGTTTTCTTGTTAATTAGTATTTCTTCTTCATTAAAAAATAGTCAAATTATCTTAATTTTTGTAGGAATAAACTGTCTTTTATATTAAAAAAATGTATTTTGCCGATATTATTTGTATTTCATAGGAAAAGTTAATATGTTTGGTCTAATAGTATAAAAATGAACCCCAAACCTAATTACAAATTTACCTACTATGAAAAACTCTACTCAAATTTTATGTGTATTACTTTTTGTTGTTGGCAACATTTTTGCCCAACAGGAAAAGGGAATAATAGGAGCAAATAACTGGTTGAATAATTGGACAGAGTTTAAACCAAATCATACTGATTATGGTGAGCCAACACAAATTTTAACCGGAAACATCACAAAAGATACAAAACTTAATAAAAGAGATGTTTACCTTTTATTAGGAAGTGTTTTTGTTACTGATAGTACTACACTTACAATTGAACCAGGTACAGTAATACTTGGAGATTTTGATACTAATGGATCACTTACCATTAGTAAAGGCAGTAAAATTATTGCAGAAGGGACCCAAACCGATCCAATTATTTTCACTTCAAACAGAAGCGTAAAAAAACAAGGAGATTGGGGAGGTGTTTTTGTATTGGGAGATGCACCAATTAATAAGTATGGAAATGGTTCTTCAGTTGAATACGGATTAAGACCTTCATCTTATGAAAATATTAGTTATGGTGGTGACAATACTGAAAGTAATTCAGGTATTTTAAAATATGTAAGAATTGAATTCGCAGGTAAAAGAACTAAAGACTTTGGTTATTTTAACGCACTTACTTTAGCAGGAGTTGGAAACCAAACCATTATTGAAAATGTTATGGTTAGCTATTGCGAAGGAAACTCTTTCAATATTCTTGGAGGTGAAGTAAATTTAAATAAGATGATTTCATATAGAACAAGTAGTAATGACTATGAGTTTAATTATGGAACATTATGTAATATTTCAAATTCTCTAGCAATTAGATCTCCTTATATTTCAGGAGCTGATGGTTCAATATGTATGCACATTGCTTCTTATGATAAAAAAGATGAAGTAGATTTTACTAAACCTGGAACTTTTGTTAATGCTGAAAACTTAACATTAGTAAATATTAGTGATAATTTAGAAGCTGATATAAAAGTTGGTTTGGTAAAAGAAGCACTTTATATCGATCAAGATGCCTCATTGAGAATGAACAAAAGTGTAATTTCTGGGTTTAATCCAGCGGTTATTTTAGATGACAATATCAAAGTAAATAGCGAAAATCTCAAAAAGATAAGATTTAGTGAAATGTATTTCAACAACTGCAACGGAAACATTTTTACTAAAAATAACTCCAATAACGAAGACTTAGAGAATTGGTACGGAAACAGTGTATTTTTTAATGTGTATTCTAAAGGAGACGACTCTGAAACATTTATTGATGCAACAAGCACGAGACGTCCTGATTACAGATTACGTATTAACAAAATTATAGCTTCTAACGCCTACGAAGACTAATAGATAGATTCATGTAATTTTTTAAACACTCTATTCATAATGAATTGCGTGTTCTTTTTGATTAATCAATTAAGAAGCTCTTTTAAGAGTTAACATTGAGAATAAAAAAGGGAATTAAAAAACAGAACTGAATGCAAAAAACTACCATCCTTAAAGCCCTATTTTTCGGAATTTGTTTGTTGGCTTTTCTTTCAACAGAAAAATCAAACGCTCAAATAGTTATTGGTACGCCAAATTTAGGATTCAGTCAAGCATGCGCAAGTGAGTCGTTCAATACGTATAACACAACATTTGTATTTTCACCAGAATCTGCTTTGAGCGCTTCAAACCAATTTATCATTGAAATGTCTGACGCTGATGGAAGCTTTTCAGATCCAACAATTGTATTTACATCAAATGCAGGAGAAGTTACAACTTCACCAGCAACATTAAGCTTTTCTTTACCTGAAACAACTTCAGGTGAAGGTTACAGAATAAGAATTAAAAGTACTGCTCCTGTAGCTACTAGCTCTGGCTCAGCAACTTTTGCAGCTTATTATAAAGCACAGGATAGTCCGTTTACTATTAATAATTTAGTATCTACAGGAGCGTATTGTACTGGAGGTAGTTATTTGTTGACTATTGATAATCCAGGAACAGGTTCAAACGATTCTCCTTTAAACTATCCATCTCTTACATTTAATTGGTATAAAGAAACAGGTCCAACAACTTCAGTATTTGTAGCTCAAGGAAACTCTCTAGAGGTTACTGAAGAAGGAACTTATTTTGTTGAAACTAATTATGGTACTTGTACCTCTAATTCATTTTCAAACAGAGTTACTATTAGTGAGGCAACTTCAGGAGAAGCTAATGCATCAATAGTATCTAGTTTAGGAAATCCGTTTTGTCCAGATCAAGGAATGACAACATTAAGCACTATTGGCGGAAATAGTTACCAATGGTATAAAGATGGAAATATAATTCCAGATGCTACAGAGCAAATGTATCAAACAAACGAATCTGGAGTGTTTTCTGTTCAAGTAGATTTAGGAAGTTGTGAAGCTTCAGGTTCCATAGATTTAGTGAGTGAAAGCTTTACAAGCACTATTGATGTTCCTGAAGAAAATACTATGGAAGAAGGCGAAACCTTATGGGTGAGTTTAACAACAACAGCTATTGACCCAGAATTTCAATGGTATTTCAATAACAATTTAATAACAGGAGCAACCGAAGACTCCTATCAAGCAACAGCTTATGGAGATTATAGAGTTGTTATTTCTCAAACTTCAGGTTGTATTGTGTCTAGCGAATTTCTGTTTTCAATTTCTGCACCAATAGAGCAATTTCCTGATGTAGCAAACATACCTAATCTTATTAGTCCTAATGGAGATGGTGTTAATGATACTTGGGTAATACCACCACAATATGTTAGTGGTACAAATGCCGAAGTTATTATTATGACAAACCAAGGAAAAGTAGTGTTGCAAACTAATGATTACCAAAACAATTGGCCTGAAAATCAATTGGATTTTAAAAGCATAAATCCAGTTTACTATTATATCATCACAATCCCTAATCAGAAACCCAAAAAAGGTTCAATAACAGTAGTAAAATGAAATGAAACTTTTTGTACTAATAATAGCGTTATTTATCTGTTCTACACAGATGTCCTACTCTCAAGAAGATGATGGAGTAGTTGCTCTTGCGCTACCAGTACGAAACTCTTTAAAGTTCAACAGATATGTTATTAATCCAACATTTAGCTTTGTTAGAGAACAAAATAAATACATAAGTTTAACTAATAAAAGAGAATGGGTTCAGTTTGAAGACGCGCCACAAACCTACTTAGTGAGTTTTTCAGGAAGGTTTAAAGAAAATATTGGTATTGGAGTAGGTGTATTTCAACAAAACTACGGAGTACTAACTACTTTTGGTGGACTTGCTAATTTTGCCTATAACGTTAGGCTAAATACTGATAATAACCTAACGTTTGGTCTTAACGTTGGTGCTTATAAAAGTGGAGTTAACGATGGAAATGTCGTTACCAATTTCCCAGACCCTTCGTTAGACAATATTCCTTCAAACTTTATGCTTACCGTTAATCCAGGAATAAACTATGGAACAGCATTTTTAGACTTTGGGTTATCAATAAACAACCTAGTCTTATATAATCTCAATAGTTCTCAACTTATAGAAGATAATCCAGAACAAGCTATTCAAGCACACATGATGTATACAGGTTATATGGATAGTCGTGGTTTTTTTGATGAAAGTAAGTTTACAGGTTTATTGCGTTCAGAATTTAAAAAAGATAAAACAGTTATTTCTGGTGTAGCTATGGTGATGGTACCTAAAGGTATTTGGGCACAAGTTGGTTATAACACTCTGTATGGTGGTTCAGCAGGTTTAGGACTTAATATCACGAATCAAATTTCAATTGAATACAACTTTGAAAAAGCGCTAGGTGATTTAACAGATTTTGGTCCATCACATGAAATTACACTGGCCTACAAATTTAAGAACAACACAAACTATGATTATAGTAGCGAAGATGAAGTAAGTGCTTTAATTTCTCCAACAAGAAAAAGAAAGCCTGTTGTTAAACTATCTAAAGCAGAAGCTACCGAACGTAAATTGAAAGCAGCAGCTGAGGAACAAGCACGACAAGAGGCGGAAGCTAAGGCTAAAGCTGAAGCTGATGCAAAAGCCCAAGCCGAAGCACAACAAAAAGCTGAAGAGGAAGCTAGAGCAAAAGCAGCAGCAGAAGAGAAAGCACGACAAGAAGCAGAAGCTAAGGCCAAAGCAGAGGCTGAGGCAAAAGCTCAAGCCGAAGCACAACAAAAAGCTGAGGAGGAAGCAAGAGCCAAAGCAGCAGCAGAAGAGCAAGCACGACAAGAGGCTGAAGCTAAGGCTAAAGCAGAAGCTGATGCAAAAGCCCAAGCCGAAGCACAACAAAAGGCTGAAGAGGAAGCTAGAGCCAAAGCAGCAGCAGAGGAACAAGCACGACAAGAAGCAGAAGCTAAGGCCAAAGCAGAGGCTGAGGCAAAAGCCCAAGCTGAAGCACAACAAAAAGCTGAGGAAGAAGCAAGAGACAAAGCAGCAGCAGAAGAGCAAGCAAGAGCAAAAGCAGTAGCAGAAGAGCAAGCACGACAAGAAGCAGAAGCTAAGGCAAAAGCTCAGCAGGAATTAGAAGAAAGTCAAGAGGATGAAGTGGTTGATGAAGAGAAAGATACACCGCCAGAAGCAACTGATAATCTTGGTAAGTCTATGAACGAAATATCTGAGTCCACTGAAGCGTCTAAGAAAGAGCAAGAAGCTTTATTAAAGAAGTTTTTAGATGCTATTGATGTAAAAGACCAAGACCTTAAAGACTTAAAAGAGGAAAACGATTTAAGTGAAAAAGGTATTTATATGGAGCCTAAACCATTTAAGAGTATTACTGCTGAAAATGCTGCTCTTGAAGCAATTAGAACAGATTTAGATAATGCGATTAAAACTACAAGTGATAAAATCAACGAATTAGAGTCTTTATACAATCAAAGACAGCAAATAGAAACCGTAGCAATGGATGAAGTGTACTTATACTATCAAAAAGCACTTAAATCTTTAAAAGCCGAACAAGCGGCTGCTATTAAAGCTAAATCTGATTTAGAAAGTAGGTTGGAAGATATAAACTTAGCAACTGACTTTGAAAGAAAACGAAGAATTAAACGCGCACTTTATGATAATGAAGAAGATAGATATGCTCAAGATAAAGCGAGGTTAAATAGTATTAAGCAAAACACACCACTTAGCATAAGTCCAATTCCTGAAGAAGAGTTTGATTTTGGAGAAGAATTAAGTGGCAATATCCAAATTCTTAAGAATGTTCAAAATGTAGAAAATGGATATTATTTAGTAGTTGCAGTACATACTGATGTAGAAAAGAGAGATGATTTCTTAGCTAAAGCAGTAGCTTCAGGTGAGAAGAATATTAATTTCTTCTACGATGTTAAGACAAGTAAGTATTACATCTATTACGAAAGTTTTGAAAGCATTCAAGCTGCAAATGCAGCACTGGAAGCTAAAGAAAGTAAACCATATAAAGCAAAAGCATCACTCTTGAAAATAGAAAACTAATAAAATAATAGGCCAATTCTAGGTTCAATTATGCCCCTTTTTGAACTCAGAATTAAAAAAATTGAATACCATGAAAAAACCTACTTTTTCTAAACTAGCAACCTTAGTTTCATTATTGTTTTTAGGCCTACAATGTTATGCCCAAAACTACGAGCCTTTTACACCAAGATTCAATGAAGATTTAAAAGGTGATATTGTGCTTATAGGTAACAATATTCTTGGACCAAATAATAATGCGTTTAATAATAACTCGGTGTATAACCACAATGTTAATATGACTTATATTGATATTGATGGAGACCCAACAACGTTTTCTTCTTCGAGTGCTGATTTAGAAATTCCTAACCCAAACTGTTACCAAATTATTTATGCTGGTTTATATTGGGGAGCAGTAAATCCTGGTGACGAACCAATTACAAATGTTAAGCTAAGAGGTCCTGTTGGAGGTTATAATGATATTACTGGTACAGTAATTTATGATGCAAATGGTAGTTCGGTTGATGGAGGAGACAGCTTTTCTTATGCTTGTTTTGCTGATGTAACCAGTATTGTAACAAGTTTTGGAACTGGTGTCGATTTGGGAACTTATACTGTAGCAAATGTGTCATCAGCTGAGGGAGAATCGTCTGATTATAGTCCATATAATGGAACCGGAGAATCTGCTGGATGGTCACTTTTTGTTGTGTATGAAGACCCAACACTACCTGGTAAATCAATTACCAGTTTTGACGGTTTTAGTGCAATTAGTGTTGCAGGAGGTAATCCAAATCTTGATATTCCTGTTAGTGGATTTAGAACTATTCCAGCACCTGCTCCTGTAAGAGCAAATTTTGCTTTTGCAACTTTAGAAGGAGATAAGCCTATTTTAGGAGACCGTTTGTTACTTAATGGTGTGCCATTATCTACTGCAGATAGACCAGTAGGTAACTTTTTTAATAGTTCTGTAACGCAACTAGATGCAACACCTGTAAATAATAGAGTTCCTAATAGTACCAATACATTAGGATTTGACACAGGTGTAATGACTGTTCCTAATCCTGGAAATACAGTAATTGCTAACGATGCTACATCTGCAGTAATTAGGTTAGAAACAAGTGGTGATACTTATTTTCCTTACTTTTTCGCATTTGCAGTAGAAATTATTGAGCCACATATTGTACTTACAAAAATTGTAGAGGACAATTCAGGAAACAACATTGGAGGACAAACTGTTGGTTTAGGAGCGTCCTTAAATTATGTTATCGGTTTTCAAAATACAGGAAATGATAATGCTACAAATTTTCAAATAAGAGATATTCTTCCGGTAAATATTATTTTCAATTACCCAGAGGATTTGGTTTTACCTCCAGGAGTTACAGTTGTAAGTTACGATCCTACTACTCGAGAAATTATATTTGATATTGAAGACTATCTAGTTGAAGAAAATGATCCAGTTTACGAAATTAGAATTGAAGTTCAAGTTGTAGATACTTGTAATGAGTTGGCTGATGCGTGTTCAAACATTGTAAGTAATCAAGCTTTTGCGTCTTACAGTGGGTTTTTTAACCCTAATTTCACAATTACAGATGACCCAAGTTTAAGTAGTAATACAGGATGTTTAATCACTCCTCAAGCCACAAATTTTTTAGCAGATTTAGATTGTACGTTTACACAAAACATAGTGTTATGTGGTGATAGTGTTGAACTTACTGCAGCTGATGGTTATGATTCGTACTCTTGGTCAACAAGTCCAACAGGAACTCCTGTAATAGGCACTACACAAACCATTACTGTTACAAACACAGGTACGTATTATTCTTTTAATACTGCATTAGCACCTTGTCAATCTATTGAGCAAGAATATGTTGTTGGGCTTTATGGAGGTAATAACTTAACAAACCCTGTTATTCCTTATGCTGATGAGGTGGTGACTTGTCCAAACGATGGAAAATTATTACCAAATATATTTTTATGTGGAGCAAATGATTTTAGAGAAATTGAAACTGATATTGCTGGAGCCACTTCAATAATTTGGGAACAATTAGATGAATCGAGTTGTGCTCCTGTAACTGATGACGATTGCGCTAACGAAAACGATGCTTGTACTTGGAATCAAGTAGCAACAGGTTCAGACTTTACAGCAAACACAGCAGGTCAATTTAGGTTAACTATTAATTATGAAGGTGGTTGTTTTGTGCAATTTTATTTCAATGTATATCAAAATCTTTTAAGCCCTTCGGTAATTGCGACTGATATTATTTGTACAACACCAGGAAGTATTACGGTTTTAGATGTGCCAAATGGTTATGAGTATAGTTTAGATGATGTAAATTATCAAACAAGCAATGTGTTTTCAGTAACAACTCCTGGACTTTATACTGTATATATAAGACAAATTGGAGTATCGACAAATCCATGTGTGTTTACTGTGCCAGATGTTCAAATTTTAGAACGTGATTTTACAGTTTCAACTTTAGTAACACAACCTTTGTGTCATGGTGATTTAGGAAGTGTACACTTAGCTGCTAATGATGTTGATCCTCAATACTTCTTTTCAATATATAATGGAGGAACATTAGTAAATAGTGTAGGTCCTATTACCGAAAACAACTATACGTTTGCAAATTTAAACCCAGGAATCTACACGGTTAATATTGAAACTGAAGATGGTTGTTTTCATACTGAAGATATAGAAATTATCGAGCCACCATTATTAACTGTTACTGCAGCAGTAACCGTACCTTTAACATGTAGTGATGGAGAAATAACTATTTATCCAGAAGGTGGAACAGCTCCATATTTTTATTTTATAAATAGTATAACAGATTTCCAAACTGTACCTGAATTTGTAGTGACTTCACCAGGAGTTTATGATATTTTAGTAATAGATTCTAACAACTGTTCAGCAGAAACAACTATTACTGTAGATGCTATTCCTGCTCCAGATTTTACCATTGCAACAACAGATATTTCTTGCTCAGGTTCGTCAAATGGAACAATTACCATAAATGTGACCAATACTAATGGTAACAGTTTACAATACAGTATTGATGGTGGAACGACTTTTTCTAACTCTTCAGTATTTTCAGGACTTTCAGAAGGAGATTATGATGTAGTTGTTCAATATACGGTAGGAACTTCGGTTTGTTTAACTGATCCTCAAACGGTAACAATTACTTCAGCAGACGCTATTGATGGTACAGCAGAATTATCAGCATCTTATACCTGTACAACAAACGGAACAATTACAGTTACAGGAGTTACAGGCGGAACACCACCTTATACTTATAGTATTGATGGTGTTAATTTTCAGTCAGGTAATACTTTTAGTGGATTAACTAGTGGAACGTATACTGTAACTATTCAAGATGCAAGTGGATGTACTTTTATTACTAATACAATTACAATTGACGCGTTGAATCCTCCAACAGATTTAACCTTTAGTCATACACCATTAACTTGTCCAACAAATGAATCAACTGTTACTATTTCAAGTGTAACAGGTGGAACAGGAACTTTAGAATATCAAATTACTGCTCCAGCTTCTTATGCAACATCTTACCAAACGTCAAATGTATTTTCAGGTTTAGCTCCAGGAACATATACATTTCAAGTAAGAGACGAAAATGACTGTGAATATTCAGAATCTTATACTATAGATCCTTTACCTGTAGTTTCGGTAAATACAGTTTTAGTTGAAGGTCTTGATTGTACAGCAACACCTGATGCTGTAATTGAAGGGACAATATCAAGTGGAGTAGCTCCATTTACTTATGCAGTATCTATTGATGGTGGAGCGTTTAGTGATTTAGGAGCAACAGGAACAACATTTACATATACAACTGCAACTCCAGGAACTTATCAATTTGAAATTACTGATGCTAATGGATGTACAGCTCAATCTGTAATTCATACTGTAGCACCAATTGTTCCTCCTGCAATAAGTGCTGTGGTTCAAACTCAGTCTATTTTATGTCATGGAGATACTAATGGAGCAATTGATATTACAATTGATCCTTCAGTAGGAACGCCTCCTTTTACAATAAATGTATTTAATGATACAACAGCTACAGATTATGGTACGCAAACTTCAGGATTAGAAGCAGGAACTTACACTATTACTATTACTGATGCTAATTCTTGTACAGGCACTGAAACCATTACTATAAATGAGCCTGATGCAATTGTAGTAGATTATCATACCATTGATATTACGTGTACAGCAGGAGGAGTGTCTCAAGGTTCTATTATTATTGATAGCGTTGTAGGTGGTACAGCTCCTTACAATTATTTTGTAACAGGAACTAATGGTTATTCAAATTCTGAATTGAATGCTACTGGATCAACTTCGGTAAGTTTTGATGTGGTTGATTTTGGTTTATATGAAATTAATGTAGTCGATGCTAATGGTTGTTCGGTTTTACATCAAGATGTATTAGTAGCGTCTCCACCTACAGATTTAGATATTGTAATTAGTACTTCGGTAGATTGTGCATTAGGAGGAGAAGCAGTAGTAAGTATTGGTTCTAGTTTACCAAGTCTTGGTCCATTCTTTTTCAGTATTTACCAAGGACCTACTTCGGTATATCCTAATCCTGCAGGAACGTGGATTCCTGAAGATTCACCAGGAAGTCAATCAGCTACATTTACTGGATTAACACCTGGAGTTACCTATACTTTTATTGTATATGATGCCTCTACTATGTGTAGTTATTATGAACCTGCAACAGCACCTATACCTACAAATTCAACCTTGTCAATAAGTGCTGAGAGTTTTAATAATATAACTTGTACAGGAAGTGACGATGGTAATGTATCGTTTACTGTAAACAGTATTTATGGGACTGATGTAGCAGTAGATTATACAATATATGATGCCTTATCACAACAAAATACAGGAATAACAGGTTCTGGAACAGTTACAGCAGGAGGTTCGCTAAATGTTACAAACTTAGGGCCTTTACCATTTGGAAACTACTATGTGTTAATTACTGAAACTTCAGGAGTCAATGCAGGCTGTAGTGTGGTAACTGCTCCTTTTAATATTACTGAATCTGCAATTCCATTAAGTTTAACTACTTCAGTAGATCAAAACGCTAACTGTAACCCAAGTTCAGGTGTTATTAGTGCTATTGGTCATGACGGAACAGCGCCTTATCAATATCAAATTACAACAACAGCAACTGCTCCAGCTGCTAACGATTCTTCATGGAGTTCAGTAAGTACATTTAATATGGATGCAGGAAGTTACTATGTACATGTTATTGATGCTTATGGTTGTGTAGTAACAAGTCCTGTTGTTGTGTTACCTATGGATTCTTCTCCTGTAATTACAGCAACATTAAGTGATCAATGTACAACAGAAGAAGGTAATTTTGAAATAGAAGTAGCACTAACAACTGCAGGAATTGCTCCTTATAGTTATAGTATTAATGGAGGTGCATTTCAAACACTAACAGCTCCATTTACAATTTCAAATTTATACTCAGGAACACATACTGTTGAAATAAACGATGTCAATGGTTGTGGAAACTTAGTTTCAGTAACAATTGAGCCACCTTTAGGATTAACGCCAACAGTAAATACGGTTCCTACCTGTAATAATGATGATGGTGAAATTACAATGTCAGTATCAGGAGGATCAGGTTCTTATACCTATTCCATAAGTCCTAATCCTGCTTCTGCGAGTATTGCTGGAGATGTAATTTCAGGACTCCCTTTTGGAGTTTATACAGTAACAGTAACTGATACAGTTACCTCTTGTACTGAAGAAGTTACAGTATCGTTACCTGAAGCAATAGCACCTACATTTACAACAACGCCAACTGCTGTAACCTGTTTTGGAGATACTTCAGGAAGTTTTGATATTAATGTTAATGGATATTCAGGAACATATACTTATGAAGTGTTTGATAGCATTGGAACTTCAGTAACTGGAGCAGTTAATGCTAATACAGCTACAAACCCATTAACTGTCACAGGAATGACTGCAGGAACTTTCACTGTTGTTATCACAGAAACTGAAAGTCCGTTTTGTAGTGCAACTGAGAGTGTGATTATTTCTTCACCTTCAGAAGCGTTAACACTAACAGTTTCAGAAACCTCAAATGTAACTTGTGATGATAACCTAGGTACTATTACTGCTATCGCTACTGGTGGATGGGGAAGTTATGAGTATGAACTAACAGGAGCAGCAACAGTTGCCTATTCTCCAAACGGAATGTTTGAAAATCTTTCTGCAGGTACGTATACAGTAAATGTAATGGATGCTGGAGGTTGTATAGCTTCTGAAACTATTACACTAGAAGTACCAACACCTATTAATGCAACGTTTACGCCAAGTACAACAGTACTGTCTTGTTTTGGAGATCAAAACGCTACAATTACAGTAACAAATGTTACTGGTGGTCAAGGAAGTAATTACACATATACTTTAAACACTATTTTACCAACTCCAAGCTCATCAGGACCGCAAACGTCTAATGTGTTTTCAAATTTAGGAGCTGGTACATATTCAATAGTTATAAACGATGGATATAATTGTGAAATGACTTCGCTAGATATAGTAATTGATGAACCAACACCTATACAAGCTAGTTTGGTGACAGCTAGTACTCAAACTTGTTTAATAGAGTCAACATTAACATTAAGTGCTACAGGAGGAACAGGAACATACAGCTACAGTAACGATAGTACTTTTACCACAATATTAGGAACGTTTACAACCTCTACAACATTTTCAGTTCCAGTAGGAACATATCAATATTATGTTATGGACGCTAATGGTTGTGTAGCTAATGTGTCTAATGAAATTACAATTGACCCTCTTCTAGATTTAGAGATTGATTTATATTCTACCAATCCAACTATAAATTGTGCTGGAGATAACACAGGTAATATTTTTGCCACTGCTCAAGGAGGTCTAGGAAACTATGTATACACGTTACAAGATACTTCTGGTAACCCAATTTCTGCAACTCAAAATACACCAGGAGTGTTTACCGAACTTGTTGCTGGAACATATGTAGTTAGTGTTGAAAGTGGTGATTGTAGTACAGTTTCTGCACCAATAACAATTACAGAACCATCTCAAATGTTAGACGCGACGTTTACAGTGACCGATGTAACATGTACAGGAGCAAATGATGGTGTTTTAGAAATAACAGCAACAGGAGGAACAGGAGTTATCATGTATGCGATTTCGCCTCAACTTAATCAGTTTTTTGAAACGAATATTTTTGATGATTTAGCTCCTGGAACTTATGATGTTATTGTGCAAGATGAATTAGGTTGTTATTTAACTTACAATTTCACCATTGAAGAGCCAATACCTGTAATTATTAGTATTGTTCCAGATTCTATGTTCCCTGAACTATGTGAAGGTGATGCTAATGGAGAATTCAGTATTGAAATTTCAGGTGGTACAGCGCCTTACAGTGTGAGCTTAGATGATTATGATGGTCCATACACTACAGGAACAGCAACTCAAACAGAATTTGATTTTACTGATTTAAATGGAGGCGACCATATTGTTTTTGTAAGAGATAGTCAAGGTTGCGAATCTGAATGGAATATTACTTTCCCTGAAGCTATAAGTTTTGAACCAGCAGTAGAAGTTGAATATGCGTGTGTAGACAATGCGTCTTCAAATAGTGTTATTGTTACAGTTACAGGAGATGTTGATCCTGCTGATTTGGACTATTCATTAAACAACGGACCATACCAAACAAGTAACATCTTTGTAGATGTACCTTCAGGAGTTGGTAATTATGTAGATGTAAGACACACTAATGGATGTATTCAAACTACTGAACTTTTCGATATTGAAAGCTATGAGCCATTAACTCTGGTTTTAAATCAAGGAGAAATAAATGAAATAATAGCTGTGGCTTCTGGAGGGACAGGAGATTATCAATTCTCACTTAATGATGAAGATTATGGTGATGTTAATACGTTTATCATTATGGAAACTGGTGAATACACAGTAGTTGTAACTGATAGTAGTGGATGTACTGCAACGGCTACTATAGTAATGGAGTATATAGATATATGTATTCCAAATTACTTTACACCAAATGGAGATGGAGTTACCGATTATTGGGCTCCAGGATGTACTCAAAATTATCCTAATCTAGAGTTCGACATTTTTGATCGCTATGGTCGTAAAGTAGGTACCTATAGACAAGGACAATATTGGGATGGTAGATATAATAATACCGAGTTACCAACAGGAGACTATTGGTATGTGGTTAGGTTAAATAGTTCAGTAGATGATAGAGATTTTGTAGGACACTTTACACTTTACAGATAATGGCTAAGGTCTAAATGGTCTTTTAATAAAAAAGAAACTTCATGAAAAAAATTATAAAATACATTCTGTTTTTAGTAGTCATAAATGGTTATGGCCAAGAGTTGAATTTGCCAGTTTGGACACAGTATTTAGCCGACAATAGTTTTGTTATCTCACCAACCTATGCAGGAATTGGAGATAACTTTAGAATTAGAGCCAACGGATTAACACAATGGGTTGGTATTAAAGATGCTCCAGATAATCAAGCACTTTATGCCGATTTTAGAATTGCTGATCGTTCAGGAGTTGGTTTGTCGTTATACAATGATAAAAACGGAAATACACGTCAAAAAGGAGTTAAATTCTCTTTTGCGCATCACCTTATTTTAGATTATAAATCTAAGCAATACCTGTCATTTGGTGTTTCTTATAATATTAATAGCTTTAGAATTGATATTGAAAATTTTGAACCTACTTACGAAATTCCTATTGTAGATCCAAGTATCACTGATGATAGAGCAATTAATAACAATAACTTTGATATTGGAGCTTTATATAGATATAAAGGATTTTATTTTAGCTTAAATGCTAACAATATTCTTGAAAAAGAAATTGATGATTTTGTTGGAATAGAACCAAGTTTACTTTTAAACTTTCAATTATATTCAGGTTTAATCATTCAGAGTAAGCAAAATAAAAGAGTAGAGTTTGAACCGTCTGTTTACTATCAACTATTCAATAGTGATAAGCGTTCAAGTACTGATATTAACTTCAAATACCGAAAGTATAATAGAAATGAAGATTATTATTGGGTTGGAGCATCCTATAGGTTTCTTAACGACCAGTTTTTTAAACCTTTAAATATTGGTCCTATGGCAGGTATCATGAAGTCAAAGTTTTATTTTGCGTATTCCTATCAGTTTACAATTAATGATTTGGCTGGTTATAATTCAGGGACACACAGTATAACTGTTGGGTTTGATTTTCTACAAGGAATTAGTAACTGTCCATGTGCACAAAACCCTGTACATTAACGTTAGGTGTTATGTGTTGTAAATTAGTGAATTATTGTTAAAATGTGGTTGTTTAAAGCCTATTTAAACGACTTATCGAGATTATTTATTTTCCTTAATTTTTTATCCCTACATTTGGATTAAGATTAATAGCAAATCATTTTATTTTAACTTAAAGTCACTAGACATGTTTTGCTATTATATTAAGTCTTATTCTAAGACTATTCCGTTTTTAAGCTTCTTTTTCTTACTTGTTAGCTTTTCATTTTCGCAAACGCCTATTTTTTCACCAGCCATGACAGTTACAGAATTAGGCTCTGTAAATTCTCCAGCAAATGAAACTGTAGAAAATATTATTGATGGTTCAACATCCACTAAGTTTTTAGATTTTAATTATGCCGATGGTATGGGCTTTACAGTTGATTTAGGTGCAAACCCAAAAGCTGCATCATCAATATCGATTACTACTGCAAACGATTCTCCTAATAGAGATCCTCAAAATTATACTGTTTCAGGTTCAAATAATGGAACTGACTTTACACAAATCGCTTCAGGATCCATTCCTTGTGTAGGAACTAGATTTCATCAAAGAACATTTAATTTTACAAATTCAACATACTATCAATACTATAGAATAAATTTCACTACACAATGTGGTTCTGATAATAGTATTCAATTATCAGAAGTACAATTGTATTCAAATACACCAACACCTACTTACTATCACGAGACAGTGCAAACAGGCTACAATACCATTATGGGAGTAGTGTTTAATAATGATGGTACTAAAATGTTTGTTTGGGAAAAAAGAGGGCATGTTTATGTGTCTAACTGGAATGGTTCTACTTATGTAAAACAAGCAACCCCAGTTTTAGACATTTCAGATGAAGTAGGAGATTGGAGAGATTTTGGATTTCAAAGTTTTTGCTTGGATCCAGATTTTGATACTAATGGATTAGTGTATATGTATTATATGGTAGACAGAGAGCATCTTATGAATTTCGGAACTCCAAGTTACGATCCAAACGATAATGATTATTATGAAGCCACTATAAGCCGATTAACACGCTATCAATTAAATATAGGAAGTAACCCATTAACAACTGATTATACATCAAGAACTGTGCTTTTAGGTGAATCGGTTTCTACTGGAGTACCATTAACACATGAGTCGCATGCTGGAGGGACAGTTATTTTTGCTGATGATGGAACTTTATTAGTGTCAACAGGAGATAATGCAAGTTACTCAAATACTGATGTTGGAAGTGCTAGCGAAACATATTATCAGCAAGCTATAAATGATGGTATTATGCGTCCAGAAGAAAATGTTGGAGCTTTCAGAAGTCAAATGATTACTTCACTTTGCGGAAAAGTATTACGTTTAGATCCTGCTACAGGAGATGGAGTGCCTTCTAACCCTCATTTTAATGCTTCAAATCCTAGAGCACCAGAATCTAGAATGTGGGCAATGGGGTTACGTCATCCATTTAGAATGTCACTTTTACCAGGAAGCGGAAGCACTAATTCTGCTGATGGTAATCCTGGAACCATATTTGTTGCTGATGTTGGTTGGAACACATGGGAAGAGTTACACATTTTTGATAAAGGAGGCTTAAATGGTGGTTGGCCTTTGTATGAAGGACAAACACAACTTAATAGTTATTATAATAGTGGAGCTACAAATCCTGATGAAGGTAATGCTCTTTTTGTAAGTAACTGCCCTCAACCAACCAATTGGACTGATAACGCTGATCCAGCAATGAGACGTTTTGTACATGACAGACCAGAAGTAGTTTGGAGACATGGTAGTACAAATGATGCACGTGTGCCATGGTTTAATGGAACAACTCCAACTGATCCTAGAGTAGGGACTACAGGAGCTCCTACAACTGGAGTTCAGTTTAGAGGAAATACTGCCATAACAGGTGTTTATATTCAAGGAGACGTACTTGGGAGTTCTATGAATGGTAAGTTTTTGTTCACGGACTATGTAAGAAACTGGATTAACACTGCAACATTAACTGATGGCTCCCAAAACTGGATAAGCGATATTTCAGAATTAGCACCATTAAATACAGGTTTAGGAATTGTACATATGTATCAAAACCCTTTAGATGGTTTTGTGTATTATGTTAATATTTACATAGGAGAGTTGCGTAGAATTACATTTGTTGCACCTCAATGGACAAATGAACCAACTGATATGACACTTGCCTGCGATGGAACTTCAGATCCTGGAGACGCATTTGCGACTTGGCTTAGTAGTTTTTCTGGTACAGTGTCTTGTGGAGCTGCAACTATAACTCATAATAGTACAAGCTTAAGTGACTTATGTGGAGCAACAGGTTCAGAAACTGTTACATTTACATTGTCTGATGAATGTGGAAATAGCATAACTAAAGACGCGACTTTTACTATTGAAGATAACACAAACCCTCAATGGGATTCGACACCAGCTAATGTTACTGTAGAATGTTCAGCTAGTGCTAATGCTGATTTTCAATCTTGGTTAGCTAGTTTTTCTGGAACCGACAACTGTAGTAGCGCAACTGTGACTCATGATAGTGATGGCACACTTGGTTGTAATGCATCTGAAACTGTAACATTTACTTTGTCTGATGATTGCGGAAACTCGGTTAATGTCCAAGCAACGTATACAATTGAAGAGACCTTAGCAATTAATCCTGCAGCGCAGGAGCAAGTTGTAATGTATCCAAATCCTACAGACGGAAAACTGTTTTTTAAAGGACTGAAGGCTAATGGCAAAATTGAAATATATAACTTAACAGGTCAGTCTGTATTTGAGTCTGAAATAGCTAATAATGTTCCAATACAATTAGAACTTCCTCTTGGTCTTTACTTAGTTAAGATAAAAACTGAAAACTCTACTAGTGTTAAAAAACTAGTGATAGAATAAAACAAAACTATTAGTACATATTCATCATTTCGCTTTTGTAACATTAGTTGCCAATAAACTAATATATCTATCTTATTTTTGTCTCATATTAATAAGATATGGATTTGTTATTGTTTTTTGAATACTTTGGAGCACTAGTTATTGGTCTTATACTTGGCTTAATTGGTGGAGGAGGTTCAATATTAACAGTGCCTCTTCTAGTTTATTTATTAGGCTATAACCCAGTTGTAGCAACAGCATACTCTTTGTTTGTTGTTGGTTCTTCTTCAGTAGTAGGTGTAATACAAAAACATCAAAAACAGCAAGTAGATTTTAAAACAGGATTACTCTTTTGTTTTCCTTCGTTTTTGGCAGTTTATGTTTCTAGAAGATTTTTAGTACCTAATATTCCAGACGTTATTTTTAGTACTAGTAGTTTTTCAATTACTAAAGATATGCTCATAATGGTGTTTTTTGCTTTGGTAATGTTGTTTGCAGCTATTTCAATGATAAAAAATAGAAGAGATACTCAAACCGAATTTGTGCCTCAACCGTATTATAAAACCTTTATTCAAGGATTGGTAATTGGTACTGTAACCGGATTAATAGGAGCAGGAGGAGGTTTTTTATATGTTCCTGCGTTAGTGTTGTGGTCTGGGTTGTCCATGAAAAAAGCAGTAGGAACATCATTAGTAATCATAGCAATAAATTCGTTGATAGGTTTTCTTGGAGATATGCAAACGCTAGTAATTGATTGGAAATTTCTTATTACATTCTCTCTAGTAACTATTGCAGGAATTTTACTTGGAGGCTATTTTTCAAAGTATGTATCTAATAAAAAACTAAAAAAGAGCTTTGGTTGGTTTGTACTTATCATGGCTGTTTATATAATTATAAAAGAGTTTGCAAAGTAATAGACAGCAAATGTTATTTTTGCAAAACTGTAAAATATTTAAAGACATTAAAACGTAAAGACTATGAAAATAGAACAAATATATACAGGTTGTTTAGCACAAGGTGCTTATTATATAGAAAGTAATGGTGAAGCTGCTATTATAGACCCTTTAAGAGAAGTGAGTCCATATATTAAAAAGGCAGCTCAGGATAATGCAAAGATTAAGTACATTTTTGAAACACATTTTCATGCCGATTTTGTTAGCGGTCACGTTACACTTTCTAAACAAACAGGAGCTCCAATAGTTTATGGACCGCTTGCAAATCCTGCTTTTGATGCAATAATTGCTGAAGATAATCAGGAGTTTAAAATAGGAGATATTTCAATAATTGCTCTACATACTCCAGGGCATACCATGGAGAGTACAACCTATTTATTAAAAGATGAAAACGGTAAAGACCATGCGATTTTTAGTGGTGATACATTATTTTTAGGTGATGTAGGTAGACCAGATTTAGCTCAAAAAGCAGGTGATATTACAAAAGAAGATTTAGCAGGTTTCTTGTTTGATAGTTTAAGAAACAAAATCATGCCTTTAGCTAATGATGTTATTGTTTATCCAGCTCATGGAGCAGGTTCAGCATGTGGTAAAAACATGATGAAAGAAACTGTTGATACTTTAGGAAACCAAAAGCAAATGAACTATGCTTTACGTGCTGATATGACTAAAGAAGAGTTTATTGCTGAAGTGACTGATGGTTTATTACCTCCACCTCAATATTTTCCTTTAAATGTAAAAATGAATAAAGAAGGCTATGATGATATTGATGAGGTTATAAAAAGAGGAACAAAAGCATTGTCTCCTAATGCCTTTGAAGTTTTGGCAAACGAAACAGGAGCAATCGTTTTAGATGTTCGTCATCAATCAGAATTTGTAAAAGGCCACATCCCACGTTCAATTTTTATAGGTATTGATGGCGGTTTTGCACCTTGGGTTGGAGCACTTATTGCTGATGTTGAGCAACCAATTCTTATTGTTGCTGATAAAGATAGAGTAGAAGAAACTGTGACACGTTTATCTCGTGTTGGTTTTGATAATACTTTAGGCTATTTAGAAGGTGGTTATGAAGCTTGGGAAGCAGCAGGAAAAGAAACAGATTCTATAGAATCTATTTCTGCCGATGAATTTAAAAATAGAATGGAAGCGAATACCATTCCTGTTTTTGATGTTAGAAAAGAAGGCGAATTTTTAAAATCGCATTTACCAACTGCACATTTTACACCTTTAGATTATCTAAATCAGCACTTAGCAGAATTTCCTAACGAAGAGACCTTTTATGTACATTGTGCAGGAGGGTATCGATCTGTTATAGCAGCTTCAATTTTAAAGAGTAGAGGTATTCATAATTTAGTTGATGTAGCTGGTGGATTTGGAGCAATAAAAAAATCAGGAATTCCAGTAACTGATGAGGTTTGCCCTAGTACATTAAAAAAATAGAAAAAATTAAAATCGGTATGGTAATATGCTATACCGATTTTAATTTCCTTTAATGCGTTGCCATAATGCATTGAGCATACCTTTAGCATCACTTCTGTCTCTTGGTTGCTCAATAAAATTTACAGTCCCATCTGTATGTTTTTCTATTAAAAATTGAAACACAAAATCGTCCGATTCTGGTTTTAAATTCAATAGTCCAAATCGTAAATCATTAAAATATAAGTTTCCGTTTTTTTGAGAAATGCTGTACCAACCTTCAGTAATGGCAATCATTCGTTGTACTTTCTCATTATGTTTTAAGTCATCAATTAAATGATGATTTTTTTCATATATAGAAAACGAGATTGGTTGTGAGTCAAAAAACGAATAGTCTCCCAATAAATAAACATCTTTAGTATCTACATTAGCATTCCAAAGGATCGTGTTTAAAGGCGACGGTCTTGTATCAATATCTATATAATCAATATTTTGATTGTTCAATGCTTGTTTAAATTGGGAAAATGCAGCCCATTTTAAGAATAAAGTAATAACAAGGTAGGTTGAACTTAAAATTAACCCAAGTCTATTAAAAAATTGCCGTTTAGGATTAGTTCTTCTGCTGAAAAGTGCTAAGAGTAAACACACTAAAAAAGGTAAAGTGTAGATAGGGTCTACTACAAAAATGTTTTTATAAGCAAGCCGCAAATCAAAAGGCCAAAATAATTGGGTTCCCCAAGTGGTATGTGCATCTAGTAAAGGGTGTGTTATAAAAGCCCAAAAGAACAACCATGACCAAGATTTAAAGCTTTTAAAGGATTCGATTTTTGAAACCAGCCAACCAAAAATAGGTGCAAATACAATAGAAAATACTATGGAGTGTGTAAACCCTCTATGAATTTCTAAAGCTGAAACTGTGTCGGTAAAATTTGAAGCCAATACATCCAAGTCAGGAATAGTGCCAGCAATTGCTCCGTAAAGCATAGCTTTGTTTCCAACTTTTTTTCCTAAAACTGCTTCACCAACAGCAGCACCTAAAACTATTTGAGTAAGTGAGTCCATAATATTATCACAAAACTATTTAAAATTGGATTGTCTTTATACAAAATGGGTCAATAATATTTTTTATATTAAAGGTGTAACATTCTTGATTTTTCAGCGTCAAATAAGTATCAATCAAAATTTACACCATCATGAGAGAAGATAGACAACTTATAGTGATAACACATTTAAGTCAATTATTGTGTTTTATTACTGGTTTTGGAAGTTTAATTGTTCCGCTTGTAATTTGGATAACTCAAAAAGAGAAAGTATTTCAAATGGATGCTCATGGAAAAAACATAGTAAACTTTCAAATTAGCATGATCCTTTATGCTTTATTATGCATTCCTTTAATTTTAGCTTTCGGATTAGGTATATTAGGTTTTATAATACTTGGCATTATTTCATTAGTTTTTCCTATCATAAACGCTATTAAAGCAAACAATGGAGAAACTCCAACATACCCTTTATCTCTTAGTTTTATTAGTTAGTTATATTTTTTATAGAGGTAAATTAAAAACGCTCACTGTATAGTGGGCGTTTTTTTATATTTAGAAAAAAATAAGGCAGTTACAGAAAAATAAGACGCTCATTGTGAACATAAATATTAAGTTTGTTAATTGATATTTATGTGGCGTTATATTAAATACATATTATTTTTATTGTTACCAGTTTTTGTAGTTGCTCAAAATCCGGTGACGCAGCATATGTCTAAAATTTCTAATCTTCCTGATGTTGAGTTTTATGATATTCTAGAAGATCACAACCACTATATCTGGCTTGCTGCAGATAAGGGTTTATACCGTTATAACGGAAATAATTACCAAAAGTTTACAAACCCTAACCAAAAAGCAAATTCTTTATTTCAATTAAAATTAGATGAAAAAGGAAAACTTTGGTGTAGTAATATTTACGGGCAAATTTTCTATGTTGAAAACGATACTTTACATCTTTTTTATGACGCAAGTAAGCTAGTAAAAGGGCAGTTGTCACCTTTTGAAATTACCAATACATCCATACGCTTATTTACTGTAGATGGTATTTATGATATTAATTTAAAAGACAAAAACGCCATCAAGCTTTTTGAAGGTATGTCTGTTAGTGAGAGTACTCACAATGATTTGTCCTATGTCATTAAAATGAACGCAAATAACAGACCTTCAAAAGAAAAACAGAACTGGTATCAAATTAAAGATGACCAGATAAAACTGCTTAAAACACTCACGTCTAAATACAGAATGCAGTCACCAAAGGTATACGCTTTTAAAAATAGTGTGTTGTTAAATTTTAAAGAACAAGGCAAAAATCAACTTTATATTTATAAAACTGAAATAGACGATGTTTTAAAGCTAAAGACACCTAAATCATTAGAAGATTTAACCATTTACAACATCACTTCTTTAAATAGTGACTATTGGTTTTTAACAACATCTGGTGTGTTTATTTTTCAACTAAAAGGTCAACAATTAGTTTTAAAAGAACAATTATTTAGTAATGAGTCTGTTACCGATGTATTGGTAGATTTTAATGAAAATTATTGGTTTACAACATTAGACAACGGTGTTTTTGTGTCTTCTAATCTTAATATTAGACAGCTTAATTTAGAACAAGCAAAAGATAAAATTACCGCAGCTTGTGCACTAAATAACAATCAATTTTTATTAGGTACAAATAATGGTAAGTTGTTGTTTTATAATACAAACGGTGTTTTTAAGACGCTTAAATTACCTGGATCAAAAATCATAGGTAATTTATTTTTTGATGCATCACAAAACCATGTAATTGTTAGTATTAATGCATCAGAATCTTATAGTGTAGATCTAAATCTGTTCACTATTAAAGACCAAAAAAATAAATATTCTGTTGCAAAAACATTTTCAAAAATTAATGATGAAAATCTCTTCTACGGAAGCTACAAAGAAGCCATAATATATAACAAACCGTATATTTCAGATTCTACAAGAGTTATTAGAAAAAGTAGAGTAAAAGCATCTGAAATATTAAACAATCAGTTATTTGTTTCTTTTATAGATGGCTTATATCAATTTGATGTTAATAGTTTTCAGTCAAAAGAAATTAAGTTAGATGGCGAAAGTATTTTAGTAAACTCAATAGCTAAAATAAACGATGCTATTTGGTTGGCAACACAGCACAATGGCTTGTTGTGTTTTAAGGATGGTCAATTAATTTCTAGGCATGATGCGTTGCCAAAGCAAGTGCAAATAAATACATTAAAATCTGATGGTGAATTTTTATGGATTTCTACCGAAGAAGGTTTTTATAAGTTTCATCCCAAAACCAATCAAGTAAGGCGTTTAAACACACAAGATGGATTAACATTATCAGTAGATAAGTTTATTATTCTTGAAGATTATTTGGTGTCTGTTTTTCCAAATTCATTGTACGTAATGCCCAAAAACAATACGCTTTTTAAGGCTTTTAAAACCTCAAAAGTTTGGATAACATCCGTTCAAGTAAATGATAAGGATACAGTTGTAAATACCTACTACAATTTACCTTACGATTATAATAAATTACGATTCGATTTTAACTCAAACGGATTTCAATCTAATAAACATGTTAGCTACAAATACCGTATAAAACCAATTGATACCACGTGGCGAAACGTGCCTTTAAATACGCATTTTGTGGTGTTTAACAGCTTGTCTAGTGGCGATTATATATTTGAATTACAAGGTCAAAATATTAGTAGTAAAGACGTACAATTTGCAAGTCCTATTACCTTTACTATAGCAAAACCATTTTGGGAAACCTATTGGTTTTATGGTTTAGTAATAGCAACAATAATAGGTTTAGTTTGGCTGTATTTTAGATGGCGATTACAACAAAAAGAAGCGCAGCGAATTGCTGAAGTTGATAAAATTTTAATCGATAAAAAAATAACGAATTTAAGGTTAGAAAACCTGCGCTCGCAAATGAATCCGCATTTCATTTTCAATGCCTTAAATTCTATTCAAGATTATATTATTTCCAATGAAAAGGAATTGGCAAGCTCGTATTTAGTGAAGTTTAGCCGATTAATCCGCATGTATTTAGATTACAGTCAGCAAAACGAAATTACTTTAGAAGAAGAATTAAACGCTTTAAAACTGTATTTAGAATTAGAAAAAGTGCGTTTTGAAGATGAATTGGAATACGAGATTTCTGTCGATAATAAATTGAAGACAAAACAGATAAAAGTACCGTCATTATTTATACAACCGTATGTTGAAAATGCTTTAAAACACGGTTTATTACACAAATTAAACGACCGAAAATTGCATATTGAAGCGAAAATAATTCAGCAAAATAAATTAGAAATTACGGTTGAAGATAACGGAATTGGTCGAGTACAATCGGAAAGATTAAAACGACCAAACCAACAGCACAAACCTTTTGCCACTAAAGCTAATGAAGAACGTGTGCACTTATATAAAAACAAATTAAAACGTGATATAACCATAACTACCAACGATTTGTATGACGAAAACGACGTAGCTGCAGGTACAAAAGTGGTCATCACGATGCCAATACATTAAGATATGAAAGCCATAATTATAGACGACGAAAAACGTGCCAGACATTTACTATCAAACTTGCTAACCGAACATTGTGAAAGCATCACAAACATTGAAGAAGCGCAAGATTTGGCATCTGGTGTAGACTTGATTAAAACCAGTAAACCTGATGTCGTTTTTTTAGATATTGAAATGCCAAATCAGTCTGGATTAGATATTTTAGAATACTTTCCAAATCAGATAGATTTTAAAATCATTTTCGTGACGGCATACAATCAATATGCGATTGAAGCTTTCAAATTATCAGCAGTAGATTATTTGTTAAAGCCAGTTGATACAACCGAATTAAAAGAAGCTGTTACAAAAGCTGAAGAAGCCATAAAAGCCAACAATTTAAACGACCAGATTAATAAGTTACGCGACTCGTTAAAGCAACTCTCAATGGACAAAATTGCTTTAGAAATACCTAAAGGCATCATGTTCGCATCGCATAATGATATCGTCTATTTTGAAGCCGATGGTATGTACACCAACGTACAACTTATGGATGGTAAACAAAAAACCATTTGTAAACCATTAAAGCACTTTGTAGAGCAATTGGAACACAACGCGATGTTTTTTAAATGTCATCGTTCGTATTTAATCAACTTAAAATATGTTGATGAATTGGTTAAAGACGATGGCGATTATTTACTAATGAACAATCAAAAACGAATTCCAATTTCAAAATCTAAACGCGATCAATTTTTAGAAGTAATTAAGGAAACGTTTATGTAGTTTTTCAGAGCATTATGTCTTTCAGAGCAAAGCGATGTATCTCGAAAATTCCTTCAGAAAAAAAATCCTCGGTTTTAGAAAAATCCAAATTAAGAATGGTTGTTTAGGTGCTTATTTTGAAGCCCACTAAACACAATTCTTATGAAAAAAATAGTTCTATTATTTGTATTGGCATTATGCTACACAACGTCGCATGCGCAATTTGGTAAAATGTTAAAGAAGAAAGCCAAAGCAGCAGTAGAGAAAAAGTTAGATAAAAAAGAAACAAGCAGTTCATCTTCAAAATCTGAAAATGCTTCAGGAATGGTTAGCAGTTCTTCAACATCTAATCAAAATGTATCAAAAACAGAATATACTGATGAAGAATTTAAAGCAGAATTAGCTAAAAAGTATCCAAATGACCAAGAGAAACAAGATTTATACTATCAAAAATATCTTGAGAAAAAGCAACAAGAAGCCGAAGCTAATAAGCCTAAACCTGCTAATACAGTAAGTGACGATTTTTTATATATGTCGTATCCATTTGCGATGACAAAAGGTATGAGTGCAGTTGGTGTTGATCGCGTAAAAATTAGACGTCAAATGACAGACATGGGCGATAATGTAGACTTATTGCCTGCACAAGATCCAGAATATTCATGGTTACGCTTTTTAACAACACCAGAACTAGTAGCCATGTCACCAGAAGGTTACATAGGTTACGAGTTAGTTTCAGGAATGTTTACAACCAAAGTTGGCGCAGACCGATCGCAAACTTTAGAGCTTGGTACAGGTATGCCAATTTTAGTAAGAGGCATGTTAATTGCAGACGACGTATTTGTAATTTACGCAGCTTCTCACCAAGGCGGACACGCATTTAATGTGCCATCGTACATGATTCAAGAAGATATTACTATTCTAAATGTGATTGGTAAAGGCGAACAACAATTTCATTTAGAGTGGTTAGAAAAAGCGAAGCCAATTGTAAAAGAGTTTGAAGCCACGTTAAAAGCAAATTATGATGCTGCTGCAAAATCGACTATGGATGCTATAAAAATGCCAAAAGCAGGCAGCATGAATAGTAATGCTTCATTAGTGAGTTTTGCTAAAGAAAATGTATCAAAAATCATTGCAAAAGATGGCGCAAAACTTCTAAAGTTAAACATAGAATCTAACGATTGGAGTATTGTAAAAAACAAATACACAGGTCGTATTTTATACCGTTGGATTAAAGGTGCATTCACAGAAAAAAACAAAAATAACGACTGCTATTTACAAGGTTTTTTAATCAAGCAACAGTACAATGGTAGTGGTTATGGCAGTTCACAATTTGGTGGTGTTATTCACGGACAAATGCCATACGGACAAAAAATGAATTGCGAATAATTAATATAGGCTAATAACCCATAGTTTGTAAAGTCTGCTTATTAAGCAGGCTTTTTTATTTGATTAAAAGTGTAAGAATAATCTTTATTATTTATTCAGAAAGAAATTAGAGCTATTCAGAAAAAAGCAAATTGAAAACCTTATATGTAGTAGTTGTTTTGTGGTTGAAAATAAAAACAAATCTCAACTACAATGAAAAAAACATTACTCTTATTTACAACCTATTTATGTTTGGGTGTTTCTGCAATTTTCGCTCAAAACGTAAACATTCCAGATTTCAACTTTAAAAATTATTTGTTAAATAATACTGCTATTAATACAAATTCTGATACAGAAATTTCGGTAGCTGAAGCGCAAGCTTTTACAGGAACAATATCGGCTACAAGTTTGGGAATTACAGATTTAACAGGAATTGAAGCTTTTGTAAATATAACTACATTAGAAGTATATTCAAATATCTTAACATCATTAGACGTTAGTAACAACACCAGTTTAACACGATTACATTGTGCAAATAACCAAATAACAACAATAGATGTTAGTAATATTCCAACATTAAATCAAATTCATTGTCAAAATAATCAGTTGGTAGAATTAAATTTAGCTAATGGTAACAATCCTAATTTTACATACATGAAATCTTATGGAAACCCAAATTTAACGTGTATTCAACATGATCCTAATTACACACCTTCGTATACTAATGCTGGTCAGTACGCACAAGGATGGACAAGAGATGCAAACTCTAGTTATTCTTCAAATTGTAATTATGGACCTGTTTATGTAGATGCGAATGCAACTGGAGCAAATGACGGAAGTTCGTGGATTGATGCTTATACAACAATTGATGCAGCACTAGCTGTAGCTGGTCCTAATAGAAATATTTGGGTAGCAAAAGGTATTTATAAGCCAACAGCTCAAAACACGCCTTTAGAAATAAATGATACTAGTATTTCTATTTTCGGTGGTTTTGATGGTACTGAAACTCAATTATCAGATAGAGATTTAACTTTGATAAATACAACTAATGCGACTGTTATTACAGGTGATATGAATGGTGATGACGTTGATGGTGATTTTACTTCTAATAAATCTGATAATGCAGATAGATTAATTTTAGTTGATGCTACAAACATTACGATTGATGGTTTTATTTTAGAAAATATTTACGATACATCAAGTAATGCTCATAATCAAGACAATGGTGTTATTTGTTCAAAATATTATGGTGCTTCTACTTGGATTGAAAACTTGAGTATAAAAAACTGTAGTTTTAAAAATAACTATAGTAATGATTTTTTAATTAAAGGAATTGGTCTAAAAGATAATTTTAAACTTTCCAACGTAAGTTTTACAAATAATGTAAGTACTGGACAAAGTATTATTTTATTACACACAGATCGTTTTAATAATATTTATGCAAACTTTTCAAATGTGTTGTTTGCAGATAACGAAACCAAGTTTTCTGTTATCAATGCCTACCGAATTCCTGATGGCTCATTTACAAACTTCAGAGACTTAGATTTAATAATAACTAATTCATCTTTTATTAATAATAATGTAGTAAATGTCAATAATACATCTTATGGTCAGGCTATTATCATGGGATCTGATAATACTAGAGGACACTTAGAGATAAATAACTCGATCTTTTTTGGTAATACGTTAAATGGAACTTACGCAGACAGAGATATTTCTTATGGTACTCAGGGAAATCATTATGAATTAGTAATTAATAATTCAATAACTCAAATTACAAACAATGGTGGAGCATCAGGAGCTTTTGCAGCACCATCATTTAATAATGTTCAAGATTTAGATCCAAATACAGTATCTCTTAATTTGAGTGCAGATTATAAACCAACATCAAGCTCGTCTTACATTATAGACCAAGGAAATAATTCTTTATATGATACTGCTTTATTCGGTGATTTAGATTTATCAGGTAATGATAGAATTTTTAACAGTACAATAGACCTTGGTGCTTTTGAATATGATTCAACATTAGGAATTGATGATTTGTCTTTAGATACAAACTCAGTAAAACTATATCCAAACCCTGTAAGTGACAGGTTATTTATTAAATCTACAGAGCAAGTTGAGAACGTGTTTATTTACACTATTAGCGGACAGTTAGTAAAGCAAGTAAATGAAGTTAATAATGGAATTAATGTGGCTAATTTACCTTCAGGATTATACATGATTCAAATTAAAACATCTAAAAGAACTATTAATCAGAAGTTTCTTAGAAACTAGTTGATGTTATATCAATTTGATTTAGCGCTCACTCTTGTGGGCGCTTTTTTTAAAAAACTATTCAAAACAAAAACTATGAAATATTTAAAAACAATCATACTCGTAATGTTTACTATTGTATTAACTTCTTGTTCATCTGATGATGATTCCAATACTTCAGAAAGCAATTTTATTAAAGTTGGTGAATCTTCTTTTGAGATGAAAGCAGCATTAGTAGAGCCATCATTTAATTCGGTTTTTTTAAGTTTAACAAATAAAACTGAAGCAGAAATTAATGCTTCTTTTTCAGGAACAACACTAAATAATGTCGATTATTTTACTGCAAGAATCAATCATTTTGATCTTACTCCTGGAGAAACTTACGATCTAGATGACATTTCTAATTTAGAATTTATTGTTAATGGAGATGTTATTAATTCTGAGTTTGAAAACGGTTTCAGTCAGTTTTATAAAAGTGGAAGTAACGCTGATTTAGAAGTAACATCAGGACATGTAACAGTAATTGACTACTCAGTAGATAATATTACTTTATCTCTTGAATTTGAGAGAGCTGATGGTGTATTGGTGTCAGGAACGTATAATGGCTCATTCATCTATTTGGATGATACTAATAATTAAAAAGTGTTACTATTAATTATAAAAGAGGAACTATAATTTTAACACAAAAAAAGCGCTTACCAATGTAAGCGCTTTTTATATATAATTAATTTGAAAAGGCTAACTATTCAACATTACAGGCATAACAAGCATAGTAACTTGTTCGCCTTCGTCTAACCCATCAACAGGCGTTAAAATACCAGCTCTGTTAGGTAAGCTCATTTCTAATTGTACTTCGTCAGCATTTAAGTTTGTTAACATTTCAGTTAAAAAGCGAGAGTTAAAACCTATTTGCATGTCATCACCTTGGTAGTCACATGTTAGGCGTTCTTCAGCTTTGTTTGAGTAATCAATATCTTCGGCAGAAATGTTTAATTCAGCTCCTGCAATTTTTAAGCGAATTTGATGTGTTGTTTTATTTGAGAAAATACTAACACGTTTAACAGAATTTAAAAACTGTGTTCTGTCAATACTTAATTTATTTGGATTTTCTTTTGGTATTACAGCTTCATAATTAGGGTATTTTCCATCAATTAATCGGCAAACTAGTTCAGAGTTTTCAAAAGTAAATTTAGCATTTGAATCGTTATACTCAATTTTTACATCATCATCACTTGTAGCTAAAATTCCTTTTAAAAGATTTAAAGGTTTTTTAGGCATGATAAATTCAGCAACTTGATTTGCTTTAACATCTTCTCTAGTGTATTTAACTAATTTATGAGCATCAGTAGCAACAAAGGTTAAACCGTCTGTTGAAAACTGAAAGAATACACCACTCATAACAGGTCTTAAATCGTCATTTCCAGCAGCAAAAATAGTTTTACTAATAGCAGTTGCTAGTATCTCACCAGAAACCATAGTTGTACTTGGATCTTCTAATTCAACAGCTTTAGGAAATTCGTTTCCTTCAGCATAAGCTAAAGCATACTTACCATGGTTAGAGCTAATCTCAACTGTGTTGTTATCTTCAACAACAAACGTTAATGGTTGCTCAGGGAACGTTTTTAAGGTATCCAATAGTAATCGTGCAGGTAAGGCTATACTACCATTACTGTCACTTTCAACATCAATTACTGATGACATTGTGGTTTCTAAATCACTAGCTGAAACCGTTAATTTTGAGTTTTCAAGTTCAAACAAAAAATTATCTAAAATTGGAAGTGTGTTAGAGTTGTTAATTACTCCACCTAAAACTTGTAATTGTTTAAGCAAATACGTACTCGATACTATAAACTTCATGAAATTGCTTTAAATTTTTATCGTTATGAATATTTAAGCAAATATATTTTATTAAAGTGATAATTGTAAGCCTTAGTTATACATTTTTATTAACAAGTAAATTTTTTGTATTTCTTAACCAGAATTTTAGATTCTCGTTAACATAAAAAGTATTGTGATTATAATATTATGTGGTATATTTATACGCTTAAAAAAATGAAAAATGTATAAAAATACTTTCGGGTATAAATTAATCCTAATGCTCTCTTTTGTTAGTTTTAATTTCTTAACAGCCCAAACTGATGAACAAAAAAGAGAAATTATCGCTACTTATGACCATGCATTACTTTCACAAATGGCGAATGAATTTTCGTTAGCTTTTGAAAATGATTTAAAGGCAGCTAGAGTCTATGCTATGGAAAACAATTTACCAACTGTAATTTTTACAGAAAATGGAGGTATGTCAAAGTTGCATAAAGTTTTAGAAGATGGAACTTTACTTTATTTGTCAACAGACAATAGAGGAGCTGGAGTTACGGTTAGAGCAAATAAGCTCTACACAGGTCCAAGTGGAGGACTAAATTTATCTGTTGAAGGTACAGGAATGACTCTAGGTGTTTGGGATGGTGGAAAAGTTTTGGATACGCATGAGTTATTAGTTGATAGAGTTACTCAACAAGATGGATCAACAACATTGTCTAACCATGCAACGCATGTGTCAGGAACAATGATTGGATCTAATGTGCCAGCAAGTGGTCAAGCTAGAGGTATGGCGTTTAGAGCTAGTCTAAATGCGTATGACTTTGATAACGATCTATCAGAAATGACTACTGCCGCAGCAAATGGGTTGTTAATTTCTAATCATTCTTATGGACTTAATGCTGAATTTTTACCAACATACTATTTTGGTAGATATGATAATTTAGCAGTTCAAGTAGATAACATATTATACAATGCACCTTACTATACTGCAGTTTTTTCTGCCGGAAATGATAGAAACGCAGGTTACAATACTGGAGATAATGGTTATGATTTATTAACTGATAGAGGAGTCTCTAAAAACGGAATTACAGTTGCTGCTGTAAACCAAGTTAATAATTATACAGGACCTTCAAGTGTTGTGATGTCAAGTTTTAGTAGTTGGGGACCAACAGATGATGGAAGAATAAAACCAGACATCTCAGCTAAGGGTGTTAACACATATTCATCTGTAGCTACTTCTAATACTGCATATGGTAGTATGAATGGTACATCTATGGCTACACCAAGTGTTTCAGGTTCTTTAGGGTTACTCCAAGAGCTTTACAGTGATATTCATGGTAATTTCATGAAGTCTTCAACATTAAGAGCTTTAGCAATTCATACTGCTTCTGAAGCAGGTGTTTTTCCTGGTCCAGATTATCAATTTGGTTGGGGATTATTGGATTGTGAAACGGCAGCTATTGCAATTTTAGAAGAAGAATTTCAGTCTTTAATTGAAGAGAACAGTCTTGCCGATGGAGCAACATTCACAAAGTCTGTAACAGCGTTAGGAACAGAGCCTCTAGTGGTTACAATTGCTTGGACTGATCCTGCAGGTACAGTACAGGGTACTACGGTAGATGATACTACACCTAGACTAGTTAATGATTTAGATTTAAGAGTCGTAGATGCTAGTAATAATACAACTTATCCTTGGGCTTTAAGTGCATTTAGTTATACTTCTCCTGCAATTAGAAGCGTAAATAACGTTGATAATGTTGAAAAAGTTGAAATAGATGTTCCTGCTGGAGATTATACAATCATAGTAGATCATAAAGGGACTTTAGATTCAGGAAATCAAGATTTTGCATTAATCGTAACAGGGATTTCTGAATCAGATTTTGCATTTACTCCTGAAAATATTACAAAAACTTTTTGTGCAGATGAAGTTGGAGATTATTACTTTAACTATTCATCAAGTGACACTTACAATGGGCCAACAACACTGTCAGCTACTGGATTACCAGCAGGAGCAGTGGCAACATTTACTCCTAGTGTAATCACTGCCGATGAAGACTTTACTTTAGAAATATCTGGTTTAGACTCAGTGACTCCTGGTACTTATTCCTTTGATGTTGTTGCTACTGGTACTTCTGATACTAAGACAAGACAAATGGAAATTGAAGTATTAAGCGCTGACCCTATTAGTGATGTAACATTAAATTACCCTAGCGCAGGAGAGTCAGGTGTTTACATATATCCAGGATTAACTTGGGACGCAGTCAGTGGAGCAAGTGGTTATAAAGTTGAAGTTTCTGAGCTTTCTGACTTTAGTACTCTAATTTTTGAAGATACAGTAGAAGCAAACACTGTTAGTGTTCCGGCATTGAATAGTAACACACAATATTACTGGAGAGTTATGGCATTCTCTGATTGTGTTGATGCTAATTTTGTGTCTTCTTCTTTTACTACTGAAGCTGTTAATTGTTCTATTTCATCTACTGCAAATGATAACCCACAACCTATAGATACTGTGCCAAATACGGTTACATCGGTTATAAATGTACCAGCAGGTCAAGATATTTTAGTTGGTGATATTAATGTGACTGTTAATTTATCACATACTTGGATGGGTGATTTAACGGTTAGTTTAACTAGTCCATCAGGTACTTCCGTCGTATTGTTTAGTAACGCTTGTGATGATTTAGACGATACAAATGTAACTTTTGATGATTCGGGTGTTGAGTTTTCTTGTTCAGGAACAGTGCCAGCACTTTCAGGAACAATGCAACCTCAAAATTTATTGACTCCATTTATAGGAGAAAATGCAGCTGGTGATTGGACACTTACAGTTAATGATGGTTATGATGAAGATGGTGGGTTTTTAAATAGTTTCTCACTTGAATTATGTAGTACTGCAGGACCTTTAAGTGTAGCTGATAAAGAACTAGAAGGATTTGCAATTTATCCTAATCCTGCTAAAAATCATTTTGAGTTTACTTTGTTAAACCAACAAGAAAATGTTAAAGTAGGTGTTTATGATATTAATGGTCGTTTATTGATTTCAAAATCATTTAATACAAACGAGCGTAAACTTGTAAGTGTAGAGAACTTATCTAGCGGAATGTATTTTGTTGAAGTAATAAATGGTCAACAAAAAGGAGTTAAAAAACTAATGGTTAAATAACAAACAACTCTCAATAAAATAAAAAAGCGACCTTTTGGGTCGCTTTTTTTTATGCGTATTTTTTTCGTCTTAAGTACTTAAAGACAAAACCAAAAATACCTAAAAGGAGCAGAGGTAAAGCAATATTTATAAACTGCCATTTTGTTTTTTGTGCTTCAATTTTTTTGGAATCTAAGAAAGCTATAGCAACTTCTTTTGTTCTAATATCTATAAGTTTATTGTCGTCTAAAAGGTAGTTAACAGCATTTTCTAAAAACTCCTTGTTTCCAAAACTTTCACCTGTCCAACGATCAAAACCTAATTGTTGCGGCTTGTTTCTTACTACATCATTTTTAATAACGTCACCATCAGCAATGACAATAATTTTAGTAGCATCACTCTTTGTTCTATCATTAGAAAGATTAAAAGGCTTTACTCTATTGTTATAAACCGATGTAAATTCACCTTCTAATAAAATAGCAAGTGGTTGTAATCCTTTAGTATATGTTTTTGGGTCAGGTTCTTGGGTAACAATATCTAAACTTATTTCTCTTGGTACACCATCTAGCTTGGTTAGTTGAGAGCTACGTAATAAAACAGTTTTTGAAACATCATCGTTTTTTAAAGTATCTATTTGACTTGCAAAATCAAACTTTACCAAGTTTAAGTTGTTGGTTATTGCATGATTTGGATTACTAGCTGCTAATGGCGAATATTGCCATTGTATTGGTTGAAACTGAGCGTCACTACCTTCTCCAATAGCAAGAGTTATTGGAGCAGAATACATGTCGTTAACTAACACAGGATTGATGCGAACACCATATTTAAAGAAAAAGTCATTTAGATTCAAATCTCTAATAACAGCAATAGCTCTTCCTGAGTCGTTTAGCAAACTGTCTTTGTCCATAATAACCGATTCGGTAAGCCAAAGACTTTTTCCGCCATTCATAGTATATTGGTCTAAGACATATTTTTCTTCTTCAGTAAAAGGAATAGTTGGTTTTGCAGCTATTACTAAATCAAAATCTTTTAATTGCTCTAAGGTTTTTTGCGGATGGCTAGCAACACTATCCATAGTAAAAGGAGCAATGTTGTAATGCTCTTTAATGCTTGTTAAAAAATCAGCAATATATATGTCATTTAGCTCGCCATTACCTTTTAAAATGGCTATTTTCTTAGATTTTTCAGTGGTTAGTTTTTTAAATCCTTCAGCAAAAGCATATTCTAAATGTTGCACGGAATTGTTGATGCGTTCTTGGTCAGTAACTCCAATGCTGTTTTTTATTAATGGGATTTTTACGGTCTGCTCGTTGTAACTAGCCAAAGCCCATGGGAAAATTAATTCCTGAGACGATTTTCCATTTTCTTTTACGGTAAGTTGAAAGGGTTGTAAACCACGTTGTACTAATTGCTGAATGTTTTGGTCTCGAGTTGTTTCATTCTCAATAGGATTAATAAAACTAAATTTAATGTTGTTATTTTGAAGCGCAAACTCTTCCAATAACTGCTTGGTTTCGGTTTTAAGACGTCTAAATTCCGAAGGGAAATCGCCTTCTAAAAAAACATCGATAATTAAAGGAGAATCTACATTTTCAACAGTGTTGAGTGCTGCTTTTGATAACGTATAACGTTGGTCTTGTGTTAAGTCGAAACGCTTATAAATTGACTGCGTAAAGAGGTTTAAAACTAATAATCCTAAAGGTAATACTAATAGATGTAACCATTCTTTTTTATCAATGGCTTTTGTGCCAATTCGTCTAGCAGTTATGAGTACAAACAATACAATAATACTTACAAAATACAGTAAATCTCTAGTATCAATAACACCTCTGCTAATGCTCTTGTAATGGTCGTCCATTCCTAATTTTTCAAGGCGAAAAGCATCACCAAAAAGATTAAAATTAGCTAAACCTTCAAACCCAAAATAAAAGAAGAAGCAAATAAACACAGCAATAATAAAAGCTACAATTTGGTTGTATGAGAGTGTTGAAGAAAATACACCTATAGCTGTGTAGGCAGCAGCCATAAGTAATAAACCAAAATAAGAACCTGTAATACTCCCTAAATCTAGATTTCCTTCTGGGCTTCCAAGTTTGTATATACTATACACGTATAATAGTGTTGGTAACAAGGCAATAAGTATTAAAACCAGTGCACCAACGTATTTGCCTAAAACAATTTGTAAATGACTTACAGGTTTAGTGAGTAGAAGTTCAAGTGTTCCTTGTTTTTTTTCATCACTAAAGCTACGCATAGTTACTGCAGGAACAAGAAAAATAAGTATCCAAGGTGCTAAAGTGAAAAAACTATTGAGGTCAGCAAATCCATTATCTAAAATGTTGAATTCACCTTTAAAGAGCCATAAAAACAATCCGTTGAGTAATAAAAAAATAGCGATAACCAAGTAACCAACTGGTGATGCAAAAAATGAGGTAATTTCTTTTTTTAGAATTGCTAGCATTATCTTAGTTGAAAAGTTTAAAGTGGAAAGTTAAAAGTTTATTAGTAAATCACGAATTTTTTAGTTCTGTTTCTGTGATGAATTAATTGGTAATTTCAAATTTTATCAATCTAAACTTGCCAATTTATCCACACTCCAAGCTTCAGGTTTTGCATTAAAAAGAGGTTTGGTTTTACTCCAAATACCTTTAAATAAACTCGATTGTCGGTAGCGCTCTAAGTCGGCTTCGGTATTCCAATAACTATACGTAAAAAATACGTTTGTATTGTGCTTGTCTCTGTAAAGTTCTAAAAACTCACAGCCATCAAAAGCTCTAATATTGTGTTTGCTTAATTCAAAGTTCGATAAGAATTCATCAATGTGTTTTGGCTCAAAGCTCATTTTTACAATTCGTACAAACATATTTAAGTTTTTGAAAAGTTAACCGTTACAGTATCTCGCATGCTTAATCCCATAAGTGTAGAGGCACTACCAACAGTAGTAGGATTACTTCTATAAACCGCAATTTCTAAATAACCTGAAGAGTTAAAAACAACCAATCCTTTTCCTTCATCATAGCGTTTATCTTCAGGAGTGTCAAAATTTACAACATCGCTATATCTGTTCAATATTTCTTTAAACTTGTAGTTACGAGCAGAAATTTCAAAGGCACGAGTTTTTTGTATAGATTCAAAAAATTTGCGTCTTATATTGGTAACTACGTTGCCATAATTATCAATGTAAATAACACTACCAATAATCTGGTTTTTTTCATCATTTACAAAAGGCACTAAATCTCTAATAGGCTTAATTGTGTTAATAACTTTTCCAATCACTTCAAGCGTTCCTCCTCTGGCAATATGGCAAGCTACTTTAACAAACACATCCAAAACAGGAAAATTGGTTTCAATTTTATCATGGATATTAATCTCCACAATTTTTTCAGGAGCAATTTCGGCACATATCATACTCATTATTCCATTGTTGGCACATATAAAGTAATGGTCGTCTAGTTTTACTGAAATGTGCTTGTTTTCAGGGTTTAACTCAGAGTCGATACCTATAAGGTGAATAGTTCCCTTAGGAAAACTGCTGTATGCATTTTGAATAATGTAAGCCGCTTCAGGAACATTAAAAGGAGAAACCGAATGCGAGATATCAACAATTCTTACATCAGGAAGCTCACTGTAAATTGCACCTTTAATAGCTCCTGCAAAGTGGTCTTTTTCGCCAAAATCAGTTGTTAATGTGATTATTGCCATGTAATAATTGTTGATATTTTTTTAATCTAACCTCGCTTAAAATTGTGTAGATTTGTTACTACACAAAACTAATAAAACAAAACAGATTAATTTATTAAATCAGGTACCTTTTGAATGAACTTATAATTGAATTAGAAGAAATAACTCCTAAAGAGTTTTTTGGAGCTCAAAACGTTAATATCGAACTTCTAAAAGAATACTTCCCAAAATTAAAAATTGTAGCTAGAGGAAATAAAATTAAGGCATATGGTGACGAAGACTTGCTTGAAGAGTTTGACCGTCGTATGACCATGTTAATGACTCATTTTGCTAAGTACAATAAGTTGGACGAAAATGTTATTGAGCGAGTACTTACCAGTCAAAGTAGTGACGATTATACAACGTCTGAACAAAGTGGAGAAACCATTGTTCATGGTGTTGGAGGAAGAATTATAAAAGCGCAAACTCTAAACCAGAGGAAGCTTGTTGAAAGCATGCGTAAAAATGATATGGTATTTGCCATTGGTCCTGCAGGAACAGGTAAAACCTATACAGGAGTTGCTCTAGCGGTTCAGGCATTAAAAAATAAAGAGGTAAAACGTATTATTTTAACAAGACCTGCTGTTGAGGCTGGTGAAAATCTTGGATTTCTTCCAGGTGATTTAAAAGAAAAATTAGACCCTTATATGCAACCGTTGTATGATGCGTTACGTGATATGATTCCTGCAGAAAAACTGGCTAGTTTTATAGAAAACGGAACGATACAAATTGCTCCTTTAGCCTTTATGCGTGGACGTACTTTGGATAATGCATTTGTGATTTTAGACGAAGGTCAAAACACTACTCATGCGCAAATGAAGATGTTTTTAACACGTATGGGGAAAAATGCTAAGTTTTTACTAACTGGTGACCCTGGACAAATCGATTTACCACGTCGTACCATTTCAGGACTTAAAGAAGCCTTGTTAATTCTTAAAAATGTAGAAGGCGTAGGTATTATATTTTTAGACGATAAAGATGTTATTCGCCATAAGCTGGTAAAAAAGATTATAGCAGCATACAAGAGCATAGAAAATAGAGAATAAATTAAGTTGGTAGTTTTTTAGTCGCAGCCAACAAAAAATTAAATAGAGTTATCATTATATCGTATGTAATGATGATAAATTAAAGCAAATGTCACACAACACAATAATAGATACCAATTTTAATTTTCCTAATCAAAAAAGTGTATACAAAGGAAAGGTTAGAGAAGTTTATAATATTAACGACGAGCAGTTAGTAATGATTGCAACCGATAGGTTAAGCGCCTTTGATGTGGTGATGCCTAAAGGTATTCCTTATAAAGGACAAATTTTAAATCAGATTGCAACCAATATGATGAAAGCTACTGAAGATTTGGTTCCTAATTGGCTAACAGCTACTCCTGATCCAAATGTTGCTGTAGGTCATTTGTGCGATCCTTTTAAGGTTGAAATGGTTATTCGTGGTTATATGTCTGGTCATGCAGCACGTGAGTACAAAGCTGGAAAACGACTGTTGTGTGGTGTGCCAATGCCTGAAGGGATGAAAGAAAATGATGCATTTCCTGAACCTATAATTACACCAGCTACAAAAGCTGAAATGGGAGATCATGACGAAGATATTTCTAGAGAAGACATTTTAAAACGCGGAATTGTATCAGAAGAAGACTACCTAGTACTTGAAGATTATACACGTAAGCTTTTTAAAAGAGGTTCTGAAATTGCTGCTGAAAGAGGATTAATTTTAGTAGATACCAAATACGAATTTGGAAAAACCAAAGACGGAAAGATTGTATTGATTGACGAGATCCACACTCCAGATTCTTCACGATATTTTTATGCTGACGGTTATCAAGAACGTCAGGATAGAGGAGAAGCCCAAAAGCAATTATCAAAAGAGTTTGTACGCCAATGGTTAATTGCAAACAATTTTCAAGGTTTAGAAGGTCAAACCGTTCCTGAAATGAGTGATGAGTACATTACAAGTGTTTCAGAACGCTACATAGAACTTTACGAAAACATTACAGGAGAACCTTTTGTAAAAGCTGATGTAAGTAATATACAAGAGCGTATTCAAACTAATGTATTGGCTTATTTAGGCTAATAGTTTTTTTAACAATACTATTTGTCCAAGGTGATAGTAACTATGTTCTATCATAGCATCAATATTACGTTGGTAAGTTCCATATTTTTCATCTATAAAATTTTGGTTAAGCTTACTGTTAGGTAATTTTTCAATTAGTTCGATAAGACCTTCGGTATCAGTCCAAAATTTATTTAAAAAAGCATTCCATTGCTCTTGTGATTCTATTGGAGGAAAATCAAAACTGTATTGATCACGTATTTCTAGCGTACCACTTTCAAAAGCATGTTTTACACCAGCAATGTAGTAATGGATGTGTTGTGCTAACACAGCAATAGTGTTGCGCGATTTTACTTTGGCAATAGCAACAGTCCAATCTAAAGCTTCTAGCTGGTGTTTGTAATTTGTGTTAGCTATCCAAGTTCCATTTAAAATAACTTCGCGTAAACGATTAGCGAGTTGTTGTGTTGAATTCATTTTATTGGTTTTCTGAAATCTCTTTCAGTTTGTTTAGTGCTTTAGGCCAAGTGTTATTAAAATAATCTGCGTAATTATCATCAGTATCCAATTCAACTTCTACTGTAGTGACACCATTGTTTTCTGTTAGCGAATAGTTTTCGAGGCTTCCAGCCCATTTTTCAACTTGCTCACCAGAAGTGATTTCATGATCACCATCAAGAATTCCATAATGACGAATAGACACGAATTTTGATGGGATATTTTCAGCAATTTCTGAAATCATTCCACCTTTTTTTCCGTTTTCATCAGTTCCAACAAAATACATTTTTTCACCTTTGTTCCAACTGCCTTCATATGTAGAGGTTGGATTAAATTCAGCTGTCCACTGCTCATAAGTATTTTTATTGTTAAGCCCTAACATAGTTTCGTATACCTTTTGCGAAGAGGCATTTACTTGTGTGCTAAATTTTATTTTTTTCATGGTTTTAGTGTTTTAAAACTATAGTGTTTTATGGGTATGCCCTTTGATTTAATGAGTTTAAAAGCTCTGAGTTAAATGAGCTACAAAAGCATTTATGCTTTAAGGTGCTTTTAAACTTAATATAATCACTTACAGCTCTACTAATATATATGTTTTTGGTGAAAATTTGCTGGTTGTTATTGGGTTTTGTGTTACGTTAAAATACAAAAGCTGCCTTATAAAAACAATGGCTACATAGTTTTTGAACCTTGTAGCCATTGAAGTTATAATTTTTATTACCAGTTAGTCTTTTATGAATTTAAACGTATATCCATTATCAGTCTTTAAGAAATAGATTCCATTGTTTAAATTTTGAATGTCTATTTTGTTAGTGTTTAATAGTGTACCATTCATTACTTCAGCTCCTAGATTATTAAAGATACTATAGTTGCTTATTTCTGTTAAGCCTTTAATATGAATAAAACTTGAAGAAGGGTTAGGGTAAACAACTTTATCATTAAGGCTAAAGTCGCTTGTGCTTAATGTTGCAGCAGAAAATACGATATCATCAAGACCAAATGAATCATTACCAAGGCTACTAGTTATAGTAAAAGAATTAACGTTTGTCCAATTTACAGTTACAGCTGATCCTGTTTCGTATATCAAGTCTTGATTAATACTTGAGTTGCTTCCACCTGAAGGTGTAAAGGTCCAAGTGCGAGTTCCAGAATAATCATAAAGAGCAAAAGCATAAATCGAAGTTATATCAACTGGAGAGCTAAAACTTACAGTTGCAGAATCACCTGAATCTGTTTGATAGGTAAATACAACAACACCTGAAGTGCCAGAGAAGCCATTACCATATAAGGCCGTTGCATCAGTATTTGAATAAGATGAAGAAAATGTAGCTGTAATACCAGCTACTGTTTGAGCAACTCCAGTATCAGCAAGTTCAACCGTTTCCCAGTCAAAAACTTGTGAGAATGATAATGTACTGATTAATGTAAATAGTAAGGCAGAGTAAATGTGTTTCATGCTTTTAATTTAAGTTATAGGGATTTTAAAAAGTTAAAAAATAAGTTGGCTATTAAGTAAGCCTGATGTAAAGTGATGTTAATTATTAACACCTATTTCTCAAACAAAACCTTTCGGTCTATGTATAAGAAACAGGTGTGTGCTATTATAAGTTGCTAGTAGTTATTCTTTTATAAACTTAAATGTAGTGCCGTTTTCTAATTTTAATAAGTAGATTCCGTTATTTAAGTTTTGAATATTTAGTTTTTCTTTATTTGATATTTTACCATTTTTAAGGTTCATACCAACAAGATTATAAATATTAAAAGTTGTAGTATTTGTCAAGCCATCAACAACAATATAGTTGCTTGAAGGATTAGGATATAAACTCACATTACTAATTAAAGCAACTTCGTCATTCCCTAATGTATTACCCTGTACGCTTCCTGTTAAAGTAGTAATAGTTTCTGGGCAATAACCTTCAGCGTCAACCCAGCTACCTAAGGTTAAATCTGGAGGGTTAGGTAAAGAAGGTGTAGTGTTGTAATACATCACTGCAGTAGTATAATCAGGAGTGTTTAGTGGTCCATCATTGTCTAGCTGAATTTCCCATCTGTCAAGGGATGTGTTCCATATAATTCTTAATTCACAAACACCTGCAGGGCAACTTTGGGCAAAGTCACTAGGTTGTGTTTCATAAGTGTTTCTAATGTCTCCAGAATCATCAGTAGTACCTGTATTGGATAGATAAAAATCTTGGTCTCCTAATATTCCTGTACAGCCCTTAAAAGTAATTTGCGAACTTACATGAATAGTACATGTTAGAATAACAAAAAAAGTTAGGTAAAGTTTTGTCATAATATAAAATTTGGGGTTAATATTTAATAAATCAAAACTATTTATTTTATGTGAATAATGAAGAAAAAAATGAGTTTTTTCTTTGAATGGCTATGGTTTTATTCTCTTTTAAAGTTGAAGTTTGTAAATCATAAATATTACCTATTCAAAGTAAATTATTACTTTTAGTACTGTTTAAAACACTTCATGGAACAACTCAATCAATTTATTTCAGATTTTGCTTCATATGCTTGGGGCTTACCATTGCTTATTTTGTTAATTGGAGGTGGTTTGTACTTACTCATTTTATCAAGGTTTTTGCCTTTTCGGTTGTTTGGTCATGCTTTAAGTGTACTTAGAGGTAAATATGATAATCCTGATGATCCTGGAGAAATTACACATTTTCAAGCACTCACTACAGCATTGTCTTCCACAATTGGAATGGGGAATATTGCTGGTGTTGCTGTTGCAATATCTATTGGAGGTCCTGGAGCAGTGTTTTGGATGTGGGTGAGTGCTATTATTGGTATGTCAACAAAATTCTTCACTGCTGCTTTAGCGATTATGTATCGTGGTAAAGACAGTCAAGGCAATTTACAAGGTGGACCAATGTATGTTATCGTTGAAGGTTTAGGCAAACATTGGAAACCCTTAGCAGTATTTTTTAGTTTTTGTGGTATGGTTGGTGCATTACCTGTGTTTAATGTTAATCAGCTTACGCAAGCTATTAATGATATATTGTTACAACCAAATGGAGTGGAGGTGAATACTACCTCAAACCTTGTTATAGGTGGCGTTTTGGTGTTTTTTACTGCTTTGGTAATTATTGGTGGATTAAATAGAATTAGTAAAACAGCTTCAAAGTTAGTACCTGCTATGGTGTTGTTGTATTTTGTAATGGTGCTTTCAATTTTAATTTTAAATGCGAGTGAAGTACCAAAATATTTCTCGCTTATTTTTACTGAAGCATTTACAGCTCATCACTATACAGGAGATACATTTTTAGGAGGTGTAGTTGGCGGACTTATACTTTTAGGAATACGTAGAGGTGCATTTTCTAACGAAGCTGGTATTGGTACTGCACCAATGGCTCATGGAGCAACTAAAACATCACAACCAGTTCGTGAAGGTTTAGTAGCTATGTTAGGTCCATTTATAGATACTATTATTGTATGTACACTTACTGCTTTAGCTATATTGGTTACTGGTGTTTGGAAAACCACCGATGCCAATGGAGTAAGCCTCACAGCTTTAGCTTTTGAACAAACATTTGCTTCAACAGGTAAATACATGTTGTTGTGTTGCATTATAGTTTTTAGTGTGTCATCTTTGTTTTCATATTCATATTATGGAACAAAATGTTTGTCGTTTTTAATTGGAGCTAAAAACAAAAATTACTACAACATAGTGTATATACTTAGTATTATAATGGGAACAACTACCTCACTAGCAATGATGATTAATTTAATTGATGGTTTCTTTGCTTTAATGGCATTTCCAACAATGATTTCTACGCTTATTTTAGCACCTAAAGTGGTTAAACAAATTAAAAGCTACACACAAACGCTAAAGACTTCTTCTGATAAATAAATGAATTATACTTGGTGTAATTCAGATGAAAAACGAGTGACTTTACTAAACTCGTTTCTGTAATTACTTGGTGTAATTTTTTTAATTTTTTTAAATATCCTGTTGAAGTTGGATATGTTATTAAATCCACAATTGTAACTAATTTCGCTAACGCTCATGTCAGTATTTATAAGCTGTTTAGTAGCATAAATTAAACGAACATCATTTACGTAGTTAATAAAAGTCTTTCCTGCTCGTTTTTTTATAAAACGATTAAAAGAGCTTGTGCTCATATTTACTAAACATGAAATCTCATCTAACGAAATTTTTTGGTGATAGTTATTATGTACAAAATCATGTACCAATTGTATTTTTTTACTGTTTTCATATTCGCTTATTTCAACATCGTTGTCAGTATTGAGTAGTCTATAGTCATCACTGTCAGCCAATGTTTGAAGTATTGAAAACAATTCAAAATAATCATTAATATTATTGTGTTCAGCTAAAGAGGTAAGCTGTTTTTCAAGTTTTAAAGCAGTTTCTGTTGAAAAATTTATGCCTTCCTTCGCCCTTAAGAACAATTGTTTAATGGCTTTAAACGCGTTTAGGTTCAGCAATTCATCAGTAAATAACCAATCATGAAACTGAATGGTTATCTCATCAACAGCATTACTTGTGCAGTTATGATGCTCCCAACCATGTTCTAGGTTTGAGCCTATAAGCGTCAATTCAATAGCGTCAATTTCTTCCATACTGTTACCAACAATACGTCGTATACCTTTACCATTTCTAATAAAATTAAGTTCGTACTCTGGGTGAAAGTGAATTGGAAAATCAAAACTTGGTTTGGTTCGATCAATAACTAAAAACACATCAAAGGGTTTTAGTTGGGTAATTTCTCTATGGATATTTTCGCACATGGTTCATTAAAAAAGCAGCCTTAATTTAGTAAAAATTAACCATTCCCAAAAACTAGTGCTTATTTTGATAGATTAATATTATGATTTGAAATTATTGTATAAGAATTAGTGAAAATGTTGATAGTTTAATAATTATTATTGGCTTTTATTTATAAATTGAAAATTAAAACAGTTTTTTATTATGAATAAACAAAACCCAGTAAAGTATTGGAAAGCCAATATTAAATACGTTTTAATCCTCTTAGCAATTTGGTTTCTGGTGTCTTATGGCGCAGGAATTTTATTTAAGGATGAATTAGATACCATACAATTAGGAGGCTTTAAACTTGGGTTTTGGTTTGCTCAACAAGGATCTATGTACGTGTTTGTCGTCCTTATTTTCGTTTATGTTAGATTAATGAATAAACTAGACAAAAAGTACGGATATGATGCATAATTTCTTTTTAAATGTAGATGTTCAAACATGGACCTACATACTCGTTGGTATTACATTTTCTTTATACATAGGTATTGCTATTTGGTCTAGAGCAGGTTCTACAAAAGACTTTTATGTTGCTGGTGGTGGCGTTTCTCCATTGGCAAACGGAATGGCAACAGCAGCCGACTGGATGAGTGCCGCATCATTTATTTCTATGGCAGGAATTATTTCTTTTAGTGGTTATGATGGTTCTGTGTATTTAATGGGTTGGACTGGTGGCTATGTGTTATTAGCACTTTTACTAGCACCTTATCTGCGTAAGTTTGGTAAGTTTACAGTACCTGATTTTATAGGTGATAGATATTATTCTAAAACTGCACGTATTGTTGCTGTATTTTGTGCTTTGCTTGTGTCGTTTACTTATGTGGCAGGACAAATGCGTGGCGTTGGTGTTGTGTTTTCTCGTTTTCTCGAAGTTGATATTGATACAGGTGTTATTATTGGAATGCTTATTGTTTTGTTTTACGCTGTTTTAGGTGGAATGAAAGGCATTACTTATACACAAGTAGCACAATACTGTGTACTTATTTTTGCATTTATGGTTCCTGCTATTTTTATTTCTATTCAAATGACAGGAAACCCAATTCCGCAACTAGGTTTTGGGGATACTTTAAGTGATGGTTCAGGAACTTATCTATTAGATAAATTAGATGGGTTAAGCACAGAACTCGGTTTTTCTGAATATACCAATGGCTCAAAATCTATGATTGATGTCTTTGCAATTACCTTGGCATTAATGGTAGGTACTGCAGGCTTACCTCATGTAATTGTTAGGTTTTTTACGGTAAAACGAGTTAAAGATGCTCGTAAATCGGCAGGTATTGCGTTGCTGCTCATTGTTATTTTATATACAACAGCACCTGCAGTTTCTGTTTTTGCTAGAACAAACTTAATTGAAACGGTTTCCAATCAACCGTATGCGACGGTTCCTGAATGGTTTAAAAAATGGGAAGCAACCGGACTTATTGCATTTACTGATAAAAATAACGACGGACTAATTCAATATGTAGCTGACGAATCTATAAACGAATTAACCGTTGATAGAGATATCATGGTGTTAGCAAATCCTGAAATAGCAAAACTGCCTAACTGGGTGATAGCTTTAGTTGCTGCTGGCGGACTAGCTGCAGCACTATCAACAGCAGCAGGTTTATTGTTAGTTATTTCAGCTTCTGTTTCTCATGATTTAGTTAAAAAGATTATCAAGCCTAATATTTCTGAAAAAGGCGAACTCATCGCTGCGCGTTTATCGGCTGTTGGAGCTGTTTGTGTTGCAGGCTATTTTGGGATTAATCCACCTGGTTTTGTAGCAGCTGTTGTAGCGCTTGCATTTGGGTTGGCAGCGGCATCCTTTTTTCCAGCTATTATTTTAGGAATCTTTTATAAAAGAATGAATAAAGAAGGTGCTATTGCAGGTATGATTGTTGGTATTACAGCTATGTTGTTATACATGATTAAGTACAAACTAGGTTGGTTTGACGATGTTGTTCCTGATAAAAGCGAATGGTGGTTTGGTATTTCTCCTGAAGGGTTTGGAGCAGTGGCTATGGTACTTAATTTTGTAGTGTCTATAGTTGTTATGAAATTTACAAAAGCACCACCAGCTGAAGTTCAAGAAATTGTAGAAAACATAAGAATACCAAGTGGAGCAGGCGAAGCTGTTCAGCATTAAAACTATTTACTGATAGAGTTTTTAAACTGCTGTGGCGTCATTAATTCCATTTTTTTAAACTGTCTGTTAAAGTAGCTGGTGTTATTAAACCCAGACTTAAACGCTATTTCAGACATGCGTAAATCTTTGGTTTCCTTAATAAGCTTTTTAGAAAATTTAATTTTTTCAGAATTGATATAATCTATAGGAGACACACCAAGTGTGTTTTTAAACTTCTTATGAAAATGCGACGCGCTCATACATGCTTTTTCAGCAAGTAAATCTACGGTAATATCTTTATTGGTAAGGTTTTGTTTAATGTATTTAATAACAAAACCTATACGCGTGTCGTTAAAAATACCATCAGTATCATTCAATAAAAAAGCTTTTGCTTTGGTTTGTAAAAGCCTAACAATAAGCTCTTGAATCATTAAATCCAATAAAACATCTTTTGACGAAGTAGTATTAGTAAAAGTATGTACCAAACGCTCAACTAAATGATTAACATCTACATTATTTATGAGGTGCGACGCGTTATCATCTAATTTCCAATTGTTGTTTTCACTCTCAATAGTTACATGATGATTAAACTTTTCAACCACTTCATCAATTTTATCACTATCTATTCCAAGCGCGAGACATTGCGTTGGGTCATTAGCTTTTGCCAAAGGAAAATCAATAATCATTTCTTTATTAGTTGGCATCACAACAGATTCGCCTGGAAAAAAATCAAAAGACGGTAAACCATCAATATGCATTATCTTTTTTCCGGTAAGCATGCTTGCAATTACAGGAAAATTGAAAGTTAACGATACCTTTTCGGCATATTCATGGGTTTCATAAATATTCAATTCGGCATAATCTGCATTATAGGTAGTACGATTCTCTACCAAAGTGGTGAGCTTTCTATGGCTTTTATGATGTCTTAATAAATGATTCATACTCAATATTACAAAAATTGAACAAGTCTATTTTAGTGTTGATAGATATGTTCAACAATTTAATAAATATGTTCAATAAAATCAGAATATCATAAAATAACTTTATAAAAATTATCAATAACCTAAATATATAGGCTTTAAATTGTTTAAATGTTAAAATTTTTAACAATTCATCATGATTGATAATTATCTGATTTTAAGCGAAATAATAATCTAAACTAAAAAAGTATGAGTTATTCAAAACCTAAGTTTAAAGAATCCTATGGAAATTTTATAAACGGAAAGTTTATAGAACCATTAGATGGTCAATATTTTGAAAACCGATCACCAATAGATAATAGTGTGATTGCGAAATATCCAAGATCTCAAAAAGAAGACGTAGAATTAGCACTAGATGCAGCAAATGCAGCAAAAGAAAGTTGGGGAAACACATCTGCAACAGAGCGTGCAACCTTATTAAATAAAGTAGCGGATATTATTGAAGCCAATTTAGAAGAGTTTGCATTGGTTGAAACCTGTGATAACGGTAAAGCTATTAGAGAAACGCTTAATGCCGATGTACCTTTATCTGCAGACCATTGGCGTTATTTTGCAGCGTGTATTCGTTCTGAAGAAGGTAGCGCAACCGAACTAGATGCCAATACCTTATCTATGAATATTAAAGAACCTCTTGGTGTTGTGGGACAAATTATTCCATGGAACTTTCCATTATTAATGTTATCATGGAAACTGCCTCCAGCATTAGCAACAGGTAACTGTGTGGTATTAAAACCAGCTGAACAAACGCCATCATCCGCTACGTTATTAATGGAAAAAATAGCTGACGTGTTTCCTCCAGGTGTAATAAACGTAGTACATGGTTTCGGACCAGAAGCAGGAAAACCTTTAGCATCAAGTTCAAAAGTAGATAAAGTCGCTTTTACAGGCGAAACAACTACAGGACAATTGATTATGCAATATGCGTCTAAAAACCTTAATCCAGTAACTATGGAGTTAGGTGGTAAGTCACCAAACATTTTCTTTAATAGTGTTATGGATGCTGATGATGCTTATTTAGACAAAGCTATAGAAGGTGCTGTATTGTTTGCTTTTAACCAAGGAGAAGTTTGTACATGTCCTTCGCGTTTATTAGTACAAGAAGATATTTATGATAAGTTTATGGAGCGTGTTATTGCGCGTACAAATGCTATTGTACAAGACAATCCGTATGATGTAAATACCATGATAGGAGCACAGGCTTCAAACGATCAGTATGAGAAAATTCAGTCTTATTTAGAGATAGGAAAAGAAGAAGGCGCTAAAGTATTATGTGGTGGAGAAGCCAATAAGTTGGATGGCGAACTTGCAAATGGGTTTTATATTAAGCCAACCATTTTAGAAGGTCATAACAAAATGCGTGTATTTCAAGAAGAAATTTTCGGACCTGTAGTGTGTGTGACTAAATTTAAAGATGAAGCTGAAGCTTTAGAGATTGCAAACGATACATTATACGGTTTAGGTGCTGGTGTTTGGACACGCGATGCACACCAATTATATCAAATACCTCGAGCTATTAAAGCAGGTCGTGTTTGGGTAAACTGTTACCATGCATATCCTGCTCACGCTCCATTTGGAGGTTATAAAAAGTCAGGATTTGGTAGAGAAAATCATGTGATGATGATGGATTACTATCGTCAAAACAAAAATATGCTTATTTCTTATGACAAGAATAAGTTAGGTTTCTTTTAAATTAGTTAGTTTTATTTAGAAACGAAGGCTGAATGTATGTTCAGCCTTTTTAATATATTTAGGGTATGCAAAGAGTAGCAATTACAGAAAAAGCTGCAGCAGTGGTTAATCAGCTTAAAGAAAAACATGGTGAACTTATTTTTCATCAAAGTGGTGGTTGTTGTGATGGTTCTGCACCAATGATTTTTGAAAAGGATGACATGTATCTTGATGAGAGTGATGTGTTTTTAGGTACGCTTCAAGGTGTTAATTTTTACATGAATCAAGACCAATTTGAATATTGGAAACACACACACTTAACCATAGATATTACCGAAGGTAGAGGCGCAAGCTTCTCTTTAGAAATCCCTTTAGGACTCCGGTTTATAATAAAGTCTAGATTACTAACACAAGAAGAAGAAAACTATTTTAATAAAACGAAAACAGAATAAATAATGAGTAACTACCATATCAAACATTTAGAAGAATATTATCAAGTCTATCGTAAATCGGTTAGAAACCCAGAGGTCTTTTGGGAAGAAATAGCTGAAGAGCACTTCATGTGGCGAAAAAAGTGGGATAATGTATTAAGATGGGATTTTACAAAACCTGAAGTAAAGTGGTTTGAAGGTGCAAAATTGAATATTACCGAAAACTGTATTGATAGACACATTTATACGCGAGGCGATAAAACAGCTATTATTTTTGAACCCAATAATCCTAATGAAGACGCTCAACATATAACCTATAGGCAATTACATGATAAAGTATGTCGGTTTGCCAATGTGCTAAAAGAAAAAGGTATAGGTAAAGGCGACAGAGTGTGTATTTACCTGCCAATGATTCCTGAATTGGCTATTTCAGTATTAGCTTGTGCGCGTATTGGTGCGATTCATTCTGTAGTATTTGCAGGATTTTCATCATCGGCTCTAGCAACAAGAATTAAGGATTGTGATGCTAAAATGGTGATTACTTCTGATGGATCGTATCGTGGCTCAAAAACAATAGACTTAAAAGGAATAGTTGACGATGCATTAAACGATTGTGAAGGAGTTGAATCAGTTTTGGTAGCTAAACGCATTCATTCTGAAATCAATATGAAAGAAGGACGTGACCACTGGTTGGAGCCACTGTTGGAAGAAGCTTATCACGACTGTGTACCAGAAATAATGGATGCCGAAGACCCTTTATTTATTTTATATACTTCTGGTTCAACAGGTCAACCAAAAGGGATGGTGCATTCTTCAGGAGGTTATATGGTGTATACAGCATATACCTTTAAAAACGTATTTCAATATAGAGAAAATGACATTTATTGGTGTACTGCAGATATAGGTTGGATTACAGGACACAGCTATATTGTATATGGTCCATTGGCCAATGGTGCAACAACCGTTATGTTTGAAGGTGTTCCAAGCTATCCAGATTATGGTCGCTTTTGGCAGATTGTAGAAAAACATAAAGTAACCCAATTTTATACAGCGCCAACAGCTATTAGAGCTCTAGCTAAAGAAGGAGTAGAGCACGTCGAAAATCATGATTTATCGTCTTTAAAGGTCTTGGGTACAGTTGGAGAACCTATTAATGAAGAAGCATGGCATTGGTATGATGATAATATAGGTAAACGAAAAGCGCCTATTGTAGATACTTGGTGGCAAACCGAAACAGGAGGCATAATGATAACACCTATTCCGTTTGCAACACCTACAAAACCTACCTATGCAACCTTACCGTTTATTGGGATACAACCAGCACTAATGGATGAGCAAGGGCAGGAAATAAAAGGCAATCAGGTAGATGGACGCTTATGTGTAAAATTCCCTTGGCCAAGTATGGCAAGAACCATTTGGGGCAATCACCAACGTTATAAAGATACTTATTTTTCAGCTTTTGAAAATAAATACTTTACAGGTGATGGCGCGTTACGTGATGAAGTAGGATATTACCGAATTACAGGTCGTGTAGATGATGTTGTTATTGTGTCTGGTCATAACTTAGGAACAGCACCAATAGAAGATGCTATTAATGAACATCCAGCAGTTTCTGAAAGTGCTATTGTAGGATTTCCTCATGATATCAAAGGAAACGCACTCTATGGATATGTTATTTTAAAAGAAACAGGAGAAAGCAGAAACCACGATAACTTACGTAAAGAAATAAACCAACTCATTACAGAGCAAATAGGGCCTATTGCTAAACTAGATAAAATACAGTTTACTAGTGGATTGCCAAAAACACGAAGCGGAAAAATAATGCGTCGTATTCTTCGTAAGATTGCTAGTAATGATACAGCTAATCTTGGAGATACAAGCACATTACTAAATCCAGATTGTGTACAAGAGATTATGGATGGAGTGCTTTAATACACTAAATTCTATATGATAAACCGTTTCCTACCAGAAACGGTTTTTTTATGTCTTTCCTTATTGTCATTGCGAGTGCAACGAAGCAATCTCAGTTCTGTCATTCCGCACTTGATGCGGAATCCATTAGTTCAGCATTTCACACTGTTGTCATTGCGAGGAACTTAGCGACGAAGCAATCTCACCCTTTTTGTCAGTCTGAGTAAGCCTGTACTGAGCGTAGCCGAAGTGTCGAAGACAAAGGAAAAAGCAGTCTCTCACTTTCATCAGTTCGAGTGTTCCAACTGCAAAGTTGGAATGTATCGAGAACCCAAAAACTAAACCCAAATAAACCTTAAAACTATAAACTACTTTTTCTATTTTTACCAAAAGTACAGTTATGCACTTCCAACCACTTTTAAACTACATAGCAAAACACGTAGAGCTCACCAAAGAAGAAACCGATTATCTAGTGGAGCATTTACACTATCGTAGGTATTTAAAAGGACAATACATCCTTCAGCAAGGCGATGTGTGCAGAACCAGTTCGTTTATACTAAAAGGGTGCACCAAACTATTTTACGTAGACGATACAGGAACCGAGCACATCATTATGCTAGGTGTTGAAGATTGGTGGACTTCAGATATTGGAAGTTTCATAAATCAAACACCTGCCGAATTCAACATACAGTGTTTAGAAGATACCGAGTTGGCACAATTTCATTATGACACTATCGAAGACATCTTCGAACGCATCCCAAAGCTAGAGCGCTTTTTCCGTAAGGTAACCGAACGTGGTCTTGCAGCAGCCTTAAACCGAATTATTCGCAACTTTAGTATGACGGCTAAAGACCGTTATCTGTTCTTTAGAGTAACCTATCCTAAGATAGAACAACGCATTCCGCAGTATATGATAGCCTCTTATTTGGGTATTACCAAAGAGTTTTTAAGCAAAATAAAAAAGCAGGTCGCTCAAGAAAGTTAAACTAGTTTAACCTTATTTTATAAACTACTTCATTTTTACCCTTACAATGTGTTGATAGTTTTGTAGTGTAATTTTTTAATCAAAAAAACCACAACAAAATGAACACATTAAAAACCACTGCAATTATAGCATTTGCAACATTTACAGCTTCAGTTGAAGCACAAGAACAAACCGTAAACACTTCAGAGAGTAAAGTTGTTTGGAAAGGTTACAAAGTAGCAGGATCTCACGAAGGTACCATTAAGATTGAATCAGGTACATTACAATTCAATGGCGAGCAACTTACAGGAGGCGAGTTTGTAATGGATATGACTAGCATTAACACCACAGACCTCGAAGGCGAGTACAAAGACCAATTGGACGGACATTTAAAAAGCGACGATTTCTTTGGTGTAGAGAATCATCCAACAGCTAAGTTGGTATTTACTAAAGTAACACCATCAGGTAAAAATGCTTACGATGTACAAGGAAGCTTAACTATAAAAGGCATCACTAACCCTATTAGTTTTACGTTGTCAGTTTACGGAAGTAAGGCCACTGTAAACTTAAAAATCGACCGTAGCCAGTACAATGTACGTTATGGTTCTAAAAGTTTTTTCAACAACTTAAAAGACAAAGCAATATATGATGAGTTTGATATTGTAGCAGACCTTCAGTTTTAAACCCTTAATTGATTAATAGCACTAAAACCGTTTCTTTCCCCAGAAACGGTTTTTTTATGTCTTTCCTTATTGTCATTGCGAGTGCAACGAAGCAATCTCAGTTTTGTCATTCCGCACTTGATGCGGAATCCATTAGTTCAGCATTTCACACTGTTGTCATTGCGAGGAGCGTAGCGACGAAGCAATCTCATCTTATTGTCATACTGAGCCTATACCAAACTTGATTTGGTAATGCGGAAACCGTAGGTTCAGCGAAGCTAATCCATATGCTTTGTCATTCCGCACAGAGCCTGTACCAAACTTGATTTGGTAATGCAGAAACCGTAGGTTCAGCGAAGCTAATCTACATGCTTTGTCATTCCGCACAGAGCCTATACCAAACTTGATTTGGTAATGCGGAAACCGTAGCTTCAGCGAAGCTAATCCATAATTACAGCACAGCTAATCCATAAGCCTAAAACACCTAACCATCACACTACCAAAAAATTACATTAGGAAAACCCAAAAACTTTTTCTAACTTTAACACACTTTCCCTAAGTACTGCACTTTACGCAGTAGGGTTAATTAATAGTTGTTGACGCCAACGTATTTCAATGTAGTAACCTACCTAGGTTTACTATGCTATTAATTAACCAAAACCAATCAATTATGAAACCTCTAGTAATTATTTTCTTAATGTGTTCTCTGTCACTCTATAGTCAGAAACCAGAAACAAAAACAATACTTGATAATGAATATTCTGTAAACTATAAAAAGGAAAACAATGAATTCGAAATTTGTAAAAAAACAGATAACTTCCTAGAGTGTTATAAGTATATTATAGAAAACAAAGATGAGTTCAGTTTTATGCAAGCACTAGATAGTGTTACAAAACTAGCAATACATACTTTTAAATATAAGTTTTTTGATAAGGAATACAAATTGGAAGAACTTAGCTCTATTGATTATTCCAAAATTACAATTTCTAATACTGAAGAAGAATTTAATAATCTGAAAGATAACGGTATGGAGCTAAAACTAGAAGACGCTCCTGTTAGTTTACCAACTTTTAAAATTACTAAAACGGATAGCACTAGTTATGAAATGACCATTAATGAGAAGTCAATAAAGTTTACTTCTGTTAAAGATATAGCAAGTAAAACTGATGAATTTAAGGCAGATATCCTTAAAGCTCTAAAAGATTCAATTGATAAAACAACAACTACAATTGAAACTAGTTTTAAAGATTTATTAGGTGATTTATACAATACATCAATAGCAAAAACTGAGGATTATGTGTATTTAGCTACTGAGACTTTAAGTGATTCAAGTAATCCTCCTGTAAAAGGTAATTATAACTTTTACTATCTTTTAAAGGATAAAAACATCCATGTTAAAGTTTGCAAAGTTGAGGATAAAGAAAGTTGTAAAGTTTATGGGCCTTATGAACTCTCTATCTCAGAAAACGAATTTGTAAATAGCATCACAAATCAACATAAGGTATTTCAAGATGGAAATAAAGACAATCAGACTGCTATTGGTAAAGTATATTATATGATTGTCGCAAAAAAAGAGACTAAAAAAATTGACATAGTAAAAAAAGAAATCAATGATTCTATTTCTAATATTTTTGAAAAAATAGAGAATGCTAAAAACACCTTTAGTGGGCAGTTTGTAATTAACAAGAAGGTGCCTTTGTATAAAAATAAATTACTAAAGAAGAGATGGTATTGGCTTGATAAATATTCTAAGCCAAAAATTCATGACGATATAGAATTAATAGTTGATTCTGTCAATATTAGGTTTTTTAATAACAGAGCTGATAATATAACTATTGTTGGTCGTTTGAGTAATGATAAAGATAACACCAGAGTTTTTACCAATAGAAATTATAGTTTGCCTTTGCGTGAATTTACTCATCGTGTACAAACCAATAGTTTAGTAGATAAAAATAACGATACTCTAACTTATTATTATGATGATATTTTAGATTATTTACCTTATAAGAAGTATAACTATGCTGTTAAAAATGGAGAAATAAAAGTTAGAGTTGGTGATAGTATTAAAGCTGTCGAACGCAAAATAGGTGATTATTTTACAGGTATTTTCTTTTCCGATTTCTTAGGATTGAATAGTAATAATAGCAATAGTTTAATCGTGGCTGAAGGGCGTATTCGTATCCCTTGGCATTTAAGAAACTACCGAAAAGCTACATTATTCGATAACATCACTGCCTACGCTTCAGTAAACCTCTTTAGTGGCTTTGAAAACAGCTCTCGTAAAATTGAACTGGATGATACTTTTGATGCCGATGAGACCTCTGAAGCCAATGCACAAAACTTTACAACGGATAACTTTAACCTATTGAGCAATAATAATATTGATGCTGGAGTATTGGTAACACCTTACACTTTTGAATGGAAAGGGGCATCAACATTTATTCATCTGCGGTATGGTTTGCGTTTTATTAGAACAGGAGTGGAGTATAACCTAAAAGAGCAAAACACTATAGTGGTTGATAGTGTACCTACAATTCAAGAAACTATTGTAGAACGCAAAGGGTTTCAGGTATTTTCTATAGGGCAAGAAGCAGAGCTTAATTTTGAAATTAGGCCACAATCAAGTGTTGGTGCAGATGTTACTGTTGGTCTTAACTGGTTTAGAGCAACAGGAACCAACAAGAATGATGTAGATTTCTCAACTACTAATAACTCACCTAACTTAAAAGTAATGACTAATATTTATGCTTTAACTAATTCTGAAGATAGTAATTCAGGTGTGTACTTCAGGCTAGGTGGTCATTATAATTTAGGAACCTATAAAGTATTTCCTCAAATAATGGTGGGTTATGCAACCAATCTAAGTTCATTTGTTAATAAGCTTAAAAAGGAAGACTAGTATAAAAAACTACCACCATGCCACAACCCACAAAACCACCTATCATCAACTGTCATATTCACATGTTTACAGGCGATTATGTGCCACCATATCTGGCAAAAACCTATCTGCCAGCACCTGTGTATAAGCTACTGTCTTTACACATGGTTATTAAACTTTTACGTTGGTATTATACCAACATTAAACCACGTTATTATACCAATAGTTACAGGAGGTCACAACAACGCAAGTACAAGTTCGAAATGATCTTTAGACGTAGCTATGTGCTTGGGGTTTTAAAATTTCTTTTTAATACCTACATCACCTTAGCAGTGTTTTATTACAGTATTGGTTGGTTTGTAAAACCTACAGCTAACTATGAAAACCTCATTAAAAAAGGGCTTCAAAAAGCCTACCTCTGGTTAGACAGTTGGCATATTATACCAGTCATTACCAGTACACTATTAAAAATAGTGGTGTTGTTCGCCTTGTTCCTGCTATTAAAATGGGTGCGTAACTTAGTCATCGCAGTACTACGTCAACTCAAAGTCCTACCAGGTAATGAGTTTATTAAGTTATTTCACCGTTATGTGCAAATTGGACTCTTTTCTAAGTACAAAACCCAAAAGGGCATTTATGATAAGCTTAAAAAACAATACCCACCAGACACCTATTTTGTAGGACTACCTATGGATATGGGTGCCATGGATGCAGGCCATATTAAAACAGTTTATGATGCAGCCACCAAAAGTTTCATCAACATTCCAAAAATCAAGAACACGAACACACCAGACGCCTTCCATACCATTAAACACCAAATGGAAGGTGTCTTAACCATTAAACAACGTACGCAGGATAAAGATACCTTTCATCCTTTTATTTTTGCTGATCCAAGACGTATGGCAGACAAACGCTATTTTGACTATACGGTTGATAAAGCCACAGGCGATGTCACCTTAGTTAAAGGCTGCCTCATGCAAGAGTATCTCGAAGACCACAACTTTGCTGGCATTAAAATGTATCCAGCACTTGGGTACTATCCGTTTGAAGAGGGGCTATTACCACTCTGGAAATATTGTGTGCAACACGAGCTCCCTATTATGACCCACTGTATCAAGGGTACTATATTTTATCGAGGAAAAAAGAAACCCGAGTGGGACACACACCCTGTATTTACCGAAGGTAAAATAGATAACACAACAAAGCAACAACTGGACGATGATGAAAAAGTCGATTTCGATATCAATGCCACTTATATTAATGCCGAGGACAACGCATTACATCTTAACCAAGTAAAGAATATTGACTTCTGTAATAACTTTACCAACCCTTTAAACTATTTATGCCTTTTAGAAGACCACTTACTGCAAAAGGTAGTTGCCAAAACTACAGACCCTCGTATAAAAACCATCTTTTATACAAGTGATAAGCAATGGCGTAAAGAACCACTTAAAAACCTAAAACTCTGTTTCGCCCACTTTGGTGGTGACGACCAATGGAAACGCTTTCTCGAAAGCGACCGAGACAATTATACCTCACAGCTTTTGCTTAAACCTGAAAAAGGTATCGACTTTTTTAACAATGCAAGTGGTAAACCTAGTCCTGGTAAGTTGGCTTATATATGGAAGTATGTCGATTGGTACACTAGCATTTGCAGTATCATCTTGCAGCATAATAATGTCTATGCCGATATTAGCTACATCCTGCATGATGAGGTCATTTTACCACTACTTAAACAAACCCTAAACAACCCAGGACTTAAAGAAAAAGTACTCTATGGCAGCGACTTTTACGTGGTACGCAACCATAAAAGCGATAAAGCCATTTTAGCCGATATGCGCGCAGGCTTAACCGAACAGGAGTTTGACCAAATTGCACGCCATAACCCAAGAGTCTATTTAAACTTATAAAAATAAATGTCATTACCCTTTTTTATCGTTATTGCGAGTGCAACGAAGCAATCTCATCTTTCGTCAGTTCGAGTCTTCAAACAATATCAACTAGTTTTAAGAGTTTTTTTGTAGTGCTACAACAATTCTAATGTATTGGAAAAGAATAATTTGAAAAATAGGTATAGCGTATATATAGTGTGTAAGCCTAAGGAGTACTTCAGGGTATATACAGGTTAAAAGTAAAGAACCTTTAGGGTTAACTAAGGAAAAATAAAGGAGAGGTTAAAAGCTAAATTTACAACACATTATTCAACACTTCTGCAAGTCGAATACCTGCTTTTTGTAGTTGTGTTCTAGCAACGTGCAAATAAGCATAAGAGTATTTGTGTCTTAAGTTTTCTCCTTGTTCTACATTGGTATATACTTCTCGTGTAAGAATATGGGTTTCATTGACCCAATCAATAACTGTACCTTGTTGTATGTCTTTTACTTCGGCTTTGGTAAGGTAATCGGCATTAGCGGCAAGTTCGGTATAACTCATGCCATAGTCGTCAATCATTTTAGTATCCCATACCGAATGCAGGTTGGTGTCTTTATAAAACCACTGTACTTTAAAGTCGTTACCACCTCTATCTTCGGCTAAACCAATATGCATAGGTTGGTGTAAATCGCCAATAAGGTGCACAAGCATACGTAAGTAAAACGCTTTATCCTCATGTGTAGCATCAGGGTTTTGCAATACGGCTTTACAGTGTGCAATACCAGAAACCAAGTCACCATCAGGATGTTGTTTAGATGCATCATAATCGGCATCTAGTGGCATGTTTATATAGTGCCAAGTGTAAAACTGGCTGAAACGATCATCGGCTTTAATTTCATCAGGATAGGTAGATACAAAAGCTAAGGATTCATGATTAAGCAGTTTTTTAATCATGCGTTTAGACCTAGCCGTTAAATAGTTATCAGCTATGGCTCCAACAGTACGATGACCTGTTTTTCCCCATTTCACATTGGCATTGGTAGGAACTAACAAGACGAGGCACAGGCTTAAAAGCAATAGGTGTTTTGGTTTCATAACGTATAACTTAAAATGATGTAGTAAAGATAACTGTATTTATTAAAACAGAAGACCAACAGCCGTTAAAGATTAAGCTGTTGCTAAGGTCTTTTTTTGTACGTTACGTAACCACGCAAACACTAGTACCGATAAGACTCCAAATACCGAAAACCCTATAAATAGTGGTAATGCAGAAGTGGAGACAAAACTTCCTATATAGTTGGCAATAGGTACAGCCATAACGGTAGATACAAAGCCATTAATTGCCGACCCAATACCAGCAATATGTCCTAAAGGCTCCATAGCTAGAGAACGTAAGTTTCCAAAAAGAAAACCAACTGCAAAAAACTGCAGAATAAAAAAGGTGATTAATACATGCACACTAGGGTTAACACCTGAGTGAAACAAGACTACATATAGCAATGAGATAATAGTGTACGCAATACCAGCAGTATAGGCAATATTAAACGACCCAAACCTAATAACCAATTGGCTATTGCTAAAGGTTGCAAACCCAACCGAAAAGGCGGTACTCGCAAAAATATAAGGGAACATGTCCCCAAGGTTATACTGCTCTTGAAAGATTTGTTGTGATGTACTTAAATATACCATAAACGAACCTGTAATAAAACCTGACACTAGAGTAAAGGCAATAGCATCTTTATATTTAAAAAACTCTTTAGTACCACTTATAAATATAGAAGGTTTAAACGGAATACGTTTTTTAACCGAAAGCGTTTCTGGTTGTCGTTTCCAAAACCAAAGCACAATGATTAAACCTATAATTAAGTTGGCATTAAAAATAGATTGCCAATTGAAAAAGTCGAGGAGGAGCTGTCCAAAAGTTGGAGCTACAATAGGCACTAAAATGAAGAACATTACAATTATGGAAAGTACCTTAGCCATAAAGTCACCACTATAAGTATCGCGTGTCATAGCAACAGCAATGGTTCTAGGAGAGGACAGACCTACACCTTGAAGAACACGAGCTATAAGCATAACCGTAAAATCATTGGTAGTTACACAAATGATACTTGCAATAACAAATACAGCAAACCCAAAGTACACCATGGGCTTTCTACCAAAACTATCCGATAGCGGACCAAAGATTAATTGTCCAAACCCAATACCTAAAAAAATCATGGTAATTAAATACTGATTTTGATGAGGGTCGCTCACACCCAAAGCATCACCTATTTGCGGTAAAGCAGGTAATAAAGCATCTATGGAAAGTGCTACAATAGACATCAAAGATGCCATAAGTGCTATAAACTCAATTTTGAAGGCTGGTTTTTTTCGCATGCTACAAAAGTACCTTGTTTTACTGTATTGAATTGAATGTAAAGTCTTAAAGCTATCTTAAAAAAAGAAAAACTCCTTAATCGATAATTAAGGAGCTCTTTTTTTGTGAAATTGACACTATTTTAGTCTTTTTTTGTGTAAACTATTTCCATGCTTTTCATTTCTTGGTCTCCCATAACGATAAACATTTCAAATTTATGAGAGGTTTCAGATAATACGGTAAACACTTCTTTGACTTGCATGTCTTGTCCGCTTGCAGGATCAAGCATACTGCCTTCAAGGGTTAAGGTGTTGGTTTTTTCATCCAACTGTCCTTTCATGAGCATGATACTGCTTCCAAAATTATCAATCCAAGTGGCAATAAATTCTTTTTTAGCATTATCATAGCCTGTAATGCTTTCTCCCATAAAAGGCATTCCCATCATTTCACCATTATGCGATGAACGTTGGTAAAGTCCATTCATAATCATTTCGTTAGTGGTAGTTGCTTTAGACTCTGAAGGTGGTTGCGAAGGATCCATCCACATTTTTACAGTAGCGTTCCATTCACCATTCATAGCAGCTAACCATTTATGGTATTTGCCAGGAGTCATGTTGTCCTGCCATGCTTTCATTTCTTCTGGAGTTTGCGCAAACCCTGTTACGCAAAACACCAATAGTGTTAGTGATACCAGTAATTTTTTCATAATAGTATGATTAAAAGTTGATTATCATAAAGATACTAAAAATTACAACGGAATATTACCATGTTTACGTTTTGGCGAGTCTACATGTTTGTCCTCAAGCATCGCAAAGGCTTTTATCAATTTACGTCGTGTATCCTTTGGTAAAATCACTTCATCAATAAAACCACGTTCTGTAGCACTGTAAGGATTAGCAAATTTTTCAGCATATTCAGCTTCTTTTTCTTTCCATTTTGCTTCAGGGTCATCAGCATCTTTTATCTCTTTTCTAAAGATAATTTCTGCAGCACCTTTGGCACCCATTACAGCAATTTCAGCACTAGGCCATGCAAAGTTCATATCAGAACCAATGTGTTTAGAGTTCATTACGTCATAAGCACCACCATACGCTTTTCGGGTGATAACCGTTATTCTTGGTACAGTGGCTTCGCTAAAAGCATACAATAATTTAGCACCATGAACAATAATACCATTCCATTCTTGGTCAGTTCCAGGTAAGAATCCAGGAACATCTTCTAGCGTTAACAACGGAATATTGAATGCGTCACAAAAACGTACAAATCGCGCTGCTTTTTTAGAGCTGTTTACATCTAATACACCTGCTAAAAACATAGGTTGGTTAGCAACAATACCAATAGATTTTCCGCCTAATCTCGCAAAACCAACAATAATGTTTTCGGCATGGTCTTTATGAATCTCGTAAAATGAATCTTCGTCAATAATACCAGAAATTACCTCATGCATATCATAAGGCTTGTTGGCATTATCAGGAACAATGTCAGATAATTGTTCTCTCAATTCATCACCTAATTCAAACGGTAAGGCTTTTGGCTTTTCTTGGTTGTTTTGAGGTAAGTAACTCAATAGTTTCTTGACGTCTTCCAAACATTCCACATCATTTGTTGACGTTTTATGAGCTACACCAGATTTTGATGCGTGTGTAGATGCACCACCAAGTTCTTCAGAAGTTACAGTTTCATTCGTCACAGTTTTAACCACATTTGGCCCAGTTACAAACATATAACTGGTGTTTTCAACCATAAGGGTAAAATCGGTCATGGCAGGAGAATATACAGCACCACCAGCACAAGGTCCCATAATGGCAGATAACTGCGGAATAACACCTGATGCTTGTACGTTTCTGTAAAAAATATCAGCATAACCACCAAGCGAGCGCACACCTTCTTGAATACGAGCACCACCAGAATCATTCAACCCAATTAATGGTGCGCCAACTTTTACAGCAAGGTCCATAATTTTACAAATTTTTTCGGCGTGAGTTTCAGAAAGTGAACCACCAAATACGGTGAAGTCTTGCGCAAAGATGTACACCAAGCGACCATCAATAGTACCATAACCTGTTACAACGCCATCGCCATAAAACTGTTGTTTGTCCATGCCAAAGTCCTTGGTACGATGCGTCACTAAAGCACCAATTTCTTCAAACGAGCCTTCATCTAATACATATTGCACGCGTTCGCGAGCCGTTAGTTTCTTGTTGGCATGTTGTTTTTCTATACGTTTTTCGCCACCACCTAAATAGGCTTGGGCTAATTTTTCGTTTAAGTCTTTTATTTTGTCTTGCATAGCATGTATGTTTTTGTTTTGTCATCCTGCGCTCCGACGCAGGATCCACTTAATATATCCAATCTTCTGCTAAATCATTCCAGTTTTTATTTTCAGCTTCAATTAGGTCAATTTTCCATTGTCTATTCAAATTTTTTAATTGCTTTTCTCTTTTTATTGCATCATTTACATATTGAAATTGTTCAAAGTACACTAATTTGTCTAATCCATAATTTTTAGTAAAACCTTCTATAAGTTTTGCTTTGTGCTCAAATACTCTTCGTTCTAAATTATTTGTCATACCAATGTAAAGTGTTCCATTCTTTTTATTTGTTAATATGTAAACATAAAATTGGTAATAATTTCCTTTCATTTTTTAAAACATTTAAATGATTTTTTATGGATTCCGTGTCGTAGCACGGAATGACAAAAGTTGATGTGTTTTTAAAAATGTTTCACTATTAATTATTTTATATATATTCCGCATTATCAAATCAAGTTTAGTACAGGCTCTGTGCGGAATGACAAGCAATTGTTCTAATTTTATCTCGTTGTACTTGTATCATTTTCTTTGTCATCCTGCGCTCCGATGCAGTATCCACTTTGTCAATTTCTCTTGGATTCCGCATCAAGTGCGGAATGACAAGTTCGTAATACGTTTTGGTCTTCCAGATACTGTTTTACAGCAATAAGTGCTGCAATGTTTGCTTCAGTTTCTTGTTTGGCTTTAATGGCTTCTGGAGAGTAATGTTTTTTAACAAAATGAGTGTCAAAATCACCTGAACGGAAAGCATCGTGTTCACAAACAAACGTTCCAAATGGAAGAGTGGTTTGAATACCTTCAATTTGATAGTTTTCTATCGCTTTTATCATAAGTTGAATAGCCTCATCACGCGTAGTTCCGTAAGTGATTAATTTGGAAAGCATAGGGTCATAATAAATAGGAATATCCATACCTTGCTCAAAACCGTTATCTACACGAATGTTTTCACCAACTGGCAATTGATACACATCTAAATGACCAACACTTGGTAAGAAATCGTTTAGCGGATCTTCGGCATAAACACGTAGCTCCAAAGCGTGACCATGAATACTTAAATCGGCTTGCTTTATAGCTAAAACTTCACCACGAGCCACACGAATTTGTTGTTCAACCAAATCGGTTTTTGTGATTAATTCGGTAACAGGATGTTCTACTTGCAAACGCGTATTCATTTCCAAGAAGTAAAAGTTGTGGTTTTCATCCAATAAAAACTCAACTGTTCCAGCACCAATATAATTGCAGGCTTTTGCCACTTTTACAGCAGCTTCACCCATTTTAGCACGTAACTCTGGAGTTAGTACAGATGATGGCGCTTCTTCAACCACTTTTTGATGACGACGTTGAATACTACATTCGCGCTCAAATAAATGAATGACGTTACCATGTGTATCTGCCATCACCTGAATTTCAATATGACGCGGAGATGCTACATATTTCTCAATAAACACCGAACCATCACCAAAGGCATTAACAGCTTCACTAATAGCACGATCCATTTGTGATTCAAAATCGGCTTCTTTTTCAACAATACGCATACCTTTTCCGCCACCACCAGCAGAGGCTTTTATTAAGATAGGAAACCCAATGCCTGTGGCTATATTTTTGGCTTCAGCAATATCTGTAATAGCTTCGTCGGTTCCAGGAACCATAGGGATATCATAAGCTTTAACAGCGTCTTTGGCTGCTAGCTTGCTTCCCATAATTTTTATGGCTTTACTTTTTGGCCCTATAAAGGTAATGTTGTTAGCTTCGCATAATTCGGCAAAGTCAGCATTTTCAGAAAGGAATCCATAACCAGGATGAATGGCATCTACGTTAAGGTCTTTAGCGACTTGTATAATTTTATCACCTAATAAGTACGATTGATTAGAAGGTGCTTCACCAATTAAAACAGCTTCATCAGCATATTTTACATGTGGCGCATGTCTATCTATAGTGGAATAAACGGCAACCGTTTTTATACCCATTTTTTTTGCAGTTCGCATCACACGAATGGCAATTTCGCCTCGGTTTGCTACTAAAATCTTCTTCATATTATTCAAATTCTATTAATAGTTGGTTTTTATCAACAGCATCGCCTTTTGCTACAGAAATGGTTTTTATAACACCATCACGTGGAGATGTTAATACGTTTTCCATCTTCATAGCTTCAAGGATAAGCAATGTGTCATTTTCTTTAACTTCTTGACCTTGTGATATGCTAATATCTAGGATAAGCCCTGGCATAGGCGCTTTTATATCGTTTACATGTTTTGAAGCACCTACTTCAAACCCCATGTCTTTAATAAGTTGATCTAAATAATCAGCAATTGCAACATTATATACTGTGTTGTTTACTTTCACAGCATAGGTTTTGTTATTGAAATCTTTTTCTATGATTTCAGCATTAAAAGACTGATTGTTTTTTAGGATGTGAAATGTATTTGCTTTTGTAGGAACGACATCAAGGTTTTGGATGTTTTCGTTTGAAATTTCAAAATGATCTGTGTTATTAACAGATGTTTTAAAGTTCGTCATGAAATTATAATTTTAGAGCTGTAAAGGTACATAAACTAAAACGTTTTCGAAACCTTTGAAGCGTTAAGACTACTTCTTATAACTTGAAGAGTTTTTTTAAGGTTAAACCTTTGTTGGTTTTTAGTAGTGTAGTGGTTTTTAAAAAAATAATTGCTGTAAGTAATGCGTCACCAGCAGCTGTATGTCTATCAGAGACATCAAGTACATAGTTTTCTGCAATTTCGTCAAGGGTGTATTTATCTTGTTTAATAAGGTTAGATTTAATGCGTGTCGCGCGATATAAATTTACAGTATCTAAAACCCTGTTTTTAAGTTTGGGTAAGTTATGACGCAGAAGCATTTTGTTAATCATAGTGATATCAAATCGTGCATGATGCGCCACTAAAATGCTATTGCCAATATAATTTAAGAATAGCTTTAAGGCATCTTCTTCGGTTGTGGTTTCAATACGTTCGTTTTTTATGATTCCATGAATCTCTACAGTATTTTCGTTAAAATGCTCTTGTTTAATATATACTTCAAAGGTGTTGGCAATATTTATCTCATTATTATAGACCTCTACAGCACCTATGCATAGTACACGGTCTTTTTCATAATCAAAACCAGTCGTTTCAGTATCAAGAACAACAAAGCGTGTATTGTGAAGTTCAGAGCCTTTGGAGTTTGTAAACAAAGCTTCATAGTCTAGCCAGTAGTTAGGGTAATTAGGTTCGGGTTGTTTTTTAAAAAACGATAGCATTACACTAGAGTACTTAGGTTAAACCTTATTTTAATAAACTCTTGCAGTGTTGCTATGGTTTTAAAACAACGCTTTAGTTTCATCTTTTCTTCTTTGGTTAAGACTTCAAGAGCAATAAATCTTCCATTGTCGTTATTTAGAAGTCCGTGTTTGGTTCTAAACTTAAGGATAGCCTTAAACGCATAAGAAGACGATAAGTAAAGTTCCTTGTTTTCAGGAAACAGTTCGGCAAGTTTTTCAAAACGCTCAGCAGTATTGTTGATGTTTTTGATTTGATACGTTAGTGTTAGCAAACGACCAGCATCAATTAAAGGCATAAGCGCACGCTTTTTTAAATCGAAAAAGTCTTTATGCTTACCATCACTTTCAACAAGAAACTGTCTAAAGAAACCAAGAGGCGATGCACTTCTTAAAGCATTTACACCCAATTTGCTTAAAAACACCGAATTGGTTTTGGTTATGCTTAACACGTGGTCTGACAAGGCATTGGTGAGTGATGCTTCACCATAACTAATATCAAAGTCAAAGAAAATAGAAGAGAGTAGGATTTCATCATTTCCTGTATTGGAGGTCCAGTTACTGAATTGCGCTTTCCATTCATCCAGACTTAAACACCACTTAGGGTTTTTAGCCATCATATCTGCATTACAAAACTCAAAACCTATAGTGTTTAATCGCTTGTTAACCTTTTTTGCTAGTTTTAAAAAATAGTCTCTAACGGTTTCAAGTTCTTCTTTTGGGACATTTTCAAACACAATGGCATTGTCCTGATCGGTTTGTAAAAGCTGTTCCTTACGTCCTTGACTGCCAAGAGACATCCACGCAAATTTAACAGGAGGCTCTTCTTTCATTTTCTCAAGGCATCGTTCAATAATTCGCTTTATTGTGGCATCATTTAATTCAAAAATAATCTTGCTTGTATGTGTCAATGGAATATTCTGTAGGATATAGCCTTTTAGTAAAATGGCTATTTTTTCTCGTACACGTTTAAGGTCTTTGGTACTGTTAGTTCGTTTAATTGCTTTCATTAATACAGAAGGGTTATTTCCCTTCATAAGTGTCATATCATGCTCAGAGACTAAACCAATAAGTTTAGAGTTTGGTGTGCCATCTTCGGTAATACACAAATGCCCAATTTTATGTTTCATCATGGTAATTTGTGCTTGAGCAATGGTTAAGTTTTTAGGGTAGCAAAGCACAGGAGCACTCATTACATTTTTAACAGGTTCTTTAATGGTATGTAAGCCAGTAGCAACTTTATTTCTAAGGTCTTTATCGGTAACAATACCTAAGGGCAAATTATTGTCTTCAATAATTATTGAGCCAATGTTTTTGGAACTCATCAGTTTCGCAATGGTTTTAATTTTTGAAGTAGGCTTAGCAGTAACAATTTTTTTAATGTAGCTTACTGGTTGTAGCTCAAATAAGTTGTCGGTTGGGTTTAAGACAATTTCGGTATCCGAAAAAAAGCGCAGTTGATGCTCTTTAGAAAAAGGGTTTTCGGTATTGGAAGCAAAACTCTCCAAAAGGTATTTACCTACCTCTTTGTTTTTTTCGGCCATCGGCTTAAAAACCTCAATAGGAATACTGTATAATATACATTCCTCTTCGGTTATGGAGGTAATGGCATAGTTTTCTTGTGCGAAAAGCGGACGAAGTCCAAACACATCGCCTTCGTCAAACTTATCAATCACTTCAGACGTGTTGTTAATAGTCTTTTTTAGTGACACAGCACCTTTGTGAATAATATAAAAATGCTGGTGTAATGTGTCGTTTTGGTTGTAGATTATCTGTCCTTTGTCGAGATACTTAATGGTAACCTGAACAGCAATCTCCAACAACTGATTTTTTTTAAGCAAATCAAAAGGAGGGAAGCGTTTAAGGAAATCGGCAATACGTTCGGCTATAGTGTTCTTCATACTGCTAAGTTAAGCACCAAACCTGTATTTGCATAATTAATCTAGTTTAAAATGCGAATCGTTTTGATGGCGTTTTATGGCTTTTCTAGCTAGGAATAATCCAACAGCTAGCGAGACAAAAGCACCTACCCAAATACCAGGAATAAAGTCGATAAACAAAAAGAAATCGTAAGCACCATGGAATAGGGTTGCCAATGCAAGACCTATAAGATTTAGTTTTATTCTGTTATTAGAAAACTTTGCTTTACCCATAAAATAGCCCATTAATACACCAAAGGTAGCATGTGCAGGAACAGCAGTAAAGGCTCTTAAAAATGCAATTTTATAACCACCTTCAAACACATACATAATGTTTTCGGTAGCTGCAAAACCCATTGAAACTACCACAGCATATACAATGCCATCAAAAGGCTCGTTAAAGTCTTTTTTAGGCTGAGCAAAATAGCGTACAATGACATATTTGCTAAACTCTTCAACTAATCCAACAATAAAAAAAGCTTTGATGAATTGGTCAAAAATACTTGTGTTAAAAGGTATTGGAATAACACTATCTGTTACAAGGTAAAGAAAAGTTGTAATCGCTATACTTCCAATGCCACCAAACAAAAAGCAATATAAGATTAACCGTTTGGGCTCTTTTTCATATTTATCTTTAAAATAAATATAAAGGATAATCATTATAACAGGAGCTATCGCAAGGAGGAGTAGATTCATAGTTGAAAATTAAGTAAAATATTAAAACTTACTACAGTTTTTTTGGATAGCATTAAAAATAATAGTGTAGTAGACTCTATTGCTAGCTACAAAATGGTTGTTGGTTTCACTGTTATTCAATAAGGACTGAAATGTAGAAAAGCTAACAAGTTTTAAAGCTTCAACTTCATCTTTTTGTGGTGTTAGTTGATTAATGTCTACCTTTAATTCTGTCATAAAAGTATGATGAAATTCATTGTCAACAATACCATTATCGTAGCTTTGAAAACATTCAAAAACACCAATCTTGTTAAGGTCTTGTTCTAAAATGGCTAAACCTATTTCTTCTTTGGTTTCTCTAACTGCTGCCTGTGTAATGCTTTCTCCAGCATCGATATGACCAGCAACTGAAACATCCCATAGTAACGGACAAATGGTTTTTGAAGCTGCTCGTTGCGCTAGTAAAATGTCTCCATTTTTAGTGTAAAACCAAACATGAGCAGTATTATGAAAAAACCCTTTTGTATGGATTACAGATTTTAAAGCGGTTTCTCCTGTTGGGTTACCAGAGGCATCAACAATGTCGATTAATTCATCCATTTAAATAAGCGTTGTCCCATCGAGCGGAGTCGAGATGTTTTTTGAGATACCTTTTTTCAAGTTCTCGACTGCGCTCGAACAGACATAGTTTGTTTTATTCAACTGCAAGATTGCCACGACCTAAAGGTCTCACAATGACATTTGCTATCTTATTTAAAGTAGCTAAATGTTTCTCCGTTTTTAATCTTTAATAAAGACTCATAAATTAACTTGATAACATTCTCTACATCGTCTTTATGTACCATTTCTACCGTAGTATGCATGTAGCGTAAAGGTAAAGAAATTAATGCAGATGCAACGCCACCATTACTATAAGCAAAAGCATCAGTATCAGTTCCTGTAGCTCTTGACAATGCTGAACGCTGAAACGGTATTTTCTTTTCTTCAGCAGTATCAGTAATTAAGTCACGTAGTTTTTGCTGTACAGCAGGTGCATAAGCTACAACAGGACCTAAACCAAGTTCTAGATGACCTTCTTTTTTCTTGTCAATCATTGGAGTAGTGGTGTCATGAGTTACATCGGTAACTATAGCTACATTTGGTTTAATGGTTTGCGTAATCATTTCAGCACCACGAAGTCCTATTTCTTCTTGTACAGAGTTTGTTATGTAAAGTCCGAAAGGCAGTTTCTTTTTGTTTTCATGAAGTAAACGCGCAACTTCAGCAATCATAAAACCTCCCATTCTGTTATCTAATGCACGACATACAAACTTGTCTTTGTTTAATATATGAAACTCATCAGGATAGGTAATGACGCAACCTACATGAACACCCATTTTTTCAACTTCTTCTTTGTCTTTTGCACCAACATCTATAGTGATGTTTTCTAAAGTAGGAGCTTGCTCTTTTGCTTTGTTCCTGGTATGAATTGCAGGCCAACCAAATACACCTTTTACAATCCCTTTTTTGGTATGGATGTTTACAATTTTACTTGGTGCTATTTGGTGATCGCTACCACCATTTCTAATTACATGGATTAATCCGTTGTCAGTAATATAGTTTACATACCACGAAATTTCATCAGCATGACCTTCAATAACTACTTTGTATTCTGCTTCAGGGTTTATAACACCAACAGCAGTTCCGTAGGTGTCAGTAATAAACTCATCAACATACGGTTTTAAGTACTCCATCCATAGTTTTTGTCCATCCCATTCATAACCAGTTGGAGACGCATTGTTTAAATATTTTTCTAAAAAGTCCATTGACTTTTTATTCAGTATACTCTTTTTTGCCATATTCAATTATTTTGGACTAAAATAATAATATTAATACGATTTTAAGGTTTTAGAGGTTGTAAATTATTAATTTTGGTCAGTACGTTTTAAGTACCTAAAAGTTTGGAATACTTTTAGATTATATACTGTGTATGCATAAAATAACCTACATCTTTATTTTGTTTCCGTTTTTGGCATTTGCCCAATTACGACCTGTTGTAGAAAAAGATACAACAGAGGTTGAATGGATTATAATTGAAGGTGATTCGGTTCCAAGAACTACAATTGATTTAGATGAAGTTATTCTGCTCAATAAGTTGAAGTTTGATAGTAGTGAAGACCGAAAGCGCTATCTTATTTTAAAACGAAAAACTATAAAAGTATATCCTTATGCAAAACTAGCTGCTGAACGATTAGAAACTTTAAATGAACGTTTAGCAACTCTAGATTCTAAACGAGAACGTAGGCAGTATGCAAAGATAATTCAGCGATATATTGAAGAAGAGTTTTCGGCAGAATTAAAAAAACTCACTCGAACCGAAGGACAAATACTCATAAAACTAATTCATAGGCAGACTGGTAAAACAACTTTTGAGCTCATTAAAGACCTTAGAAGTGGTTGGCGCGCTTTCTGGTTTCAAAACACTGCAAAACTGTTTGATATTTCGCTTAAAAAAGAGTTTGACCCTTTGAATGTGAAAGAGGATTATCTTATTGAAGATATTTTAGAACGTGCGTTTCAAAATGGATTATTAGTACGTCAAAAACCTGCTGTTGATATTGATTTTTATGATCTTACCGATAAATGGTTAAACCCAAAACCTACTGTTGATAAAGAATGAGAATACAAACACCTTTTGAAGAACGTCTAAACACATGGAGTCATGCACTTGGTGCTTTGTTGGGAATTGCAGGATTGGTTTTACTTATTCTCTCAGCCTTACAAGTGAAGTTGCCTTGGAGTTTATTTAGCGTAATAGTTTATGGCATTTCAATAATTGTTTTGTTTAGTGCATCCGCTTTTTATCATGCTGTAAAAGGAGAAAAGCGAAAGCATTATTTCAGGATAGTAGATCACATTAGTATTTACATGCTCATTGCAGGAACATATACTCCTGTATTGCTCATTGCATTACCAGATAGTCTTGGTTGGCTTTTGTTTTGGGTTGTTTGGGGAATTGCTGCTTTTGGCGTTGTGCTAAAACTATTCTTTACAGGAAAGTTTGAAGTGTTTTCAACCTTACTGTATTTGGTTATGGGTTGGTTAATTGTGTTCGATTTTTCTAATGTTTCAAGCGCTTTAGGAAGCAATGGAGTGTTATTATTGTTTGCTGGTGGATTGTTTTACACCATTGGTATTGTGTTTTATGCTGTAGAACGTATTCCTTATAACCATGTGATTTGGCATCTTTTTGTTCTTGGAGGCGCCATTTGTCATTTTTTTATGATTTATTTTTACGTGCTTTAGTTTTTAATAGATGACAGAAATTACACTTGCAGCACCCAACGATTACAAACAGATAGCCTATTTAGGTTTTATTATCTGGAACGAACATTATACACCTATTATTGGAGCTGAACAAGTAGCTTATATGCTAGAGAAGTTTCAATCAGAAAAAGCTATACAACAGCAAGTAAAAGAAGGTTTTGAGTATTATTTAATCACTTTTGAAACTGTGCCTGTAGGATATATTTGCATTAAGAAAAAGCGAGATGCGTTGTTTTTAAGTAAGATTTATGTGCTTTCTAATTACAGAGGAAAAAAAATAGGAAAAACAGCAATGCAGTTTGTTGAACGTAGAGCTAACACGTTACATTGCAAGAACATTGAGTTGACAGTGAATAAGTACAATGTCAATTCTATTAAAGCTTATGAAAAACTAGGGTTTAAAACCGTTGAAGCATTGGTAATGGATATAGGAAATGGTTTTGTGATGGACGATTACCGAATGGTTAAACCTATAAATTAATCCTTGATTACCTCTTTGTAGTCTTCAAAGAAATCTTCAAACTTGCTCATATTTTCATTGAAAAACACCATTACATCTTGCCATGTACTTTTATTGTGAATAGACACCTTTTGTTCTAATGGAAGATAAATTCTTGATATTTCTTTACCATTTTCTAGAAAGTATTCTTCTTCAAAAATGACGTCAGGTAAGTAATCTTGGGTTAAAATAGATTTAAGTGATACTAGTTTTTCCCAGTAGGTGATACGGTTTTCTAAATCGTCTTCAATGTCTAGCGCTATAAGTGCTTTTTTGGTGTCAAAATGAAATTTAAAGCTAAAGCCTTTTATTTTGGTGTCGTATAACGTCCATTTCCTTGGAAATGATTTTCCAAAGCTTATCCAAAAGTCTTGACGCAGTCGTCTTGATTCTTCTTTACTAAACATACCTTTTAAATTACATAAGCCATTCCAATACCTAGTAATATGGCAACTAGTTTGGTTAAGCTAAATTTATGTCCTTCATCACTTTCAAAAAGAATAACTGTAGAAATATGAAAAAATATACCAATTACAATAGCGTTAATTGCATTTACATAATTGGCAGGCATACTTGTATGATTAGAAATAAATGTTCCTAAAGGCGTCATTGCAGTAAACAAAATTAAAAACAGAACTACTTGTAATTTATTACATCTTGATTCTAGTAAAAACCCTGTGATTACTATAGCTATTGGTATTTTGTGTACTAATACGCCATAAACAATATCGTTATGTTGATGTATTGGGAACCCTTCTAAAAAGCTATGAATACATAAACTTATAAAAAGTAACCATGGAAATTCCTTGGTGTCTTCATGATGTACGTGACCATGTTCAGCACCTTTTGAGAAAAACTCCAAAATAACCTGTATAAGAATACCTGTCATTATAAGTAAGCCTGTTTTTTTGGCTTCTAAGTGATGATAAACTTCTGGGAGTAACTCAAAAAGCGTTAAAGCTAATAGAAACGCACCACTAAAAGAAAGTAATAATTTAGAGTGTAGGTTTTTCTTTTTGTAAATCAATACGATTAAAACACCCAAAATTACTGCATATACAGGAAATAAATATTTGTTCATCAACTAGTGGAATTTTCTAAGAATATCGTCTTACAGTTTATAAGCATTGGCAAAAATAAAGTATTTTTGAATTTTGAAAGTACTATAAGGCATTTATGTATGGAGAATAATTTTAAAATGGTTGCCAAAACCTTATTTGGCTTTGAAGATTTACTAGAAAAAGAGCTATTGCAATTAGGTGCACAAGACATTAAAAAGGGAGTGCGAAATGTAAGCTTTGTTGGTGATAAAGGATTTATGTACAAAGCCAATTTAGGATTAAGAACAGCCATAAAAATTCTTAAACCCATAAAAACGTTTAGAGTTGTAACTGAGCAAGATTTATATGATAAGGTGTACAAAATGCCTTGGGAAAACTACATGAAACCTACAGGTTCTTTGGCAATTGATGCTACAGTACATTCTAATGTGTTTACACATTCAAAATACATTGCATTAAAAACAAAAGATGCTATTGTAGATAAATTTAGAGATACTACTCAAGAGCGACCTAATGTAGATTTACGTTTTCCGGATTTAAAAATAAATGTCCATATCGATAGGCAACAATGTACCATTTCGTTAGATACATCAGGAGAATCGTTACACAGAAGAGGCTATAAAACAGCTACCAACATTGCACCAATAAACGAAGTGCTAGCTGCAGGATTGATTATGTTATCTGGTTGGGATGGACAGAGTGATTTTATGGACCCAATGTGTGGTAGTGGAACCATTTTAGCCGAAGCAGCAATGATAGCTTGTAATATTCCGCCTAATTTAATGCGAAAAGAATTTGCTTTTGAAAGATGGCAGGATTGGGACGTGGATTTATTTGAAACCATTGAAGAGTCTTTACTGAAAAAGACCAGAGATTTTCATCATAAAATTATAGGTTACGACAAGTCACCAAGTGCTGTTAAAAAAGCAAAAGACAATATAAAAAATGCACATCTAGATGAGTTTATAAGCATTCAGCATGAAGACTTTTTTAAGACCCAAAAAGCAGGAGATAAAAAGTTGCACATGGTTTTTAATCCGCCTTATGGAGAACGTTTAGATATTGACATGGAGAAGTTTTACACCAATATTGGTGATACCCTAAAACAAGGTTACCCAGGAACTCATGCTTGGTTTATTACCTCTAACTTAGATGCGCTAAAGTTTGTAGGCTTACGTCCTTCACGAAAAATAAAACTGTTTAATGCTAAGTTAGAATCTCGTTTAGTAAAATACGAAATGTATGAAGGTAGTAAGAAAGCTAAATATATGGACTAGTCTAAAAACTTGAAGGACTCCAGAATTTTAACACCTTGTTTTACACTAATATCATAGCAATATAGGTTTATATCATATGCTTTTTTATTGTCCTCTCTATAAATTACAGCATTTAAAACATAATCTTCACCATCACGACAAACAGTGTAGTGGCTCATATAGTTAGGCAAGAAAGGACGACCATCTTCAATAATAGCCATATACATATTTTTACAACCTTCTCTGCTCACAAGTTTAAGAGTGTTTGAATTTTTATCAACGTTTTGGTTAATAGTAACAATTTGCATATTTATACCTAAAACATCATTTTCTCCATCATAATCGGTTTCATCTTCATCTCCTTCAGTATCAATTTTTTGTTTTGTTTCAAAGGTGAGTTTACCATCTTTCCAAACGTTAACGTATTGTGCATTGGCATTAAGTGAAAGTGTTAAAAATGCGATAAATAGAAGTGTTTTTTTCATAAGTATATAGTTAATTGATTAATAGTTTTCTTGTAACTGTTTTGTGTGGTGCTCTACGTGATAAGCAGTCCACATTATTATTTCTCGTAAAGGCATTTTTCCCATTAAAGGATGAGGTAAAATAAGTGTGTCTAAATGTTTGTCAGATAACTTTCGAGTCTTGTATTGTAGTTTTTTGTTCTCAACCTGTAAGCGGTTTAAAATGTAGTTTTTGTCTTTTAGCAAAGGAACTTTCATGTTTTTTGATGGACCATAAACGATACCTTTAGACTCTTGTAATCGCTCTTGGTATCTATTTACAACAATTGCGTAATCTCTCACAGCTCTATTAGCTGTTCCAAACCGATATTTTATAATAAACTTAGGAAGACTTAATGCATCGTTAAGTGGTTTTATGCTTTGAAGTAAATGTAATGCTTGCTGGCCAGAAGTCCATTTTCCTTCAGGACCTTGCTGCCATTTTTCATCATCTTGAGAACTTAACACATCAATTAAAATCTGATGATTCGATTCTAAAAGTTCAGCAATGCTTTCCTTGTCCATAAATTGTGATCATTTTCATTGAAAAGATACACAATTTTTAGTCTTCTTTAGCGACTTTCTTATCTTTTTTGTAGATAGGTATTAGGTAAGATATATTGTATCCAAATCCTATTCCAAAACGTCCGCTGTCATAGGTTCGGTTAAATCCAGGAATGTAAAGATTTTCAAAATCGCTAGGTGCATTTTCGCTTACTAAACCTTTTAGTTGAAGGTTTAATCCAACATATAAATTGTTTAAAGTTTCGGCTTTAATACCAATAATAAGTTCAGCCCAAATAGCTGACAAACCATCAAACTCTTTAGTATCTGAAGGAGAAAAAGGCTCATTCCAGTATTGGTCAGGATTGTAAATGGTGTAATTGTTTAATGTTTGACTAAAGGTGCTCACTCCAGCTCTAAGTCCACCATAAATCATATTTTCCATGTCTAACCAGTTTAGGTACATGTTGTAATCAACTCCAGCTTTAAAGTAACTTCCTTTTGAAGTGACATCGAGGTAATCAGTAACTAAGTTGTTTTCTTCAGTACCAAGCTCTCCTGCTAGATAAAGTCTTTTGGTAAGTCTGTAATCGGCATTTATTTCAAACCCAGTATAATCGTCATCTAAAAAAGAACGCACAGGTTTGCTAAGGTCTATACCTAGTCTCAATCCATATTTTTGTTTAAAAACAAGAGTGTCATTAGATGTTTCGCTGTCTTCTTGTTCATTTGTATTTTGCGAAAATGATGTTATGGAGCATAACATCAAAAATACCAGACTAATGATAGATATTGATGTGTGCTCCTTTTTCATCTTCAATTGTAGTGTTTACGGTTAATGCGTTTATAATCCATACGTCATCGTCATCGGCTTCAATGACGTCAATTTCAGTGCCTGCAAATATACTTTTATAACCACAAGCTCTTGATACGTATATAAATTCTGGTGTGTAGCTTACTTCAATAACATCAGTATTTGAAGCGTTACTATCGTTACCATTAGTGTCGTAGTCGGTGTCTTTTTTTAATTCAAAGAAAGTTGAAATGGTTTCACCTTCGTTTTGAAACCTTAGCGGTAAGAGTATAGAGTCAGTAGTTGTGCTAGAAACAATTTCATCTTCGACACCTTGACCAGTAACAGTAAGTTGTCTTACAGTTTTAGGTTCATCAGTATCATTAACGTCATAAAAACGTATGATTAAATGTGGCGTAGTTGCTGTTGCTTCAGAACAAATGTCATCTCTTTCGCAGCCTAAAAATAGGACAGCAATTAAAAAGACTAAGACGCTAATTTTTTTTATCATTATAATTTTTCTTTTTTCAGTGATAGTCTACACAAGATTTTTTGTAATAGCTTACTTTTCAAATAAAACCACAGTCTCAATATGTGCTGTATGTGGAAATTGATCCACAAGACTAAGCTTTTTTATTTCATATCCTGACTGCATTAATTGCTCAGTATCTCTAGCTTGTGTGGCTGGATTGCAAGATACATAAACCAAACGTTCTGCGCCTAGGTTTATTATTTTATTTAAAGTTTTTGGCGCAATACCAGCTCTAGCAGGATCTAAGATAATGGTTCTTATTTTGTTTTTAAACTCAGGATGCTCGGTTAAGAATTTACCAACATCAGCAGCATAAAATTCTAAGCCTTTAATGTTGTTTCGTTTGGCATTTTCTTTAGCATCTGCAATGGCTGAAGCTACAATATCTACACCAACAATTTTAGCATTGTTGGATTTGCTAGCAACTATTTGTCCTATGGTTCCTGTACCACAAAATAAATCTAAAACAACGGTATTGTCTATAGCGTCTTTATTTTCTAAAGCATAATCAGCTACTTTAGAGTATAGTTTTTCAGCACATTTTGGGTTGGTTTGAAAGAAGCTTTTCATACTAATTTCAAAATTGAGACCTAGTAGTTCTTCAACTATTTTATCTTCACCATAAACTAAGCTTATGTTTCCAGTGGTAGCAATGGTTCTATCTCCAATTTCGTCATTAATGGTATGTAATAAACCAGCAACTCTATCTCCAAACAATTCTACTAAATAGTTAGCAAATGCATTTAAATCAAATTGGTCTAAATCATAAGAAGTAGTCACTAAATTGAATAGCAGCTTATTGGTTTTATAGGATTTTCTTACCACGAAAAAGCGGAAAAACCCTTCTTTTTTAGGAGCATGCCATGGTGCTAATCCTGTGTTTTCGCAATACGCTCTAATGTCTTTAAGGTGGTTTTCTAACTGCGCATCGAATAAACCAGAATCGCTATTTAAGTTATCACCACACCACCAAAGACCACGACGTTTAAACCCAAGTGTAAACTCGTCTACATCGGTTTTAGCTTCACGATTATAACCAATAGCTGAAAAGCCATATTCCATTTTATTACGATAATGAAATGTATTAGGTGAACTTACAAACTCATCAAACTTGGTTTCTATATCCTTTACTTTTCCAATACGCTTAAAAAGTTCTAATGTACTTTGCGTTTTATAGTCATGCTGTTTGTCTATTGGCAGCTGAATATAAGGTGCACCAGGAATATCTTGATAAGGAGTTTCTACTTCATCTTCAGAAGGTTTTAAAACATCAAGCAACTTACACTCGGCATATTTTTTACTCGATTTTTTAACCTGAGCTTTCACTAACTGACCAGGTAAAGTATTAGGCACAAAAACAACAAACTCGCCATGTTCATTTCTAATACGTCCTATACCTTTACCACCAAAAGCATAATCTTCTATTAAGATATCTATCGTTTCGCCACGTTTTACAAACTTATTGCGTTCTCGTCTTGCCATGTGCTTAAAATTTTGATTGCAAAGATAGTGGCATTTTATAAAATTCTACACTTAAAATTGATTGTGATTATTTATAAATCGTGCAGAAATTACTAAATTTACATCCTCTAGGGATGATTTCTCTCCCACGCTGCTTTTTCTAAGCGTCACCATAACTTCAAAAATGGTTGCGCAACGCTTATGAAAGAATAAAGGTAGAGCAGGAATGGTTATTTTTTCACAATTAAAATTTTTTTAAAATGGCTGTTTTAGACCAATTAACATCGCAACAAGCGATAGATTTAGAAAACAAGTATGGTGCACACAATTACCATCCGTTACCTGTAGTGTTGAGTAGAGGAGAAGGTGTCCATGTTTGGGATGTAGAAGGTAAGCAATATTATGATTTTTTATCGGCTTACTCTGCAGTTAACCAAGGACATTGTCACCCAAAAATTGTAGATGCCATGGTATCGCAAGCAAAAACATTAACCTTAACTTCTAGAGCGTTTTATAACGATATGCTAGGAAAGTATGAGCAGTATGCAACTGAAATGTTTGGGTTTGATAAATTATTGCCAATGAATACAGGAGCTGAAGCTGTTGAAACGGCTTTAAAGCTTTGTAGAAAATGGGCTTATGAAGTAAAAGGTATTTCTGAAAACGATGCTGAAATTATTGTTTGCGAAAACAATTTCCACGGAAGAACTACTACAATTATATCGTTTAGTAACGATCCTGTAGCACGTAAAAACTTTGGACCTTACACTAAAGGGTTTATAAAAATTGAATACGATAATCTAGAAGCTTTAGAAACTGCTTTAAAAAACAATCCTAACGTAGCAGGTTTTATGGTTGAGCCAATACAAGGAGAGGCAGGAGTTTATGTGCCAAGTGAAGGGTATTTAGCCAAAGCAAAGGCATTATGTGAAGCTCATGGTGTGCTTTTTATTGCAGATGAAGTACAAACTGGTATTGCTAGAACAGGAAAGTTGTTAGCTGTAGACCATGAAAATGTAAAACCAGATATGTTAATTCTTGGTAAAGCATTATCTGGAGGTGCTTATCCTGTTTCGGCTGTGTTAGCAAACGATAACATTATGAATGTGATTAAACCAGGAAACCACGGAAGTACTTTTGGTGGTAATCCTGTTGCTGCTGCTGTTGCTATTGCTGCTTTAGAAGTGGTTAAAGACGAGAAGCTAGCTGAAAATGCTGAAGCACTAGGACAATTATTCCGTGAGGAAATGAATAAATACATTGCAACAAGTTCTACCGTTAATTTAGTTAGAGGAAAAGGATTGCTAAATGCTATTGTTATAAATGATGATGAAGATAGTGATACAGCTTGGAATATTTGTTTGGCATTAAGAGATAATGGTCTTTTAGCTAAACCAACACATGGTAACATTATTAGATTTGCACCACCTTTAGTAATGAACAAAGAGCAACTGTTAGACTGTGTGTCAATTATAACAAAGACATTAAAACAATTTGAAAACTAAATTTATGGAACAGCAATCGGCTTTTAAAAGCTTTGAATTAGACGTTAATCAAGAGATTATTGATTATTTAAAAGAAACATCTAAATGGTCTTATATTTTATCAATATTAGGATTTGTAGGAATAGGTTTTATGCTTATTGGAGCATTGATTATGGCCATTTCAGGAGGCATTGCAAACAGTGGATTTGATGGAGCGTATGGAGCAGGATACGCTGTTGGTGTAGCGTTTGTATATGTTGTTTTAGCGCTTGTTTATTTGTTTCCTGTGTTATACTTATTTAGGTTTTCTAAAAACATGAAAAGTGCGTTAAGACTAAGCAATAATCAAGACTTTAAAAAGGCGTTTGCAAACCTAAAATCTCACTATAAGTTTATCGGGATTTTTACTATTGTAGTTATTTCTTTATACGCTTTAATTTTAATAGGAGCAGTAGTTGGAGCTTCCTTATTTTAAAAACTGACATTAATTTATAAGAAAAAAAGCAACCATTTGGTTGCTTTCTTTTGTTAAGGTGCTAACTCGGTAAACGGAAAAACACTAATATTTCTAAGTATCCAAAACAGAATAACAATTACTAAAATTACTTTTGTAGTAATTGGTTTATGAGTTAGGTTTTTATAGGATGTTGTGGTGAACTTGTTAAGCAAAAATAAGATAGACTGATACCCTAAAACTATAAATAGAAGAAGTATTAGATAGTTGTGTCTTATACCTTCAATAATTTCGCCATTAATTAACTTGTGTATTGCTCTTTGACTACCACAACCAGGACAGAAAATGCCAGTAAGAGCATAAAAAGGACATTTAGGAAAAAAGGCATGGTTAGACGGATTCCAAAAAAAATATAGTGATAGCATTCCTAAAAACACTATCACTATACTTGTATATATTACTATTTTTTTTGACTTAGTAACCACCATTAGCAATTGCTCCAAGCATTGCAACTCCAAAGATTAAAATATAAAGTAACCATCCTACAAGTGCAATAACCACAGAAACAATTCCCCAAGTTTTTGCATTCTTAGAAGCACGTACTGCTTCATCATACTTTCCATCTTCATATAATGAATTAACTTTTGTAGCGTAAATAATGCTCACAATACCAGAAGGTAAACAGCATAAAATGGTACTTATTATAGCTAAGGCTAAGTAACTGTTAGGTCTTGTAGGTTTTTGTTCCATGTAATAATTTTTTGTTTAGTTAGTGTTCAAATGTAATAAAAAAAGCGACCATTTGGTCGCTTTTCTCATTTATTGATTTTGTTGTTGGTACTGTTCCATCATTTCTCTGGACTGTTCCATCATCTCATCCCAACCAACTGTTGAAATTCGGTATATAGTAAAAATTAAGTATGCTATATTTATTATTAGTATTACCATTGCTACAATTTTGGCAGTGTTCATAGCTTTAACACTATCATGATCGTAGTTTTCAGGGGCTGCTTGCGCTTGCTTTAATTTACTTTGCGCAATAAAAAAAGCAATACCAGCAAGGATAAATCCTGAACCTCCTATGCAGCAGCATAGTAATCCTAGAATTGCTAATACATAAACAATAGTTGGGTTGAGTTTTTGTTGTTCCATAATTTTAGTTTTGATTAGATTATTTTTAGTAAAAAGTTACCTACAATAATAACGATGTTAATGATTACCAATGTAAGAATAATTTTTTGAGAAATTTCATAAATCTTAAGCGCATTTACTATTAGCATCCCAAAAAGGAGTATAAGTGTATAAATAGCAGGATACATAAAAAATGCACCAATAAAGTCGCCTTCAAGAATAAGTGCAACCGATCGTTGCATGCCACAACCCATACACTCAAAGCCAAACAACTTTTTGTTTAAGCAAGGTAACATATAGTCTTCGTATTGCGACATGGTACTGTTTTAGTTCTTACAAATGTAAAAAAAGTTAAAAATGAAACTAAGGTTTCTTTGTTTTTTAGTGAAAATTTGAACGATTTAGCATAATGCTTTACTTTTGTATCTATTACTTTATAGATAACGTATTTTTAATAGGCAAACACATGAGTTTATCAAGAACTATAAATTTTATTTTGATTTTATCTGGCGGAATTATTGCAATTTATGCCAAAGCAGGTGATGGACAAAGTGTTTATTTGCTAATGGCAGGAATTGTACTATTAATGATGGGTATTTACAGGACTTCTCGTAATATTCCTAGTAAATATAAAAACGATGACACTAACGAATCTGATAATGATACTGCACAATGAAATTTAAAAAAGGCGATAAAGTTTCAGTGTTAGATGAAGATATTTCTGGTGTTGTTTTAAAAACTTCTGATGCACAAGTGAGTATTGAAACTCCTGATGGTTTTGTGTTTGAATTTCCTGCAAGCGAACTTATAAAAACTGATGCTTCAATACAATCTGAATTGTTTTCTACACAAAGTGCTAGTGCTGTTATTCAAGAAAAAGAGCAGCAACAAAGACGAAAACTTCCTAAGATAAAGCCTAAAGAGCGTAATAATCCTGCAATGGAAGTTGATCTTCACATACACAAGCTTACTGATCATGATTCTAGAATGACTAGTCATGAAAAGTTAACTTTACAGTTAGATACAGCTCAACGACAACTAGAATTTGCAATAAAAAAGCGAATTCAAAAAATAGTATTTATTCATGGTGTAGGAGAAGGCGTTCTAAGAATGGAATTAGAAACATTGTTTCGACGCTATGACAACATCAAGTTTTACGACGCAGACTACAAAAAATATGGTTTAGGAGCTACTGAGGTTTATATTTACCAAAACGTGAATTAGTCTTCTTCAGGAAACGTAATTATAGTTTCATAAGTTCCAAAGAAGTAATAATCCATACTTAAAGCACCTAAATTGAAAGGGTCATTAATTTCAAAATTCGTAGTCACTGTTCTAGTGTAAGTATTGTCTATAAACTCATCAACCACAAAAGTATCAGCAGCATCTGCGTCTAAATACCTTGCAATAGTTGCATCTATAGCAAAATCGTTAGTTGGGTTTTTGTCCATATTTTCATCCTCATAACGTGTTAATACACCATCACCATCATCGTCATTATCTAAATAGTTAGGTAAAGGTATTTCGGGAGTTGTAGGATCGTTATCGTGGTCGTACGTGTCGTTATCAGTGTTTACAGCGTTAGCTAAGCCATCTTCAGTACTAAAATTATGATTTTCGTTAATGGTTAATACATTGTCATTATCATCATCTTGGTCGATATAGTTTGGTATACCATCTCCATCAAAGTCATCGTCATCATAATTACCATTACCATTTAAATCTTCAAATTCAGAAGGAATTCCATCATCATCATCATCCACAAAAGTAGAGGTGAAGTCTATATCTATTGATTCACTTTCATTATCGCTAATAATATTAACGTCTGAACCAGGAACAAGAGTACAGAAAAGATTTTCTGGATTTCCATCATAAGTTCTGTAAATAAACCTAACACTTCCTGTTATAGTACCTTCAAAAGGGATTTCATCAGTTGGAGGATTGAAAATTTGATCATTATTAGTATTGGAAGGAAAAACAATGCTCAACGATTCATAAGGGTCTGCTTTAATCTTATATAAGCTGTATTCATCTTCAAATTGATCGCACAACGTAAGGTCATCTTCAAAGTCTAATTCAATTTCAAGAATATCACCATCATCGCAACTTGTTAACAGTAAACTTAGACAAAATATATAGAGTATTTTTCGCATTGTATTTGATTTGGAAACAAAAATAAAAGATTTGATAAACTTATAACGCAGTAAGATGCAAATAATTTTATTTGAAGTATTTTTGCAGCATGAAGAAAGTGTATTTTGATAATGCTGCAACCACGCCTATGCGTGCAGAGGTTGTGAATAAGATGACAGAAGTGATGATGAGCAACTTTGGAAATGCCTCATCTACACATAGTTTTGGTAGGTCATCTAAAGCTTTAATTGAAAATTCAAGAAAATCAATTGCTAAACATTTTAATGCTTTAGCATCAGAAATTGTGTTTACTGCAGGTGGTACTGAAGCCGATAATTTAATACTTAGAAGTGCTGTAAGAGATTTAGGAGTAACCGATATTATTACGTCTAAAATTGAGCATCATGCTGTACTACATACACTAGAAGCATTGAGTAATGAGTATAACGTTTCGCTTCATTTTGTGTCATTGTTAGACGATGGTAACATTGATATTGAACATCTAGAAACGGTATTAACATCTACTGAAAAAGCTTTAGTGTCTTTAATGCATGTTAATAACGAAATAGGAAATATTTTAGACATAAAGCGTGTTGCGCAATTGTGTAAAGCTAATGGAGCGCTGTTTCATAGTGATACTGTGCAATCAGTTGGACATTATAAAATAGATTTACAAGATGTAGCTGTTGATTTTATTACAGCTAGTGCACATAAATTTCATGGTCCAAAAGGTGTAGGGTTTGCTTTTATAAGAAAAAACTCTGGTTTAAAAGCATCAGTGTTTGGAGGTGAGCAAGAACGTGGTTTTAGAGCAGGTACTGAAGCTATACACGATATTGTAGGTATGGAAGAAGCTCTTAATATAAGCTACAACACTCTAGAAGAAGAAACCGCTTATATATCAGATTTAAAGCATTATTTCATTACTAAGCTGCAAGACGTTTTACCACAAGCAAGCTTTAATGGAGCTAGTAAGTGTTTTGAAAGCAGCACATACACATTGGTTAATGTATGTTTACCAATTGCACCAGAAAAAGCACCAATGTTACATTTTCAGTTGGATTTAAAAGGAATTGCGTGTTCTAAAGGAAGTGCTTGCCAAAGCGGAAGCACTTTAGGCTCTCATGTGTTGTCTCAAATACTAGATGAAGAACAACTAAAAAAACCTTCGGTACGTTTTTCGTTCAGTAGTTTTAATACTAAAGACGAAGTAGACTACGTTATAGAGGTTTTAAAAGACTTTGTTGAAAACTAACCTAATTTTAGTAGTTATTGTTGCTTTATTGCTTGTGTCTTGTAAACAAGAACCTAAGCAAGACGTTGTGACTACTCAAGAGTTGCAACAACTAACAGTTCAATCTCCTAAAACCTTTAAGGTTAAAAACATTGGTGATACACTAGATGTATTTAACGAAGTGTATGTTATTTACAATAAAAGTATGGGAAATACTTCTGGTAGGCATTTAACCAAAGACGGTTATAATCTTGGTTTAAAATGGCAGTGTGTAGAGTTTGTAAAACGCTACTACTACCAACATCTCAACCATAAAATGCCTAATAGTTATGGACATGCTGTCGATTTTTTTAATACTGAAATAGCAGATGGTAGCATCAATAGAGATAGGAATTTACTACAATACACTAATGGTAGTAGTAGCAAACCAAAAGTTAATGATTTGGTTGTCTTTAAAGGAAATATGTTTAACCCTTATGGACATGTAGCTATTGTGAGTAGAGTAGAAGATAGTTATGTTGAAATTGTACAACAAAACGTTGGGAAACAATCTAGAGACCAATTAGGTTTAAAACAAGTAAACGGAAAATGGATTATTGATGAAACTAGCGTATTGGGTTGGTTAAGGAAAGATTGAGAAGTAGTTATACTATATCATAAACAGTTATTTTTCGAGTTTCTGTTCAAACTTCTCAAGAGTTATTTCTTTCCGCCACCAAGAGTATTCTCCATAAGCTATTTTTTTGTCATAATCTACTCTCAAATAATCGTTCCAACAAGAGAAAAAATCATAATCTCCATTTTGTTCATCATCTAAATCATTTTCTATTTTGGATGGTGCAATTAAATAATATTTTCCAACTTCAAATTCTGCAATATATGGTCGACATAGAATTCCGTTATCTCCCCAAACTTTAAATCTTTTTCGAGATTCAGAACCTTTATACTTTTTAACCACTTCAACTGTCATTGAATAAGGCATTTTTCCATCGTAACCGTAGATTTCTTCTTCTAAAAAGTCCGAATATTCAATTACTTTGATTAGTGCAACAAACTCTTGATTATCAGAGATTGCTCCAAATCGACAATTCCAATTGCATTCGCAAGAGCAAGCAAAAGATTTCATTGAAATCAGAAGTAAAAATATTATCAGAACTTGTTTTTTCATAATTATTTACAATGATTTCGTTTGTAAATTGTTAGCACTGACTTTTTATTTTTTTCCATTCTTTAATTTCAGAATTTAAAACTCCAAGACCGATTTTACCTGAATTTATATCAATTAGTTTTTTAAGTTTTTTTTCTACTTCTTCATTAGTAATATCCTTAAATTTAAATCCTTTGACACCATTTCTCGTTTTTACCTTAATCAAACCTTGTAAACTTGGATTAGGTAAATGGTTAGATACAATTCCGTGAGCAATTAATCTCCGAAATTCATTACAATCCGAAATTTTGCCTTCAATTTTACTCCACAACTTCGATAATTCTGAATTTTCCTTTAATCCGTTTCTAATCCGCTTACGTTTATCATCCAAGTTAAGTCCAATTATATCAGGTTTTAAAGGGTTATCTTGAATTCCATTTTCTAAATATGAAATCATAACACCTAGACCAAATTCAATTTCTGAAAATGTAAGTATAAATTCACCTACATTCTTTTTAAAAATATCATTTAAGTCAAAAGAATTCATTTTTTTCAGCTTGCATACAACAGTCTCGTATAACCGTCAGTTACTTGGATTAAAGATACTATTTTTCAATTAAGTTGTTACAAGAAATTACTGTAAGTAGTCTTTTTATTTTATCTATATTAGCTTTCAAATAATTAACCACAAATCAATAAAGATGAAAAAAATTTTAATACTGCTTTTGTTAGGTGTAAGCATAGTAAGTGCTGCGCAAGAAAAAGTGTTACTTCGTTTAAATTATGTTGAAGGACAAAAATATGTTATGAGTATGAATATGTCGCAAGTAATTGGTGATGATATTATAACCAATGATATGCAAATAGATATGCAGTATGATATAACTAAGGTCACTGGTGATACCTATGAAAGTAATGCGAAAATTACTAGAATGGCAATGGATATGAGACAAGGTCAATTGGCTGTATCTTATGATACAAATAAAAAACATGAAGAATTAGATGAAACAGGACAAATGATGAAGACTCGATTGGAACCTATGTTATCGGCAACAATTATAACTAAAGGTGATAATTTAGGTAATATTTTAGAAACTAGAGTTGAGCCTAGTGACATTGAAGGTGCTGCCGACTTTGCAGATCAATCAGGTAGTGTAATTTACCCTAAAGAGGAAGTTGCCGTTGGTGATACTTGGACAAAAACTAAAGTTGATAACGCAATGACGTTTAACTTTATATACAAAGTGAAAGCTATCAATCGTAATAATATTTTAGTTGATATTTCTGGTAGTATTTCGGGTACTGCATCTGGTGATATTACTGGAACTATGGATATAGATAGAGATTCTGGTATGCCTACATTATCAAAAATCAATATGACGATGAGTATTGAAGGTCAAAAATCTACAACCGATATGACTGCTAAATTTACTAAAATTTAAAGGCATTAAATTTTTACCTAGTACTAATAGAAAAACCTTGGTTATAGTTTAATCAGGGTTTTGTTTTTTTACTTCATTTGTTAACTCAATAATTCCTTCTTTTGTGATTTTTCCTGTTTTGTAAATAACTTCTTTTTTATCAGTTCCTACTATTTCGTTTCCATTTTCATCACAATTAAAATAACGAGAATTAAATGCAACATAAATATTTAAATCATTATCTATTTCCATTAATTCTTCACATTCAAAACATGGGTCAGATCCACAAAGTCCAATCATCAATTCTTTTGAATTAACTATTTCACCATTAATCTTGAAAGTTGTTAATATTGGCATAAAACACTCAGCTTCTTCTAGTGTAATTACAGCAATATACTCTTCATTAATTTTAATTTTTCCATAGATGTAATTGAATTCTTCCCTGTCAAGAATGTTGTTTGTGTCGTTTAATTGGATAAACTCACTAAAATCATCATCACAAGCTTTTATTTTAATAGGAGTTTTAATTATTGGAAATTGCTCAACAAATAGGTTGTATTGTTCAGTTAGCTTAGATGCTTTAGAAATAGTTTTTTTATTACTTTCTAATGTGTTTTCTCTTTCTTTACTTTCTGATTTGCAGCTAGAGAAAAGTATTAATGCTATTATTGGAAACAATATTTTCTTCATTATATTCCTTTAAAACCTAGTAGACAACCTTACATTAAATACTCTTGGTGTTAGGTAATTTGGGATGGCATATTGACGCTTACTATACACATCTCTTACCCAAGTGTTGGTAATTGAGTTTTGTACGTCAAACATATTAAAGATTTCAAAACCTATGGTAAGTTCTTTAAAATGACGTTTCCAACTACTATTATAGGTTTTGTTTTGGTCAACAAGCACATAGCTTATACCTAAATCGGCACGTTTGTAATCTCTTAATCTGTTTTGGTAGTCGTATGGGTCAGCATAACTTGGAGAACCTCCTGGAACACCTGTGTTATAAACCAAATTAAGATACATTTTTAAATCAGGAATACTTGGTACATAATCTTGAAACAGTACTCCAAATTTTAAACGTTGATCTGTTGGCCTTGCAATATACCCTCTGTCTTCAATGTTTTCTTCGGTTTTAAGGTAGCTAAAACTAAACCAGCTTTCAGTGCCTTTTACAAACTCACCATTAAGTCTTAAGTCAAGACCATAAGCATAGGCTTTAGCATTGTTTTTTGCTCTGTAACGAATTCGAACGTTTTCTAAAGTGTAAGGATTTACATCAGACAGACTTTTGTAATAGGCTTCAGATACAAGTTTGAAAGGTCTGTCCCAAAGTTCAAAACTGTATTCGTTTCCTAATACAAAATGAACTGATTTTTGTGCTTTTACATCTGGTTGTACTACACCAGAAGAGTCTCTTAATTCTCTGTAAAAAGGAGGTTGGTAGTACATACCAGCAGCAAACCTAAATAGCATGTCTTTTTCCCAATTTGGTTTTATGGCAAATTGAGCTCTTGGGCTAAATACGGTATGACTTTTACTTTCAATAGCGTCACCACTAACATTCCAGTTGTGCACACGTACTCCAGCATTATAAAACACGTCGTGTTCTCCTAGTTTTGTACGCTTGCTATATTGTAAATAGGCTTGTAAACGGTCAATAAGTACTTTATTGGTTGCTCTTACATTTTGGAATGCGACAAGTGGTCCTTCGTAAGGCGAGTAAGGTTGATCGTTAAACGCATCAATATTTGGTGGGTTTATTGAAAAACCTGCACTATCAATAACTTCCCATTCTACTAGACGATCTCTAATATCTTCATGAGTATATTTTGCTGACCACTCAAGTGTGCTTTCTTCATCAATTTTATAGTCTCCTTTGTGCTCAACATTTACAATTACAGCATCAAGGTTATTTCTAGCATGCGTAAGTTGAGAGCCAATACCTTCACTAAACTCCACTTCACCTAAGTCTTCGTCTCCAATATTGCTATTGACTTCACCTAGTCTGTATTGTGCTAAAATATCAAAGTATTCCTCTTCAGTCGTGTGATACGCAGAAGTAATGAGTTTTAAGGTTAGGTCATCGTTTACAAAATAATTAGCTTTAAATGCTCCAAAAGCAGTTTGGTAACGGTCTTTTTCTTGACCTTCATAAAACACCAATAAAGCTACAGGATTATCTATAGTACCAAAGTTGGTTTGTCTGTTTTGAGGTTTAAAATCGTATTTGTTAAGTGAAAGGTTTCCAAGGAAATTTAAATGAAATTTATCAGAAAACTTATACGTTAAATAGGTTTGAGCATCTGCAAAAACAGGAACTACATTAGTTTCGGTTTCTAAAGAGTTTATTAAAAGACTATTGTCTCTATAACGCAAACCTACAATACCTGAAAACTTAGAGTCTTTACTAACAGTTTCAGCAGCAATACTTCCTCCAAGCAAGCTTAAGTCTGCTCTTAAACCAAACTTTATTGGATTTCGATACGTAATATCTAATACCGAAGATAGTTTATCTCCATACTTTGCTTGAAAACCACCAGCTGAAAAATCTACATTTTGGACCAAGTCAGTATTCACAAAACTCAACCCTTCTTGTTGACCAGAACGAATTAAAAACGGACGATACACTTCAATTTCGTTAACATATACCAAGTTTTCATCAAAATTTCCACCTCTTACTGAATATTGTGTACTCAATTCATTGGAAATATTTACACCTGGTAATGTTTTTAAGATGTTTTCAACTCCTGGTTGCGCACCTTTTATGGTTCTAATCATTTCGGGAGCTATTGTGGTTACTCCAGTTACTGATTGTCTTGTATTTGTGTTAATTACAACAACACCTATTTGCTCTACATCAACTTTCATTACTGGGTTAAATTCCAGTTCTTGACCACTTTTTAGGTTAAAAGTTTGTGTTATTGGTTTATGTGATAAATGTGTAAAAACAATGGTTACATCTTGGTTTGCTGGTATTTTTAGTTCGTAAAACCCGTTTATATTTGTTGCTGTTCCTAAATCACCTGCTTTGATATTTACATCATAAATAGGAGTATCGTTTTCATCCAATATTACACCTCTAATGGTAGCGTTTTGTGAAAAAGCCATTGTAGACAAGACAAAGAAAAACAAAAGTAGATAGTTGGTAAGTGGTTTCAAATGCTGTAAATTTTATTTTCTGAAAAAGGTTGCTTCAAAAGTAGAACTATTTCCTACATTATCAGTAACAATTACTTTTAATTTATTTTCGGTATCAGTAACAATACCATCATCAAAATTATGGGTTAATACACCTGTTTTGTATTCATACTCCATTAAAATCCATTTTCCGTTTACAGTTGCTCTGTAATTACTAATGCCTGAAAGATCATCGGCTATTTTCACTTTCAATTCGGAGGATTTACTCATCCACTTACCATCGGTAAAATTAACAGGAGTAATAGTAGGAGCTACTAAATCGCTTTGTAAAGCAAATGTTCCTAAGGATTTTGTTCTAGCTGAAAGCACATCTCCTTTTCGGGTTGTATACACATAAGATGGTCTTTGATAATACCCAACAAGTTCAGCAATAAACAGTTTGTCTTTATCAACATCGTTATAATTGCTTATGTCATAATTTATGGTATAGCTTTTAAGTAATGGTACCACATCTTTATGCATTAATAGGGTGTCGCTACTAACATTAAAATCTAAATGAAGGTCATCGTAAAACGTATTGCTAGGAATATAAACCGAAACATTACCTTTTTCTAAAGTAGTTACTTGGTTGGCATACGCAAAGTGTAGCGGTTTAATATCGTTGAGTTCTTCTTGTTCTTTTTTGACTTCTTTTTTTCCAATAATAGGAATGGTAATCCACGCATCGTTGTCTTTAAAATCTTTAACTCTAATTTTATAAACCGAAGAGGTGCTGTCCTCAACAATTAAATACCCATTATTATCTAAATCTTTAAGCATACTAAGTGTATTACCAGATTGTGCAAATAATTTTTGAACTCTTGAGCGTTTCGTTTTATAAATTTCAAAATCTATATAACGATTGATGTGTTTGGTTTCGTTAAAACTAAAACGCTTAAAATCCATTTCAAAACTCTTGTTGCCATTAAAAAAGGTTTGAATGTTACTAACACCATTTTTATTATTGGCTCCATCTAATTGGTCATAACTTACTATACCAAACCCAATATTTCCATAAGCTTCAACACTTTCAACGGAATAATCACCATTTTTATTTGGTATTAATCTTAGTTCAACACGTTTTTTTGAATTGTTCACATGCGAATTTTCGTCTTTAGGATAGGCATATATACCAGAAATTAAAGGCTTTTTAGAATCTTTTACATCCATGCCAAAGAGCATTGGGTTTATAGGTCTTTCAGCATTATCTCTAATTTCGAAGTGTAAATGTGGTCCGCCAGAAGACCCTGAGTTTCCTGAGAAAGCAACCATTTCGTCAGTTGTAATGGGAAGCTCGTCAGGAGTAGGGAAGACCTCTACTTCATAAGTTTCTTTTTGGTATTGACACTGCTTGATGTATTCTTCAATTCTTGGCGAAAATTTCTCTAAATGTGCATAAACCGTAGTATATCCATTAGGATGAGTAATGTACAACGCTTTACCATAACCATAATGTGAAATTTTAATTCTGCTCACATAACCTTCAGCAGCAGCATAAACCTTTAAGCCTGTGCGTTGTTGTGTTTTAATGTCTAATCCTGAGTGAAAGTGGTTAGAACGCAACTCAGCAAATGTACCAGATAAAACAAGGTCAATATCCAAAGGATTCCTAAAGTAATCTTGAGGGTATTGTGCGTAAGCACTATAGAATTGCGAGCAAAAAAGGATTGAAAAAAGGTATTTCATATATGGAATTATAATAGCTAAAATATTAATTTGAATGTAATCTTCAAAAGCATAAAGAGTTATTCATTAAATATTGATTGCTTATCATACTATTAATTAAATATTTTAAAATTTATTGTAAAACAATTGTAATTTTTGATTTGGTATGTTAACTTTGTTTCAACAGTATTGAAATTTGTAAATGAGTAAAATTGAAGATATTGTAGATTCTTTAGAGAATAAAATTAGCAAGGTTTTGCACAAACTAGAGGTTTTAAGGCAAACCAATGCTAAACTTTCAGAAGAATTAGCAATACAACAACAAAAAAATATTCAACAACAAGAAGAAATAAGTTCTTGGGTTGAAAAGTATGAAGCTCTAAAAATGGCAAATTCATTACTTGGCAGTGGCGAAGATAATAGAGAAACTAAGCTCAAAATAAATACATTAATCAGGGATATTGACCATTGTATAGCGCAATTATCTGAATAATGTTAGTAAAATAAATCATGGCAGAACAGCTTAAAATAAAGCTTTCAATAGCAAATAGAGTATATCCTTTAACGATTGCTCCAAGCCAAGAAGAAGGTTTGAGAAGAGCTGCAAAGAAAATTGAAGACATGATTTCTCAGTTTGAGCAGAATTATTCTGTCAGAGATAAGCAAGATGTATTGGCCATGTGTGCGTTACAGTTTGCATCTCAGGTAGAGCAAAAACAAATAGATAAGGCAAATGTGAGTGAAGAAGTTCAAAACAAGTTATCAGCACTTGATGAACTATTACACAAACATTTATCAGCCTAACGTTCTTTTAAATAAAACATAAGGTTACTGCCTACATTAGTTATTTTTTTTGATAAACTCAACGTTAATTCTTTAAAAAGGGTGAGTTTAAGCTGTAAAAGCAAGCCATCTTTGAATGGATCCTTGATCAGCTTGTTAGCCCTAAACTTGTTTTTAAGGAGTTTATACAAAATGCTCAACTGATGTAGGCTTTTTTTATATATAAACACTAACTAAACATGGAAACGAACACAATTTTATTAATTGTTGGAGGAATAGTATTAGGAGTAATACTTGGATATATAGTTGCAAAATCATTAGAAAAAAGCAACGCATCAAAGCTTATAAAGAATGCTAAAAGTGAAGCAGATTCAATTATAAAGCAAGCAAACTCCGAAGGAGAATCGATTAAAAAAGATAAAATACTTCAGGCAAAAGAAAAGTTTATCGAGCTAAAGTCTGAACACGAAAAGGTGATTTTATCTAGAGATAAAAAAATGGCTGAAGCCGAAAAAAGAACTAGAGATAAAGAGTCTCAAGTATCTAACGAGCTTTCAAAAAGTAAAAAAGCCAATCAAGAACTAGACGCGAAAATCAAAGATTATGATTTTCGTTTAGACTTTTTAGAGAAGAAAAAAGTAGAGCTCGAAAAAGCGCATAAAAGCCAAATTCAGCAATTAGAAGTTATCTCAGGACTTTCTGCTGAGGATGCAAAAGCACAATTGGTAGAGTCACTTAAAGGTGAAGCTAAAACTGATGCAATGGCCTTTATTCAAGATAGAATAGAAGAAGCTAAACTTACCGCTCAACAAGAAGCAAAGAAAATTATTATTAACACCATTCAGCGTATAGGTACTGAAGAAGCTATTGATAACTGTGTATCGGTTTTCAATATCGAATCTGATGACGTTAAAGGACGCATTATTGGTCGTGAAGGTAGAAACATTAGAGCTATTGAAGCTGCAACAGGAGTAGAGATTATTGTTGATGACACACCTGAAGCAATCATTTTATCATGCTTTGACTCTGTACGACGAGAAGTAGCGCGTTTATCGTTACATAAGTTGGTAACTGATGGTAGAATTCATCCTGCACGTATTGAAGAGGTTGTTAAAAAGACGCAGAAACAAATAGAGCAGGAGATTATTGAAGTAGGTAAGCGTACTGTAATTGATTTAGGAATTCATGGATTACATCCTGAACTTATAAAGCTTGTAGGACGTATGAAGTACCGTTCGTCTTACGGACAAAACTTATTACAACACTCTCGTGAAGTTGCTAAGCTATGTGGTGTTATGGCTGCAGAATTAGGCCTAAACCCAAAACTAGCTAAACGTGCTGGATTATTACATGATATAGGAAAAGTACCAGATAGTGAAGCTGATATCGAAACGCCTCACGCTATCTTAGGAATGCAATGGGCTGAAAAATATGGTGAAAAACCAGAAGTATGCAATGCTATTGGAGCGCACCACGACGAAATAGAAATGACTACTTTATTATCGCCAATTATTCAGGTGTGTGATGCTATTTCAGGAGCAAGACCAGGAGCAAGACGACAAGTGCTAGATTCTTATATTCAGAGGTTAAAAGACCTTGAAGACGTTGCTTTTGGATTTACAGGAGTTAATAAAGCTTATGCAATACAAGCAGGTAGAGAGCTTCGTGTAATTGTTGAAAGTGAAAAAGTATCTGATGATCAAGCAGCAAACTTATCGTTTGAGATTTCACAAAAAATCCAAACAGATATGACGTATCCTGGTCAGGTTAAAGTTACTGTAATTAGAGAAACAAGAGCAGTTAATATTGCTAAATAGAATATATAAACTACTACAACGTAAAAAAAGCACCTAAAAAGGTGCTTTTTTTATGTGTTTAATGTGACTTTAAAGCAAGTGCCTTGGTTAGGAGTGCTATCAACTTCAATAGTTCCTCCAAGAGCTTCTACTTGGGTTTTTGTGATATATAAACCTATGCCTTTGGAGTCTTCTCTTTGTGTGCCATGAAATGTTTGGTAAAGCTGAAAAATCTTGTCTTTATGTTTGTTTAAATCTATACCAATACCATTATCTTTAACAGTAAGTTGAATAGTGTTAATAGTTACATCGCAATTTAATGTTATTATGGGTTGACGTGTTTTACTACTGTATTTAATACTGTTTGAAATTAAATTGTGTATAACGCTATTTAAGTAACTTACGTTGGTGTTTAAATAAATTGTTTCAGGAATAAGATTTTCAATTAAAACATTATGTTTTTTAATATCAAGCACTAAGCTTTCCATAACTTTTTTTGCAACGTCTCTTAAGTTTACTCTTTGATTAAGTGCTTTGGTATCTGACTTTGATTTAATACTAATGATAGAATTTAAATCGGTTATGGTTTCAGTTAAAGATTTTGAAATAGTTTTTAAATGATTAACCATGTCTTCTTTTTCACTTTCAGAACTAGCTTGGTCATAAAACTCTAAAATACTCTCAAAGTTACCAACGTGTGTGCGTAGGTTATGAGATACAATATGAGTAAAGTTGTGCAATCTATCGTTTTGATTAGTTATAAGGTCAAGATTTATTTTTAATGCCTCTTCAACTTCTTTACGTTTGGTGATATTGGAGTGCGTACCAATAATTCTTGTAGGTTTACCATCGTTATCTTTACTAACAACTTTACCTCTATCTAAAATCCACGTATAACTTCCGTCTTTACAGCGTATTCTATGTTCGTTTATATAGATATCAAGTTCGCCTCTTAAGTGTGCATTAAAGTCTCTGTAATAGGCTTCTCTATCTTCAGGATGAACTCTTTTGTCCCATTCGTCTGATGTGTTTCCAATTTCATAATCTTCATAGCCTATCATTTGTTTAGATTCTTCAGAATAAAAGACTTCGTTAGTTTTTGCATTCCAATCCCAAACACCAATATTTGAGTTTTCTAAAGCAAAACGCCATTTATAACTATCGGTAATTAACTCTTCGAGGTATTTATCATTATTTAAGCATTCTATGTAGAGTAGCTTGCTATTTTCCATAAGTATTGATTGATGTAAGGGCTTTTGTGTTAAGACACATAATCTAAAAAAGGGTCACAAAGATAGGACTGATTTTTAGAAAAAATTATGAAGAACATTATTTTCTTGGATGAAACTGAGTAAGTACGTCTTTTAAGTGAGTTCTATCAACATGCATATAAATTTCGGTAGTGGTAATACTTTCATGACCTAACATAAGTTGTATAGCTCTTAAATCGGCACCATTTTCTAATAAATGAGTAGCAAACGAATGTCTAAATGTATGTGGAGAAATAGTTTTTTGAAGACCAGTTTTCTTTGCTAGCTGTTTAATAATTGTAAATATCATAGCACGAGTAAGCTGTTTCCCTCTATTGTTTAAAAATAAAGTGTCTTTAAACTCTTTTTGAACATTAATAGTTGTACGCACTTCGTTTTTATAGATGTTAATGTACTTTTGAGTGTTTTTTCCAATAGGCACAAACCGTTGCTTATTACCTTTACCTGTTACTTTTATAAATCCTTCATCAAAATAAAGATCAGATAGCTTTAGGTTAGTAAGTTCGCTTACACGCAATCCGCAACTGTAAAGTGTTTCTAGTATTGTTCTATCACGTTCACCAATTCGTATTCCATTATACTCTTTGGTAATATCAATAGCAGCTATAAGCGAGTCGATGTCTTCAATACTTAAAGTGTCTGGTAGTTTTCGGCCTATTTTAGGCGACTCTATATGGTCTAAAGGATTTGTGGTTCTGTAATCTTCAAATACCAAGTAGCTAAAAAAACTACGCAAACCAGATATTAAACGCGATTGTGACCTAGCATTAAGAGATTTTGATAATTCGTAAATGAATGGTTGTATAGTATCATAATCAATTACATCAGGCGATTGATTAATGTTATTTGCTTCTAAATAGGTGATAAGTTTTTGAACATCATACTCATAATTAGTAATTGAATTATCAGACAATCCTCTTTCAATTTTGAGATAATGTTTATAATCTTTGAGTGCATTTAGCCATTTCATTGGGTAAAAATAGTACTTTTTTACTGTAAATTAGTCAAAATCAGTACGTCATATGTCGTATATTTCTTAAAAATTGTTAATAACGTATTTTTTAAAGTATTGATAATCATGTTTTTAAAAATTAATGTGTATAAAATTGTTAATAACTAGCGATAAAAATGTGAAAAATTCAAAAAAAAGTGTTTAGTTTGCTAATAATCAATTTAAAAACTTTAAATATTATGAAAAAATTAATGTTATTAGCTGCTATGGTAGCTTTTGGATTTACTGCTAAAGCCCAAGATTTTAATGCAGGAATTAGTGCTGCATTACCAATTGGAGATGCTGGAGACTCTTACACTTTTGGAGTTAATTTAGACGCAAATTATTTATGGGAAGTTTCTGAAAGCTTCAATGCAGGTGTTGCTGCTGGTTATCATCACTATTTTGGAGATTCTGTTGAAGTATTAGGAACATCTATTGATGTAGACGATGCAGGATTTTTACCAATAGCTGCTGCTGGTCGTTTTGCTGTTTCTGAAGAATTTACTTTAGGAGCTGACTTAGGATACGCAATAGGACTAAGTCCAGATGGTAACGATGGTGGATTTTACTATGCTCCTAAAGTACAATATGGAGTAAGCGAATCTTTAGATATCGTTTTATCTTATAAGGGAGTAAGTGTTGATGGTGGATCTTTCGATGCAATTTCTTTAGGTATTGAGTTTGGGTTATAATATTCCAAAACATAAAAAATGAAGCCGAAACATTCGTTTCGGCTTTTTTTATGTTCTGATAATTAAAAAGTTAAGAAAATTCTTGTTAAAATGTTGTGTAGATATAAAACTTCTATATACTTTCGCAACCTCAATTTAAAAAAAACTTAATCAATTATGAAAAAATTATTTTTATTTGCTGCTGCTGCAGTATTAGGATTATCTAATGTAAACGCTCAAGATTCTGACAACGCATCAACTGCTTTATCAGAAGGAAGTATGGTTATTGAAATCAACACTGGTTCTTGGACAACAGGAAGTACAGCATTTTCTTTAACATCTATTGATGGGAACACTGCTTGGTCTGCTGGTGCTGAAGCTGGTTATTTTGTTATGGATAACTTAGCGGTTAAAGCTGGTTTAGGTTATGCTGATGATGGTTTTAACGATGGAATCTTTGCTTACAAAGTTGGGGCAAAATACTACATCGACGGACAGTTTCCTGTAGGAGTTGATTTTACAGGTGTTTCTCAAGATGGAAACAACGCTAACTGGGTTGGTGTACAAGGTGGTTATGCTTGGTTTGTTGCTCCAAACGTAAGTATTGAGCCAACTGTACGTTACAATGTAACTTTAGATGAGGAAAAAGCTGAAAGCGCTTTCCAAGGTTTAATTGGATTTGCTTTTCACTTCTAATTATAAAAAATAATAGTTGAAAAAAGCCGAAGCAGTTGCTTCGGCTTTTTTTATACCTTTTTTTAATATCTTTACTATATGAAGAAACTAATTATTATTAATGGACCTAATTTAAATTTGCTAGGTAAACGTGAAACCAATATATATGGTAGCTTAACTTTTAATGAGTTTTTTGATACAATACAAGAAAAGTATAAAAACGTAAGCATTGAATACTTTCAGTCAAATATTGAAGGCGAAATTATTAATAGACTTCATGAAGCTGGTTATGGTGCTTATGATGGTATTGTATTAAATGCTGCTGCTTATACACATACTTCTGTTGGTATAGGTGATGCTGTAAAAGCCATTGAAACTCCTGTTGTAGAAGTTCATATTTCCAACACATTTGATAGGGAAGAGTTTAGACATGTATCCTATGTTTCTCCTAATGCAAAAGGCGTAATAGTTGGTTTTGGTTTACAAAGCTATGAGCTTGGTATTCAAAGCTTTTTATAAAGTTATAATTAGTTAATTAACTTTTTTTAAGCTATAATTTAAGGTTCTTTTGTGAAATACTTATTCTATGTTGTTGTAAATTAGTGTAAAATACTATACTCAACCATATGAAACGATTAATTTCTAGCCTGTTATTAGTTGGTCTTTTTCAAACTATTAACGCTCAAGAAACGAGCACTCAACCAATAGATTCTTTTACACAAAGTGACGAAGTCTTGAATTCAGATTTAGGGATTAATTACTTTTATGGTAGTTATTTTTCAGAATACGACATACTTGGAGATAATTGGACCTTGAGAACAGAACTGCATAAAACCATTACACCGCATTTTAATTATTTTGAATATCCTTTTCTTTTAAAATATGGAGTTACAAATAAATTTAGTGTAATGGCTGGTCCAAAAGTTAATATTCTCACAGATAATACAGGAGTTCCACGCGAATACTCCATGTCCATGACTACTGGAGTTCAATATGATGTTAATGATAATTTGAATATCTATGCGCGATTTAATTTGTTAATGACTGAGCAGTTTGAGAATGAAGGTTTTAATACACAACATTATCAAGGTAAATCGCGTTCTTCATTTAATTTAGGCTCTAGATTTAAGTTCTAGACACATAATTTAACCAACCACATAACTAACTATGAGATTTAATCTATTACTATTTTTTTGTATTTCAACATTTACAATGCATTCACAAAATGAAGTGAATTTTGGAGTTAAAGGAGGTTTAAACCTTACGTTTTTTAATGTAGAAGAAGCTAATTTTGGAGCAAACACTGAAACTGAAACAGGATTTTATTTAGGTGCTTTTACTGAGTTTGAAATTAACGAAACCTTTTCTTTGCAACCTGAAGTGTTATACATTGGGCTTAGTGATTTTAAGTTTATAAATGCTCCTATTTATGCCAAATATGAAGTGGCTAACAATTTTAACTTACTTGCAGGACCTAGTCTTAATTACTTTTTTGATTTTTTCTCTAGTAAATTTAAGGTAAGAGCAGATATAAGTGCGTCTTATAATATCACACCTTCATTAGATGCTCACATGAAATACACCATAGGATTTGAAGAAATAGCTCCTAATGGATTGTTCATAGGAATGGGACTTGTATTATAAAAAAAAGCAACCCAAATTAAGGATTGCTTTTTATATCTATTAGTTTGTTTTGTTTAGATATGAATACACTCATCATAAGCATCTGCAACAGCTTCCATAATCGCTTCACTCATTGTTGGGTGAGGATGTACTGCTTTTAATACTTCATGACCTGTAGTTTCTAGTTTTCTACCTAAAACAGCTTCAGCAACCATATCAGTTACGCCAGCACCAATCATGTGGCATCCTAACCACTCACCATATTTGGCATCAAAAATAACTTTTACAAAGCCTTCTTTATTTCCACCAGCACTTGCTTTACCAGAAGCTGAGAATGGGAATTTTCCAACTTTAATATCGATACCTTGATCTTTAGCTTGTTTTTCGGTTAAACCAACGCTAGCAATTTCTGGAGTACAATATGTACAACCAGGAATGTTTCCGTAGTCTAAAGCTTCTACATGCATTCCTGCAATTTTTTCAACACAAAGAATTCCTTCAGCAGAGGCTACGTGAGCTAATGCTTGACCAGGAGTAACGTCTCCAATAGCATAATAACCAGGTATATTGGTTTGGTAGAAATCATTTACTAAAATTTTATCTCTATCAACAACAATACCTACGTCTTCTAATCCTATGTTTTCAATATTAGTTTTAATTCCTACTGCAGATAATACTACATCAGCTTCAAGAACTTCTTCTCCTTTAGATGTTTTTACAGTAGCCTTAACACCTTTTCCTGAAGTGTCAACTTTAGTTACTTCGGCTGAAGTCATGATTTTAATACCACTTTTCTTAAAGCTACGTTCTAGTTGTTTAGATACGTCTTGATCTTCAACAGGAACAATATTAGGTAAGTACTCAACTATAGTTACCTCAGTTCCCATAGAGTTGTAAAAGTAAGCAAACTCAACACCTATAGCTCCAGAACCTACTACAATCATCTTTTTAGGTTGCTCTTTTAAGCTCATTGCTTCGCGGTAACCTATTACTTTTTTACCATCTTGTGGTAAGCTAGGTAACTCTCTAGAACGAGCTCCAGTTGCTATTACAATATGGTCAGCACTGTAGTCTTTACCGTCAACTTCAACTTTCTTTCCAGGTTTTACTTTTCCATACCCTTCAATAACGTCAATTTTGTTCTTTTTCATTAAAAACTGAACACCTTTGCTCATACCATCTGCTACACCACGACTACGTTTTACAACAGCATCAAAATCTTTATCAGCGTCTTTAACTGATAATCCGTAATCTTCAGCATGTTTTAAGTATTCAAATACTTGTGCAGATTTTAACAATGCTTTTGTTGGAATACAACCCCAATTTAAGCACACACCACCTAGACTTTCTTTTTCAACAATTGCAGTTTTAAAACCTAATTGAGAAGCTCTAATAGCAGTTACGTAGCCTCCAGGACCACTTCCAAGAACAATAATATCGTATTTACTCATGAGAATTTGTTTTGTCTTATTTTGAAGCTACGAATTTACAAAACCTAAATTGAAATATGAATTTAGCTAACAAAAAATTATATGTTTTGCTACCTTTGTATTGAAAGTTAAGCTTTATGAATATACCTAGAGTGAGTTATCCACGCATTGTTATTATTGGTGGTGGATTTGCAGGCATTTCTCTTGCCAGAAGATTATCAAAAAAAGAAGCACAAGTTGTTTTATTGGATAAACACAATTATCACACGTTTCAGCCTTTACTATATCAAGTCTCTACAGGTGGATTAGAACCTGATTCTATTGCATATCCATTGCGAAAAATATTGAAAAATTTTCCTAATGTTTTCTTTAGAATGGCAAATGTGAAGGAGATTGATGCCGAAAATAAAGTAGTAAAATCTGATATTGGTGATTTAAAGTTCGATTATCTGGTTATTGCAACAGGTTCTGAAACCAATTATTTTGGTAACCAATCGATTGAAAAGCATAGTATGGCTATGAAAAGCATACCACAATCGCTTAATCTTAGAAGTTTAATTTTAGAAAATTTTGAAGATGCGCTACTCACATCAGACCTTGATGAGCGTAATGCTTTAATGAATTTTGTAATTGTAGGAGCAGGACCAACAGGAGTTGAGTTAGCTGGTGCTTTAGCCGAAATAAAGAAAGGCATTTTACCTAAAGATTATCCTGATTTAGATACGCGTTTAGCACAAATAAATCTTGTGCAATCTGGTGACAGAGTGTTGAAAGAAATGAGTGAAAAGGCTTCTAAAAAAGCTGAAGATTTTCTTGAAGAACTAGGTGTTAACATCTGGAAGGATTTAAGAGTTACAGGATATGATGGCAAAACGGTAACCACTAATACTGATGTTACTTTTGAAACTGCAACTGTTGTTTGGGCTGCAGGTGTTAAAGGTGCTACCATAAAAGGATTAGATGCTCAAGATTACATTGCAAGAGGTAATAGAATAGTGGTAAACCAGTTTAGCCAAGTAAAAGGGTTTGACACCATTTTTGCTGTAGGTGATATTGCTTGCATGCAAACCGAAGATTTTCCGCAAGGTTATCCTATGATGGCTCAACCTGCTATTCAACAAGGAAAACAACTTGGAGATAACTTGGTGAGATTAATAGATTGTAAACCCATGAAACCGTTTAAGTATAACGATAAAGGATCAATGGCAACAGTTGGTCGTAATAAAGCGGTTGTAGATTTAGAGTCGTTTAAATTTCAAGGTGTGTTTGCATGGTTTGTTTGGATGTTTGTTCACTTATTCTTTTTAATAGGATTTAGAAACAGAGCAGTTGTTTTTATAAACTGGGTGTATAATTACATTCGTTTTGATAGGGAAGCACGACTAATTATTAGGCCTTATAAAAAACATCACATTGTAAAATCTGAAGTGAAAAAAAGTTAATTTCTGTTTTTGTTGAATTTTTCTTTGTTAAATGCTTCAGATTGTCCTTTGGGAATAGATAATGATTTCCAATGATTCTCTTTTAGCAATTTTCCTATATAAGCAATTTGACCGATGTGATAAGGGTAATGTCCTAATTGCCTAAAGATAGCCTCAGCTACAGTATGCTTTTCATTTCTAATGTAAACTATACGTTCTAAATCAGAATCTTTAAGTGGTTGTATAGCGTCAAACAAACAGTCCCAACCCATTTCCCATGCTTGCAATACATCGTTTTTAGTTGTGTAAGTTGCCACAAATTCTTGTTCGCGATGCCTCCAATCTTTTTCACCATCTTCTGTTAAAAAATTGGTCCACCTACTCAACATATTTCCTACCATGTGTTTAACAATTATAGAAATACTATTTGAGGTATCATTTGGTTGCCAATTTATATCGTCAAAAGATAGTTGGTCAAATGTTTTGTCAGCAGCAGTTTTGTAATATTCAAACTGTTTGATTATACCAGAAATTATTGTATTTTCCATAAGTGTAAAGATAACACTTAAGTCAATGACTAGGTGCTAATTTTTTTCAGCTTTAGCGTCAAAGTTTAAACTCGCAGAGTTTACACAAAAACGTTTTCCTGTTGCAGTAGGTCCATCGTTAAAAATGTGTCCTAAATGTCCTCCACAATTGGCGCAAAGAATTTCGGTACGAATCATTCCTAAAGAGCGATCTTCTTTATATTTTATAGTACCTTCAATGGCATTGTCAAAACTGGGCCAACCACAATCTGACATAAACTTATCTCCACTTTCAAATAATTGAGCATCACAAGCTGCACAAGCATATGTGCCTTTCTCAAAATGTAAATTGTACTTGCCTGTGTGAGGTCTTTCAGTGCCTTTTTCTCTTAAAACATAAAATTGTTCATCAGTTAAAACGCGTCTCCATTCTTCATCAGTTTTGTTCACTTTGTAAACGTCCTTTTTTGTAGTTTTTGTTTTTTGCGCTACAGTATTGCAGCTAAATAACATTCCAATAGCAAATAATAAAAAGAGCTTTTTCATAATTCTAAATTTTCAATTTTTTATGGTTTTGGTCGAAACCATTAGCTTAAAATTACATTTATTTAAAAGAAATAATACTTTTACAGTGTATTTAATTATGTACATTTAGTGTTTAATTCTCAATATGGAAAAGGTAATAGCCCATAGTTTGTTTACAGAATTTGATATTGGTCTTTTCAAAGCAGGAAAGCATTACAGACTTTATGAAAAGTTTGGCTCTCATATTACTACTTTAAATGGAGTAAAAGGGACGTATTTTGCTGTTTGGGCTCCAAGTGCTAAGGTTGTTTCGGTTATAGGTGATTTTAACTTTTGGGAAGATGAACAACACCAACTTAATGTACGTTGGGATTCTAGCGGAATATGGGAAGGCTTTATACCCAATGTTGGGAAAGGCAGTGTGTATAAGTATAAAATACATAGTAATAATGCTGATATAATAACTGAAAAAGCTGACCCTTACGCAAGACGATGCGAACATCCTCCAAAAACAGCTTCAATAGTTTGGGATGATGAAAATTATACTTGGGATGATGCCAAATGGATGAAAAAGCGTAAAGCTAATAATGCTTTGGATGCTCCATTTTCAGTATACGAGGTGCATTTAGGGTCTTGGAAACGAAAGCTAGAACACAATCGGTTTTTGTCTTATCGAGAATTAGCTGACGAGTTGGTAAGCTATGTAAAGGACATGAACTTTACACATGTAGAGTTGATGCCAGTAATGGAATATCCTTATGACCCAAGTTGGGGATATCAAATTACAGGATATTTTGCACCAACATCGCGTTTCGGGTATCCTGAAGAGTTTAAACTTCTGGTAGATAAACTTCATCAAAATGACATAGGAATTATTCTAGATTGGGTACCATCACATTTCCCAGAAGATGCTCACGGACTCGGTTTTTTTGATGGCTCACATTTGTACGAACATCCTGATAAGCGAAAAGGCTATCATCCTGATTGGAAAAGCCTAATTTTTAACTATGGTCGTAATGAAGTAAAATCGTTTCTAATTAGTAACGCTATTTTTTGGTTAGATCATTATCATGCAGATGGTTTAAGGGTTGATGCTGTAGCATCTATGTTGTTTTTAGACTATTCAAGAGAAGAAGGAGAGTGGGAACCCAATAAGTTTGGAGGTAGGGAAAACCTTGAGGCTATTGATTTTATGAAAGAAATGAATGAAGCCGTTTATAGTTTGTTTCCTGATGTACAAACCATTGCTGAAGAATCTACAGCATATCCAATGGTGTCAAAACCAACTTTTTTAGGAGGTTTAGGATTTGGCATGAAATGGATGATGGGTTGGATGCACGATACACTTCAATATTTTGCAAAAGAACCTATTTATAGGAAGCATCATCAAAATGATTTAACGTTTTCAATGACCTACGCGTTTTCTGAGAATTTTATGCTGCCTTTATCACATGACGAAGTTGTGTATGGTAAACGTTCTTTACTAGGTAGAATGCCAGGAGACGAATGGCAACGCTTTGCAAATTTACGATTGCTGTATAGTTACATGTTTACACATCCTGGAGCAAACTTGCTGTTTCAAGGAGCCGAATTTGGACAAAGCGAAGAATGGAATTTTCAACAAAGTTTAGATTGGCATTTATTACAGTATGATGTTCATAAAGGTGTTCAAACACTCATAAAAGATTTGAATACATTCTACAAAAGTGAACCTGCTTTACACCAAAAACAATTTTCAAACGACGGTTTTGAATGGATAGATTATAATGATTCTGAAAACTCTGTACTTGTCTATATAAGAAAAGGTAAGCTAGTAAAAGATAACATTATTGTAGTGTGTAACATGACACCAATTCCTAGGGAAGACTATAGAATAGGTTTACCTAAACAAGGAACACTTAAAGAAATCTTTAATAGTGATTTAAAGTCATACAATGGTACAGGTGAATATCAAAACAAAACGCTTAAGTCAGAGAAAAAAGATTGGCAGTATAGAAAGCATTCTGTAGAGATTACTATTCCGCCTTTAGGTATGGTAGCGTTTAAATATTCAAAATAAATTTTCGAAAACGTTATAGTTAATAATTCTTATAAACTAATGTTTTATATGTGGTAACTTATACGTTTTTTTGTTATGTATATTAACCTTGACTTATGATTGTAAATACTGAATTAGAATATAAAGGGAACTTATTTCCTTCAAAGATTGTTTCGTATAGCAAAGATGTTGATACCTTATATTTTAAAACTGACAATGATGTTGTTTTAGAATTAACAGTGGTTAGAGATAGTGTGTTGAGATTTAGGTTTACAACAACAGGCAATTTTGAAAACGATTTTTCCTATGCAATAACCAAATATGCAAGTAGAGGATATAATAAACTTGAGATTGAAGAAGAGAAGGAAGTTTATAAAGTCACAACTTCAAAACTAATTTGTGAAATTTCAAAACTAGATCTTAGAGTGTCATTGTTTGATGCTATTGATGGAAGTTTGATAAACGAAGACGAATTAGGGTTTCATTGGGAAGAAAGCTATGAGTTTGGAGGCAATATTGTAAAAATGAGCAAAGCCTCTCATGATGGTGAAAGTTACTTTGGTCTTGGAGATAAACCAGCAAAGCTTAACCTAAAAGGAAAACGTTTTGAAAACTGGGTAACTGATTCTTACGCTTATGGTAAAAATACAGACCCAATCTATAAAACAATACCGTTTTATACAGCATTGCACAATAAAAAAGCCTACGGAATTTTCTTTGACAATACCTTTAGGTCATTTTTTGACTTTGCTAATGAAAGACGTAACGTCACTAGTTTTTGGGCTCAAGGAGGCGAAATGAACTACTATTTCATTTATGGTCCTCAAATGAGCGATGTAGTTGCTAATTATACAGATTTAACAGGAAAACCACATCAATTACCACCACTTTGGGCCTTAGGTTTTCACCAATGTAAATGGAGCTATTATCCAGAAAGTAAGGTAAAAGAAATCACTCAAAAATTTAGAGAGTTAAGAATACCATGTGATGCTATCTATTTAGATATTGATTATATGGATGGTTTTAGGTGTTTTACTTGGAATAAAGACTATTTTCCTGATCCTAAGAGAATGGTTAAAGAACTATCAGACGATGGTTTTAAAACTGTTGTTATCATTGATCCAGGAATTAAAATAGATATGGAATACAGTGTGTTTAAAGAAGCTTTAGATAAAGACTACTTCTGTAAACGTGCTGATGGACCATACATGAAAGGTAAAGTATGGCCTGGGGAATGTTATTTCCCTGATTTTACAAATCCTGAAGTTAGAGAATGGTGGTCTGGTTTATTCAAAGAGCTTGTTGAAGACATTGGTGTAAAAGGAGTTTGGAACGATATGAACGAGCCTGCAGTTATGGAAGTACCTAATAAAACTTTCCCTAACGATGTAAGACACGATTATGATGGTAACCCTTGTAGTCACAGAAAAGCGCATAACATTTATGGTATGCAAATGGCGAGAGCTACATATCAAGGATTAAAAAAGTACTCTTATCCAAAACGACCATTTGTAATTACAAGAGCAGCCTATTCAGGAACTCAAAGATATACATCAACTTGGACAGGTGATAACGTTGCAACATGGGAGCATTTATGGATAGCAAACATACAAGCACAACGCATGGCAATGTCTGGTTTTTCATTTGCTGGTAGTGATATAGGTGGATTTGCAGAACAGCCACAAGGTGAGCTTTTTACTCGTTGGATTCAGTTAGGAGTATTTCACCCATTTTGTAGAGTACATTCTTCTGGTGATCATGGCGATCAAGAACCATGGGCTTTTGATGAAGACGTAACAGACATTGTTAGAAAGTTTATTGAACTTCGCTACCAATTACTTCCATATTTATATACTACATTTTGGCAGTATGTTGAAGAAGGTATTCCAATGTTGAAATCATTAATGTTGTTTGATCAAGAAGACGTTCATACACATTACAGAAATGACGAGTTTATTTTTGGTGAAAAAATATTGGTTTGTCCAATTTTAGAACAAAATGCAAGAGGCAGACGCATGTTTGTACCTAGAGGAAAATGGTTTAATTTCTGGACAAATGAAATTGTTAATGGAGGAAAGGAAATGTGGGTTGATGCTGATATTGATAGTATGCCAATTTTTGTGAAAGAAGGAGCAATTATCCCAAAGTATCCTGTTCAGCAGTATGTAGACGAAAAAGAAATAGACCAAGTAGTATTAGATGTATATTACAAAGAAGGTAAAGAAGATTCTCTGTTTTATGATGATGCACATGATGGTTATGACTACATAAAAGGACGTTATAGTTTTAGAACGTTTAAGTTAACAGGAAAGCCAAATCAGCTTATTATTCAGCAACATAAAGAAGGTAAGTTTACAGCAAACTATCAGCAGTTTTTAGTAAAATTCCATGGATTGCCATTTAAGGTTTCTAGTATCCAAATTGATAATGTCGATATTCCATTAGCTAATGTTAAGATGAATGGAGACAATAGTATGATAGTTGATAAAGACTTTACCGAGCTTCACTTGGTGGGAGAATAAGAACTAAACTGTAAGTTAATTGTGACAATTTATGATGTTATGTGTCATAATTGTATGGAATGATTTTTGTAAATTTATAACTAATAACATTTAACACCATCAATAATGAACTATAGAAAAAGCATCGTTGCATTAGGTACAGTATTACTGTTTTTATCTTGTGCAACAAACCCTTTTACAGGGAAAAAAACAATGGCATTTGTATCTAACGACCAATTGTTTCCATCATCATTTTCGCAATACGATCAATTTTTAACTGAAAACAAAGTAGTTACAGGAACTGCTGATGCTGAAATGATTAAACGTGTTGGTCAACGTATTGCAGTTGCTGCTGAGCGTTGGTTAAATGCTAATGGCTATGAAGGGTATTTAAAAGATTACCAATGGGAATATAATTTAGTTAATGACGAAACTGTAAACGCTTGGTGTATGCCTGGAGGAAAAATTGTATTCTACACAGGTATTTTACCAATAGCAAATGGAGAAACAGGAGTAGCTGCCATTATGGGACACGAGGTATCACACGCTTTAGCAAACCATGGACAACAACGTATGAGTGCTGCATATATACAACAAGGTCTTGCAGTAGCAGGTAATTTTGCTATAAAAGATGAGCAAACCAGAAATATATTTAACCAGTCTTATGGAGTAGGTTCAAATGTATTAGGAATGCTACCTTTTAGCAGAAGTCATGAAACGCAAGCTGATGAGATTGGACAAATGATTATGGCTATTGCAGGTTATAATCCTGATGAATGTGCTGAACTTTGGAAACGTATGCAAGCACAAAGTGGAGGACAAGCACCACCTGAGTTTTTAAGTACGCATCCTTCAAACGAAACTAGAATTGCTAATCTTACAAAGAATGCTGCAAAGGCAAAAGCTGAAGCAAAAAAGTTTGGTGTAACATCGTTTAAATGATAACACCAAATTCTAAAAATATTTGATTACTTTAGAAGCTGTCCTAAAAAGGGCAGCTTTTTATTTTAACTAACTATGGCAGAACTTCAAAAGGGAAGTAAAAAACTTCTTAATGCTTGGGCATTTTATGATTGGGCAAATTCAGTATATACTTTAACTATAGCATCTTCTATTTTTCCATTGTTTTATGGGAGTTTATTTGCAACAAAAACCGAACTAGTTTCGGCATTTGGATATGAATTTAAACAAACCGTTTTAATTGAAATTGTAACAGCGTTTACCTTTCTTGTGGTTGCGTTTTCATCACCAATACTTTCAGGTATTGCCGATTTTGTAGGAAACAAAAAAACGTTCATGAAGTTTTTCTGTTATGTTGGTGGCTTAGGTTGTATAGGTTTGTATTGGTTTAGTAAAGATTTAATTCACGTTAGTTTACTATTCTATTTTATGGGACTTATAGGATATTGGGGAAGTTTGGTGTTTTATAATTCGTATTTACCAGACATCGCGTTCGAGGACCAACAGGATAGCATAAGTGCAAAAGGATTTAGTTTGGGCTACATAGGTAGCGTGTTATTATTAATTCTTAACCTTTTTATGGTTATGTTTCCTGAGTGGTTTGGATTTGATGTTGGTACAACCGAAGAGTCTCGAAATACAGCTTCAATAGAAGCTATGAGAATTTCATTTATAACAGTTGGGTTATGGTGGATTATATTTAGTCAGTACACATTTTACGTATTACCAAAAGGAGCATCTAAAGGTCATAAAGTAACCAAAAGTGTAATTTTTAACGGATTTACTGAGCTTAAATCGGTTTGGAAAGATCTTAAGCAAAACCTAAGATTAAAGCGTTATTTATATGCGTTTTTTGTATTTAGTATGGCTGTACAGACCATTATGTTAATGGCTGTTTACTTTGGTGAAAAAGAAATTCTTTGGGCTGATGATAATGAAAAAAGAACAGGATTAATAGTGAGTATACTGGTAATTCAATTAGTAGCTGTATTAGGAGCTGTATTGACTTCGAGAGCATCAAAACGTTTTGGAAACAAATACACGCTAATTGTAATTAATGCTATATGGATGCTTTTATGTGTTTGTGCTTACTTTGTAACATTGCCAATACACTTTTATGTTACTGCTGCATTTGTAGGTTTGGTAATGGGAGGAATACAAGCTTTGGCTCGTTCTACGTATTCAAAATATTTACCAGAAACTGAAGATTCAACCTCATATTTTAGTTTTTATGATGTAGCTGAAAAAATAGGAATCGTTATAGGTATGGCTATTTTTGCTATTGTTGACCACATAAGTACAATGCGAAATGCTATTGTATTTTTATTTCTGTTTTTCTTATTTGGAATAATTTTATTGTTCAGAGTACCTAAATCTAATCCTGAAAATTAATTAAAAGTATTATGTTTGTAAAAATTCAACTCAAAACTATTATGAAAAAACTCAGTTTTTTATTTTCTCTATTTATTCTTTTATCAGCATTTACTTGCGAAAACGAACCATTAGATAGTGAAATAGATACATCAAACTCAGGAAATTTAAATTGTGAAGCTGCAGCACAAGAAGTAGCTACAGCTGCTTTAGCTTTTGTTTCGGTTACTGATGATAACTATACTCAATTGTGTTCTGCGTACAAAACCGCATTAGAAAACTTATTAGCTGCTTGTGGTGATCCTGATGGAAGCATTCAATCTAGTATCGACGCTTTAGGAGATTGTTCAGATCCTAACGGATTTGATGATTGTGAAGCTTTAGCGAACGCAACTAACTTAGCTGAGGTAAACTTTAATAATGCAACTGACGATAATTATGCTGATTATTGTAATGCTTACAAATTGGCTTTAGAAAACCAAATTGCCGAATGTGGAGATAACGACGGAAGCTTACAAGCGATTGTTGATGATTTAGGCGAATGTGTTGTAAATGTTGAAAACCCTGATCAGGAACTAAGCCTTTTTGCAGGTACAGCTCCAATTGATTTTGAAGATATTAGTGTAGCTGTTGAAAACGGAATGGTAAAAGTTACAGGAGTAGATACATCTCCAGGATCTGTATATTCAATTTATTTTGAAGTACCTGTTGATACTACAGGAGAAGGTTTAATTAATGATACTTTTGAATTAACATTAACATCAGTATTTTATCCTTCAGAATTAGGACCTCCATTTGATTTTGTATCAAATATAACAGTTAATGAAGCTGGAAATTTAGTTGGTTCTTTTGGAGGAGTAGTTACCAATGCTGATGGAGGAGACCTTAGTATTACTTCAGGTGTTATTAATATTACGTATTAAGAAATATAAACGATAAAAATAAAAAGCCACTCTTCCTAAGTAATGGGATTGAGTGGCTTTTTTAATTGATTGATGAAATTATTTTAGTTGCTAATACTTCCTGAGCCTGCAACTTTAGTGTCTTCAGTTTTTGGGTTGCCTCTATATTCTATATCACCAGAACCTGCAACTCTTGCTTTTAAACTTATATTACTCACAACTTCTGCATCACCAGAACCTGCAACAGCTACATTTGTGTGGTTAGACTGCAAATTAAAGCCATGAAAATCGCCCGAACCAGCAACTTTTGCTTCTAACTCATTGGTGTTACCTTTAAGCGTTAAATCGCCAGAGCCAGCTAGTTTTCCAACTATAGAAGAAGCCTCTACGTTAAGTACTACATCACCAGAACCAGCTAAAGCTACGTCGAGGTTTGTAGAGGTAATTTTATCTTCGTTCCAAAGGTCTCCAGAACCAGCAAGCGATACATTATTGATGTCTTTAAAAGGAATGGTAATTTTAATTGTTTTCCCTTTACTTGTTCTAAGGTTAACATTGTTTTCGGTTTTAACGATAAGGTTTCCACCTTTAACTTCGGTAACTATATACTCTAAAAGGTTTTCTTCTCCTTCGATAGTTATGTTACCTTCAGTTCCTGCTACTAAAATGTAATCAAACGACCCAGCGCATTTTATACCATCATAGTCTGATGTTGATCTGGTAATAGTAGTCATGTTTCCATTTCCTTTTATTTTTTGTGCGTTTACAATAAACGAACATGCTAAAAAGGCTAAAAATAAGATTGATTTTTTCATTGTTCAGTTGTGTTTTTTGATTAATTCTCTTTTAGTGTTACACTTCCATAGTCTGAAGTGATTTTAATGTTGTTTCCGCTATTTGGGTTTCCTTTATGTCCTAAGTAATATTTGTCAGTAGATTCTATTCGTTTTTTAGAAATTTCAACAGCATCATCAATTTTTAGGGATGCATACTCTAAATCAATTTCAAAATTAAAGTTGTATCCAGGATCGTAGCCAATTGTAATTCCAACGTAATCTGACTCTATCAATACATTTCCTGCATTTGCAGCCATTTTAGCAATTTTTATAGAACCATAATCAGCATTCAATTTTACATTTTTATAAATGTTGCCAAGTCTTTGAGTAAGGTAATCTCCTTTGCCATTTACGTTGTTTGCATTGTTAATGGTAATTGAACCATAATCACAATTGTAACTTACATTTTCAGCAACTTCAATTGTAGAGTCTGTATAGTCAGCCGAAATTTCAAGATTTTTGGTTTTTGCAACAGTATAACCACTGTAATCAGCATTGATTTTACCACTTTTTATATACTCAAAGTAGCAGTTTTTAGTATAGTCAAAGCTTAGTATGTTATTGTCAGACATTAATTCTTTTGTGGTAATCTTTCCGTAATCGCATCTTATTATAGCGCTTCCTTCTAGCTTATCAAGTGTAATACTACCATAGTCGTTGTTTAAATCGACATTGTTGGTAATAGGAAGGTTGACTATGTAATTAATTTCCATATTAATGTTGTTGCCTTTTCCCCAATTCCACCAAGACTTTGATTTGTTTTTATTGAAAATGGTTTTTGCTTCAACTTCGTTTGATGTTGCGTTAAATTCAACAGTAATTTCATCAAGCTTTTTTTGAACCTCGTCTAAATCATTTCCGTTGGTTTTTATAACCACTTCAATAGATGTTGTGTTGCCTTCGTAAGTAGCTACATTAATATTACCATAGCTATTTTTTATTCTTAATAGAGCATCACTGTTAACAGTAAACTCTTTTTTAATGGTTTTTTCTTTAGTGTGTTTGCCTTTTAAGCTTGTTCCACCAGCTATAACAGATAGTGGCATCACTAAAACCAAGGTTAAAAACAGGTTATATAGTATTTTTGATTTCATTATTTTGTTGCTTTAATTGTTTAACTTGTTCTATGTTTTCTAGTACTGATTGTAATACGTCAATTCTGGTTTGAAAATTTGAGATCATAGCGTAAATAACTCGTTTGTCATCTCCACTTTCGGTAAGGTCAACTTTTAGTAATTCGTATTCTTTTTCTAAAATGTTTAACTGCTTTAAAGCATCGTCAACCAAAACTTTGGTTTCAGGAGAACGCTCGTCTTTAAGTAATGCTAATTCTTTGTTTATAGCTGTTGTAAAGAAATCTTGAGTTTTTGATAACTCTGGAGACACACTAGCTAAATCTTTTACTTCAGGCTCTTGCTGAGTAATAGTAAAAAGACTTAAACATAGTATTACTGATGCAGCAACAGCCATTAAAGGTTTCCAAATGTTTTTACCTTTGGATTTAACCGTTGTTACTTTAGTATCTTGAGTTTTTAATTTACTCAAAAAACGATCTTGATGACCTATAGATGGAGTTTCAATGTCAAATTGACCATCTAGCTTTTCAAACAAATTCTTTAAGTTATCTTTTTCCATATCGTTTACTTATAATTCAGCTAATGGCTGAAGTTTTTGCCTCAAACTTTCTTTAGCTCTAGATATCATTGTTCTGCAATTGGCGTGTGATATATTCATGATTTCCGAAATTTCTTCATAATCATACCCTTCAATTAAATGTAGTGTTAAGCTAACTTGGTAATTTTCTTTAAGCTGCTTCATGCTCTGCATAACTTGGGTTGCTTTTAGATTGGTAAATTCATAATCTTCGGCAATCCCTTGCTCATCTTCAATTTTATACATTACATTATCTAAAGGAACATCACTGTATTTACTGTTTTTATTGTAATGGTAAATACTATTGTTTACTACAATTCGTTTTAACCATGATCCAAAAGTCGACTCGTTTTTTAAGCTGTCTAATTTTGTAAAAGCGGTTAAAAAAGAATCTTGCATGATATCTTCAGCTTCAAAGCTGTCTTTTACAATTCGGTGTGCAGTATTATACATAGCTTTGTAATACCGGTTGTAGACTTCCATTTGCGCGTTTTGGTTGCCTAATTTACATAGCTGTAGTAGCTGCTCTATATTTTGATTGGTTAGTGTCAAAAAACAAATGCTTTAGTATAAAGATGTATGTGTTTTTAATTTGTTACACTTTAATTGAAAAAAGTTTTTACTGTGATATTTTGGTAATGGCATAACTATTGAAATTATATAAAGGTAAATAACTTTGTTGATATGTTAAATTGTTGATTATCAGCATTTGTTTTGAATATTTAATGATTAATTAAAATGCATTTTGTTATTTATAATGACAGAATGACCTACAAAAGATATATGGCAAAATCTAATTTTTTAAGTCTTGACAGTTTGTCATTACAGGATTTCGATGAAAATTCAGAGTTAATCCCGTTAATGACACCTGAAGATGAAGCAGAAATAAATAATGAAGCACTACCCGAAACATTACCAATATTACCTTTACGTAATACAGTGTTGTTTCCTGGAGTTGTTATTCCAATTACAGCAGGTAGAGACAAGTCTATAAAGCTTATTAACGACGCTAATAAAAGTAGTAAGGTAATAGGTGTGGTTTCTCAAATAGATGAAACTATAGAAAATCCAACAGGAAACGACATTTATAAAAAAGGAACAGTAGCAAAAATCCTTAAAGTTTTAAAAATGCCTGATGGTAATACTACTATTATTATACAAGGTAAAAGACGTTTTGAGATTGATACAATAGTTTCTGAAAAACCTTATATAACAGCAACTATCAAAGATGTGGCAGAAGCTAAACCAGCTGTTGATAACGAGGAGTTTTCGGCAATAATAGACTCTATAAAAGAATTGTCGCTTCAAATTATTAAGGAAAGCCCAAACATTCCTACCGAAGCTACTTTTGCAATTAAAAATATTGAAAGCAATTCGTTTCTGGTAAATTTCGTGTCTTCAAACATGAATCTTACAGTAAAGGAAAAACAAGAGCTTTTAGAGATAAACGATTTAAAAGAGCGTGCGTTAACTACTTTAAAGTATATGAATGTTGAGTTCCAAAAGTTGGAGCTTAAAAACGACATTCAGTCTAAAGTACAAAGCGACATGAGCCAACAGCAACGTGAGTACTTTTTGCATCAACAAATGAAAACCATTCAAGAAGAACTTGGAGGCGTTTCGTATGAAGAGGAAGTAGAAGAGATGCGCCAACGTGCTAAGGATAAAGTTTGGGATGAAAAAGTAGGCGAGCATTTTGATAAAGAATTATCTAAATTACAGCGAATGAATCCGCAAGTTGCAGAGTATTCTATTCAACGTAATTACTTAGACTTATTTTTAGATTTACCTTGGAATGAGTTTAGTGACGATAACTTCGATTTAAAACATGCCAAAAAAGTTTTAGACCGAGACCATTATGGATTAGATGACGTAAAACGTCGAATTATTGAATATTTGGCAGTTTTAAAATTGCGTAATGATATGAAATCTCCAATCCTTTGTCTTTATGGACCTCCAGGAGTTGGTAAAACGTCTTTAGGAAAGTCTATTGCTGAAGCTTTAGGGAGAGAGTATGTAAGAATGTCATTAGGAGGTTTGCGAGATGAAGCTGAAATTAGAGGACATCGTAAAACCTATATTGGTGCAATGCCTGGACGAATTCTTCAAAGTCTTAAAAAGGCAGGAACATCAAATCCAGTATTTGTATTAGATGAGATAGATAAACTGTCTAATTCGCACCAAGGTGATCCTTCATCTGCAATGTTAGAAGTGTTAGATCCTGAGCAAAACAGTGAGTTTTATGATAACTTCTTAGAAATGGGATTTGACCTTTCTAAAGTGATGTTTATTGCAACCTCTAATAGCTTAAATACCATTCAGCCTGCTTTAAGAGACAGAATGGAAATTATAAATGTAAGCGGTTATACTATTGAAGAAAAAGTTGAAATCGCAAAAAGACATTTACTGCCAAAACAACTTGAAGAACATGGTTTAAAACCTAAAGACCTTAAAATAGCAAAACCACAATTAGAAAAAATTGTAGAAGGTTATACTAGAGAGTCTGGTGTTAGAGGATTGGAAAAGCAAGTAGCAAAAATGGTGCGTTACGCAGCAAAAAACATTGCTATGGAAGAAGAGTACAATGTAAAAGTGAGTAATGATGATATTATAGAAGTACTTGGAGCACCAAAGCTAGAACGCGATAAATATGAAAATAATAATGTAGCAGGAGTTGTTACAGGGTTAGCTTGGACTAGAGTAGGAGGCGATATTTTGTTTATAGAATCAATACTTTCTAAAGGAAAAGGTAATTTAACTATTACTGGTAACTTAGGAAAGGTAATGAAAGAGTCTGCTACCATTGCTATGGAGTATATTAAATCGCATGCTGATGAGTTTGGTATAAACCCAGAAGTGTTTGATAAATATAACGTACACATTCACGTGCCAGAAGGAGCTACTCCTAAAGATGGTCCAAGTGCAGGTGTAACTATGTTAACCTCTTTGGTGTCTTTATTTACGCAACGCAAAGTTAAAAGTAGCTTAGCAATGACAGGTGAGATTACACTTCGTGGAAAAGTGTTACCTGTTGGTGGTATTAAAGAAAAAATATTGGCTGCTAAACGTGCTCGAATAAAAGAAATCTTACTTTGTGAAGACAACAAGCGTGATATAGACGAAATAAAGCCTGAATATTTAAAAGGTCTCAAATTTCACTATGTTACCGATATGAGTGATGTTTTAAAGCTTGCACTCACTAACCAAAAGGTTAAAAATGCAAAGACCTTATAAGTTTAAACCTCAACAATTTGTTGAGGTTTTTTTATAGCATAAAAATAAAACAATGATGTCTTCGTTTTAAGATAGATTTGTTTACTTTGCAGACTTATGCTAAAGAGGGTTTTTATTTTTTTATTTTGCATTGTCACTTCATCAATTTATGCTCAAGTTGGTGGAGAGTCTACGTACCAGTTTTTAAATTTGGTATCGTCTCCTCGTCAAGCCGCATTAGGTGGTAAAGTGCTTACCAATTACGATTATGATGTAACCAGTCCTTTATACAATCCTGCAACTATTAATGATGAAATGGATAACCAGTTAGCACTTAATTATTCAAGCTATTTGGGAGGTATTAGTTATGGTACTGCTGCTTATGCATATACATGGGACAGACGAGTGCAAACATTTCATATTGGGATGACCTATATTAATTATGGTAGTTTTGATGGTTATGATATCAACGGAGTATCTACAGGTTCTTTTACAGGAAATGAAGCCGCTTTATCTTTAGGTTATGCAAAGCAAATTGGGTTTTCCGATTTTTATGCAGGAGCAAACCTTAAAATCATTACTTCAAAATTGGAACAATACAACTCTATTGGAGGTGCATTGGATTTAGGAATAATGTATATAAATGAACGATTAGATTTTCATGCAGCATTAACCGTTAGAAATCTTGGAGCGCAGCTTAAAACTTATGCAGGTTTAAATGAGAGTTTACCTTTAGAAGTCAATTTTGGTATGTCGCAAACTTTAGAGAACGTACCAATTAGATGGCATTTAACCTTAGAAAACCTTCAAGAGTGGCCAATTGGTTTTTCTAATCCTGCAAGAGCAACCACAGACCTTGATGGCGAACAAACCCAAGAAAAAGTAGGCTTTTTAAATGAAGTACTGCGTCATACAATACTAGGAGCAGAGTTATTTCCTGATAGGGGATTTAATGTTCGATTAGGATATAACTTTAGAAGATCAGAAGAATTAAGAATTGTTGACCAACGTAACTTTTCAGGATTATCTTTTGGAGTTGGAATAAAACTTAACAAAATGCGATTCAGTTATACGCATGCAAGATATACAGGAGCTTCGAACACAAGTTTCTTTGGATTACAAATAGATTTGAGATAATGCAAAACATTACTATTGCTATAGACGGATTTTCCTCAACAGGAAAAAGTACAGTTGCTAAACAATTAGCAAAAGCTTTAAGCTATGTGTATGTGGATACAGGAGCAATGTATAGAGCTGTAACTTTATATGCGATGCAAAATAACCTTATAGCGCAAGACTGTTTTGATACAGAAGCATTAATCAATCAATTAGATGATATAAATATCTCATTTAAGTTTAATGAAACGCTAGGTTTTGCTGAGGTCTATTTAAATTCTGTAAATGTTGAAAAGCAGATTAGAACATTAGAAGTTTCAAAATTTGTAAGTCAAGTAGCAACGGTTCCTGAAGTTCGTAGGCAATTGGTAAAACAGCAACAACAAATGGGAAAAGACAAAGGTGTTGTTATGGACGGTAGAGATATTGGTACAGTTGTTTTTCCTGATGCAGAACTTAAATTGTTTATGACAGCATCTGCAAATACAAGAGCATTAAGGCGTTATGAAGAATTGAAAGAACGCGGTGACGATGTGAGTTTTGAAGACGTTTTAAAAAATGTTGAAACCAGAGATAGGATAGATTCCACCAGAAAAGACTCTCCACTTACCAAAGCTGTAGACGCTATAGAAATAGACAATTCTAATCTAACATTAGATGAGCAATTTGAAACCATTTTGCAACTAGCAAAACAAACCATTGCTAAAAACGCATAAGCACTTATTACGCGTTAAAAACCAATAATTTATACTTCAATTATTTATTTGGTATTACAATAAATAAATTGTATTTTTGCACTCCTTTTTAGCGAGTTGAAAAAGATAGGAAGGAAACAAACAAAACAAACAATAACACTTCTGTGTGTGTTCGCATAAATCTTTTTAAACATACAGAATACAAATTAATTATCAGCACATGGCTGAAAAACAAGCAAAACAAGCAGAAGTTGAAGCAACTGAAGCAGTAGCAGCTAAAGCTCCAGTAGTATCTGAAGCACAAGCAAATCCTGAAAAATTCTTAAAAGAGTTTAACTGGCACAATTACGAAGAAGGAATTGACCAAGTTGACGACAAGCAATTAGAAGAATTTGAAAAATTAGTATCTGAAAATTTCGTAGATACTTTAGATGATGAAGTAGTAGAAGGAGAAGTAATTCACATTACTGATCGTGATGCTATCATCGACATCAACGCAAAATCTGAAGGTGTAATCTCATTAAATGAGTTTCGTTACAACCCAAATTTAAAAGTTGGTGACAAGGTAGAAGTATTAATTGACGTTCGTGAAGACACAACAGGACAATTAGTATTATCTCACCGTAAAGCTCGTGTTATTAAAGCATGGGATCGTGTAAACAATGCACATGACACTGGTGAAATCGTAAACGGTTTTGTAAAATGCAGAACTAAAGGTGGTATGATCGTTGACGTATTTGGTATTGAAGCATTCTTACCAGGTTCTCAAATTGATGTAAAACCAATTAGAGATTACGACCAGTACGTAAATAAAACTATGGAATTTAAAGTTGTAAAAATCAACCACGAATTCAAAAACATAGTAGTATCTCACAAAGCTCTTATTGAAGCTGATATTGAAGAACAAAAGAAAGAAATCATTGGTCAATTAGAAAAAGGACAAGTATTAGAAGGTGTTGTTAAAAACATTACTTCATACGGTGTGTTTATTGATCTTGGTGGTGTTGATGGATTAATCCACATTACTGATCTTTCTTGGTCTCGTATCAACCATCCAAATGAGATTGTTGAATTAGACCAAAAACTTAACGTTGTAATTTTAGATTTCGATGAAGATAAATCTAGAATCCAATTAGGTTTAAAACAATTAAGCAAGCATCCTTGGGAAGCACTTGGTGAAACTGTAAAGGTAGGTGACAAAGTAAAAGGTAAAGTTGTTGTAATTGCTGATTACGGTGCATTTATTGAAGTAGAAGAAGGTGTTGAAGGATTAGTTCACGTATCAGAAATGTCATGGTCAACACATTTACGTTCAGCTCAAGATTTCGTATCTGTAGGAGACGAAATTGAAGCGGTTATCTTAACTCTTGATAGAGAAGATCGTAAAATGTCACTTGGTATTAAGCAATTAACTCCAGACCCATGGACTGATATTACAGGAAAATACCCTGTAGGTTCTACACACACTGGTATTGTACGTAACTTTACAAACTTTGGTGTATTTGTTGAATTAGAAGAAGGTATCGATGGATTAATTTATATCTCTGATTTATCTTGGACTAAGAAAATTAAACACCCAAGCGAGTTCTGTAACGTAGGAGACAAGTTAGAAGTTGTTGTTCTTGAGTTAGACGTAGAAGGACGTAAATTATCTTTAGGTCACAAGCAAACTACTGATAACCCATGGGATAAGTATGAGACTGAGTTTGCTTTAGATACAACTCACACTGCTGAAATTTCTGAAATCGTTGACAAAGGTGCAACTGTTGAGTTTAACGAAGATATCGTTGCTTTTGTTCCTTCTCGTCACTTAGAGAAAGAAGATGGTAAGAAACTTAAGAAAGGTGAAGAAGCAGAATTCAAAATCATTGAGTTCAATAAAGAATTCAAGAGAGTAGTTGCTTCTCATACAGCAATCTTTAAAGAAGAAGAAATTGCAAACGTAAAAGCTGCTGCTAAAAAAGCAGAAGCTCAAGCTGCTGAAGCAAAACCTACTTTAGGTGATGCTAACGACGCGTTGCAAGCTCTTAAAGATAAAATGGACGGGAAGAAGTAATATTTGACCCAAAACCAATTTTTTAAAAAGCCTTACAGTTTCTGTAAGGCTTTTTTATGTTTTTCATGTTAAATGTTAAAATTTTATGTATTTCACATAATATTTAATTAAATCGTTGTTATTTATAATTTTGTTTGTTAAATTAATAGTAAATATGTATCAAAATAACGATTTTAATGATTATTTGTTAAAATAAGTTTTAAATTTTTTCATAATTATAGAGTGCACTTTGTAATTAGACAAGATATAGTTCAATCAAGAACAAAGCAGTCTTTTTATTAACCCTAAATTTTTATATTATGAAAAAAAATGTACTTTTTTTAACCGGATTTTTGATGGCTACCATCTTAGTAGCTCAAAATGGAAACACGATTAATGATGCTATAGAAGTAGATGGAACTGCTGTAGCTGTAAATGTTTTAGATTTTAACTCAGCTACTCCTTCGGGATTAAATCCTGCGTGTGGAGCTACTGATGATGTGTTTTATATGCATGAAGTCTCAGGAGGAGATAACAAAGTTACAATTGGTATGGTAAGTGCTGGTGTTTCTTTAATAACTAGTGTTGATTACCAAATTTTATTAGCACCATCAGGAGATATTGGAAATCTTCAAGAAATAGGATGTGATTCTTACGGAGTTTTATTGGTTGTTGGAGGTAGCTTTGAAGTTGTTATCAATAATATTAACCCAGGTGATGTTTACTATTTAAGAGTGTATAAAACTTCAGGACTTGGAGGTGTTTTAACCAATCTTTTAAATGGAACATCAATTACCATGGTTAGTGAGTATGATAGTACTTTAGGTTTAGAAAGCGCAAATCAACAAGACTTTAAAGTTTTAGTAAAGGACAATAAAATAGATTTATTAAACAATACCGATTTTTTTGAATTTAGTATTTATGGATTAGACGGTAAGCAATTGGCTAAAGGAGATTCAAGTGATGTTTTACAATCTATTGACACATCTTATTTAAACAAAGGAGTTTATGTTTTAAACTTATACAATAATAAAAACAGTGAGTCTGTCAAGTTTGTTAGATATTAATTTATTTTGACAACTAAAAAAAAGAAGCCTTAAATAGGCTTCTTTTTACTTTTTTAGAGTTTATACAAACTGCGTAAAAATTTTGCATTATCTTTGTTCTCCAAATACGTTTGGATACAATATGAGTCAAAAAGTGTTACTTAATGCAAAAGAGGTAAACATCATTCTTCATAGATTGGCTTGTCAATTAATTGAAAACCACAACGATTTTTCCAACACAGTTTTAATAGGTATTCAGCCTAGAGGGAAGTATTTAGCTAATCGTTTAGCTAAAATGTTAACTGAAGACTATAAAGTAAAAAACATTCAGTTAGGGCATTTAGATATTACTTTTTTTAGAGACGATTTTAGACGAGGAGAAAAAACTCTTGAAGCTAATACTACCGAAATTAACTTCTTAGTTGAAAATAAAAATGTGGTTTTTATTGATGATGTTTTATATACAGGACGAAGTATACGGTCTGCTTTAACAGCAATTCAATCGTTTGGAAGACCTAACGAAATAGAACTTTTAACCTTAATTGACCGACGTTTTAGTAGGCATTTACCAATACAACCTAATTATAGAGGTCGTCAGGTAGATGCTATTAACAAAGAAAAAGTAAAAGTAAATTGGGCTGAAAATGATGGAGAAGACTCGGTTTACTTAATAAATAATTAAATCTATGAGCGAATTAAGTGTCAACCACTTATTAGGAATAAAATATCTTAACTCTCAAGATATTCAACTTATTTTTGAAACTGCCGATCATTTTAAAGAAGTCATTAACAGGCCAATAAAAAAAGTACCTTCGCTTAGAGACATTACAATTGCTAATTTATTTTTTGAAAACTCTACGCGTACAAAGCTCTCTTTTGAGTTAGCCGAAAAACGATTGTCTGCAGATGTTATCAATTTTTCAGCATCACAATCTTCAGTAAAAAAAGGAGAAACTTTAATTGATACGGTAAACAATATTCTTTCCATGAAAGTGGATATGGTTGTTATGAGACACCCAAATCCTGGAGCAGGAGTGTTTTTATCTCAACATGTTGATGCAAGTATTGTAAATGCTGGAGATGGAGCTCATGAGCATCCAACACAAGCTTTGTTAGACAGTTATTCAATACGAGAGCGACTAGGAAGTGTAAAAGGCAAAAACGTTGTTATAGTTGGTGATATTTTACATAGTCGTGTTGCCCTTTCAAATATATATGCATTACAACTTCAAGGTGCAAATGTCATGGTTTGCGGACCAAAAACATTGTTACCAAAACATATTGATAAACTTGGTGTAAAAGTTGAAACTAATTTGCGTAAAGCCCTTAATTGGTGTGACGTAGCTAATATGCTTCGCGTTCAAAACGAACGAATGGATATAAGCTATTTCCCTTCAACAAGAGAGTACACTCAGCAATATGGAGTTAATAAAGCGTTATTGAACAGTCTTGATAAAGAAATTACAATAATGCATCCTGGACCAATTAATCGTGGTGTGGAAATCACGAGTGATGTTGCAGATTCTGACCAAGCTATTATTTTAGATCAAGTTCAAAATGGAGTAGCAGTTAGAATGGCTGTAATTTATTTATTAGCTTCAAAAATTAAACACTAATTTATTATGATTTTTGACAAAGACGGAAATACAACTATCATTACACAAGAAAAAGCTACGGTTGTTGAACTAGTAAAAAAGCTTGAAGTAATGTATGAGCGTTTTAAAAATGACAATGTAATTGTTAATCTTACTAGTTTAAATAAAATTCCTTTAGAACAAATAGTAGAATTTTTAAGTATTTCAAATACACATAGAGCATCAAAACATTCGTTTGTTATAGTTACTGATAAAACCAATTTAGATGAAACTCCTGATGAAATTGTTGTAGTTCCTACACTGCAAGAAGCTTATGATATTATTGAAATGGAAGAAATTGAGCGCGATTTAGGATTTTAAAACAACTACATGCAACTAACAATCCTTGGCTGTCATAGTGCAACTCCACGAATAGACACAAACCCAACGTCTCAAGTATTGCAAATTAAAAACCACATGTTTTTAATTGATTGTGGCGAAGGCACACAAGTGCAGTTAAGAAAAGCTAAGATTAAGTTCAATCGCATAAAGCATATATTTATTTCTCATCTTCATGGTGACCATTATTTTGGTTTAGTTGGCTTGATATCAACTTTTAGGCTTTTAACCAGAGAAACTGATTTGCATATTTATGGACCAAAAGGACTTAAAGAAGTCATTACACTCCAAATGAAATTAGCCGAATCATGGACAAATTATAAACTGATTTTTCATGAGTTAACTTCAACAAAGTCTGAATTAATTTTTGAAGACGATAAAGTAGAAGTTCATACAATTCCTTTAGACCATCGAGTATACACTAATGGGTTTTTATTTAAAGAGAAACCTGGAGAGCGAAAATTAGACATGAATGCAATATTAAATAATGATATTGATATTGCCTATTATAGAAAGTTAAAACAAGGAGCAGATGTTGTAGATAACAATGGAGAACTAATTAAAAATAGTGAGCTTACTAAAGCTCCATCTCCAGTTAAAAGCTATGCGTTTTGTAGCGATACAGCATATAACCCTAGTATTGTTCCTATCATTAAAGATGTTGATGTGCTTTATCACGAGTCTACTTTTTTAGAAAAACACGCACATTTAGCTCCAAAAACAAAACACTCTACAGCAAAAGAAGCTGCTCAAATAGCTAAGTTAGCTAATGTAAGGGCATTAATTTTAGGTCATTATTCAACACGTTATAATGACTATGAAGATTTTCGAGAGGAAGCTTCATCAGCATTTGATAATGTGTTGTTATCTAAAGATGGAAAATCATTTGATTTTGATGATTTGAGGTCATAATTAGTTGCCCAATGCAAAGCTTCGGCCAAAGACCTAAATCTTAATACATTATTCTTAATGATAATTTTTTCTAAAGTTGATACTTTAAAAGCTTTGTCGCTATAAGTAACAAAAGCACTTGCTTTTAAAATAGGGAATTCATCATCAAGTATATTAAATACTATAGGTTCGGTAGAGTAGGTGTTCACTCTGTTTGCAATACATACAATTTTAGCATTTTTACCATAAAAATCAGTTATTTCTTGAAAAATAACTTTTAACTTATTGTAGCTTAAATGGACTCCTTCATTGATTTCGGCAACATAAAATTTACTAAATAAATAAAAAGTTCCAAAAGACAGTTTCAGTTTGTACGAACTGTTTTCTTTGTAATAACGTGTTAGTTCTAGTCGCATATTAAAGTGTTTTTGAGGTTGTTTGGTTAATATTTGAAGGCTATTAATTCATATGTTTTTTATACCATTGGCTAGCATATTCTATTGCTTTGTTAACTTCAGGTTCTTGATCGTAAAAGCTAAATTGATGAAATGGTGACTCTAAGTCAGTATCCATCCATATAAGTTGTTTGTTGTGAGTTGGTATGGTGTTATAAAATTTTTTTGTGTAGTCAGGTAAAACAGCACCATCTGAATGTATCATTAATGTTGGTGTTTTAATTTTTTCAGCATAAGGCATAGGATTAGTTGTTAACCAATCTTCCCAACTAGCAACTGCAAACTTATCATTACTCCATTCTTTAATTGCGCCTCTTTTAGGATTTAGGTAATAATCGTACGATCCAAACATGGCTGCACTTTCATCTGTTTCAGATATTGTTGGTATGTATTCTACCTCTCCAGTAATAGCGTATTTAATTTTTGCGTTTTTTGCAGCTTTAATTTTTGACCTAACACCTGTCTCTCCACCATAAAAGAGTTTTACGACTTCTTCATCATGTAACCAAGATGCAATAGTAACTACTGAAGAAATTTGATTGTCTTCAGCAGCTGCCATTAATGTATACATTGCGCCAGCACAAATGCCTAAAACTCCAATTTTATTAGTGTCCACAGTTTTTTGTCTTGATAAAAAAGTAACTGCATTTTTAATATCTTCTTTTTTAAGTTTTGGTCTTTCAAAAAAACGAGGTTCACCTTCACTTTCACCATAGTGACTAAAGTCAAAAGCTAAGGTGATAAACCCATTTTTTGATAATTTTGAAGCATAAAGACCTGCCATTTGCTCTTTTACTGTTGTCCAGCTTCCAGAGACTATAATAGCAGGATATTTTTGCTTATCACTATAGTTATTGGGGTAAAAAAGGTTGCCCTTAAGTTTGAGGCCTTTGCTATTAAAAGATATTTTTTTTTGCATTTTATTTCTTATGAATACAAAATTCTAATTATTAGAACTTTGTATCTAAATAAAAACAAAGGAAAAACTATAAAAATCAAATATTACTTTCTTTTCTGTAAGAATTTGGTGTTTTTCCTGTCATTTTTTTAAAGAAACTACTAAAATTGTTAGGAGATTCGTAATGTAGAGAGTATGCGATTTCTTTTACACTAAGTTGAGTGTTAATAAGTCTTGATTTAGCTAAATTGATAACATGGTTTTGTATTAACTGTTTTGCTGTTTGCCCTGTAATTTGTTTAATTACAGTATTTAAATGATTGGGATGAACATTTAATATATCAGCATAGAATGAGGTAGAGTGTAGCTTAGAATCAAAGTTAGTATTGATGTCTTGAAAAAAAGAAGTCTCAATAAGTGTTTGAAACCGACCTAGTATTTTTAAATCTGTTTTTCTAATTTCTTCAGGAACATCTAAAGTGGTATTTGTGTTTTTAAAATACCTTTTAATGTAGTTTAGTAACAGTAACACTTGCGATTCAATAATTTGAAACTTGTCTTTATGATTACTGTGGTATTCTTCATAAATTGATTCGTAGATGGCTAAAACTTCGTCTACTTGTTTTTGTCCAATCTCTAAAGGGATATCTTTTTCAATCTTTAAAAAAGGAAATCTATTCAAGATATTATTAAACACTGAAGATCTTGATATAAAGTCTTGATTAAAAATGATGTAAAAGCCTTCCCAATCGGGTAAAATATCCCAAGATAAAATTTGATAAGGTGAATTAAAGAAAATGGTGTAACCAGTAGGAAAGTCAGTATGATGACCAGAAATAGCTTTGCCACCTCCTGCAACTTTTATGGCAATAGCATAAAATTCATGTCTAAAAGGAGGTTGTTTAAGATTAACGGTTTTCATGTTAATCTCAAATCTTCTAATGTCAAACTCTGAATGTTTAGGTTTAGATATACCTATTCCCTTACAATATTGTTCTATGGTTCTAAAATGATCCATTGTTAATTGCTATAAATTTAAATAATAATGTAAGGGGAAATATTTTAACTAAAATAAGCTTTTTTGAGAGTAAAAGCAAGACAGTTCTATTTTATTATTTAAACTCCTTTAAATTTTTAATCCAGTTTATAGCTTCATCTAAAGAGCCGCAACGCTTTATACTCATCTCTGAAAATCGCTTTTCAATAGAGGCGTTTATGTAATTAAGTTCAGTATAAGACACCATAGCACTAGCAACAATAAAACCATAATCTCTTTGAAATCTAATCCACAATTGTGGTTCAATAGAGTAGGGGTTTACTCTGTTTGAAATATATCCAATTTTAAGATTTGACCCATAGTAATCTATTAATGCAGCAATAACCTGTTGAATTTTGTCCCAGTCAAAATGGACGCCTTCATTTATTTCAGAGATTATAAACTTGTCAAAAAGATAAAAATTACCAAATGAAAACTCTACTTTTGAGTGTTTAAGAAGGTTAAAATATTTGCTATTTTCAAATGTCATGGGACTAAAATAATTCTTAAATTTATATGAATTACTTTATTCAAAAAAATAAAATCTAATCAAAAAAGCATATTAAAATCTAATGAGTACAGACTTAAGTAATTACAGAAAATCTTATGAAAAACATGAGCTTTTATTAAAAGATGCTCCTGCAAACCCTCTAGAGTTGTTTAAAAGATGGTTTCATGAAATAGATGCTTCTTTTCCAGAAATTGAAGCTAATGCAATGACGTTATCTACAATAAGTTTAGATGGTTTCCCTAAAAGTAGAATTGTGCTGTTAAAGGAGTTTAATACTGATGGTTTTGTGTTTTATTCTAATTATAATAGTGACAAAGGACAAGCCATACTAGCAGATCCTAATGTTTGTCTTTCGTTTTTTTGGCATTCAGCTGAACGACAAGTTATAATTAAAGGTATTGCTGAAAAAGTTGATGCTGCTACTAGTGACGACTATTTTTCAACACGTCCAAGAGGAAGTCAACTAGGAGCATGGGCTTCTAACCAAAGCGAAATTATTGCCGATAGGGATGTATTGAATAACAAGTTAAAAGAATTAGAGCTTCAATATAAAGACAAAGATATACCTAGACCTAATCATTGGGGCGGATTTTTAATTAAGCCTACAGAAATTGAGTTTTGGCAAGGGAGACCTAATAGACTTCATGATAGAATTGAATATAAATTGAATTCAGATTCTAGTTGGACAATTAACCGACTTGCACCTTAATTGTTTTTTAGCTTTTACAAAACGATAAAGTGTACAATTTTATCGATAAAAAGTAAGAATATTCCTTAATTTTATGCATTTCATCGATTATTGACATTTAAAATCGATGAAATGCATGTTTTTTATCGATTTTAACATTTTATTAACAGTCTACTACGTATAGTCTTCTAATTTTACTACACCAAATCTAAATAACCCTCTTATGAAGACTAAATTTTACCTACCTGTTATGGTATTGTTTGCAATGTTAAGCTTCTCTTGTTCTACTGAAGAATTCCCTGAAAATGAAGCAAATAATATAACATTACAAAACGCACCAGCTGCAAAAAGTATTGAAATAGAAATTTTAGAGCTTATCAATGCGCACAGAATAGAATTAGGCTTAAATCCATTGAACAATTTAAACATTATTAAGTCTGTTGCCTATTCGCATACTGACTACATGGTTAGTGTTAATCAAGTAAATCATGACAATTTTTTCCAAAGAAAGAGTAGTTTAGAGCAACACGCATCAGCAACTAAAGTATCTGAAAACGTTGCTTATGCATTTAGCTCAGCACAATCAGTTGTAAATGCATGGATTAACAGTGAAGGTCATAGAGCAAATATTGAAGGAGACTTTACAGACTTTGATATTTCTGCCGAACAAAATGAAGAAGGTAAATGGTATTATACCAACATTTTTATAAAACGTTAATAGATTAATTATTAGTTAATGAATTAAGACCACTTTTTAGTGGTCTTTTTTTATTTAAAGGTTTTATTTATTTAATTCATGGTCATTAATGTAAATACAGGAATTGCATTTGTTGTACTGTTATAAATCATGCAGCTAAACCATATACTATTTCTAGCTTAACCATGGTATAATTCAAACTACAAATAGATAGTTTTATTAGCTCTGATAAATTAAAGTATGTAATTATTAAAAGTACTTTAAATTTGAGTACATTGTCTATGAGTTATACTCACTTTAGTCCATTAACCTAACGGAAACGAGAAAAGAAATCACAAATGTTTGGAGCAGTAGGATATTTTATTAATGCTAGAAGAGAAGAAGCATACTTAATTATTAATATTAAAGTTTGAAATGGATTATTCAACTACCGTAACAAAAAATGATTCTAGGTTGTCATAAGGCTTAGTTTTTAATAGTTCAAAATTACAATGGTTAGGCAATAATTGACTTAACTATGATGTATAAAAAAACAGGCTATTATTAGCCTGTTTTTTTATTCTTATAATTAAGTGCTGTTTAGTTTTTTAAGATATAGAAGTGAGATCTTCTGTTAAGTTGATGCTCTTCAGGAGTACATTTTACACCATTTGAACACTTGTTTAACAATTGTGTTTCACCATAACCAATAGCACTTTCAATTCTTTCAGGAGCTATACCTCTTGATAATAAATATTCATGAGTTGATTTAGCTCTTCTGTCTGATAGTTTTAAGTTATATCTATCACTACCTCTACTATCAGTATGCGACTCAATTTTAATAACCATATTTGGGTGGTCTCTCATTACACTTACTATATTTTCAAGTTCGTAAGCAGCATCAGGTCTTATATTCCATTTGTCAAAATCAAAGAAAATAGGGTTGATAACTATTTCATTATTTATAATTAACGGAATTAAATCTAGGTCTAATGTGTTTTCTTCATTATTAACTTCACCAGTCATAATTTGTTTATGATTGTCTTTATAATCTGGTTTGGTAGCTAATACAGTATATTCAGTATGACATTTTACTTTAAATGAATATGCTCCATTTTCATCAGCAGTAACTTCGTTTAAGATTTTACCTTCTTTGTTGATTAGTTTAACGGTAGCCATTGCAATAGATTTTTGAGTTAAACTGTCTCTAATGGTTCCTTTAATTATTTGAGAACAACCAATAAATCCATAAATATCATCACTACCAGCTCCATCAGGTCTGTTTGATGAAAAGTAACCAATTTGAGTGTCAGAATCTATAATAAAACCAAAGTCGTCGTAACTTGTGTTAAAAGGAGCACCTAAGTTTTCTACTTCAGCATTTTCACCTTTTAATATATTTGATTTAAAAATATCCAGGAATCCTAAGTTTATATTACTGTCAGAAGAAAAGTATAATGTATTATCCTTGGCAACAAAAGGGAACATTTCTTTACCATCTGTATTAATTTCAGGTCCTAAATTTTCAGGAGTTCCATATTTATTATCTCCAAGTATTGCAACTTTATAGATGTCTGTGGATCCATAACCACCATCACGATCAGATACAAAAAATAATGTACTATCATCAGGACTTAAAGCAGGATGACCAGTAGAGTAGTAGGTGTCGTTAATAGGAAGTTCAACTACATCTTGCCACATGCTATCTACTAAAGAAGCTTTATAAATCTTTAAATGTGATGTTCCTTCCTTGTCAGTTTTTAACTTGTTTCTTTTATTTACATTGTCTCTAGTAAAGTACATTGTTTTTCCATCACTAGTAATAACTGCATTTGCTTCATGGAACTCAGTATTTATTTTTGGTCCATTAATTTTATTTACTTTTTCATAAGTGTTTACACCATCTTTTACAGTAACTTCTACTTCATAAAGGTCTAAAAATGGTTCACCATTCCAATCGTAAATTTTGTCTTTTCCATCTCTTGAAGAAGAGAAAATTAACTTACCATCTTTTTCAAACGCACCAAAATCGGCAAACTTGGTGTTAATTGGTAATGTGTTGATAGTAACATAAATTTCATCAGTAGATGATAGTTTTTCGTAAAGTTCAAGGTTATCATACTCTAAGCCTGCAATTCTGTCGTCATCAGGATTTTCTGCTTTATATTTTTCTAACCAAATGATAGCTTCTTCATAATTACCTAAACCTCTAAGCGCTTGTGAGTACTTGTAAAAATATTCAGGATCAATTTTATTTTCATGTAACCTTACAGCTTCAGCATACCATTTTGCTGATCCTTCAGAATCTGAATTATTGTAATAACAATCACCTAATCTAGTTAATACATATTCGCTACTATCACCTTTTTTTACAGCTTCTTCATAAAATTCAGTAGCCTTTTGATAAGCGAAGTTTTTAAAGAACTTGTCAGCTACTTTTACTTGCTGTTTTTGAGCAACCATAAAAGTACTACTAAGTGCAACTATTAATAATATTATTCTTGCTTTCATAATCTGTTTTTTTAGAAGTATCTAGGTGATTTAACACGTTGTGTCTTGAAAATTTCAAACATAAGTAAAACTTCATGAGTTCCACTTGTATAAGGTCTAATATCTGAAATAGGATACTCATAAGCATAACCTATTCTCAATTGTTTTGAAACCTGAAAATCGGCAATACCACCAACAGCGGCAGCAGACTCATTCATTCTATAAGCAGCTCCTAACCATAGTTTTTCATTAAATAAGAAGTTAGCTGTTATATCAAATGATAAAGGAGCTCCATTTGTAGCTTTTAGCATTGTGGCTGGTTTGAATTTTGTGGTTTCGCTTAAATCGAATACATATCCACCAGTAAAATAATAACTAACACGTTCTAATGATACATAGTCAATATTTCCTTGGCTCCCTTTGTTGTAATCAGTATTTAAAATTCTAGGAGCAGAGAGGCCTATATACCATTTGTTTGAATGCCAATAAACACCAGTACCAATATTTGGACTCCATCTATTAGATACATCATTAAAGAAAGGGTCATTTACTACCGAAGGGTCATTAAGTAAAGCCTGATCTAAATTATAATGAGTAAATCCAGCTTTAAGACCAAAGGCAAGTTTGGTGTTTTCTCCAGTTTGAATAGTATACGAAAAGTCACCATATAGGTAAGAGAAATTTTCATAACCTAACTCATCGTTAATAAACGACAATCCTAAACCAATTTTCTCGTTTCTAAGCGGTGTATGAATAGACAAGGTTTGTGTAGTTGGTCCACCTTCAAGACCAACCCATTGGCTCCTGTGCAATCCAACAATACTTAATGTTTCTCTACTACCAGCATAAGCTGGGTTTATCGAGATAGTGTTATACATATACTGTGTAAACTGAGGTAACTGTTGGGCAACACTTGTCCAGCAATTGAACAGTATAAAAACGATTATGTTAAACTTTAATAATTTCATAATAGGTTAAAATTTATTTGGTTCCTATGTAGATTGGACCTGTAAAAGGTTTTAGCTGCAGTCCATTACTACCTTTGATGTTTATTATATAATAATACGTTCCTGAAGGTACTTTATCAGATCTTCCTATTGAAGCTTTTGAAGCTGTACCATTCCAATCATTTTGATAATTGAAGTTTTCATAGATTTTTGCTCCCCAACGGTTGAATATTTGTAGTTCAATAGTGAACCCACAATCCTCAACACCAGTGATTGTAAAGAACTCATTCCATTGGTCACCATTAGGAGTAACAGCTTTAGAAATCACAACATCTTCAGCGCCACATGGTAGTACAATACAATCATCATGAACTGTAATCATTACTTCAACAGTGCTTGGACATGGTCCGTTTGCTACAGTGTAAGTAAAGATGTAATCACCTAGATCAGCTGTTGCAGGGTCAAAGATGCTTCCGTCTAACGTAGCGTTACCAGAAACAACTTCCCAAACACCATTACTGTCATAATCTCCACTTAATAAATCAAATAAGTCAATAGCTAAATCATCTATACAAAGTTCGGTATCATATCCTGTGAATGTACTCTCAACATTTACATTTACTATTTGTGTATAGATTGCTTCGTTACCACATTCGTCAGTAACAGTCCAGCTTCTAGTGATTGAATAATCTTCTAAACCATCATTTGAATCATTTGATTCGTTAAACTCTACAGTTATGTCAGAAGAACAAGCGTCTTCAAATACTAATTCTGGTACTTCAGGAATATCTGAACAGCTTACATCTATAGTTGTTTCAAAGTCTCCAACAATAATAGGCGCAGTAGTATCTACGATATTAATAGTTTGAACAAGCGTAACAGTATTACCACAATCATCAGTCAATGACCAAGTACGTGTGATTACAGATTCATTAGCACAGTTCCCATCAGCAACCGCATCTGAGTAAGTCGCTTCTAAACTAGAGTCACAGTTATCTGCTTCATCCGTTACATCACCAGTAAGTGTTAAGTCATTAGCATCTTGATCACACTCGATAGTTACATCAGCAGGTACAGTAAATGTAGGCGCAGTAGTATCTACGATATTAATAGTTTGAACAAGTGTAGCAGTATTACCACAATCATCAGTTACTGACCAAGTACGTGTGATTACAGATTCGTTAGCACAGTTCCCATCAGCAACCGCATCTGAGTAAGTCGCTTCCAGACTAGAGTCACAGTTATCCGCTTCATCCGTTACATCACCAGTAAGTGTTAAGTCATTAGCATCTTGATCACACTCGATAGTTACATCAGCAGGTACAGTAAATGTAGGCGCAGTAGTATCTACGATATTAATAGTTTGAACAAGTGTAGCAGTGTTACCACAATCATCAGTTACTGACCAAGTACGTGTGATTACAGATTCGTTAGCACAGTTCCCATCAGCAACCGCATCTGAGTAAGTCGCTTCTAAACCAGAGTCACAGTTATCCGCTTCATCCGTTACATCACCAGTAAGAGTTAAGTCGTTAGCATCTTGATCACACTCGATAGTTACATCAGCAGGTACAGTAAATGTAGGTGCAGTAGTATCTACGATAGTAAATATAGCAGTAGTAGTACTTGAGTTACCACAACCATCAGTAGCTGTAAAAGTTACAGTAGCTGAACCAGTTGCACCACAAGCATCTGCAAGTTTAGTAAAGTCATTTGTCCATGTAATTGCTGAACAATCATCAGAGGCAATAGCGCCACCATTATTAGTTAACCAATCATTAAGGTCATCAACATTACCAGCACCATCACATTCTACAGTTAAGTTAGCACTAGTAGTATCTATAGAAGGAGCAGTAGTGTCTTGAATAGCATAAGAAGCTGTTGTAGTTGATGAATTTCCACAAGCATCAGTAGCTGTAAATGTTACTGTTACTGGAGCAGAACAATCTGATTGAGCTCCATTGTAATCATTTGTCCAGGTTATAGCACCACAATTATCTGATGCTACAGCACCACCATTATTATTTAACCAGTTTTCTATTTCTCCGTTATTACCTGAACCATCACATTCAACAATAATATCTGTTGCGTTAGTGTCAATGACAGGCGCAGTTGTATCTACCACATTAATAGTTTGAACAAGCGTAGCCGTGTTACCACAATCATCAGTTAATGACCAAGTACGTGTGATTACAGATTCGTTAGCACAGTTACCATCAGCAACCGCATCTGAGTAAGTCGCTTCCAGACTAGAGTCACAGTTATCCGCTTCATCCGTTACATCACCAGTAAGAGTTAAGTTATTAGCATCTTGATCACACTCGATAGTTACATCAGCAGGTACAGTAAATGTAGGAGCAGTAGTGTCTACCACATTGATAGTTTGAACAAGCGTAGCAGTATTACCACAATCATCAGTTACTGACCAAGTACGTGTGATTACAGATTCATTAGCACAGTTCCCATCAGCAACCGCATCTGAGTAAGTCGCTTCTAAACCAGAGTCACAGTTATCCGCTTCATCCGTTACATCACCAGTAAGAGTTAAGTCATTAGCATCTTGATCACACTCGATAGTTACATCAGCAGGTACAGTAAATGTAGGCGCAGTAGTATCTACGATATTAATAGTTTGAACAAGTGTAGCAGTATTACCACAATCATCAGTTACTGACCAAGTACGTGTGATTACAGATTCATTAGCACAGTTGCCATCAGCAACCGCATCTGAGTAAGTCGCTTCCAGACCAGAGTCACAGTTATCCGCTTCATCCGTTACATCACCAGTAAGTGTTAAGTCGTTAGCATCTTGATCACACTCGATAGTTACATCAGCAGGTACAGTAAATGTAGGCGCAGTAGTATCTACCACATTGATAGTTTGAACAAGCGTAGCCGTGTTACCACAATCATCAGTTAATGACCAAGTACGTGTGATCACAGATTCGTTAGCACAGTTGCCATCAGCAACCGCATCTGAGTAAGTCGCTTCTAAACCAGAGTCACAGTTATCTGCTTCATCCGTTACATCACCAGTAAGAGTTAAGTCATTAGCATCTTGATCACACTCGATAGTTACATCAGCAGGTACAGTAAATGTAGGCGCAGTAGTATCTACCACATTAATAGTTTGAACAAGCGTAGCAGTGTTACCACAATCATCAGTTAGTGACCAAGTACGTGTGATCACAGATTCATTAGCACAGTTCCCATCAGCAACCGCATCTGAGTAAGTCGCTTCCAGACCAGAGTCACAATTATCCGCTTCATCCGTTACATCACCAGTAAGAGTTAAGTCATTAGCATCTTGATCACACTCGATAGTTACATCAGCAGGTACAGTAAATGTAGGCGCAGTAGTATCTACCACATTAAT
>NZ_QKWS01000002.1:0-595671 GCF_004328055.1 Meridianimaribacter sp. CL38 | reverse complement strand
TTTTTTTTTGTTTTATAAAGCTTAAGATAGGTGAGATTTGTTAAGAATAAATTATAGTATAATTACTAATTATTAAACATACTATCTAGAATAGTTTTTAAGCCTTTAAAAGCAAAAAAGATAGCTAACCCACAGATTAAACATCCAATAATTAAAATAGGAATATAGAGTGGTTTTTCTTGATTGCTAAATGCGATGTAAATTAGAGTAGGACCAAGGAACATACACAATAAAGAGAGTCCCATTTTTTTTAGGCCTTGTATTAAAACTTCTTTATTTGTTCGTTTAGTTCCCATGCTTATAGTTTTGAATAGCTAAGCGTACACTTTTATGTTTATTTAGTAAGTGTTGTGCTTCCTCTTGTTGAATGTTAAGTTCGCTCATTATCATTTTTGTACCTCTATCAACTAGCTTATTGTTGCTCAATTGCATATCTACCATTTTGTTTCCTTTAACATGGCCAAGTTGAATCATAGTGGTTGTTGTAATCATGTTTAAAACAAGTTTTTGGGCTGTTCCTGCTTTCATTCTTGAGCTTCCTGTAACAAACTCTGGACCTACAATGACTTCTATAGGAAATTGAGCTGTAAGTGATAATGGGCTTTTATAATTACAGGTTATGCATCCAGTTGCGATACCTTCTTCATTACATTTTTCTAAACCACCAATAACATAAGGCGTTGTACCAGATGCTGCAATACCAACGACTACATCTTTTTTAGAGACTTCATATTCCTTTAAGTCTTTCCATGCTTGGTCTTTTGAGTCTTCGGCGAATTCTACCGCTTTTCTTATTGCTGTATCTCCTCCTGCAATTAAACCTATAACTAAATTGTGTGAGACACCAAATGTTGGCGGACATTCTGACGCGTCAACAATTCCAAGTCTGCCACTTGTGCCAGCTCCTATGTAAAATAATCGACCTCCATTTTTTAATTTTTCAACTATTACTTTTACGAGTGCTTCAATTTGAGGAATTGCTTTTTCAACAGCCATTGGGACTGTTTTGTCTTCGTTGTTGATGTTAGTCAATAACTGGTTTACTGTCATCTTTTCTAGATGATTGTAATTGGAATCTTGCTCTGTGGTTTTTGTAAAGTCCATAGCTCAAAAATAATGATTTTTTTGCTGCGTTAATGATGGTAGTGGCATCCTTTTTTGTTTTACAAAAAAGATATAACGGACAGCATGACCCGAAGGGTAACGTCCTAAAAATAAAAAAGCTCCTAATTAAAGGAGCTCTTATATTAAATTGAGTTTATAATATTGTTGAAAGTGCTGCTTGGTCGCATTACTTTGCTTTCGATGTCGTCTTCGGTTAGGTAATAGCCTCCAATGTTTGTTATTTGACCTTGAACTGCATTTAACTCGTCAACAATTTTGGTTTCGTTTTCGGTAAGTGCTTTAGCTACTGGTGAGAACATAGTTTTTAGTTCGCTGTCGTTTGACTGGTTAGCCAAAGCTTGAGCCCAATACATTGATAGGTAGAAGTGACTCCCACGATTGTCTAACTCGCCACATTTTCTTGAAGGTCCTTTACCGTTTTCTAATAGTTTTCCGGTTGCTTCATCTAAAGTGTCAGCTAAAACTTGAGCTTTCTTATTGTTGAAAGTTTCGCTTAAATGCTCTAAAGAAACCGCTAAGGCTAAGAATTCACCTAGAGAATCCCAACGTAAATGGTTTTCTTCTAGTAGTTGTTGTACGTGTTTTGGAGCTGATCCACCAGCACCAGTTTCGAATAAACCACCACCATTCATTAATGGTACGATAGATAGCATTTTTGCACTTGTACCTACTTCTAATATTGGGAAAAGGTCTGTAAGGTAGTCTCTTAATACGTTTCCTGTTACTGAAATGGTGTCTTTTCCTTCCTTAATACGTTCTAGTGTGAATTGCGTTGCTGCAATTGGGTCTAAAATTCTTAGGTCTAATCCAGAAGTATCGTGTTGTGGTAAATATTGGTTAACTTTTTTGATTAACTCTGCATCGTGAGCACGATTTTCGTTTAACCAGAATACTGCTGGAGTTTGTGATGCTCTTGCTCTTGTTACTGCAAGTTTAACCCAGTCTTGAATTGGTAAATCTTTAGTTTGACACATTCTCCAAATATCACCAGCTTCAACTGTGTGCTCCATTAATGTGTTTCCTGATGCATCAACAACTTTTACTGTTCCGTTAGAAGTAATTTCAAACGTTTTGTCATGCGATCCATATTCTTCAGCTTTTTGAGCCATTAAACCAACGTTAGGAACTGTTCCCATTGTTGTTGGGTCAAAAGCACCATGTTGTTTACAAAAATCGATTGTAGCTGTGTAAATACCAGCATAACTACTATCAGGAATTACAGCTTTAGTATCTTGTTGTTTTCCTTCGGCATTCCACATTTGACCTGAAGTACGTATCATTGCAGGCATTGAAGCGTCAATAATAACATCGCTTGGTACATGTAGGTTGGTAATACCTTTATCGCTATTTACCATAGCTACTGCAGGACCATTATTGAAAGCTTCGTTAATTTCAGCTTCGATTAAAGCTTTTTTGTCGGCTGGTAATTTTTCTAATTTAGACACAAGGTTACCAAATCCGTTATTTTCTTCTACACCAATTTCTTCAAGAATATCACCATATTTTTCATACACATTAGCAAAAAATACTCTTACTGCATGACCAAAAATAATAGGGTCAGATACCTTCATCATTGTAGCTTTCATGTGTAATGAAAAAAGTACTCCTTGCGCTTTGGCGTCTTTAACTTGTTCTTGTAAAAAGTTTAATAATGCTTTTTTGTGCATTACAGTACCATCAATGATTTCACCTTTTAAAATTGGGAAACTATCTTTTAAAATGGTTTCATTACCATTTTGGTCTGTATGAACAATTTTTATGCTAGTATCGTTATCTAGTGTAAGTGATTTTTCGTTGTGAGCAAAATCTCCTTCAGTCATTGTAGCAACGTGAGTTTTAGAGTCTGAACTCCAAGCTCCCATTGAGTGCGGATTTTTCTTAGCGTAGTTTTTTACCGCTTTAGGTGCACGTCTGTCTGAGTTACCTTCACGTAACACAGGGTTTACAGCACTACCTTTAATTTTGTCATATCGTGCTTTGATAGCTTTTTCTTCGTCATTTTGAGGATCTTCAGGATAGTTAGGTACATTGTAACCTCTTTCTTGAAGCTCTTTAATTGCAGCTATTAATTGCGGAATTGAAGCACTAATATTAGGTAATTTTATAATATTTGTTTCAGGTAATTTAACAAGTTCACCTAGTTTAGCTAAGGCGTCTTCTACTTTTTGGTCTTCTTTTAAAAAGTCAGGGAAGGTTGCTAAAATTCTTCCTGCTAATGAGATATCTTTAGTTTCTATAGTAATTCCAGACGATTTTGTAAATGCTTTTACAATTGGTAAAAAAGATTGAGTTGCCAACGCTGGAGCTTCATCTGTTTTTGTATAAAATATAGTAGAAGATTTTGTCATTTGTTGTTAAATTTTATCTATTTATGAACTTTGTATTTTTAAAATCTTGCAAATATAATAATTTCAAGTGGCTATCCCTTGTAGTTTATAGGCAATTATTCAATTATGATATTGTATGTGTTTAAAAGCCCAAAAATTTGCTCTTTTGAAAATTTTGCCTGATTAATATTATTAATTTCTGGATTGATGCTGTAGTTAATTGCCGACCTTAAGTCGGCTTTTTCAAGGTTGGTGTTTTCAAAAACAGCATTTTTAAGATCACAATCCGTAAAGGTTGCTTTAGAAATATTGGTTTTTGTAAAATCTACTTGCTGTAAATTACAGTTTAAAAAAGGAGTGTCTTTGATATTTAGATTTGTAAATGAAGCTAGATTTAAACTACAGGAATTGAATGTAAAGGACAATAAAAAATCATTACAATCATGAAAGTGAAGCCCTAAAAGTTTACAATTGTTGAACTTTACATTATTGAAAGTAGTGTGTTTTATGTTAGCATTACTAAAGTTACAATCAATAAATTCACACTCTAGGAAACTAATATTTGAAACATCAGCATTAGAAAAATCACAATCTATAAATGAGCAGTTGTCATATTCAGCTTTTGGTAAAAAAGTTTTAGTGTAGTTTTTAGTGCTAAATGTTTTGTCTAAGAGTAGTGGTAGGTTCATATTATTGTTTAAAACATCAAATATAGGTGTTAAAAAAACAAAAGCCATATCATTGTAGCTAACTACCTTGACATGGCTTTCTCTGAAACTGTTACTACGTGATCTAATTAACACTTCTGCTAAATCAGCCGTATTGGAATTTACATTCACAATCGTCTTTTTCAATTCAAGTTTCACAGTATCAATGAAACATCTCTATAACTTTCAAAATGTATTGACTTGTTATTCAATGTTTCAGTTTAATTGTTTTTCTTGATGTTTTGTCTGTTAAACTTCGCTTTCACGTTACTTACTTTTCAAAACATTGCACCTATCTTAACATTCGCTTTCGTTCCTGTTACCTTCGAGTACTTTCCACTTTTCTAGTTTTTGTCTGCCTAAGCATACAGTACTTTTAAAAGCTTCATGGTTTTTCAACTTAATCATGCATACACATGCTGTTTCAAAACCTCAAAAAACAATTTTATAAAGAACGTTACTTTATTCCGACTTTAACATTAACACCTTTTTTATGGTGACCAACTCTAGGTTGTTGTTTAATCGTTTAGCTAATATAGGTCAAGAAATGAAAATTGCAAATTTTTTAGACCATTAGATATCAACCATTTATGAACCGAAGTTATTAACAATAGTTAATAAAAAAAGCCTTGAGAGTATCAAGGCTTTATTATTATATGGTTTGAAGTGCTTATTTTCTAACTTCTTTAATTCTTGCTTTTTTACCAGTAAGACCTCTAAAGTAGTAAATTCTTGCACGTCTAACTTTACCTCTTTTGTTAACTTCAATTTTTTGAAGTGCTGGTAAGTTAATTGGGAAAATACGCTCTACACCAATTGTTCCAGACATTTTTCTAATGGTAAATGTTTCAGAAGTACCAGATCCTTTACGTTGTAATACTACACCTTTAAAAAACTGAGTACGTGTTTTACTACCTTCTTTAATTTCGTAGTATACAGTAATTGTATCACCTGCACCAAATTCAGGTAAGTCTTTTCTTGTTACAAATTCGTCTTGTACAAATTTTACTAAAGAATTCATTTTGTTTAATTTTAAAATGGTTGATTCAAACCAACATTCACGGATCTCGCCAGAGGTTAATCTGAAATTGGCTGCAAAGATAATTAATAAATACTAACGTACAATTAATAATTAATAATTTTTTGGTGTTCCCAAGCCAAAGTGTAAACACTTGTCTTGGTCAGGCTATCCATTATATCTTTTTACGAGTCTTCGTCAAGCCTTGACTGACGTAAAAAGGATATCATTTCTATCCTTAACACGATTACACAATTAGCTAAAAACCATATATGCAATACTAAAGCTAAGTGCACAAAATGTAATTATCCCAACTATAGCATTGTAAAAAGGTTGTTGCACTGAATTTATCTTGTCGTTAATTACTTTATCACCAGATAAGTACTTAAGACCTTTGTTTTTTCTTATTAATTTGAAAAAATAATAACGAGTATACAATCCTATAACATGAACAATTATGCCTCCAAAAATGATTTCAACAAAAAACTCAAGTATAGCTCCCACTTTTAATCATCCAATAAATCAGGTCTGCGCTCTTGTGTACGTTTATAAGCTTGTTCTTCGCGCCATTTTTCAATTTCAGGGAAATTACCACTAAACAAAATTTCAGGTACTTGCATACCTTTATACTCACGAGGTCTAGTATATATTGGAGGTGCTAAAAGATTATCCTGAAACGAATCGGTTAGGGCAGAGGTTTCATTACCCAATACACCAGGAATTAAACGTATTACAGCATCGCATAGTACAGCAGCTCCTAATTCGCCACCAGATAACACATAATCGCCAATTGAAATTTCTTTGGTAATAAACTTATCACGTACGCGTTGATCAACACCTTTATAATGACCACATAATATAATAATGTTTTCGTGTAAGGACAGTTGGTTAGCAATACCTTGGTTTAAGCGTTCACCATCTGGTGTCATATAAATAATTTCATCATACTTGCGTTGTGCTTGTAAACCAGAAATACATTTGTCAATAGGTTCAATCATCATGACCATTCCTGCTCCACCACCAAACTGATAGTCGTCTACAGACTTGTAATTATCGGTTGTGTAATCTCTAAGGTTATGAAAATGAACTTCTACCAAGTTAGCATCAATAGCTCGTTTAAGTATAGAGGCTTCAAACGGACTACTTAATAGCTCAGGTAAAACGGTTATAATATCTATGCGCATGTTTTAAGTATTGGCTGCAAAGATAGGTTTAATTAGATTATGTTTTTAAGAGGTAATCAACTTCAATTATAAATAGTATGGATTCAATAATTTATAGATGCTGTATGGGTCTAATATTGATGTTTTGCAATAATTTTTGTTAAAAAAATATCTTTTAAACAAAAAAACGTGCTTTTTGTCGGTGTTTTTGAGGATTCAGAATAAAAAAGCAAATATTGTTTTAGTGATAAATGAAGTGAAAGCATATAAATTAATGCTTGTAGAAGGACTTTAAAGTGTAGCGTTATGAAGTTTAAAATAAAACCTGAGTTTTTTTTTAAGAAGTTATTAATTGTTATTTTTTTATTATTAATTGGTAATATAATTGTTAATTTTTTAAAATTCAGTGATTTTCCCAAACCTCGAATAGTTGAAATTATAATCGTCTTTTTTGATTTTGATTTAGAAGAAAACCTACCAACATTTTACTCGACGTTAGCTATATCAATAGCTAGTTTGTTGCTTTTAATTATTGCAATGCGAAATAAGAAAAGGAACCTTAAATATATCGATTGGTTAGGGTTATCTTTTGTGTTTTTGTTTTTAGCAGTTGACGAGTTTACAAGAATACATGAATATTTATGGAACCCGACACATAATTTATTACAAACTACAGGGCTCTTATACTACTCTTGGTACATACCTTATGCCATATTGTTTTTAATAATAGCTGTTTTTTATATAAAATGGTTTAATAGATTGCCAATTGAAACCAAAAAGTTATTTGTTGTATCAGGACTCATTTTTATAACAGGAGCTATTGTTTTTGAAGCGGTTTCAGGATATTTTGATGAGCTATATGGTGTTTCTAATTTTTGGTACTGCTTTTTCTATACCATTGAGGAGTTATTGGAAATGCTAGGAATTGCATTGTTTATTTATGCATTATTAGAGTATATATCTGAAACAAAGTATTTAAAAATTAAAATATCTTAAATCTTTTAGATTATTTTTAGAAGTAAGCGAGAACAAGCAATTACTTATAGCCATTGTTGTGGTTGGTTTTTTATTCATAATGTTCTTTGTAAGCCTTTCTAAATGATTTTAAAGCTCTTGGGAAATTGCTATGAATTAATTGTTTAGCTTTTTTGAAATCTGGTTTTATGAGAATCTTTTTTCTTTCATTTTTCGGGTCTTTTCCATATCTATGTTCGAGTTTATTTCTTTGTTCGTATAGGTTGTTTAAAAGATTACCTGCAACTTGTGCAGAATAATCACCATTGTTAATTTGTATATACATCGAACGCTCAATTCCGTGGTCTGGGTCTTTTACTGGAATGGTTTCTAATATCTCTTGAATGTAGTGTAGAACTAATTGGTCTGTGTATTTTAATGCTGTAACAATCCAAGAAAGAACAGAACGATTTGCTTTCATTTCTGACATTCTTGGAAAAACTTGTATACAAGCCTCAGCTTCTTCGCTAGCAGAATTATATGCATCTTCGGATAATGCTGATTTGAAATCAAAACCTATATCATCATTAACTACATCCTCAAAAAAACGAATGAAGTAATCATCCGATGCTTTAGCTTCTAAAATTTCTTTTTGAATAATATCAAGCATAATAATACGCTGAGCGTAATTATATTCCTCGTTTTGCATATTCATTTTAGACAGTTCTTCAAGTTCTTCAATATAGCCCATTATAAAAACCAGTTTTTAAGAGTTTCAATTGGTATTTTCAATTGACTTCTATTTATTGAATCTAGAACGGAATTCTTAACATAGGAATTTTTTTCTTCTTTTATTAGTTCTGCTACTGATTGAAAAAACCTTGTGTCAGTTTTAATTGTTTGCAATAGAATTTTAAAATATCCTAATCTTACAAGAGGACTTTCTGTCTTTGGTATGGCTTGTAAAAATTGTTGTTTATTGTCAAGATTTAAATAAACAGCCTCTTTAAAGATTGATAAAATTTGATATTGAACCCATTCATATTCATCGGTTTCATTAAAAATAGAGAAGATGCTATCATAGTAATCAGTTAGGTTTTCGTAAAGTTGTAGATTCCATACAAAATTGTTTGTTTTCCAATTGAAAGCTCTTATACCAAAAAGCCAAATATCAATCATTGAATTACTTGGTTTATAGTCTACTTCATCTTTTAATACTCGAACAATAGTTCTCCATTTTTGAGAGTTTGTCAGGAAATCTCGCATTTCAGATGTATCAATTAACCATAGGTCTTCATCCTCCATTTTCTTGAAGAACTTTTTGAGTTTTTTCTCATATTCTTCTAAGGCATCTTTGTAAAGAGGAATATATTCTTTGGGATTTAATGTTTCAAAATTTTCTTTTTCTTCTCCAAATTGTGTGTTATTCTGTTCTAGAATTTCTCGACTGACTTCTTCTTTATTATTATTTTCAACACTTATTCCATAATCATCTAAAACTTTTTCTTTACCTGAATTATGTTCGTCAATTAATTCAATTTGTGTCTTTTCTGAATTTAAACACAATGATTTAGATTTTAAATGGCGGTCAATTTCTACTAGATTTTTTATTAATTCATTTCGTGACTTCCCATAAATTCGAATATCATCCATAAATCTATAATAATTAAGACCTTGTTTTATTGCTAACCTATCAAGACTGTCTAAAATAATATTAGCGATTAAGAATGAACCAGCAGGACCTTGAGGTATTCCAACACCAAATGTTGCAGAATCTCTAGTTCCTGACCATACATTTAAACACTTGGCAAAGAGGTCTAATATTTTTGAATCAATCCTTCTGTTTTTTAACTCAAGTAGAATTGTTGAATGTGGAATTGTATCAAAAAATCCAGTTATATCGGTTTCAAGAATGTGAGTGACTTGACCATTTTCAAGTATTTCATTGATACTATTTATGAATCGATTATACGGCTCTACGTAAAATTCAAAAAAATAATAGTTTTCAGGTTCTTCATCTAAAAGTTTAATTCCTTTAGAAACTTCTTTATTTAATACACTACCGAAAACACAACTACTAGTTTCATTTAAATTTGAATATTCCAGTTCGGCAATGTGATTTGAGATTGCTTGAAAAACTAAAGCATCTTCAATATCTAAAACAGTCTTAGTTCTTTGTGTTCCACTTTTTTTGGGCTCAAAGTATTTGAAAGGTCTTTTTGGCTGATAATTTCCAGATAAGATAAGTTTGCTTAATTCCTTTAATACTATATCTGTATTCCTACTGAACACACCAATTCCAAAATAATCTTTGGCATCTGCACCTAAACTTGAGATTACTCTTTCCCAAGATAGTCTTAGAGAGGATTGACTAAAACAGTTTTTAAAAGTGCTTATTTTCATTTTTAGTACAAATGTTTTTTAAATTGTGTAAAATAATATAGATATGTATGGTTTTAATAATTTATCTCGACAGTTAAACGAAGTTCGGTTTTTTATTTTATAAAATCAAGTTAGAGAGCTATTTAGGGTTCATTTTACAAATAAAAAAATCCGTAAAAAACTTTACGGATTTGTATTCGTCTAAAAAAAGCAAATCATTATATGCCTTTTTGTTTATTAATTTCATCTTGAAGTTGGCGTCTTACTTTTTGCTCTCTTTCTAAAGCGGTTCTGCGGTGTTCTTCAAATTCTTCTTCGGTTTCAGCTAACGATTTTTTAGCTTGCTTGGTAATAGCATTACTGTTTTTAAACTTGTAGATAAAGAGTAGCAACAGTGCAAATAATCCTCCAATAATACTCCACATAAGTACATTGTAGCCTCCTTTGCTCATTTGCATTCCAAACAATGCCATACTATCTTTTTCAAGATTGGTTTTGTCTAATGTGTCTTTGGTATTTGTAAGATTGCTTTTAAGCTCAGTAATTTCTAAGGCTTGTTTGTCTACTATAGCTTGTGTATCTGCCAAATCCTTGTGTATGGCTTTAAGCGAGTCTAATGTGTGTGCTTTAAGTGTATATAACCAGTTCTTTTTTACAACTTTATACTCTTGATAATTGTTTGAGCGTTGTATAACGAATTCAAATTGATTGTCAATACTCCCTTCGTTTAATGATAATTTGTCTTCTTCGGTAGTTTCCTGAGCAATTAGGGTTGTAAAGGATAATATGCAAAGTGTTGTAAGAAAAAGGGTTTTAAAATATTTCATTTTGGTTAGGCTGTTTTTAGCTGTGGTTAATTTTGAACAATATAGCAATTTCTATTTGTTTTTGATTATTTTTTAAGCAAATAGCCTCACATTTTGTGAGGCTATTTTATATACGAACGGTTTTATGTTTTGGACGTTTTAGTCTATTAATAATAGGTGTAGCGTCTTACTTTTGCAATATATTTTGCTAACCTAATCACCTGATGGCTATAACCATACTCATTATCATACCATATATATAGTATCACATTTTTACCATCTTTTCTAACAATGGTTGCTTTACTATCATAGATTGAAGGTGCTGAGCTACCAACGATATCGCTAGATACCAACTCGTCGCTCATTTCATATTTAATTTGTTCTACCAGGTCACCTTCAAGCGCATACTTTTTCATAATGGTATTGATACCTTCAACAGATGTTGATTTCTCTAATTCCAAATTCAAAATTGCTAAAGAGCCATTTGGTACAGGAACTCTAATTGCGTTAGAAGTTAATTTTCCTTCTAAAGATGGTAATGCTTTAGAAACTGCGCTTCCTGCTCCAGTTTCGGTAATTACCATGTTAAGTGCTGCTGCACGACCACGACGGTATTTTTTATGGAAATTATCAACTAAATTTTGATCGTTGGTATACGCGTGGATAGTTTCTAAATGACCAGTTTTTACTCCAAAAGTGTCTTCAACAGCTTTTAATACAGGTGTAATTGCGTTTGTAGTACAAGATGCTGCTGAAAAGATATTGATGTTGTCAGGATTGTTTTCAAGATGATTAACACCATGAACAATATTTGGAACACCTTTACCAGGAGCAGTAAGTAATACTTTGTCAACACCTTTTGATTTTAAATGTCTGCTTAAAGCTTCATAGTCTCTAAAGGCTCCAGTATTGTCAATTACTAAGGCTTTATCAATTCCGTATTTGGTATAGTCGATATCTTCTGGTGCATTTGCTGAAATGATATTTACAGTTGTGCCATTTATAATTAAAGCGCTGTTTTTTACATCGGCAACAACAGTTCCTGGGAAATCACCATGAACAGAGTCGTTACGTAATAAAGATGCTCTTTTTTCTAAAACAGTTTGGTCTATTGCACCTCTTGTAACAATAGCTCTTAAACGTAATTGACTTCCTTTTCCTGTTCTGGTCATTAGCTCTCTAGCTACCAAACGACCAATTCTACCAAAACCATAAAGCACAACATCTTTAGGTTCAATAGAGTTGTTTTTACTAGCATCTTTAAGTTTGTTGGCTACAAATGCAGTTGCATTACTGTATTTTTGATCTTCTAGGTGAAACTCATAGGTTAATTTTCCTATGTCTAGTTTAGCAGGAGGAAGGTCTAATGTTTTAATAGCCTGAGCGATTTCAACAGAGTCGAAAATAGAAATTGGTTTTTGTACAAACTCGCCAGCATATTCGTGTAAGTTCAAAATCTCGCTAACATTTCTGTCAATTAATTGATTTCTGAACAAAACTAGCTCTATGGATTTATCATACCAAAGGTCGCTAACAATTTTGATAAATTCTACAGTTGCTCTTCTACGATCTGCTTGAAAAGCCAATTCACTTTCATAAGTTTTTGTAAGACTCATTTTATAATGTTTAGTGTGTTGTTAAAATGAAATTTTTTGCAAAAGTAATATATTTCAAACGTTTTCGTAAACTATTTTAACAAATAAAAAACCCTTTAACTATTAAGTTGTTAAAGGGTGATTTTGAGTTATTGTTATCAAAATGAGTTTACTTCCAATAGAAGCTCTCTTTTTTTCCATTTTTGTTGATAATTTCAAACTTTAATGGGTCATTACTTGATTTATTTTCAAGTGCATGTTTTACTTCATCAATACTGTTTACAGATTTATCGTTTATAGCTGTAACAATACTTCCTTCTTCAATTCCATTCTTTTTCCAAAAACGCTCATACGTTTTGTCTAACGACGAAATTTTAACACCATTTTGAGCATCTAGTTTTCTTAAGTCTTTCTCTTTGGCATTTTTAACCAACCCAATAATAGGAAGTTGTAAGGTTTGATTCCTTATTAAAGTTACAGGAACAATTTTAGTGTCGTTGTCTCTTAATAATGTTACGTTTACAACATCATCAGGACGTTTGGTGCTCAAATATCCTTTTAGGTCAGAAAACTTAGAAATTTTAATATCGTCTAGTTTTTTAATAACGTCACCACTTTGTATTCCTGCCAAATCAGCACCAGAGTCTTCTTCAACACTATTTACATAAAATCCTTCAGTAGTAGCAACACCTAATTCTTCGGCATATTTACTATTTAATGATCCACCAGTTACTCCTAAAATTCCATTTTGAACATCACCATACTCCATAATATCTTCAACCACTTTTCTGGCAATGTTACTTGGTACAGCAAAAGAATATCCAATGTAAGATCCTGTTTGCGATGAAATAGCAGTATTTATTCCTACCAAATCACCATTAGCATTTACCAAAGCACCACCAGAGTTTCCTGGATTTACAGCAGCATCAGTTTGAATAAATGACTGATGGTTTTGACCTGTTAAATCTCTTGACTTTGCACTGATAATTCCTGCAGTAACAGTAGAAGTAAGATTAAAAGGGTTACCAACTGCTAAAACCCATTCGCCAATTTTAGCTTGATCAGAATCTCCAAAAGTTACAAAAGGAAGTTCTTCATCGGTATCAATCTTTAGAAGTGCGATATCTGTTTTTTCATCACTACCAATCAATTTAGCATCATAAATTTTATTGTCGTTAGAAGTAATAGATATTTGATTTGCGCCATTAATAACATGATTGTTGGTTATAATATATCCATCAGGAGAAATAATAACACCACTACCTGTTCCTACTTGAGCACGCTGAGAGTTTCTTCCGTAGAATAAATCTTCAAATGAAGTCGGTCCTTTTACAATAGTTGTGTTTTTAACGTGTACCACTGCGTGTACTGTTTTTTCGGCTGCATCGACAAAATCAGGAATATTTGAAATATTATAAGCACTTGTTACAGTATTGTTTGTGGGCAGAAAAGATACCTGCTCATTATTATTTGTGGTAGATGCCAAAGCACTGTTGTCTTGTTCTAAAAATAGCTTGTAGGCGGATAATGTTATAATTCCACCTAATACTGAAACTAAAACTAAGGTTAAAATCTTTTTCATTTGTTTTATTAGGTTTTGGGTTATGATTTGATAATTATTTAACGATTAAAATTAACTATTTATTGAATTAACAGTTTCAATTTAACGATTTTTAACGTCGCATTTAACGCGTATTTAACACTGCAAAAACCAATGTTTTATTCCTATATTTGTACCGCTTATGAAACTTAATTTCTATAAATATCAAGGTACAGGAAACGATTTTGTAATGATCGATAACCGTTCATTACACTTCGACAAAAACAATACCAAACACATTGCTTTTTTGTGTGACAGACGTTTTGGCATAGGTGCTGACGGACTGATACTGCTTGAAAATCATCCTGATTATGATTTTAAAATGGTGTATTACAATGCCGATGGTAACGAAAGCTCTATGTGTGGTAATGGCGGTCGTTGTTTGTCAGCTTTTGCAAAGCAACTAGGTGTTGTTAATGATAAAGCTACTTTTATAGCTATTGATGGGTTACATCATGCTGTTATTGAGCAAGGTGTTGTGAGTCTTCAAATGCAAGATGTTTTAAAAGTTAATAAACAGCAAGACTATGTGTTTTTGGATACTGGTTCGCCTCATCATATAGAAATGGTTAATGACTTAGAACATTTTGATGTCAAAACAAATGGCTCAGCTATTAGATATGGTAATTTATATGGTAAAGCAGGAAGTAACGTAAATTTTGTTGAAAAAATTTCAGAAGATACTTTTGCTGTAAGAACTTATGAACGTGGAGTAGAAGACGAAACATTGTCTTGCGGAACAGGAGTGACTGCTGTAGCTTTGGCGATGCATTATATTGGAGAAACCGAAAAAAATCTAGTGACATTAAAGACAAAAGGAGGAGATCTTAAGGTGTCTTTTACTGTTGAAAATGGCGCGTATAAAAATGTATGGCTTATTGGACCAGCCACTTTGGTTTATAAAGGGACTTTTGAATGATAACTCTAAAAGGAAAGCATATTTATTTAAGAGCACTCGAGCTAGAGGATTTGGAATTTATCCATCAGGTAGAAAATGATGAATCCATTTGGGAAATAAGCAGTACCATTACACCATATTCCAAATTTTTAATAAAACAGTATTTAGAAAATGCGCACAAAGATATTTTTGAAGTCAAACAATTACGACTAGTCATTTCTAGTTATAATGATGACGCTTTAGGACTCATTGATCTTTTTGATTTTGATTTCAGAAATAAAAGAGTTGGTGTTGGTATTTTAATTAAAAATCCTGAGGATAGACAAAAAGGGTTTGCTAGTGAAGCTTTAGGATTGCTTATAGATTACTGTGTAAAACATCTAGATGTGCATCAATTATATTGCAATATTTCAGAAGAAAATACTGCAAGCCTTAATTTGTTTGAAAGTCATGGGTTTCAAAAAATAGGACTAAAAAAAGATTGGACCTATACTAATGGTTCTTATAAAAACGAATATTTATTACAACGTATTTCAATTTAAATGTATATAAAGAAAATTCTTTGGGCAATTGCTCTTATAGGTCTAGCAGTAGCTGCTTACTTCGCGTATTTTGTGTATAGTGCAATGTTTAAGCCTAATACAAGTTTTAATAATGAAAATGCCTATGTGTTTATTCCTACAGGAGCCGACTATAACGAAGTAAGAGCACAATTGGAACCATTGTTATTGGATATTGATGCTTTTGATGCGTTAGCAAAGCAAAAAAAATACACAGCTAATATAAAAGCTGGTAGGTATGAAATTAAAAAAGGAATGAGTAATAACGATATTATCAATTCGATTAGAAGTAATAATATCCCAATTAAAGTATCTTTTAATAATCAGGAAACATTAGAAAAACTTGCAGGTAGAATTGCAAACCAAATAGAAGCAGATAGTTTGTCTTTAATTGAAACTATGACTTCTGAAACATTTTATGAAAAAAGCGGTTTTTCAAAACAAACAGCTTTAGGGATGTATATTCCAAATAGCTATGAGTTTTTCTGGAATACTTCAGCTGAAGAATTTAGAGACCGAATGTTAAAAGAATATAACCGATTTTGGAACGACAGTAGAAATGCGAAAGCTAAAGCATTAAACATGTCTAGAGATAAGGTTATGGCTTTAGCGTCTATTGTATATGAAGAGTCAAAGCAAGCTAGCGAGCAACCTCGTATTGCAGGTGTGTATATGAATAGGTTGCGAATAGGAATGCCTTTGCAAGCAGACCCAACATTAAAATTTGCAGCTTATCAATTGCCTCAATATAAAAATACAGTAATAAAACGTGTATTGAATATTCACAAAGAAATAGAGTCACCTTATAATACATACATGAATGCTGGATTACCTCCAGGGCTTATCGCAATGCCAGATATTTCGGCAATTGATGCTGTGTTGAATTATGAAAAACACAATTACCTTTATTTTGCTGCTGATGCTAAACGCTTAGGGTTTCATAAATTTGCTAAAACCTTAAGTCAGCACAATGTAAATGCTAGAGAGTATCAGCGTTATTTATCTGCTCAAGGAATAAATAGGTAATTTTAATGCGAAAAAAAATCTGTTATATAGCCTTTTTACTTGTATCAGTATCTTTTTCGCAATCTACATTTGAGTCGTTTTTAAAGCCTAGTGATAGTTTAAATCTTTCAAGACGTAATGCAGTTGTAATAGCTGAGTCTTCTTTAGCAGGACTAACGCTTATTGGTTTAGATAGACTTTGGTATGCCGATTATCCTCGTTCAAAATTCCATACATTAAATGATAACAATGAGTGGTTGCAAATGGATAAACTTGGTCATGTGTTTACATCTTATCAATTAGGAAGAGTAGGTGCTAATGTTTTAAATTGGAGTGGTGTACGTAAAAAAGACCAGCTTATTTATGGTTCTACTTTAGGCTTTACCTTTTTAACAGCTGTAGAGGTTATGGATGGTTTTTCTGAAGAATGGGGTTTTTCTTGGGGAGACATGATAGCTAATGCCACAGGAACAGGCTTGTATGTTGGCCAAGAATTACTTTGGCAAGAACAGCGTATTGTTTTAAAATATTCTTTCCACCAAACTAAATATGCTGCTCAACGTCCTGATAAACTTGGAGATGGCTTTTTTGAAGAGTTTTTAAAAGACTACAATGGTCAAACCTATTGGCTCAGTGCTAATGTACACTCGTTTTTCAAGGATAGTAATTTTCCCAAATGGCTTAATGTAGCTATTGGTTATGGAGGAGATGGTATGTTATCTGGTGAAAATGAGAGTGTTAATAACTCAATGATAAGTCAAAATAGAATTCGTCAATTCTATTTAAGTTTAGATGTAGATTTGTCAAGAATTAAAACGAACTCTCGTTTTTTACGAACGATATTTGACGTTTTTAATGTTATTAAGGTACCATTTCCAGCATTGGAGTTTACCGATAAAAATGGCATAAAGCTCCATGGAATCTATTTTTAGAGCGGTTAAACGATTAATTTTCAGGTTTTAAAAAAAAGTTATATCTTTGCACGCTGAAATTTTAGGTCCATTTTTGGGGAATTAAGGACTTAATAAATTAGCTATTATGATAAAAAAGAAAACTAATTTTTTTGTTATCCCTCTTGCAATTGGCGCTTTAATTTTTTTAGCGTTGTATTCAAACACTAAAGTAGATTTAACAAATTATTCTACTGAGGGTTTGGAAATAGATTTTACAGTATCTAAAGATATTGCTTTATTAGCAAAAGACTCTAAAGGTGCAGTATCACCTATTTCAAATGACATTCAATTTCCTTACTTAGGGAAATCTTACGTAGGTTTTAAAGAAGCTCTTGGATTTAAAGAATCTGGAAGCAATTATTTTAGAGTAAACACACTTGGTTATTTAGGAAAGTACCAATTTGGTGCTGAAACATTAAAATTGATAGGTATTTATAACCCTAATCAGTTTTTATACAATCCTGAATTACAAGAAAAAGCTTTCTTAGCAAATGCTGAACGTAATAAATGGATATTACGTAAAGACATTAATCGCTTTGTTGGAAAAACAATAGGAGGTGTTAATGTTACTGAATCTGGTATTTTGGCTGCAGCGCATTTAGCAGGTCCAGGAAGTGTAAAAAAGTATTTAAGAAGTTATGGTTCTAATAACTTTAAGGATGCTTACGGAACTTCAATTAGACATTACCTAAAGAAGTTTTCTGGTTACGATACATCGCATATTGTACCAAACAAGAAAGCGAAAGCAGTACTTTAATAAAGAATTAATCTTTATGAATAGCAAAGATTGACGGGCGTTTATGTAAGTCAATCTTTGTTTTTTTCCACTCATTCACGGTTTGCGTTTTTATATATTCAGTAGGTAATGTAATATCACAAGCAATACATATTCTTGTATTTTGGTGTAACAAACTACAAATATCTTCTAGCATTTTATTGTTTCTGTAAGGAGTTTCAATAAAGAGTTGTGTTTGATTTTGTTCAAAAGATAACTTCTCAAGTCGTTTTAAAGCTGACTTTCTTTCAGCTTTGTCTATTGGTAGGTAGCCATTAAAAGCAAAATTTTGTCCGTTCATTCCAGAACTCATTAATGCCAAAATAATAGAAGAAGGTCCAACCAAGGGTACAACCTGTATGTTGTTTTGGTGTGCAAGCTTCACAATTTCAGCACCAGGATCGGCAATTCCTGGACAACCAGCTTCAGAGAGCAAACCCATGGGTTTTCCTGCTTTACAAGCATCTAAAAAGTTTGAAATCTCAAAATCTTCAGTGTATTTATTTAATACATTAATATTTAACGAAGGCTGCGATTTTCTTGGGCTTACTCGTTTTATAAAATGTCTAGCTGTTTTTTGATTTTCAACAATATAATCGTCAACCATTTCAATAATTTTCTTTACTGAAATTGGTAAAACTTCAAGTGGAGGGTTGTCTCCTAAACGTGTAGGTATAAGGTATAATTTACCGTAAGTATTGTTCATTCTTAATTAACAATGAGCTTTTTAAATTGTGTTTGTCCATTATTATTAACTAGTTGTACTAGATAAAGTCCGTTTGATAATTCTTTTGTAGAAATAGTCGTTAACTGATTGTCAAATTCATTAACAGACTTTACAAGCTTACCTTGCATGTTAAATAAATGAACAGAATTTAATGATGAATAAAATTGTAATAGGTCTATAGTGAAACTTTCGTTTGCAGGATTAGGATATAATTTAATGTCAGATAATTGATGCTCATCAACACTTAAATTAGCATCAATGATTTTATATATTGTTCCAGAAGACAATCCAGCAACATATAATTCTCCATTAACATCTTCTCCAAAACAACTCCATCCATTTCCTGAATATTGCTCAGTAAAGGTATAACTCCAAGTGCCTTCGTTGTTACTTAAAATTCCTATTTCATTACTGCAGTAATCAGCAAAAAAGTAAACACCATATAAATTAGGTTGAGCTGAACCTCTATAAATATAACCACCAGTTATTGAGCATTTAAAGGCTCCAGATGAGGTATGACCATATTCAGCAACCGGAAAAGTCATTTCAGCCATAGGAGGACAGTCGGCTGTGTTATAGGTAGAATTTCCTTCATAACAACGCCATCCATAATTAACACCTAAAGCAGATGCAGAAGGAGTAACCATATTTATTTCTTCGTACTCATTTTGTCCAACATCAGCAATCCAAATGTCATTGGTTAGACTATCAAAAGAAAACTTCCAAGGATTTCGCAGTCCATAAGACCAAATTTCGTCAAGAGCAGTTGCGTCACCAACAAAAGGATTTGTAGCAGGAATAGCATAGTTGTTTCCTCCACTAGTATTATCTACATCTATTCGAAGCATTTTACCTAATAAAGTACTGAGGTCTTGAGCTCTATTTCCTGGATCACCACCTGAGCCTCCATCTCCTGTCGCTATGTATAAATAGCCATCATTTCCAAACGCCATGTCACCACCATTATGATTGATATAAGGTTGAGAAATAGTCATTAATATTAGCTCAGAACTTGAGTCTGCTGTATTGCTATCGCTTCTTGTGAATCTTGAGATTACAGTATCACCTGCGTTGTTTATATAATTAACATAAAAATAACCGTTCGATGCATAATTTGGATGAAAAGCTAATCCTAAAAGTCCTTGTTCACCACCATTATCAGTAACGTTTACGTCAATATCTAAAAAAGGAGTTGAGTTAATTGTGCCTTCTTGGTTTATGATTTGGATATAACCAGATCGTTCTGCAACAAAAAGTCTATTATCGCCTGAATGCTTGATATTTACAGGGTTTGAAAGTCCTGTGGCAAAAGTTTCAATCTCAATATCTTGAGCAAACCCAATAGAAAAACTAAAGAGTATAACTAGAGAGGTTAACTTTTTCATAGTATTAATTTAAGGGAGTTTGTTGCAACAAAATACAAAAAATCTAACAATATCAATGAATTTAATTGTTATTCAGGTTTTTAGAAATAATGTTGCATGCATTGTCAAGAAGAGAGTATACGCGCTCAAAATTTTTAATTGTTCCATAGTAAGGATCAGGAACATGTTTGTCTTTGATGTGAGGGTCTACTTCTAAAATAAGCTTTACTTTAGAAATGTCGTGAGTGTTCCTAGCGAGTTTAATTACGTTTTCGAAATTAGATTGATCCATCACAAAAATATGGTCAAAAGTATCAAAGTCAGAAACTTTAAACTGTCTTCCGCGTTGGTGCGAAATGTTAATTCCGTTAGCTCTAGCTACAGCAATAGACCTATGGTCTGGGTTGTCACCAACATGATAGTTTGCGGTACCAGCCGAATCTACATAAAACTTGTCTGAAGGTAGCTTAGATTCTAAAATACCATGAGCCAATGGTGAGCGGCAAATATTACCTAAGCAAACCATTAGAATACTTACCATAACTTAATTTTAGAGCGATAATTTTTTAGAAAGATCTTCTACGTATTTTCTAAACTGTTTGTCAGTAGAAGATAAATTGTCTACAGTTTTACAAGCATGTAATACTGTTGCGTGGTCGCGTTTTCCAATTTGAGAGCCAATACTCGCTAAAGAAGCTTTAGTGAATTTTTTAGCAAAAAACATAGCTAATTGTCTAGCTTGTACAATGTGACGCTTTCGGGTTTTAGACTGTAATGTGCTAACGTCCATTTGGAAGTAGTCAGAAACTACTTTTTGGATATAGTCAATTGAAACTTCTCTCTTAGTATTCTTAACAAATTTTTCAACAATATCCTTAGCTAAGTTTATTGTAATTTCCTTTTTATTGAATGAAGATTGTGCTATTAAAGAGATTATAGCGCCTTCTAATTCTCTAACGTTAGTTTTAATGTTTTTAGCAACATACTCTATAATTTCTTCAGGCATTTCAACACCATCTCTGTAGAGTTTGTTTTTAAGAATAGATACTCTTGTTTCAAAATCAGGACTCTGTAGTTCTGCTGAAAGTCCCCATTTAAAACGAGACAATAAGCGTTGCTCAATATCTTGCATATCAACAGGAGCTTTATCACTTGTTAAAATGACTTGCTTACCATTTTGGTGTAAATGGTTGAAGATATGGAAGAATACATCTTGAGTTCCAGATTTGCCCGAGAAAAACTGAACATCATCAATAATTAAGACATCAATAATTTGATAAAAATGAATAAAGTCATTTCTGTTATTCTTTTTTACTGAGTCAATATATTGTTGTGTAAATTTTTCAGCAGATATATAAAGTACCGTCTTTTCAGGATACTTGTCTTTAATATCAATACCAATAGCATGAGCTAAGTGGGTTTTTCCTAATCCAACACCACCAAAAATAAGTAATGGGTTAAACGATGTTCCTCCAGGTTTGTTAGCAACTGCTAAACCTGCATTTCTTGCTAACCTGTTTGAATCTCCTTCAAGGAAATTTTCAAAGTTGTAGTTAGGGTTTAATTGAGACTCAATTTTTACATTTCTAATTCCAGGAATTACAAATGGGTTTTTAAGCTCAGGATTTTTATTGTTTAAAGGAATATCAACATCTTGCGACTTAACAGCTGTTCTGTTAGAACTTGGTATTTTTTCAGTAAATGGTTGTTTGTTACCATAGGTGTTTTCCATTTTAATAACATATACCAATTTAGCAGTTTCTCCAAGTTCTTTTGTAAGCGCAACTTTAAGGATTTTTACATAGTGTTCTTCAAGCCACTCGTAGAAGAATTTACTAGGTACTTGAATGCTTAAAGCATTGTCTGTAAGTTTAACTGCTACAATTGGTTCAAACCAAGTTTTGTATGCTTGGGGTTGTATGTTATCTTTTATAAAAGAAAGGCAATTATTCCAAACCGATTGCGCAGTTACATTCATTCTCTAAGTTAATTTTTGATGTTTAGTTAGTTTAGTTTAGTAAAAAAAAGAGAAATTCGAGTTTCTCTTGAGTCATTTTTTTTACCTGACAAATATGTGAACAAAATTCTTAAAAAAAAAATCAAAACTCGTTGAATTTTAAGAATTTTTTTCTCATGTTTAAAACTTGTTGAAAGTACAAAAAAAAAATTAAAATTTTATGGTTAATCCTACAAAATGCTCTGAAAATCAGATTAGAGTACGTTATGGTGAAACAGATCAAATGGGTGTGGTTTACCATGGAAACTACGCGCAATATTTTGAAATAGGTAGAACAGAGTGGTTAAGAAAATTAGGAGTAACTTATAAACAAATGGAAGAAGATGGTGTTATGCTTCCGGTTATATCTTTAAATGTAAAATTCAAAAAGTCAGCGTATTATGATGATGTTATTAAAGTGATAACAAAACTAAAAAAAATGCCAACAGCAACTATAGAATTTGACTACGAAATTTTAAATTCTAAAAATGAAATTTTAACGACAGGAAATACAGTTTTGGCGTTTATAGATATTAACAAGAATAGACCTACAAGATGTCCAAAATATATTTTAGACAAATTACAAGATTAATCGTTTAATGGGCTTATAGAAACTTCAAATAAGCTATCAAAAGCATTAAAAATAGATTCGCTTTCTTTTAATCTTACAGAAATATTAAGTTGGCAATCTAATTCTAGTTTTTGATCTAAAACCTTTATGTTTTTTTCTTTTATAATACGCATCACTTTATTCATGTTTTTGTAATCAAAAGTGATTTTGTAATGCCTGTTAATAGTTTTAGTAACAATTTTTGAAGCTTCTAAACTTAATTGAGCCGCTGTTTTATAAGCATTTATTAAACCACTAACACCTAGTTTTACGCCTCCAAAGTATCTTACAACTACTATTAAAATATTTGTGACTTCAAAAGATTGTATTTGCCCATAAATAGGCATGCCTGCACTGTTGTTGGGTTCACCGTCATCATTTGCCCTAAACTGTATGTTGGTTTCGTCTGTTCCTATTTGGTAAGCATAACACCAATGTCTGGCTTGGTGGTGTTGTTTTTTTAAATCTTCAATATATTGTTTAACCTTATCTTCAGAAGACACAGGAAACGCATATCCAAAAAATTTACTGTTTTTGTCTTTGAATAAGATTTCTTCAGATGGTTTGTTTATGGTTTTGAAAGTATCTTTCATTATGCTAATGTCACTAAAATTATTGAGACAATCGCTAAAACAATACCTAACCAGTTTTTAGCAGAAAGTTTTTCTCCAAATAAAACCAAACCTGTTAAAGTGGAAAGCATCACAATACCTACATTATTTACTGTAAATAGAGTAGAGCTCTCAAACGTTTCATGGTCTAGTGCTTTTAATAAAAAGTAAATAGAACTGTAGTTTATAATACCAAGAGTAATACCTCCTAATAAACTTTTAGGTTGAAATTTAAATTCGCCTTTAAATAGTTTTGCAATAAGGGTTAATACACCAATTAATGCTGCGCAACCAAAAATTGTTGCAGAAAAAATAGGAATTCCATTTTCAGGAACGTAAGTAGTTTCTAGATATTTAATAGAGGTGTCTATAACTCCAGAACCTAAAAACAAAAGTATAGGAAAGAGTAAGTTTTTCTTAAAATTGATTTTAGATCCCGCTTTTATTGAAGCTAAATATACTGCAGCTAAAGCTAGTAATATACCTATCAGCTTTTGAAATCCAGTACTTTCATTATAGACGTAAATACCAAAAATAACAGGAATTACAACACTCATTTTTGAAGCTACTGAAGCAACAGAAACACCGTTTTTTTGAACTGTAATCGCCATTACAATAAAAATACTTATAAATAAAACACCTAAAAAAACGGCTCCCAAAAACCATCTTGAGCTTGTGATTTCAGAAATACTGATAGGCGAATCGTATGCGATTAAACCAACAATACATGCTATAAAATAGTTGACAACTATAGCTTGAGTAGTGTCAATTTTAAATCGTTGAAAGAGCTTAAAAACAATAAAAATTAAAGTTGAAGCGAGTATGCTAAAAACTAAATACATTAAAATAAATGGTTGTTTATAGTGAATAAATTTACAACATCTTCAGTAGTAGGGTTGATGTTCCAGGTATGGATACCTAGTTTTGATGCAGAGTCAGTGTTCTCTTTGGTGTCGTCAATAAAAAGGCACTCTTCAGGTTTTAAATTGTTTTCAAGGAGTACAAACTCATAAATGTTAGCGTTAGGTTTTCTTAAATTGATTTCGTGCGATAAATAAAACTCATGAAATTGAGTTTTAAAATCGTCGTAAAATTCCACCTTGTCTTTTATCCAATTAATATGTAATTCATTAGTATTACTTAATAAAATTAGTTTGTAGTCATCAGTTTTAGCTAGTGTTTTTAAAAACTCTAAACGATGAGTAGGGAAATCTCTCAAAATATAGTTCCAAGCATCAAGAATGGATTCTTTTGAGAGTTTAGGGAAATTCTCTACATAAAACTCTATAAACTCTTCGCTAGATATTAGTCCTTGCTCATACAAACTATTTATGGCAATGAGTTCTTCAGGGAAAGTTTCAACTTCAAACAAATTAAGAGCGTTATTCATTGCGCCTTCTTTATCTAAGTTGATAAACACATCACCAAAATCAAATATTAAGGTTTTAATCATAGTTTTTTCGTGTAAACGGATTTTTTTAGTTATACATCCTTATCAGGATTTTCATAAATCCTTAAAATATCATTTTTAATGTTTTCTTCAGAAATTAGCTTTCCTGTAAAATTAGGTGCTTTTACACCTTCTTTAAACATAGTTTGTCCTGTAAACACTCGTGCTTCATCCCAAACACCAGAATCTATAAAAAGCTGTAAGGTTTTTGAGCCTCCTTCAATAATTACAGAATTAATTTCAGCATCATATAAAGCTTTACAAATTGCTTGAGCTGACGTGTCTTTGATTACTATGGTTTGTGCATCGTTATTAAAGACCTTATGTGTTTTTGAAAGCGTTTCGTTTTTGTCTAAAACCACACGAATAGGATGTGTTCCAGTCCAATCCCTCACGGTTAAGCTTGGGTTGTCTTGTAAAACAGTATTTGTACCAACCAGAATAGCTTGTTCTTCACTACGCCATTTATGCACTAATTGTCGTGAGTAGGTGTTAGTAATCCAAACAGGTTTTTGTTCTTCTTTAGTTAATGGAGCAATAAAACCATCAGTAGTTTGAGCCCATTTTAAAATAATATAAGGACGTTGCTTGTTGTGAAATGTAAAGAAGCGTTTATGATGCTTTTTACAAGCGTCTTCTAAAACGCCAACAACAACATTGCATCCAGCCTTTTTTAGTTTTTCAATACCTTTTCCTGCAACTTTACTATGAGTGTCAATAGTGCCAATTACAACTTTAGGGATGTTATGTTTAATTATTAAATCGCTACAAGGTGGCGTTTTTCCAAAATGACTGCAAGGTTCTAAAGTAACATAAAGTGTCGCTTTTTCTAGCAAAGATTTGTCTTTTACCGATGCTATGGCATTTACTTCAGCATGATTGCCACCATAAGAACTTGTAAAGCCTTCGCCAATAATAGAATTGTTATGCACAATCACACAACCAACCATTGGGTTTGGTCTTGTGGTTCCCAATCCGTTTTTGGCAATTTCAATACAGCGTTTTATGTAATAGTCGTGTTGTTTCAAGAAGAGTAATAATTAACAAATATTATAATTTATATTTATAGAAAATTAAATAACATTGAAAAATTTCTTTTATCGCTTATTATCTTATTTAGTTTGCATTTTTATAATGATAATAGGTTATTCATATATGATTTCAATACCTGAAATGGAGTTTCCATATGTATACAAATCAATCTTAACAAGCGCTATTGTAGCATTTTTTCTGATAGCATTACCATTATTATATATGATTAAAGATTTAATTAAATGGTTCAGAAACAAAAACTGAAATCTACCAAAGCAATTGAATGATTTCTTATCAAAATCGAATTTATAATATGTATCTTCATCCCGAAAAATTTCGGGATAAAAATAATACAATAAAGTGAGCAATAATAATATTGTAATTAGAGAAATACAACCTGAAGATGACCAGCAAATTGCAAAGGTTATTAGAGAGGTGCTTATTGAGTTTGGAGTGCCTAAAGTTGGAACAGCCTATGAAGATAAAGCTTTGGATTGTATGACAAAAACGTATGATACTCCTAAATCTAAATATTTCGTTATTGACCACAATGGTAAAATTATTGGAGGAGCAGGCATTTCGCAATTAGATAACTACCAAGGAAATGTTTGCGAATTGCAAAAAATGTATTTTTTACCAGAAGCTAGAGGTACTGGTTTAGGTGCAAAAATGATGGCAGTTTGTCTTGAGCAAGCTAAAAAATTTGGGTTTGAACACTGTTATTTAGAAACCTTGCCATATATGAAAGCAGCTACAAAACTCTATGCTAGAGTAGGGTTTCAGTCACTAGATAAGCCAATGGGAAATACAGGACACTATTCGTGTAATGTATGGATGATAAAAAAGTTATGAAGTTAAAAGACATTCAAACATTATTTCATAAAACGCTAGATACTATTTATGGTAAACAAGAGGTTGATAGCTTTTTCTATCTCTTGACTGAGCATATTGTTGGTTTAAATAGAATGGCTTTAGCTTTAGAGCCAAATGCTATTATCAATAAAAAAGACGAAGAAGTTTTTCAAGATGCTTTAAGCAGACTAGAACAGCAAGAGCCTATTCAGTATATTATTGGAGAAACTGAGTTTTACGGTTTAATGTTCAAGGTCAATCCAGATACCTTAATTCCAAGACCTGAAACCGAAGAACTTGTAGAGTGGGTTATCAAAAATCACTCAGAACAAAACCAAGATGTTCAATTAAACATTTTAGATATTGGTACAGGAACAGGTTGTATCGCGATTTCTCTGGCTAAACACTTGCCAAATGCTAAAGTTTATGCTTTAGATGTTAGTAGAAACGTGTTGGAAGTAGCAAGACAAAATGCTGAAAATAATAATGTATCTGTGCAATTTATAAATGATGATATTTTAAATCCTAATGGGTTTAAATCAGATTTTAAATTTGATATCATAGTGTCCAATCCGCCTTATGTACGACAACTTGAAAAGCAGGAAGTAAAACCAAATGTGCTCAATCATGAGCCACACCTAGCGTTATTTGTTGATGACCATGATCCGTTGTTATTTTACCGAGCTATATGTGAATTTTCAACTATTTATTTGAAAGAAAAAGGCACTTTGTATTTTGAAATTAATCAATATTTAGGAAAAGAAATGGTTGATTTAATGCAGACATTTTCTTTTAAAAACGTAGAACTCAAGCAAGACTTATTTGATAATGATAGAATGATGAAAGCAGTAAAGCTTTAGGGTTTTCAATAATTCTTAATGACTAATTACACTTAATATGGCTTTAATTTTTTTTGAGTCAGAAAAGGTGAGAGGTGTTGAAAATAACGAACCATCACTTTCGATGGATGAAGAAGCTGACGCGTGAATTTCCTTTAATCCTATTTCTTTAAAACGTTTAGCGTTATTTTGGTTAATGCCACTACCTGCTAAAATGGTAATTCTTCCTTTAGCTTTTTCGTTTAGTTTTTTTAGGGTATTAATGCCTTTTTCAGCTGAAGGTTGTAAACCAGAAGTCAGTACTCTTTCAATACCTAAATTGATGAGCTGTTCGAGAGCTTCTTCAGGATTTTTAACGCAATCAAACGCACGATGAAATGTAAAAGAAAGTGGTTTGGAAAGCTCTACAAGTTCTTTTGTTTGTTTTAAGTCAATAGTATCATCTGCATTTAAAACCCCTGAAACGATGCCTTGAAAACCTAAGTCTTTACATAATTGAATGTCTTGTTTCATGATGTCAAGCTCATCTTCTGTGTAGACAAAATTTCCACTACGAGGTCTAATTAATACAAACACCGGAATTGAAAGTGTATCTCTAACCTGTTTTAATAAACCATAACTAGGTGTAATACCACCAACAGAAAGCTCTTGACATAACTCAATACGATGAGCTCCTGCATCTTGAGCGTTTTTAGATGATTGATAGGAATTGGCACAGATTTCTAAAAGCATGTTTTTGTGTTTGTCACATCGAGTGATTTTGATTTATCAAAATTGTATCGAGATGCTTGTTCTCGATATAAAATTATTACATAATTTCACTCGAACTGACGATTATATAGGTTAATTCACAATTATCTCATCTATAAACGTCCACGCTTTGTTACCAGCACCTTGTTTACCTTCTGAAATGGTTCCATAGTTTGGGATTTTCAAATAAATATATCTAGATGAAACATCTGCCTTTATAATAACTGGTAGCATCTTATCTAAAACTTCTGGAAGTTTAGCCTTAGAATCCAAGCCATGAGCATCAAACCCAAATTCAATTTCCTTTGGAGCATAAATCCATTGGCCTTGTCCATTGTAAAATCGAGTTTCAATAGAATTGATTTCTATTTCTTCACCTAAATCAATGATAATCGCGATATCTTCTCCCCAAAATCCTAACCATTCTTTGTCGCCATAACGTGAATCGCTTCCAGAAATACCATTGATTAATCCTTCAGCACCACTTCCAGGATAGGATTTGTGAGGTGCTTTATTTATGGTAATCTTTTTTCCTACTGCCTTATGATGATTAATGTTTTGAGTGAAAACTTTACCTAATTGTTTTTCATTATTAAAGAGGGAAGCTTTAATGGTCACGCTTTCAGTAATTGGAATAGGTTGATTATAAATTTCTGATTGCAGTGTAGGTTCCGAACTGTCTAGGGTGTATCTTATAGTTTTACCGTCAGTTAGCGTTTTTAGTTGATAGCTAAGATTATCATTTGATAGTAACTCACCTTCAATCTCATAAAGATGATTAGCATAATTAATATCTAAAGCATCGAGTCTCTTGTGAAAATTCTCAACACGTTTCACAAAGTCAGAATAGTTTTTGTTTTCTGGTTTTGACCAAACCACTTCGCTCATGGCTAACATTCGTGGAAAAGCCATATATTCCAATTGACTTTCGGTGTTAATGTACTCTGTCCAAATGTTCCCTTGTGCACCTAAAATGTATTGCGCTTCGTCATCATTGAGTTCCTCAGGGATTGGATTAAAACCATACACTTTTTCTAATGGTAAAAAGCCACCAATAGCTATAGGTTCGTTGTCGTTTTCGCTTTGGTAATAGTCAAAATAACAATGAGACGTAGGTGTCATAATTACATTATGGTGTTGCTTTGCAGCTTCAACAGCACCTTCAATCCCTCTCCATGACATTACAGTTGCATTTGGAGCTAAACCGCCTTCAAGAATTTCGACCCAACCTATAATTTGCTTGCCTTTGCTGTTAAGATATTTTTCAATACGTGCTATAAAATAGCTTTGTAGCTCGTGTTCGTTTTTCAAACCTTTATTCTTTATGAGTTTTTGACAATATTCACAGTTTTTCCATCTGGTTTTTGGAGCTTCATCACCACCAATATGAATGTATGTGCTAGGAAAAAGAGTAGCAACCTCGTCTAAAACACTTTCTAAAAAAGTAAATGTTTCTTCTTTTGGGCAAAAAATATCTTCAAAAACGCCCCATGTTGTGGCAACATCTATTTGTTTTCCAGTACAACCTAATTCAGGATAAGCGGCAATAGCAGCTTGTGCATGACCAGGAAGTTCAATCTCAGGAATTACTGTAACAAACCTGCTTTTAGCATAAGCGACTACCTCTTTAACTTCTTCTTGTGTGTAAAAACCTCCATATGTTTTACCGTCAAATTGTTGAGGTTGGTCGCTATAATGACCAATAAGGGTTTCGTTTCTATAAGCAGCAACTTCTTGCAGTTTTGGATATTTTTTGATTTCAATTCGCCAACCTTGATCGTCGGTTAAATGCCAATGAAACGTATTCATTTTAAGCATCGCTAAAGCATCTATATATTTCTTTATGAATTCAACCGAAAACATGTGTCTGGATACATCTAAGTGCATGCCTCGATGCTCGAATTGTGGCTCGTCTTTAATTGTAGCACAAGGGATAAGTGCTTTTGCTTCAGAAAGCATTTTGTTTTCAAATTCGGTAGGTAGTAATTGTCGTAAAGATTGTACAGCATAAAACGCACCTTGATCTGTTTTTGCTTTAATTACAATTGACTTCGGAAGAATTTCAAGCAAATATCCTTCGAGATTTTCAATACTCTCATCTTTTATAAATGAAATAGAATTATTGTCCTGTAGCTTTATGGAACTTCCATTTTCAATGTAGGATTTTAAAAATTCTGCAGAGATTTTAAAATCGTCAGTATACTTTATTCCGGTAGAATTGTCTAAAACAAAATAGCCTTTATTAATAGTTTGCTCTAAAGGAATTGGGATAATTTGAGGCGTAATACTTGGTGTTTCAGTGTTTTGGCAATTGAATAAAAAACTGATAAAAACAATACAAACGGTTATTTTCTTGAAAGGCATTTTAGTATATTAGATGCTTTAAATATAACTCAAAAAAGATAACTTTTCTCAATTACTTTAATGGATATTAAACAGCAAATAGAAACCCTTCGTGATGAATTGCGTCAGCATAATTATAATTACTACATATTGGATAATCCTACAATAAGTGATTTTGATTTTGATGTAAAGCTTAAGCAGCTTCAAGAGTTGGAAGCAAATCATCCTGAGTTTTATGATGCAAGTTCGCCTACATTGCGTGTAGGAGGAGAGGTTACAAAGAATTTTGAAACTGTTGTTCATGAACATCGTATGTATTCTTTGGATAACTCTTACTCTAAAGAAGATTTGTTAGATTGGGAAACTCGTATTAAAAAGCAAGTTGATGGTGAAGTACAATATACCTGTGAACTTAAATATGATGGTGCGTCTATTAGCTTAACGTATGAAAATGGACAACTTACAAAAGCGGTTACAAGAGGTGACGGATTTCAAGGTGATAATGTTACTACTAATATAAAAACCATTAAATCAGTTCCGTTGCAGTTGAAAGGCGATTTTCCACCTAAATTCGATATAAGAGGTGAAATCGTTTTGCCTTTTGAAGGGTTTAATAAAATGAATGAAGAGCGCATTGAAATAGGAGAAGAACCATATAGAAACCCAAGAAATACAGCTTCAGGAAGCTTGAAGCTACAAGATAGTACTGAAGTAGCTAAACGTCCTTTGGAATGTTTGCTTTATAATATTACAGGAACTAATTTGAATATTTCCACACAATTTGAAAGTTTAGAAAAAGCTAGAGCTTGGGGATTTAAAGTTCCGCAAGCAGCTAAACTTGCTAATTCAATTGATGAGGTTTTAGAATTTATTGCCTATTGGGATGAGCATAGACATAATTTACCTTACGAAACTGATGGTGTTGTTATAAAGGTAAACAGCTTATATCAACAAGAGGAATTAGGATATACAGCCAAAGCACCACGTTGGGCAATGGCTTATAAGTTTAAGGCAGAGCAAGTTTCTACTCGGTTAAATGAAATTACTTATCAAGTTGGGCGAACAGGAGCAATTACTCCAGTTGCAAATTTAGAGCCTGTAGAATTAGCAGGAACAACTGTTAAACGAGCATCATTGCATAATGCTGACCAGATTGCGAAGTTGGATATTAGAGAAGGTGATGAGGTGTATGTAGAAAAAGGAGGAGAGATAATCCCTAAAATTATAGCTGTAGATTTAAGTAAACGACCAGCAGATTCTAAACCAACTGAATATATTACCCACTGTCCAGAATGCAATACTGAATTGGTAAGAACTGAAGGTGAAGCACAACATTATTGTCCGAATTACAATGGATGTAATCCTCAAATCATTGGTCGCATACAGCATTTTATTTCAAGAAAAGCGATGGATATTGATGGCTTAGGAGGAGAAACCGTTGCTTTGTTGGTTAATGCAGGTTTAATTACAAATTATTCTGATTTATATGAATTAACTGTAGACCAAGTGTTGCCCTTAGAACGTATGGCTCAAAAAAGTGCTGAAAACCTTATTAACGGAATTGAAGCATCTAAGCAAATTCCTTTTGAGCGCGTTTTGTATGCGTTAGGTATTAGGTATGTTGGAGAAACCGTTGCAAAAAAACTGGTTAAACATTATAAAACTATTGATGCGATTAAAAATGCTTCGGAAGAAGAACTTGTCAATGTAGATGAAATAGGAGTGAAGATAGCAGAAAGTGTTGTTGCCTTTTTTGCTTCGGAAGCGAATAGCTCTATTATTGAAAGGCTAAAACATTTTGGAGTGCAATTGGAAATTTCAGCTGAAAAATTAGCAAATCAAACCAATAAATTAGAAGGGTCTACGTTTGTAGTATCTGGCGTGTTTACTTCTGTGTCTAGAAATGAGCTTAAAAAGCTTATTGAAGATAATGGAGGTAAAGTGTCTTCTTCAATATCTTCTAAAACAAGCTATGTTGTTGCTGGAGACAACATGGGACCAAGTAAAAAAACAAAAGCAGAATCCTTAAATATACCTATTCTTTCAGAAGAAGAATTTTTATCAATGATTAGGTAAAATCCTACAAAATGTTAATTTTCATCGATAAAATGCATTTTTATTCGTTTAATTGTATTTTTTATTTATATTTGTCCCAATAAGGGATTAATTAAATAAATGCAAAAACCAAAAACATTAATAGCATTACTTGCTGTACTTAGTGTTGTCTTTTTAGGATTACAACTCTTTAAGTATGAGTATTATGCCTCAGGTATTAGAGCATTGCTTTTGGTCTTGCTTAGTATCTTATACTGTTCGCGCGTTGAAAATAAAAGAAAGTTTTTCTTTTTATTTTTAATAACATTTACAGTTGCAGATGTTTTTAACTTCTTGTCTTGGCAAATTTCTCCTGATAGTTTTATGGCTGACTACTCTTATTACATTATTAATGCAATGTATATCATATCATATACGTTTTTGATAATACAAATATTAAAAACATTGGATATTAAAGAAGTGATTGCCAAATTGCCAGTTCATATAATAATTTTATTGGTTTTAGATATTTCGTGTGTAATTGTTGTTACAAACACTACAAAACCTGAATTGCAATTTGCAGAGTATTTGCTTGAATTTGTTTATAATATAGTTATAATGGCTTTGTTGTCTGTAGCGCTTATAAACTACATATACAAAGACGATAAAAAATCGATGAACTTTTTAGTGGGTTCGATTTTTATAGTCTTTTCAGAAGTAATACAACTAGCTTATTTTTATGTTTCGGAAGTAAACGTATTAAATGTACTATGTTCTATCTTCTTAGTGCTTGCTTTTGTATTCTTCTATTTACAGGCAAAAATTAGCCACGAGGAAAATTATAATAAACTAGAAGTTTAATTTTTTTCCAATCACAGGAATGTCTTTTTTGTAAAAATAAAGGATAATAGCAGAAAGTATAAAAGTTACTACTGCAGTTGAAAATAAAACTCCTCCATCATTATTAACTTGAATACCTAGTTGTGTTAAATGCATAACTATTGCACCAAAAATTACACCTAATGTTAGTGTTGCACCTGCCCAAACAGTTTTGGGAATAAGTAAAAGTATTCCGGCTATGAGTTCAAGAACTCCAATGGCAATCCTGCCATAAGGTTCAAGACCAACTTGCGAAAAAATGTACACACTATCAGGATGTGCTGTAAACTTAAATCTAAGAGTTTGAATTAAAATAATTGCAACTGCTAATCTGAGGATAAAAAGAAGTTTAGTTTTCATGAGATTATTTTTAGTTAATATCCCATTTAGACGCAAAACTAGTTTAACCCTATCATTTTAGTGTTAAAATTCTAAACTATAATAGAGGTTCCTTCAGCAGCTTTGTTTTTATCAGCATCAAAATAAAAGTCGATTTTACCTAGGTTTATACCATAGCAACCTACTTGGTTTACAAGGGTGTTTTTACCTTCAATGTTTTTAACAACAGTTGGTTTTGGCAAAAACGTATGCGTGTGTCCACCAATAATTAAGTCAATATCTTTGGTGGCTTTTGCTAAGTTAAGGTCGCATACTTTTTCAGGACTATTTTTGTAGTAATACCCAATATGCGAAAGACAAATAATTAAATCGCAACGTTCGGTCTCTTTTAAAACGCGCGTCATTTCCTGAGCAGTTTCTATAGGATCCATGTATACAGTTTCTTTATACATATCTTTACCTACCAAACCATCTAACTGAATTCCAAGACCAAAAACACCAATTTTAATACCTTCTTTTGTAAAGGTTTTGTAAGGTTTTACATGAGTGTCCATTATGGTGTTTTTAAAATCATAATTAGCTGAAATAAAATCAAAATCAGCATGTGGTAATTGTGCATATAAACCATCTATACCATTGTCGAAATCGTGATTTCCAATTGTAGCAACATCGTATTTAAGCATACTCATCAGCTTAAATTCCAATTCGCCACCATAATAATTAAAGTAAGGAGTGCCTTGAAAAATATCGCCAGCGTCCATTAATAAGGTATTAGGGTTTTCTTTTCGTATCGCTTCAATTAAACTAGCGCGTCTAGCAACACCACCTTTATTTGCGTTTCTGCCATCTTCAGGTCCAAAAGCATCAATGTGACTATGAACGTCATTGGTATGAAGAATAGTGATTTTTTTTGGAGGAGTTGCAAACGATTGTAGTCCTAAACCACCTAATCCTATTAAGGTTGATGCAGCAGCTGTTTTTTGTATAAAGTCTCTTCTTTTCATGGCTTAGTTTTTTAATTGAATAAATCTGTCATCAATTACAGGATTAATAGTGTCTACTTTTTTGAAATAATCTATAAGAGCATTTCTAATTTTGTAATCTAAATCATAAAGACTGTCGTTGGTTTTGAAAAAATCCATGTGGTCACCACCATTGTATAAGTAATCATTGGTTAAAACAAAATAGTTTTTATCAAAATCAATAGGAGAGTCGTGTAAACTAGCTGAAGCAACATTGAAATCTGCGTCAATAGCTAATTTTAATTTAGAAATTGGATGCGCTCTTTTTGCTTTAGCTAGATATTCTAATAACTCTTTTACTTGAGCGCCTTTTAAGTCAACCACAACCATTGAGTTTTCAAAAGGCATTAATCCATAAGCAGTTCTTGCTGTAACATTACCTTTAGAGAGTATAGATCGAATTCCACCATGATTAAGTAAAACAAAATCGATGTCTTTTCCTGTTCTTTTCTTAAATACAGGATTTGCTTGTTCGTAGATAGCATCAGCCATAAAATTTCCTACAGCTGTGTTGTATTCTCCATCGTTTTTTGAGTAGGTATCAACGGAATATGCTAAAACACTGTCAAGGTTTTTGTTAACATGCTCACGATAGGGTTTAATGAATGCTTCAACGTCAGAATTAGCTTGAAGACTATCGGTAATTTGTATCTGTTTACCTTCAATTCTATATAAATGATTTTCCTGTTTACAAGAGGTGAAAATCAAGACTGAAGCAACAACTAAAAGGTGTTTGAAATTCATAGGATATTTTAAAAAGTTACAAAAAGATGTAGCACTATTTACTACATTTGCAAAAAGGATAAAGATAAATGATTTTAAAGGCATTTAGGGAAAAATCAAATCAAAAATATATCAACAAATTGTTAAATTCTAGGAATGGGTCTTTTAGCAATACTAAGGTTGATAAAGTAGGAGTGATTTTACACTTAAGTGAATTTTCTGATTTTGAAGCTTTCAGAACGTTTTTTGAGTCCATAGACATTAAGCGAAATAAAGTTAAAATTGTCGCTTATGTTGAAGATAACAAAGATAGTAACGACCTTTGGGATACCTATTTCAATCCAAAAGATTTTGGTTGGAACGGGAAAATAAAAAACGTAGAGCTTCAAACATTTATTGACACAGAGTTTGACATCTTAATTAGCTTTTATAAGCAAGATGTTTTAGATCTTAATTTAATTAGTGTAGCTTCAAAAGCTAAGTTTAAAGTAGGATTAGCAGGAATTGATGATCGTTTTTACGATTTAATAATAAATGTTGCACCAAAAGAGTTTACGCTATTTAAAAACGAATTAAAAAAATATTTAACGGTTTTAAACAAAATATAATGAATACATTTTACGGCACAGGAGTTGCCTTAATAACGCCTTTTAAATCTGATTTAACTGTAGATTTTGAAGCGCTTACAAATATTGTTAATTACAACATAGATAACGGAACAGACTACTTGGTTATTAGTGGTACAACAGGAGAGAGTGTAACTATCACTTCTGAAGAAAAGAAAGCCATAATTAATACTATAGTTGAAGCAAATAATGGTCGTTTACCTTTAGTTTTAGGAATTGGAGGTAATAATACAGCAGCAGTTATTGAAGAGATTAACACAACCGATTTGTCTCATATCGATGCTATTTTATCAGTGTCTCCATATTACAGTAAGCCAACACAAGAAGGCATTTATCAACATTTTAAGGCCATTTCGCAAGCGTCTCCAAAACCTATTATTTTATATAATGTACCAGGAAGAACATCGTCAAACATGTTGCCAGAAACTACATTGCGCTTAGCAAATGATTTTGAAAATATCATAGCAGTTAAAGAAGCAGGTAACAATGTGGCTCAATACTTAACCTTGATTAAGAACAAACCAGAAGATTTCTTGATTATTTCAGGAGATGACGATTTAGCGCTTGGTGTAGTTTTAGCAGGTGGAGCAGGAGTGATTTCGGTAATAGGGCAAGCATTACCTAAACAATTTACCAAAATGATAAATCTTGGTCTTGAAGGAAAAGCAAGTGAAGCTTACGCAATTCACTTTGATTTAATGGATATTACAAGTTTAATTTTTGCAGAAAACAATCCTGCAGGTATTAAGGCTGTTTTTGAAACACTTGATCTTGCAAAAAGTACAGTAAGGTTGCCACTTGTAGAAGCAACAGAAGGGTTAAAATCTAAAATTAAAGAAGCAGTTAATAAGCTAGATTAAACCTAAAAAGTTAAAGTTTATATAAAGCTTACTCATAACACGTTACAACCTTTATTTTAGCACAAAATTTTTGTTTTTATAATACGTTATAAATACGTACTTTTGCATTCTGTTTAAATTTTATGAAGAATTTATTTTACACACTTTTATTAGGATTACTGTTAACCTCTTGTAGCGAGTTTCAAAAAGCATTGAAATCTGAAGATATAGCTGAAAAGTTTACTTTAGGAACTGAACTTTTTGAAGCTGAAAAATATAGTAAAGCTAACAGGTTGTTTGCTCAAATAGTTCCGCAATACAGAGGAAAACCACAAGCTGAAAAGTTAATGTATATGTACTCTAAGTCTTATTACATGATGAAAGACTATCACTTGTCTGGTTATCAGTTTGAACGCTTTGAAAGCAGTTACCCTAGAAGTGAAAAAGCCGAAGAAGCTTCATTTTTGTCAGCAAAAAGTTTCTATATGCTGTCTCCAGTTTATAGTAAAGAACAAAAAGAAACTTATGAAGCATTAGATAAACTTCAAATCTTTATTTCTAAATATCCTAATTCTGAATACTTACCAGAAGTAAACGAAATGGTAAAGGAGTTGGATTACAAATTAGAAAAGAAGGCATATGAAATTGCAAAACAATACAACAAAATAGCTTATTATGACGCTTCAGATTATGAAGCAGCTATAAAAGCTTTTGATAATTTTTTAATTGATTACCCAGGAACTAGTTTTAGAGAAGATGCTATGTTTTATCGTTTAGATTCAGCATTTACTCTAGCTATAAATAGTGTAAGAATTAAAAAAGAAGCACGTTTAAATACTGCTGTTGCCTATTACAATTCTTTTATTAAGTTTTATCCTGAGTCTGAACATGCAGAAGCAGCCAATAAAATGAACGAAGAATTACAAACAGAATTAGAGACATTCAAAGTAAAAAGTTAATTATTAAGATAATGGATTTAAAGAAAACCAATGCTCCTGTTACAACTGTAACTTATGACAGAAATGAAATTGACGCTTCAACAAGTAATATTTACGAAGCTATTTCTGTAATTTCAAAAAGAGCTGAACAAATTAACACTGACATTCGTAGAGAACTTATCGATAAACTTGAGGAGTTTGCAACCTACAATGATAGTCTTGAAGAAATTTTTGAAAATAAAGAGCAAATAGAGGTGTCTAAGTTTTATGAAAAACTACCTAAGCCTCATGCACTAGCTGTTCAAGAATGGTTAGATGACAAAATTTATTTCAGAAATACTGAAGACAACAATCAGGAATAAGATTTAAGATGTCAATATTAAGCGGCAAAAATATATTACTAGGCATCACTGCTGGTATTGCTGCTTATAAAACAGCTAACCTTGTAAGGTTATTTATAAAAGCAGGCGCAAACGTAAAGGTCGTTATGACGCCTGCTTCTAAAGACTTCATTACACCTTTAACACTTTCTACATTATCAAAAAACCCAGTTCATTCTTTGTTTACAAATGAAGAGGATGAAAATGCTGTGTGGAATAATCATGTAGAACTTGGGCTTTGGGCTGATATTTTTGTGATAGCTCCTGCAACAGCCAACACCATGTCTAAAATGGCTAATGGTACCTGCGACAATTTACTTTTGGCTACTTATCTTTCAGCTAAATGTCCTGTGTATTTTGCTCCTGCTATGGATTTAGACATGTACAAACATCCATCTACAGTGCAGTCTTTTGAGGCTTTAAAATCTTTTGGAAACATAATGATTCCTGCAACAAGTGGCGAACTTGCAAGTGGTCTTGTAGGCGAAGGTCGTATGGCTGAACCAGAAGATATTGTTGACTTTATTGAAAAAGATATTTTAAACAAACTACCACTTCGTGGAAAAAAAGTATTGGTTACTGCAGGCCCAACGTATGAAGCAATAGATCCTGTTCGTTTTATAGGTAATCATTCTAGTGGTAAAATGGGATTTGAAATAGCCAAAGCTGCAGCAAACCTTGGTGCTGAGGTTATATTGGTGTCAGGACCTAGTCATGAAACAGTATCTAGTAGTTTAATAAAATTAATACGAGTTACCAGTGCTTCTCAAATGTATAATGAAGCACATAACTACTTTGGTAATGTTGATATTGCAGTACTTTCGGCTGCAGTTGCAGACTACAGACCAAAAAATGTTGCAGACCAAAAAATAAAAAAGAAAGAAGCAACGTTTAGCATAGAGTTAGAAAAGACCAAGGATATATTAGCTTCATTAGGAGCTATTAAAACCAAACAGTTTTTAGTTGGCTTTGCATTGGAAACCAATAACGAGTTAGAACATGCAAAAGGAAAATTAAAAGCTAAGAATTTAAATTTAATTGTATTAAATTCGTTAAACGATAAAGGAGCAGGTTTTGGAGGTTCAACAAATAAAGTTACTTTTATAACTAATGATGACCAAATCATTGCCCAAGAGCTAAAGTCTAAAACACAAGTAGCTGAAGACTTAATGAATCAAATATTAAAACAACTCAATGCGTAATTTTCTTTATATCTTATTTTTATGTTTCGGTTTAAGTGTTACTGCTCAAGAACTTAATTGTAACTTGGTAGTTAACGCGCAACAAACTGGTAACGAAAATGTTCAGGTGTTTAAAACTTTAGAAAGACAATTAACAGAGTTTGTAAACAATACAACTTGGACAGATAAAAATTTTAAATCACAAGAACGCATCAATTGTAGTATGGTAATCAATATTTTAGATTACAATAGCGATGTGTTTAATGCGACGTTGCAAATACAATCGTCTCGTCCTGTTTTTAATTCAACCTATAGTACTCCAGTTTATAATTTTAACGATAAGAATTTTACATTTAGATATCTTGAGTTTCAAAACTTAGTGTTTAATCCTAATCAGTTTGAATCTAATTTGGTATCGGTTTTAGCATACCATATTTATATGATTCTAGGTTTAGATGCTGATACTTTTGAGCAAAATGGAGGTGATGAATATTACAGACAAGCGCAAACTATTTTAAACTATTCGCAGCAAGAAAACTTTAAAGGTTGGAAGCTAGAAGATGGTCAGCAAACACGCTTTGTTTTAATAGACAATATTTTATCTCCAATGTTTAAAGAATTTAGAAATGTGATGTACGCTTATCATATGGAAGGATTAGATAAAATGCATAGAAACGCAAAATCTTCAAAAGAGGAAATAGCTTCGGTTATAGAAGAGTTAAAAGCTATGAATAGCAGACGTCCTAATTCTTTTCTTATGCGTGTGTTTTTTGATGCAAAATCCGAAGAAATTCAAGATATTTTTTCAGGTGGACCAAGTGTAAACATTACTGAGGTAATCACATCACTTACTAGAATAGCTCCTATGCATGCTTCAAAATGGAGAAACATAAAATACTAGACACTTAAAAAAAAGTGGTACTAGTATAGATTTTTGTTGAAACTTTAGCTAACAATACATTGCTTACATCACTATCCATAAAAAATTACGCTTTAATTGATAACCTTCAGGTTAATTTCAATAATGGACTTACCATAATTACTGGTGAAACAGGAGCAGGAAAATCAATACTGCTTGGAGGTTTGTCTTTAGTGCTTGGTAAAAGAGCCGATTTGAGTAACGTTAAAGACGCATCAATAAAATGTGTTATTGAAGCCACTTTTGATGTTGCTAATTACGACCTAAAATCGCTTTTTAAAGAAGAGGACTTAGATTACGAACCATTAACCATTGTACGTCGCGAAATATTACCTTCAGGTAAATCTAGAGCATTTATAAATGATACACCTGTAAACTTAGATAGTTTGCAAACCTTAGGCGAACACCTTTTAGACATTCATTCGCAACATCAAACCTTACAGTTAACCAATGACGATTTTCAGTTTCAGGTTATAGATGCATTGGCAGATAACGCTAAGTTACTTTCAGAATATTCTAACCAGCTTTCAATATATAAATCGCTAAAACGAGAATTAACTCAATTGCAAGAGCAAAAAAATGAGTTTACCAAAGAGCTAGATTATAACCTGTTTCTTTTAAAAGAATTAGAAGCAGCTAAGTTGGAAGACGACGACTTGGAAACTTTAGAAGAAGAGTATGAAACGCTTAATAATATAGAGGAGATAAAAGATAAACTTTCGGCATCTTATCAATTGTTAAGTAATGAAGATATTGGTGTTATTAGCAATTTAACAGAACTCAAAAATCAGTTTGCTAAAATTTCAGAATATTCGGCAAACTATAAAGCTATTTTTGAAAGAATCAACAGTAGTTTAATAGAGTTAGACGATGTCTTTTCAGAAATTGAAACAGCTCAAGATCAGCTAGAAGATGACCCTAACCGATTAGAAGTAGTGAATGCTAAACTGCAAGTGCTTCATAATCTAATGCAAAAGCATATTGTGTCTAATGTTTCTGAATTAATTTCTATTCGAGAAAACCTTAAGGAAAAAGTATCTGTAACAGAGAATATGGATACTCAAATTGTTGCTATTGAAAAGAAACTTAAAACGATTGAACAACAATTAAATCAACTCGCTAAGGATATTCATAAAACACGAGAAAACGCAATACCAACCTTAACTGAGCAATTAGAAGCTATTTTAGGAAGTTTAGGAATGCCAAATGCTAAATTTAAAGTAGAGTTAAAGCTGGTAGATAAATTCCTTTTAAACGGAAAAGATGAATTGAGCTTTTTGTTTTCAGCCAATAAAGGTGGTCAATTTAATGAACTTAAAAAAGCAGCATCAGGAGGAGAGTTATCTCGTATTATGCTTGCTATAAAGTCAATTTTATCAAAATATACGCAATTGCCAACCATTATGTTTGATGAGATAGACACAGGAGTTTCAGGAGAAATTTCAAACAAAATGGGATCTATTATGCAGCAAATGAGTAAAACAATGCAAGTGTTTACCATAACACATTTACCGCAAATAGCATCAAAAGGAGATACACATTTTAAAGTCTTTAAAGAAGATGTTGATGAGGTAACCCAAACGCAGTTAAAAAAATTAACTTCAGAAGAACGTATTGTTGAAATAGCACAAATGCTTGGAGGTGCAACACTTTCTGATTCGGCTTTAGAGCATGCTAAACAATTATTAAATTAAGATAATGTGAAAATAAAGTATTATTGCAGAATTGAACGCCAAAAAGCAGTAATACATTTAAAGTTTTATTAATTTTGAATTTAATATTGATAAAACCTAAATAGGTAATAAAATACCAACTAAATTATAAATATTCAAAAAACTAGTAATATGTCATATAACTTATTAAAAGGAAAAAAAGGAATTATTTTTGGTGCATTAGACCCAAACTCAATAGCTTGGAAAACTGCAGAGCGCGTTCATGAAGAAGGCGGAACATTTGTGCTTACCAACGCACCAATTGCTATGCGAATGGGACAAATAAAAGAGCTTGCCGAAAAAACAGGTTCAGAGATTATTCCTGCTGATGCCACATCAATTGAGGATTTAGAAAATTTAGTGTCAAAATCAATGGAGATTTTAGGCGGAAAGATTGATTTTGTTTTGCATTCTATTGGAATGTCTGTAAACGTGAGAAAAGGAAAAGCTTATACTGATCAAAATTACGATTGGACTCAAAAAGGAACCGATGTTTCTGCAATGTCATTTCATAAGGTAATGCAAACACTGTATAAAGCAGATGCAATGAATGAATGGGGAAGTATAGTAGCCTTAACATATATGGCTGCACAGCGTGTGTTTCCAGACTATAACGATATGGCAGACAATAAAGCCTATTTAGAAAGTATAGCGCGTAGTTTTGGGTATTTCTTCGGAAGAGATAAAAAAGTAAGAGTAAACACTATTTCGCAATCGCCAACACCTACAACTGCAGGTCAAGGTGTAAAAGGGTTTGATGGGTTTATCGCTTATGCTGATAAGATGTCGCCTTTAGGAAACGCTACAGCTTTAGATTGTGCTAACTATACAGTCACTTTATTTAGTGATTTAACCAAACGAGTAACGCTTCAAAACTTATTTAATGATGGTGGATTTAGTAATATGGGCGTAAGTGACGCAGTTATGGAAAAATTTGTTGAATAAATAACATACATAATTTTAATACATACTATAAAAAAGAAGAAGGGCTTTTAGCTCTTCTTCTTTTTTTATACAATCGCTTGATTTTTAAGCAACTGTTTTTCGTCGGTTTTTTTAGTTTTTAATCGATTAGAATTGAGAGTAGTTTCTTAACATAAAATTAATCAATACATTTATGCATTAACGTTTTATTAACTATTAATTAAAATAACAAATTATGAAAAAAATTACTTTATTGATAGCGTTGGCTATTTTTTCATTTTGTTGGCAATCAAATGCTCAAATTTCTGAAGATTTTGAAGTTGACCCTCCTTCAGGATGGACATTTATGCAAACAGAAGGAGATGACCCAGGATTTGTACAAACAAGTAGTCGAGCAAATTCTGGCACCTATTCTTTTTACCATAATGATGATAATATTGCAACAGAGTCTACTTCTTGGATGATTTCACCATCATATACTGTTTCTACAGGTGATGTTTTAGAGTTTTATTATAATCATAACTATACTTCAATAGGTTATGGAGTAGAAGAAGGAATTTGGATATCTACCACTTCGGCTGATCCAATAAATAATCCTGGAGACTTTACATTATTATATGATTTACTTGCCAATGCATCTGAAGATGTTTGGACTTTATATTCACAAAGTCTAGATGCTTATGCAGGTCAAACGGTTTATTTTGCTTTTAAATATGTTGGTGATTGGGAAGATGAACTTTATATTGATGACTTTTTTGCTGGAGCTCCACCTACTTGTCTTGAACCGTCTGCTATGACGGCTAACAATATTACTTCTACATCTGCTGATTTGTCTTGGACTTTAGGTGATGCAGAATCAATGTGGAATTTAGAGTGGAAAGCTGGAGCTGACTTTAATCCTGGTGCAGGTGAAGAAGATGGGTCAGATTCAGTATCAGGATCTCCTGAATATAATAGTCAACTAACAGGTTTAACTGCCAATACAGAATATTATGTGTATTATCAAGCTGATTGTGGTGGAGGAGATACAAGTACTTGGGCATCATTTACGTTTACTACGCTAGCAGAAACACCTAACTGTGCTGAAGCACCTATTACGCCATTAGATACGGCTGTTGATGTTGAAGGTGAGACTGTATCTTTAAGTTGGACTGCTCCATCATCTGGACCAACTCCAACAGGATATAATATTTATTCTTATGATGATGCTACCGGAACAAACCCAGTTTTAGAGACAACTGTAGCAACAACAACAGCTTCAGTAGATTTTTCTTATAGTCAAGTTGTGTATTGGTCAGCAGTTCCTGTTAATGTTTCTGTAGAAGCTTCTGGTTGTGCTATTTGGAGTTTTACTATTGAAGGTGCTCCAATTGGTTATGACTGTAGCAACCCAATTGTTGTTTCATCAGTGCCTTATTCAACATCAGATGATACAGCAAATTATGGAGATGCATATGACCTTTCTGATGTACCTGCTTTAACAGGCGCTCAGTATACTAATGGAACAGGAAGTACTTACTACATAGGGGCTAATGATGCTGTATACTCGTTTACACCTGCTTCTGATGGTGTTTATAATTTTGATTTAACATTACCTACATCTGATTGGCACTCTTTATGGTTATTTGAAGGTTGTCCTTTCTCATCGGTAGTGGCTTACCATACTTCAACTTCAGGAACAACAAGAAGTTTGCCATTAATAAGCTTAACTAGTGGTACAACGTATTATGTTGTAGTTTCTGCTTGGTCAGGTTCTCCTCAAACATCAACTTATGATTTAGATATTTATGAAGTTACTTGCCCTGCGCCATCAGGTATGACTGCAGATAATTTAAGTGAAACTTCAACTGATTTATCATGGAGTGCTGGTTATGCTGAAACAACTTGGAATATTGAGTGGAAAGAAGGTGCTGATTTCACTCCAGGAATGGGAGAGGAAGATGGATCAGATACTGTAAGTGGTACACCAGAATATAATGGTATGCTTACAGGGTTGAATGAGAGTACTACTTATTATGTGTATTATCAAGCCGATTGTGGTGGAGAGACAAGTGATTGGGTGGCGTTTACCTTTACAACACCAGCTGCACCACCAGCAAATGATGAATGTCTAGGAGCTATTGAGTTAACAGTTGAAGGAGAAATAGCAGATTTACCTTCTGCAACTCAAATTCCTGGAACAATAGCAGGAGCAACAGATTCAGGTATTGCAGCACCTGCAGGTACAGCTAATGATGATGTTTGGTATAGCTTTACAGCAACTGCAACAGATATAAATATTGATGTAACTGATGATTTTGATGGAGTTATCCAGTTATTTTCAGGAGATTGTAATAACCTTACCTCAATTGAATATGATGACTATGACAGTACTTATGGAAATCCAAGAATAAGTCGTACTGACTTTGTTGTAGGACAAACATATTATGTAAGAGTATATTACTATTATTCTGGAACACCAACTTCATCAGATTTTACAATAGCTCTATGGTCTACTTCTGAAGTTTTATCGGTTGGTGATGTAGAAGATAATAGTCAATTTACATATTTCCCTAACCCAGTTAATGATAAATTAACGCTTAACGCTCAAAGCAACATTCAAAATGTTGCAGTATATAATATGTTAGGGCAAGAAGTAATAAACGCTTCTCCAAACACATTAGATGCTGAGGTTGATATGGTAAATCTTAATAGTGGTGCTTATTTTGTTAAAGTAACAATTGATAATGCTACAAAAACTATTAGAGTTATAAAAAACTAAATAGTTTTTAAATAAAAAGAAGAAAAGCCTTAGCTAAATAGCTAGGGCTTTTCTTTTTTTAGTACTTTTAAAATTAAACACTTATATAAATGAAAAAAAACATTTTATCTTTTAAAATAGTATTTCTAATGAGTGTAATTGTTTACTCTCAAACATATTTTTCAGACCAAGCTTCTAATATCGGATTAGGTTTTAGTAGTGGTAATACTCCTTTTGGTAGTGGAATAACTTTTTATGATTATGATAATGATGGTTGGGACGATATAACTTTGGCTTCTCAAGCTGGAACTGCTTTACGCTTTTTTAAAAATGTTAATGGCGTTTTTGTAGAAGAAGTGCTAATTGTGCCAAAAATAAACTCACAATCAAAGCAAACAAATTGGGTTGATATTGATAATGATGGAGATAAAGACCTTTATGTGACTAGTAACGTGTCAGGAAATAGGCTTTTTGTTAATAACGGAAGTATGAGTTTTCACGAAGTTACTACAACTTGTGGTTTACCAACGAATAATATTTTTACTTATGGTGCATCCTGGGGAGATTATAATAACGATGGCTACCTTGATGTTTTTTTGAGTAATAGAGATGTTACAGGTGTAGTGCCAAATTATTTGTATAAAAATAATGGTGATGGAACATTTGTAAATGTAAGTAATCTTGTAGGTATACTAGAAGTTAGTGATTTATCTTTTTGCTCTGCTTTTTTTGATTATGATAAAGATGGTTGGCAAGACATTTACGTGTCTAACGATAGAGTAGATAACCCAAATGTACTTTATAAAAACAATGGAGACGGAACTTTTACTGATGTTAGTGTTAACACAGGTACCAATCTTTACATAGATGCTATGTCTGTAACAATAGATGATTATAATAACGATGGTTGGTTAGATATTTATGTAACAAATACACCAAGTGGAAATGTGTTATTACAGAATAATAATGGTGAAACGTTTACCAATGTAGCTTCAACAGCAGGAGTGCTTTTTAATAGTATAGGTTGGGGAGCAGTTTTTCTAGATGCAGAAAATGATATGGATTTAGACTTGTACGTAAGCGGAGAATTTAACGGTTCGGTACCTGGGTTTTTATCGGCAGCTTTTTATGAAAATAATGGTAGTGGTTATTATAGTTTAGCATCAAATTCAGGGTTTATAAACGATACTAGACAAAGCTTTTCTAATGCAATAGGAGACTTAAATAATGATGGATTTCCTGAAATAGTTGTTAGTAATGCAGATAATGAGAATATTTTTGTTTGGAGTAATCAAACAGTTTCTACTAATAATTGGCTAAAAGTAAAGCTTCAAGGAACAGTTAGTAATAGAGATGGTATTGGTTCTTTAATAGAAATTTCAATTAATGGAGAAAAGCAATATAGATATACGCTGTGTGGAGAAGGTTATCTCTCTCAAAATTCAGGTGTCGAGATTTTTGGACTTGCAGACAATACAGTTGTTGACTATGTTAAAGTTACATGGTTAAGCGGTATAATTGATGTTATTGATAATGTAAATGCAAATCAAGTTTTAGAGATTATAGAAGGAGAAAATCAATTATCAATAAACGAAAACGAACAGACTACTTTTAGTTTTAATAACCCTGTGTCTGATGAGTTAATAATAAAATCTGCCCAAAATATAAAATGCGTAACGTTATATAATGCTTTAGGTCAAGAATTAATGCATAATAATGCCTTGGCTCGTGAAGTGAGGTTAGACCTTTCACATTTAGAAAAAGGATACTATTTTATAAAAATGGAGACAAATGATAATTTAAAGTCTTTTAAGATTATTAAAAGCTAAATGAACTAGAATTAAGTGTAACTATTCACTTAACGAGAATACCTTGTTTTTTGTCGAATTTATTGTTAATAAAAGGTTGTCTTATCTTTTTTTAATACATTTATGTTGTTATTAATCAAATACCTAAATATACCATGAAGAAAATTACTTTATTGGCATTTTGCCTTTTTTTAACAAATATTTACGTTCAGGCGCAGTGTAATTTTACCAGTCAATTTCCGGCAGAGACCTACAGTGCATTGAATTCAGGATCAATTGAACAAATCTCTAGTTGTAGCTCCTTTGGTGAGTTTTCTGTTGTTGACAACCTCAATATTGGAGATGAATATCAATTTGATGGAGATGGTGGTTATATCACAATAACCGATGCTGCTGATGGAACTACTGTTTTAAGTCATGGAGCATCACCATTAAGTTGGGTGTCTACTGCTGTTGAAGTTGAAGTGCATTGGGCTGAGAACGCTGTATGTGACATTGATTTTAATTGTCATGTAACTACAGTACAAAACTTAGATTCAACAGGACTTTCTAATGATGATTGTGCTACAGCTCAATCTATAATCCAAGAAACTGGTGTTGCAAGTGCAGGAGCAGCAAGTGCAACTTCAGGAACTATTGATTCAGCAACTAGTTCAGGTATGTCTGCACAAAGCTGTGGTGGAACGCCAAATGATGATGTTTGGTATTCTTTTGAAGCTTTAACATCTAATGTTACTTTAACTCTTGAGCTAGATAATTTTGATGGAATAATAGAATTATACTCTGGAAGTTGTGGAAGTTTGTCTGCTGTTAGTTGTGCTGATAATACAGAAGGAGGACCAGCTTTAGAAACAATTAACTCTACAAGTTTAGTTGTTGGAGAAACATACTATGTAAGAGTATTTCAATGGGGACCAGGTTCAACAACAGGAAAAACTTTTGATTTGAAGATTTGGTCTTCTGATACTTTAGGAGTTGATGAGGTTGAGAGTGAAAACGCTTTTACTTATTTCCCTAACCCAGTTAAAAATGAGTTGAATTTAAAAGCTCAAAGCAATATACAAAATGTATCTATTTACAACATGTTAGGACAAGAAGTTGTTAGAACTGCACCTAATAGTTTACAAAGTGAAGTTAGCATGAGCAACTTAAGCAATGGTGCTTACTTTGTAAAAGTTACTATCAATGATGTAACTGAAACTATCAGAATTATAAAGCAATAAAAATATTAAATATTGTATTTTCAAAAGCCACCAATTAGGTGGCTTTTGTGTTTAGTTTAATTACCTTTGTGGTATATGAATACACTTGATTTTTCATTTATAATACCAGTATTTAATAGGCCTGATGAGGTTAATGAGCTTTTAGAAAGCTTTACTTTGTTAGAAGGCGATTTTAGCTTTGAAATAGTTATTGTAGAAGATGGTTCTAATATTGACTGTAAAGCAATAGTAGCATCTTATATTGACAGATTGAATATTTCCTATTACTTTAAACCTAATTCAGGACCTGGAGATTCTAGAAACTTTGGAATGAAAAAGGCAAAGGGAAATTATTATATCATATTAGATTCAGACTGTTTATTGCCTAAACATTACTTACAAACGGTTAAAAGTAGTCTAGATAACGAATTTGTTGACTGTTTTGGAGGTCCTGATGCGGCTCACCATTCGTTTACATCGCTACAAAAAGCTATAAACTTTGCTATGACTTCTTTTATTACTACTGGTGGAATAAGAGGAGGAAAGACAAAAGTAGATAAGTTTCAACCACGAAGTTTTAATATGGGACTGTCTAAGGCTGCATTTGAAGCTTCAGGAGGGTTTGGTGTAATTCATCCAGGTGAAGACCCTGATTTGTCAATACGGTTAATTAATCTAGGTTTTAAAACTAAATTGATTAACGAGGCATTTGTATATCACAAACGCCGAATTTCATGGTCTAAATTTTACAAGCAAGTCAATAAGTTTGGGTTGGTTAGACCTATTTTAAACCAATGGCATCCTAAAACAGCAAAACTCGTTTATTGGCTACCAACATTGTTTTGTTTAGGTTTTTTAGCTTCAATAATTTTGTTTGGTTTAGGAATTGACTTAGGACTAAAATTATATGCTTTATATTTTATAGCAGCCTTTATTTTAGCATTAATTAGCTCCAAAAGTTTGGTTGTAGCTATACAAGCTATTATTGCAATAGCAATACAGTTTTTTGGTTATGGTTATGGGTTTTTAAAGTCTACATTAGCTTTAAAGTTTACTAAGAAAACTCCAGAGCAGGTATTTCCTCATTTATTTTTTATACATGGTTAGTAAACTAAAACATAAACTGCTAAAGTCAATAAAGAGTAAAAAACTCAATGTGTTTGGGTTGTTTTTGCTTTTAGCATTTTTGTTTTTGGTAATTTCAAAACTATCCAAAGAGTATACTGAGTCGGTTAATTTTGCAATTAAATTTTCCAATGTTCCCGAGCATTATGTGTTAACAAAAAATGACTCAGCCAATGTAAATGTAGTGATGAACTCTCATGGGTTTAATTTAATGCCTTTATACTTTTCAGATCATTCTTTAAAAGTAGATTTTGAAAAAGATCTAAGCTTGGTTGACGACCATTATATTTGGGTGCCTAATGCAACTGTCCATAATATAAAACCTCAGTTAGGAGATAAAGTTGAAGTTGTATCAATAAAACCAGATACTTTAAAGTTTTCGTTTCAAACGTTAGCAGTTAAAAAAGTACCTGTTGTTGTAGATTCTAAAATTTCATTCTCTTCAGGGTATGATTTACTAAACGGTTTAACGGTTTCTCCAGATTCAATAAACGTTATTGCGCCTCAAAATGTAATTGATAACATAGAGTTTTTAAACACCAAATCACTAGCTTTAAAAGAGGTGAAATCTAATATCAACTCAAAGGTTAATGTGGTTTTACCTAAGGTTGATTATAACATCAAATTATCAGAAAATAATGTCACAGTAACTGGAGACGTCGAAAAATTTACTGAAGGTACAATAGAAGTACCGTTGAATATAAATAATACGCCTAATAATGCCACAGTAAATTTTTTCCCTAAAACCGTATCTGTATTGTATTATTTACCTTTAAAAAACTTTAAAGAAATTAAATTACAAGATTTTAGAGTAGAATGTGATTACAATGAAGTTTCAGGAAGCAATCGTACGTTCTTAACGCCTAAAATTACCAGATTACCTAATGTGGTTAAAAATGCCAAAATAAAACAAAGCAAAGTAGATTTTATCTTAGTAGAATGAAAATTGTAGGTCTTACAGGTGGTATTGGTAGTGGGAAAACAACTGTTGCTAAATTGTTTTCTGAATTAGGTGTGCCTATTTATATCGCTGATGTTGAAGCTAAAAAATTAATGAATAGGTCTAAAGTAATCCGCAGAAAGTTGATTGCACTTTTTGGTGAAAAGGCTTACACTAACGAAGGCTTAAATAGACCTTATATTGCTTCAAAAATATTTAATAACAAAGAACTGCTTGAACAAATGAATGCTATTGTGCATCCAAAAGTAGGTGCGCACTTTAAGCGTTGGCTTAAAAAGCAGAATGGTGCATATGTTATTAAAGAAGCAGCTATCATTTTTGAAGAAGGTATGCAATCTCAATACGATTGTATCATTTTGGTTACTGCAGATTTAGAAGAACGCATAAATCGTGTGTTACAACGCGATAATACTTCAAGAGAAAAAGTTTTGGCAATAGTCAATAACCAGTTAAGCGATGAAGAAAAGATTAAAAAATCTGATTTTGTGATAGTTAACAATACTATTGAAGATACAAAAGTTCAGGTTTTAAAAATTCATAAATCATTGATAAAGTAAGTCAACAACTCAAATTTTAACATTTTTGTTAATGTAAGGTTAAAGGGTACAAAAACTAAATGTTAAAATCTTAAATTTGAACGATGGGCAAAAAGCTATTCATTTTAATGGTGGTTTTAATGAGTTTATCACTCATAGGGATTATTTTCGTTCAAGCATATTTTATTAATAATACGCTTATAAATGAAAAAAATCAGTTTACCTTAAACGTAAAACGTTCGTTAAGTTTTGTTTCAAAAGCAATTGAAGACAAAGAGTTCGCTGTTTTTGATAATAAACTTCAAGAGTTTATAGAAAAAGGAGGTAAGCCTGATACTACAGCACTGTCTGAAATAATCCTTAAGTATCAAGATAACGCTAATAACGAAACCGTAATTTTTAGAAACGGTATTTTAGAAGAAAGCTATAAAATCCCATCACTGTTCTTTGAAATAGGTTTAGATAGTATAAGTTTAAACAGGGTACAAAGCAATCAGGAAACAAAAGTATACAGCAATAATAATTTAACAGGAGAATTTAAGATTAGTCCTGAAAAATCATTTCAAAATATACAATCTATGTCGCCTTTGCAGCAAGCACATTTTATTGCAGCTACAAGAGAGCGTTTTAAAAACATTCCGGTTTATAAAAGAATTACCAGCGAAGAGGTTTCAGGGTTTTTAAAAAAGCAACTTAAAAATAATGGTATTGATATCAATTTTGAGTTTGCTATTTACGATAAAGATTTGGCTACCAAAGTACAGTCTGATGATTTTGAAGTATCGAGTGCTACACTTGGTGTTCCGGTATTTTTAGATAATAATGGAGAAAGTGATTATAGACTATATGTCGATTTTCCTGAGCGTAATAAGTTTTTGTTTTCAACCATTTTAAAAATGTTGTTGCTTTCAATAATCTTTACAACAATTATTATTGTGGCATACTCAAGTGCTGTTTATCAGTTGATAAAGCAACGTAAAATATCACAGATAAAAACAGACTTTATCAATAACATGACGCACGAATTTAAAACACCAATAGCAACAATTAATTTGGCTTTAGATTCAATAAAAAACCCAAAAATAATTGGCGATCAAGAAAAAGTGATGCGCTATTTGGGAATGATAAAAGACGAAAACAAGCGTATGCATGCCCAAGTTGAAAACGTTTTGCGTATATCTAAACTAGAAAAGAATGAACTTAACATTAGTAAGGATAGAGTGAAGTTGCACGACTTAGTAGAAGACGCAATTACACATGTAGAGTTGATAGTTGAAGATAGAAAAGGTTATGTAAATATGCATTTAGAAGCTTCTAAATCATCTGTCTTAGCTAATGAAAGTCATTTTACCAATGTTATTGTAAATATTTTGGATAACGCTATAAAGTATAGTGACGATGCACCAAAAATAGATGTGTACACAGAAAACGTAGGCAATAACATACTATTAAAAATAGCCGACCAAGGTAACGGAATGTCAAAACAAGTTCAAAAACGTGTTTTTGAAAAGTTTTATAGAGAGCATACAGGAAATGTTCATAATGTAAAAGGTCATGGTTTAGGTTTGGCTTACGTAAAAAGAATAGTAGAAGACCATCAAGGTCATATATCAGTAGAAAGTGAAAAAGGAAAAGGTAGTGTATTTACAATTAAGCTGCCACTAATATCATAATTATGGAAGAACTAAATAAGAAAATTCTATTAGTAGAAGACGATCCAAATTTTGGAACTGTATTAAAGGATTACTTAACCATGAACGAATATACAGTTGTTCATGCTAAAAACGGAATGGAAGGTTTTGAGAAATTCAAAAAAGACGATTTCGATTTATGTATTCTTGATGTCATGATGCCTTATAAGGATGGATTTACGCTTGCTAAAGAAATTCGCGAAAAAAACGCTGATGTTCCAATCATTTTCTTAACTGCTAAAGCTATGAAAGAAGATGTATTAAAAGGATATAAAGTAGGAGCAGACGATTACCTAAACAAGCCTTTTGACAGTGAAGTGTTGCTTATGAAAATTAAAGCAATTATGCAGCGTAAAGCAACTGACTCTGTAGCTGATAGCAAACAATTTGAATTTAAGATTGGTAAGTTTGACTTAAACTCTAAATTACGTTTCTTAAAATTTAATGGAGGAGAACCAGTTAAGCTTTCTCCAAAAGAAAACGAATTATTACGTTTATTGGCTTTACATGAAAACGATTTAATGCCAAGAGAATTAGCATTGACTAAGATATGGAGAGACGACAACTACTTTACTTCCAGAAGTATGGATGTTTACATTGCTAAACTACGTAAATACTTAAAACCTGACGAAAATGTTGAAATTTTAAACATACATGGAGAAGGGTTTAGGTTGGTTGTCAATCAAAACGCATAAATTATATAAGAAAGCCTATCGATTTTGATAGGCTTTTTTTTATGATTTTATATTACGTTCAATTGTAGCTATGATCTCATTGACATTGGTTTTGTAGTCAAACCAAAAGGTGTCCTTATTCTTTTTAAACCAAGTTAATTGGCGTTTTGCAAAACGCCTTGTGTTCTTTTTTATTTCTGAAATTGCAAAGTCTAAAGTCCATTCGCCATTAAAATAATTGAAAAGCTCTTTATAGCCTACTGTGTTTAATGCGTTTAAATGCTGTTTTGGTATCAAAGCTTTAGCTTCTTCTATAAGGCCTTCTTTAACCATAATATCTACACGAGAGTTTATTCTATTATAAATTATCTCTCTGTCAGCAGTAAGTCCTATTGAAATGGTTTTAAACTGTCGCTGCTTTTTATTTTTTTTCAAAAAAGAAGAGTAGGGTTTGCCCGAGCCTATGCAAACTTCTAAAGCTCTTATCACTCTATGTGGATTATCAAGGGCTATGGTGTTATATGCGTCAAGGTCTAATTCTTTTAATTGTTCTTGTAAGCTAATTAGTCCTTTAGTTTCTAGTGTAGTGTTAAGTTGTTCTCTAATTTCTGGTTTTACATTAGGAAACTCATCCAAACCTTTGGTGACAGCATCAACATAAAGACCAGAACCACCAACCATAATAACAACATCATGTGTTTGGTATAATTCAGAAAGTTTTGCAATAGCATCAACCTCAAAAGCACCTACATTGTAGTTGTCTTCAATACTTTTATGATGAATAAAATGGTGTTTAGCTGCGCTCAATTCGTCTGCTGTTGGAGCAGCAGTACCTATTTGCATTTCTTTAAAAAATTGTCTGGAATCAGCCGATACTATTTCGGTATTAAAATGTGTAGCCAATTTAATACTTAAAGCAGTTTTGCCAATAGCAGTAGGACCAACAATGGAGATTAGATATTTACTCATGTTCTAGCTTATTGCCACAGTTGTAACAAAAATCGGCTTTTTGCTTATGGTCGTCAACACCACAATTAGGACAAGGATAATCTTTTTCTAAAGTAAATAATCCTTTTTTCTTTCTGTTTTGGGCAAATTCAGCAGTAACAATTCCTGTAGGAACAGCAATGATACCATAACCCAAAATCATGATTAGCGAAGCAATAACCTGACCTGTTGGAGTAACAGGATGTATATCTCCATAACCAACAGTTGTTAGTGTTACAATACACCAATAGATACTCACAGGAATACTTGTAAAACCATTAACCTCGCCTTCAATAACATACATTAATGAACCTAAAAGCACACAAACTACGAGTACAAAATAGATGAAAACAATTATTTTGGTTCTACTTGTTTTAATGGCTAAACGAAGCTCTGAGGCTTGACCAGTAAAGTGTACTAAGTTTAAAATTCTGAAAATACGTAAAAGCCTTAATGCTCTTACTACGGATAAAATTTGTGCACCACCAAAAAAGAACGATAGGTACATTGGTAGAATTGCTATAAAGTCGATAATTCCATAAAAGCTAAAAATGTATTTAGATGGCGTTTTAATGGAAATAATCCTGAGGATATATTCAATAGTGAAAAATACTGTTATAACCCATTCACAAATTAAAAGCACGTTGTGATACCTTTCGTCAACAGAGTCAACGGTTTCTAGCATCACCATAAGAACACTTAGTAAAATTAGACCAAGCAGGACAATATCAAAAGCTTTTCCTGCTACAGTGTTGGTGCCATAAATTATGATGTGCACCTTTTGTCTAAAAATATCAAATTTTGATTTCACTTTTATTATCTATTGACGCTAAATACCAAATCTACAAAATTATAGTTGAATGCTGTTGAGTACTCTGCTCTTTCTTAATTTACTTATTATTATTGCTTTTTCTTTAATAAAATAAGTGAGTTTTTTTGAACATCAACTATTTTCCCAAAAAAGGTTTTTAAACTATCATAATATTGAGGTTCGTAATAAGACTGAGTAAAATTAAATTTAAAATATAACAAAACAGAATTCTCATTTACAGTTGTTGTAAAGGTAAGTGATCCAGTATTGTTTGGTAGCTTTAAAACACAGTCTTCAGGAGTTTCTAAAATCTCATAAGCATCACCAATTTCGAGCTTTAGCATATATAAGTAAGCATCTTTATAGCCGAAATCAATAGGGTAAGTTCTTTCTTGTAGTTTAAAAGGGTTTTCTGTGAAGAATTTAAATAAAAACGGATTTAAATAAATGTTATTAGCAGTTATATCACTTTCGTAAACAATTTCAAACTCTTCTTCAAATTCATAACTGGTTTTTCCTTCGCTGAGTACTTTATGGTCTAAGAAGTCAAGGTTTACATAGGTTTCTTTAAAATAATCTAAGTACTGATTGCTATTAGAGTAGTAGCTTCTTTTTAAAGGTAACCCATGGTATCCTGTGGATTTTGAAGAAATTATTCCTGAAATGTTAGCTTCAGCATCTATGCTAAGCTCAGCTTTGTAAAATCTTGAAGATACTTTTTCATCACTAATATCTATCCATGAACTAGCATCTTTGAAGTCTAATAATCTTCCGTAGTGATTTAAACATTTAAACGGAATTTCTCCAAAAGATAAGTATTCATCAGTAGCGTCTAAAAAGTACTGCTCGTTGTTAATGGTTGCAGCTACAATAAGATAATTAAATTCAGAGATTACTGGGAAAAGCTTAGTAGGCAATCCATTATTTCTAGTAGAAATTAAAACAGGTTTAACATTGATGTCATTTTCTTCAAGTAAGTTATGAAGTAGGATATTGATTTCTGAAGCACTACCAGATTTTTCCTTTATTAAATTTTTTACAGAAGTGTCTTTAAACAGGTTGTGTTTTCCATTCCACGTATAATTGTTTTGTACGTACTCGAGAATTTTAGAGGCTTTTTTTAGTTCGTCATTTTCATTTATGATACTATCGCTTAGTAAATTTTTTAAACCACCACTTTTTCCTAATTGACGACCTATGTTATTATCTGTTTTTAGTTCTTTATCTGTAGTTTTCCAGTTTTTTGTGATATTGTCAACTCTTCCATCAAAACCTCTGAACACTTTAAGTTCATATTCAATCCTAGATAAATAATTACTTTTTGTGGTCATGTAATCTTCTTCAATAAAGGCTGGTATATCTTTCATTATATATCTTGTATCTGTACAATTAGCATAACCACCATTTCCAACTGATAAGCAGTTGTGCCTTATGTTGCTGTCTTGGTGAAACAGTTTTAAAAACCCAACCAGTTTAATGTTGTATTCGTAGTTACCAGGAATGCTAGTATTATACTCGCTATAAAGTTTAGGAATATCTTCTTGAAAGCTCCATCCTTTATATTTGAAAACAAATGGAGACTCTAATGTGTAACTATAAATAATTACAGAACCTTCCTTAATATTTGGAAAAGTAGATTTTACTATAGTATAGTTTTCGTTATATTTTTCTTCAAATATTTCACTGTTTTTAAGTTTGGTTTTAGTGACCGAACCATTTTCAAGATTGTATGTGGTAGCTCTTAAATCAGATACTTTTTCCTTTTTGTTTTTGTTATTGTATAGAAATATTTCCAAATTGGCTTTATCAAATCCGTTTCGGTTAAAAATCTTAACCTTTTTAGTGATTTCGGTTTTAAGTTTAAAACTATTTTTATCTATATAGCTGTTACCATATTCATAAATAACCAAAGCATTAGCAGTCGAGTCCTTTTCGTAATAATTTGTTTCTAGATCTGCTTTTGTTACAGATGCGCCTTCGGAGTTAAAAACAGACTGACCAGTAAATGTAAAAGAAGTAAAAAATACAAGTACTAAAGCGAAGTGTTTCATTTAGTGTTGATTAAGGTTGATGATTTTTAGATTCTTGTTTTTTCGTAAGTAGTTTTGAATAATATGCTGAGAGTCTCTATTGTTTTCCATTGGAGTGATTAAAGACTCTAATACATCCATATTGGTAATTTGATAGTTTAAATTGAAGTGTCCTAAACCGTTGAACAATCCGTTTTTTATCAATACTACGCTACGTTCATCAACTTCTCGTCCTTTATCAATGATAAGCATATTCTTGTTTGTGTAACTGTTTTTATCAATTAATTGCTTTACACGATTGTTGTAGTCAGTAACATCTTCTTCTTGTATACAAGCTCCTGAGCATTGTTTTATAGTATAGTTAAAGCAATTACTTTTTGTTGGATATACACCAGAAAGCTTTTGACAAAGCTGGAATTCTTCAATAGCTTTGAAGATAAAATGTTTTGCACTTTGCTTATTACTAAATGTGGTAATTGCATGTTTTCTACCATCGGCTTTGTCTATAGTTAGGTTAATGTAACCATTGTCATCAGTAAAACTATATAACGCATAATTAAAAATGTGTCTGCGTAAAGCTCTATTAAATAAAGGCTTGTTCTTTTTTATTTCCTGAGATTCTTTTAGTAAGGCAATAAGTTCACTGCCAGTTTCTTCATAAGTTACAGCTGCTGTTTGTAGTTGAATTTTTTTAGACTTAGAACTGGTGTTGGTAAAATGCTGACTAATTCGGTTTTTTATATTGTTGCTCTTGCCAATGTAAATGATTTCGCCATCTTCATTGTGTATGTAATAGACTCCAGTACTGTTAGGAAGTTCGTCAATTATACGCTTTAAACTAGGTTTTAGTTTTGATTTAGCTTCAACTTGTATTGCATCTTGAACAATAAATTTTTCAAGGTCTTTGGTCAATAACATTTTAAACAACTTTACAGTTGCCATAGCATCACCAGCAGCTCTATGTCTGTCGCTTACAGGTATTCCCAATGATCTGGTAAGTTTGCCTAAGCTATACGACTCTTGACCTGGAATAAGCTTTTTAGATAATTCTACAGTACACAACGTTTTTCGCTTGTAACCAAAACCCAAACGCTTAAATTCAGTTTTTAAAATACGATAATCAAACTGCGAATTGTGAGCAACAATAATACAGTCTTCGGTAATTTCAACAATACGTTTAGCAACCTCATAAAACTTAGGAGCATTTTTAAGCATGTTGCTATTAATGCCTGTAAGGTTTACTACAAAAGGTTGAATTTCTCGCTCAGGATTTACAAGACTTATAAACTGATCAACTACTTTATGACCATCAAATTTGTAGATTGCAATTTCGGTTATACCTTCTTCATTGTACTTTCCACCAGTAGTTTCTATGTCGAGTATTGCGTAAATGAGTATGCTTGTAAAAGTTGTTAATTATAATTTCTAGCTCCAAATATACTACTTCCAACTCTAATCATGGTACTTCCGTTTTTAATAGCCAGTTCGTAGTCACCACTCATTCCCATTGAGATGGTTTGTAGGTTACAATTTTCAGTTTGAAGTGGTTTTAATGTTTCAAATGTAGTTTTTAGGTACTGAAACTCTTTTTCAATTTGATTGGTATCTTCAGTAAAGGTTGCCATACCCATTACTCCTGTAATACAAACGTTTTGTAATGTTGAAAGTGCTTCAGAAGTTATTAATGCTTTAGCGTCGTTTGCAGACATACCAAATTTACTGTCTTCTTCAGCAATTTTAATTTGAAGTAAACAATTAATAATTCTATCATGTTTTTGGGCTTGTTTGTTTATTTCTTTAAGCAATTTAAAGCTGTCTACACCATGAATGAGGTTAACAAAATCAGCCATATATTTTACTTTATTTCGCTGAACATGACCAATCATATGCCATTCAATATCTTTTGGTAATTGCTCGTGTTTGTCAACCATTTCCTGAATTTTATTTTCACCAAAAATACGTTGACCGCAATTGTAAGCTTCCATAATAGCACTTATAGGTTTGGTTTTTGAAACAGCTACCAAAGTAACATGCTCAGGAAGTTGAGATTTTAATGTATTTAGATGTTCTGAAATTGTCATTATTATTTCAATATTTTTTATAAAATGGTTTTAAAACTCATAAATAGTTACACCACTACGTATTTTGGGTTCTATAAACGTGCTTTTTGGTGGCATTTTAAGTCCGTCGTCAGCAATTTGCTTCATGTCTTCAATATCCACAGGAATCATACCAAAACCAACAGCAAATTCACCATTGTCAATACAGCTCTTTAAATTAACAATATCTTTTTTTCCGTTGATATAGGTAATTCTAGAGTCGTTACGTAAATCGTCAATCCCTAAAATAGGCTGTAGAATGGTTTTATATAAAATTTGAGTATCAAGAGCATCTAACGACGTTTTAAAATCATAAAGTGATTTTCTAAGATACAGTGAGTAGAACTCACCATCTAGATACATGCTGAAATGATGTTTTTTTGATGGTTTGTATGGCATAATGCCTCTGTTTTCAATTCGGTAAATAGCATCTAACTGAATTAAAAACTCCTCTTTGGTTAATCCGTTAAGGTCTTTTACAACTCTGTTAAATTCATGAATTTGCAATTCAGATTCAGGAATCAGGTAACTCATAAAATAATTATAAGTTTCAGAACCATTGTGGTTTGTACTGTTTTCTTTTAAATCTTTATACAGCAAATAAGATGATGCAGACCTATGATGACCATCAGCAATATACACTGTGGACATGTTTTTAAACTCCTCTTGAATGGTGTTGATAGTGTCTTGGTTGTCAATCATCCAAAGATAATGTGTGTCTCTGTATGTTGTTGTAAATTCAAACTCAGCGCGTTGTTGCTGTATGTTTGAAATTAGGTTTTGAATTGTACTATTATCAGGATAGGTGAGGAGTACAGGTTCTGCATTAAAGCCAACCGTTTTTAAATAGTCTTTAAACACATGCTCTCTGTGAACAATAGTGTCTTCGTGCTTTCTTATCACATTGTTTTCGTAATCTTCAGCACTTGCCGCAGCTACAATACCATTAAAAACCTGACCTTCTCGATTTACAATTTTGTAAACGTAAAAACAATTGGTTTGGTCTTGTACAAAAATGTTATCTTCCTTAAACTCTAAATAGCGATTTTTCACCAGTTTATAGCGTTCAATTCCAGAAATTTCCCTGTCGTATTTATACCCTGGATTTACAATATGTAAAAATGAAAACGGATTATAATCCAATCGTGCTTCCCTTTCAGCTTGTGTATAGGTTTGGTAAGAGCGAGATGCCACCAAACTCACTTTGTCTCTTGTAGGACGAACAGCTTTAAAAGGGATTATTTTTGCCATAGTACTTCCTGCGAAAGCAGGAATTTCATTTGTTATTAAATTAAGTGTGTTGTTATGAAAAGATTGCGAAACTTAGTTTTGTAAGTTTCGCAATACTATATAATGTTGTTTTGTTATGCAAACTGCTTCGCAACGGTTTCAGCTTTTCTGCTTTCTGAATAATCATAAAACCCTTCACCAGATTTCACGCCTAATTTTCCTGCTTGTACCATGTTTACAAGTAATGGACAAGGTGCGTATTTTGGGTTTTTAAATCCATCATACATGACGTTTAAAATAGATAAACACACGTCTAAACCAATAAAATCAGCTAATTGAAGTGGTCCCATAGGATGTGCCATTCCTAATTTCATTACAGTATCTATTTCGGTTACACCAGCAACTCCGTTGTAAAGCGTTTCAATAGATTCGTTTATCATTGGCATTAAAATGCGATTAGCCACAAAACCAGGATAATCGTTAACCTCAACAGGAACTTTTCCTAAGGTTTTTGAAAGTTCCATAATAGTATTGGTAACATCATCACTTGTGTTATAACCTCTAATAATCTCAACCAATTTCATAATTGGTACAGGATTCATAAAGTGCATACCAATTACTTGCTCTGGTCTTGAGGTTACAGCAGCTATTTGCGTTATGGAAATTGATGATGTGTTTGTTGCTAAAATAGTGTCTTTAGGACAAGCTTCGTCTAGTTGCTTAAAAATATTAAGTTTTAAATCTACATTTTCGGTAGCAGCTTCAACCACTAAGCTCGTGTCTTTAACACCATCAGTAATGTTTGTAAATGTTGAAATATTGCCTAGAGTTTCTTCTTTTTGAGCTTCGGTAATTTTTTCTTTAACTACCATTCGGTCTAAGTTTTTAGAGATGGTATCCATTCCTCTTTTAAGTGAAGCTTCACTAATGTCTATTAAGTTTACTTTAAAACCACTTTGAGCAAAAGTATGTGCAATACCATTTCCCATGGTTCCAGCTCCTATGACAGCGACATTTTTCATAAATAAAATTAATTTTTGTTCCTGCGAAAGCAGAAGTATTTGTTATCTGTTAGTTTAAAATAATTAAGAGTTCCATTTAAAACTGCTCAATAATCATTGTAGCTATACGTAAGGCTTCAGTACCATCGTGTAAGGTTACAACTGGTGTTGTATTGGTAGTGATAGCATGAGCAAACGTTTCTAGTTCGTCTAGTATAGCATTATTATTGGCAACTTCAGGATTGTCAAAATAGATTTGTTTTTTGATGCCTTCAGCATTTTGAAGAATCATATCAAAATCACCTGGAGTTTCAGGTGCATCTTTCATTTTTACGACCTCACATTTTTTTTCTAAAAAGTCCACTGAAATGTAAGCGTCTTTTTGGAAAAAGCGTGTTTTACGCATGTTTTTAAGCGATATTCTACTTGCGGTTAGGTTTGCAACACAACCGTTTTCAAACTCTATTCTTGCATTGGCAATATCTGGAGTGTCACTAATTACCGAAACTCCACTTGCTGAAATAGCTTTAACTTTAGATTTTACGACGCTTAAAATAATATCAATATCATGAATCATTAAGTCCAATACCACAGGAACATCAGTTCCTCTAGGATTAAACTCCGCCAAACGATGTGTTTCAATAAACATTGGGTTTTCCAGCTTGTCTTTAATAGCTGTAAACGCTGGATTAAAGCGCTCCACATGTCCAACTTGTCCGCGAATATCGTGTTGCGCTAACAACTCTCTTATATGTTCAGCTTCTTCTACAGTATTGGTAATAGGCTTTTCAATAAATATATGTTTGCCTTTAGCTATTGCTTTTTTTGCACAATCATAATGCGAAAGAGTTGGTGTAACAATATCTACCATATCAACCGCATCAATAAGCGCGTCAATAGAATTAAAATATTTATAACCAAACTCAGCTTCTACCTTTTTTGCGTTGGCTTCATCAGCATCATAAAACCCTACAAGGTCATATTTTTCAGATTGTTTGAGAAGTCTTAAATGAATTTTACCTAAGTGACCAGCACCAAGTACACCTGCTTTTAGCATTGTTTTTTACGTTTTTAACAAAAATAAGATTTTAGTTTTAGAAATTCTAGATTAGAAATTAGAAAAAATGGTTAAACTTCAACTTTTAGACTTTGAACTTTTTTGGGTTTGAATTACCTTAGCAACGAAAACCTGCCATACATTGAAAGATACATTTAAGCATCAAGGATTACGACAACAATTGGTTAATACCATTAAAGAAAAAGGTATTACAAACGACAACGTTTTAAAGGCTATTGGAAAAATACCAAGACATTTATTTATGGATTCTGGTTTTTTAGACCATGCCTATCAGGATAAAGCATTCCCAATTGCTGCAAACCAAACTATTTCGCAACCCTATACTGTAGCTTTTCAAACCGAATTACTACAAGTAGAAAAAGGACACAAAATACTTGAAATAGGCACAGGAAGTGGCTACCAAACTGCTGTGTTATGTTTGTTAGGAGCTACTGTGTATAGTATTGAACGCCAATTAGAGTTGTTTAAAATTACTAGCAAGTTTTTACCAAAACTAGGTTACAGACCTAAAAAATTAATTTTTGGCGATGGTTATAAGGGTTTAAAAGAAGAAGCTCCTTTTGACAGTATTATTGTTACTGCTGGAGCACCAATGGTACCTAAAGCCTTATTGGGTCAATTAAAAATTGGTGGTCGTTTGGTGATTCCTGTAGGAGAGGATGTGCAAACTATGACCTTGTTTGTTAGAAAAGGACCAAAAGACTTTGAGCAAAGAGAGTTTGGTGAGTTTAGGTTTGTGCCAATGCTTGAAGATAAAAACTAGTTAGCTAACATTTGAAAAAAGCATTTGTCATATTAATTATTGGAATTTTATCCAATTCGATTTTTGGACAAAAAAATAGTGATGAAAAAAAAATTGTTTCTGAATATAAATTTGAAAAAGAAAGAAAAAAATTATTAGCGCCAAATGGAATTAAATGGACAGAATCTGAATTAGATAGTTTAGTTATTTATGATGACAGTACTTATCATAGAGTTTATACTTATGTCTTACATCAAATTAAGAGTAAAGAGCAAATCGGAACTTGGAAAACAAAAAATGACACTCTAATATTGATTTCAAAAGAAAATATGGATAGTCAATTTCCAGCAAACACTACATATTTTTATAAAATAAAACGGAACAAAATAAAATTAATTAAATATGAATATAGGGAAGAAGAATGGATTGATTTTTCCGACTTATTCCTGCAAAGAAAAAAACTGAAAAGAATAAAAAAACATTAATCTTGTAAATACATACTAGGTATAGGATTTTTAGCAGTTTCTTTTGCCCAATATAAATTAATAATCCACCAACGTTTTCCGTCGTAAAGCAACTGTATACTATTAATACCTCTCATAAACGGTTTGCTGTCTAACTTGCTATGATAGGCTTCATAAGTGCTAAAAACATGAGTAATGTTGCCAAAGGTTTCGGTTTTTCTATGAATTTCCTTTTCAATAAAACCATTTTCAACCAACCATTTTGCTGATGACTTTATATAGTCTTGAGGCGACATATAGCGTACTCTGTAAATACTGTCTTTAGGCTTTGTAGATGCTATAAGTTTAGCTTCAGGTTTAAATAAATATTTAAAAAGATCCCAATTGCGCTCTTCTTCTTTTTCGCCTGAAATAACCTTGTATAAGGTCGTAACAATAGAGTCTAGCGATTTCACATTTTGAGTATAATCAGGAACTGTAGCGATGTCTTGTGCTTGTGTTGAAAACGCTATCAACACAAACAAAATGGTGCAAAATTTATTCATACTTCAAAAGTAATTAAAAAAACTTGAGACCAAACAAAATGGCATCACTTTGAAATCCGCTTTGGTAGGAACGTAAATAATCCAGTCGTAAAAATCTAAACTTCCCAAAACCAATATTGTCTATACCAATGGTATATTCTTGATAAGGTTTGTTGTCTGGTGTTGCAAGGTTGTGTGCACCAATTATTAAATTGAAATTAAGCTTGTTTAATAACGGAATCTTCCCAAGGATAAACCCATTAAAATCGTGTTCAGCATGCATTTCTAAGTACGAGTCGTTTGTACTTGCAGTATAGTAAGGCAAGTTATTAAAAACATTTAAGTACGAACCTTGTCCAATATGGGTTTGGTTACCATTAAAGTGTTGGTAATCCATAAACGCAATATCATCAGCATTAAAGAATTTACCTGCTTTTATGTTGTATTGAAATAGGCCTTTATCAGCAATATTAAAGCTTTGGGTAAGTCTTGCTTTTACTTGGTCAAAATTGTAATCATCTACTGAAGCCGAAAACCCTTTTTCATACCCTAAGTAAAGCGTTGGGAACTTTCTGTTTGGGATATTGTATTTACTATCAGGATAACTTAAGTAGTCTTGGTCAAAGTTTATTCTTGCATCTAGACTCGCTTTTATAATGTTGTGTGTTTCAAAAGGAGCAACGCCATAAGCTGTTGGATCTATTGGGTTATTACTAGTGTAATCTCTGTCATCTTGTGGATACCAAGCTTGGTCTGTAGTGTTAAACAATGCTTTTCGTCTTTGGTAGCTTAGGCTTGCGTTAAGTCTTAGTCCATTAAAAACTTCGTCAGAAAAGGCTACATTAACATAGCTTAAGTCATACAGTTTCATGTAGTTCTTTTCTGCTAATAGCGAATATGCTGAATTGAGCAGATTAGAAATAGGTTCGCTAGAATTGAATTGCTGTACAACAACTCCTCCAGAAACCGATAAAAATGGTCTGCTAACATCATTAAACTTGTAAGTTGCGCTAAGCGTTCCTCTTAATCTGTCGTCACTAAAACCATAGTTTAGATTTCCGTTTATGCTTAAATATCTTTTATAGTCATCATAGTTTTTTCTGAAATAACCACCAACATTTGCATTCCAACCTTGAACAGTATTAAAACTTATTTTTGATATTGGCGAAGTGATACCAGCACTCCAGTTTTCATAAGTGTTTGAATAATTATAACCTGAAAGAATATCACCTAATTTAAACTTGTTGTTTACAGCATCTACTGAGTCTTTGTAGGTTTTGGAGTCTCTAACCACTTGAATGCTGTCTTTCTTTTGATAGTCTAAAACTTCTTCGTCAGTAAGCGGAACTGGTCTTAGCGTTTTCCAGTAGGTAGAATCTTTTTTATTGGCTTCGTCTTCAAAAGAGACTATTTCTCTGCCAAAATCTTTTTGGGTTAAATCTGTATTAAAACTGTAATTGCTGTAAACCGCAGTAAAACGACCATCTCCTTTTATCCCAAATAAACCATATTGAAAATCAATAACCTGAGAAATTTTTGCCCAAATAGCATAGTTTTGAGAGTAGGAGTAGTTTTGAGTGATGGTTATTTTGTCAGCAGCAGGAATTTTTGCCTGAATACCTGTAATATCCAATTCAATACCATAAACCGTCCATTGGTCTTCAACAATATAGATAAACCCTGAAAACACTGGGTCGTTGTCTCGTTTTGGTGTCGCTTTAATTTTATTAATGAGATTGCCTTTGTCATCATAAAACACACCTTCTAGCTTGTAATTGTAGTACCCAAAAGCGTTGTTTGCAATAGGAGAAACAATTTGATTACCAAGTTCAATAGTGTTGTCGTAAATTTCAAAATCTACATCAATAGCATTGTTAAAGCTAAAACCATTATCGTCTCCACTAACTTTTGAAGCTATTATTTTTTCTTTTAACCTGTTAGGTCTTAAAAATTCTAGCTTTGAAACCGTTTCTGAAAGGTAAATAACACCACTTCTTGTAGAATCGAGTCCACCACCAAGATCACCAATTTCCTGTCCTAGTATTTTTTCAGGAGCGTTTTTAATTCTAATTAATCCACGTGAGTAAAAATCGGCTTTATAGCTTTGTATTTTTTCAAGGTTTTCTTTTCGTTTAGCAATTGCTTGCCTAATAATTTTATTGGCAGGATTTTCTTCGGAATTAATAACCACTTCGTTAAGTGTTATTTCCTCATCAATTAGTACTGCGTCTAAATTGTAAGGAAAACTGCTGATGTCAACCTTCTTTTTTAAAGTTTTATAGCCTAAAAACTGAAAAACAACAGTATGAGTTCCTGTTTTGGTCAGGTTTAGCTCATAGTAACCTTCGGTATTACTGGTGGTTCCTGTGTAAGTGTTTTCAATGTAGATGTTTACAAAAGGTAACGCTTTGTTGTTTTTATCGGTAACTGTACCTTGTATTTGAGCGAATGAGATGTAAGTGGTAAAAAGGCAAAGGGCAAGAAGTAATTTTTGTTTCATTAGGTTGTTGATTGATGGTTTCTATAATAATAGACGCACTTTTTTATAAAAAGGTTGCCTTAAGAACACCAAACATAGCTATAATTTTTAGCTGTAATTGTTAAACTATCCTAAATTACTTATAAATTTTCTTAATTCTATCAAGATTTCGCTTATTGTCTCTGTCTTTAATCGTATCGCGTTTGTCGTATAGTTTTTTACCTTTTCCTAAAGCAATTTCTACTTTAGCTAAGCCTTTTTCGGTAATAAATACTCGTAAAGGAACAATAGTGTTTCCTTTTACATTTACTTCGCGTTCTAGTTTTTTAAGCTCTCTTTTGTTGAGTAATAATTTGCGTTCAGCCTTAGGTTTATGGTTGTAGTAGTTGCCATACACATACTCTTGTATGGTCATGTTAATAACAAAAAGTTCGCCTTTGTCATTAAATTCGCAAAAACTTTCTGCAATAGACGCTTTACTATCTCTAATAGATTTTATTTCGGTACCAGTTAATACAATACCAGCAGTGTAAGTATCAAGAATTTCATACTCAAACTTCGCTCTTTTGTTTTTTATGTTTACTGGTTTTTGCATAGGAGCACAAAGCTACGCTTTTTTTGCATTTACCAAAAGAAACTAAGCTTACTCTATGGTTAATAATTGATGTGAAGCAACACCATTTGTAACCGTTATAATGAATAATGATGTGTAATTGCTTTCGTCTAGTTGCTTGTAAACCTCTTCACCAATAATTGTGTTTGCAAACACAGGTGTTGTATTGCTGTGTCCTACAACCAATACGGTTTTGCCTTTGGTGTTTTCGATAAAAGCTTTTTTATCCATTTTAAAAGGATCGTAGGTTGTAATCTCTAAATTGTGTTTTGAAGCAGAGGGTTGTGCGGTTTCTATTGTTCTGTGGTAGTTGGTAGAGTATACTGCATCTAATTTGATATTGGAAAGTACAGTACTCCATTTTACAGCTCTTGATTGTCCTTCTTTGGTTAAATGCGGATTTCTATTACTAGAGTCGCTAGTGTCTTTTTCTGCATGTCTAATAAAATAGTAGGTTGTAATTTCAGAAGGGGAAGAATCTTGAGCATTTACCATTGGTATTAAACCAAAAGTGAATACTAGGAGTAAAACATATTTCATACTAAATAAAAACAAATGATGATTACCAAAAATAGAGGGTAATCATCATTCGCTATAATAAATATATGTTAAAGTTTTGATTTGTAGCTGCTAGTAGTTGGCAGTTGCTAAGGAGCCATTAATAATATCAACTCCAGCGGATGTGCCAATTCTATCAGCACCTACATCAATATATTTTTTTGCAGTTTCGTAATCTCTAATGCCACCAGAGGCTTTAATTTTAGCATTATCGCGTACAGTCTTTTTTATGATTTTTACAGCAGTAAGTGTAGCTCCACTTTTTGTAAAACCAGAAGAGGTTTTAATAAAATCTACTTTAGCATCTAAGCAAATTTCACTGGCTTTAATAATCTCATTTTTTGAAAGTTCGCTAATTTCTATAATTACTTTTAAAGGTGTTCTTCCAATAGCAAGTTTAACATCGCTTATGTCTTTAAATACCGCAACATAGTTTTTGCTTTTTAGGTAACCAATATTAATTACCATATCAATTTCATCAGCTCCTTTTTCAATCGCGTCTTTAGCTTCAAATACTTTAGCTTCGGTACTCATTGCTCCAAGAGGAAACCCAATAACAGAGCAAATCTTTACACTGCTTCGTTCTAGTAATTGTTTTGCTAATGCTACATAGCTGCTATTAATACATACAGAATAAAACTGATGCTCCTTGGCTTCATTGCATAAGTCGATAATATCCCTTTCTGTGGTATCGGATTTTAATAAAGTGTGGTCAATATATTTATTGATCTTCATGGATGTAGGTTAATAGTATTATTCACAGTTCTTCATAATCATGAGGGAACCTGTGAGTAAAGGTTAATAATACAGTTTATGTAATTTGAGGACTAATAGCAATTCAAATTTAGTAAAATAATCTTATATATTTTAATGCGAAAACCTAAAGTTTTATTGTGTTGACGTTAAAGTTTCCTAATGTTTTCAATAAAAAAACCTCTATGAAAGAGGTTTTATATTGATAATGAGAATGTTGTTTTTTTTACATTATAGGTTTTACTGTATAGCCTTTTTTCTGTAATAATTTTATCACTCCATTTTCTCCAGGTAAATGTCCTGCACCAACACCAAAAAAGGTAGGTTGCTGTTTAGCGAAGTCTTCTATTTTAGCAATCCAGTTTTTGTTTCTGTTGTCTAAAATGACATCTTTGTGTTTAGTATTGGTGAGATTAACATCTTCTTCCATAAGTTTAGCAAGTCCTTCAATATCTTTTTCAACATAAATCTCCATCATTTTTTGAAAAGCAGCTTTATCAAAACTCATATTGTCTTTAGCTGAACGTAATAAGTCCTGTGCTTGGTCTTTATAAGGAATTTGATCAAAAACTGCCATTTGTTCTTCTACAGTTTCTAGACCCAAAACTTCTTCTTCTTGTTCGTGAGCTATTTTCATAAGTTCGTTTTCAAACGATTGTACAGCTGCACAGTCTAAAAGTTTTGGATACATCATAGCTGTAATAAAAAACGGTTTGATGTTACCAATCATTTCAGCAGGCATTCCTGTTTGTGTTTTTAAAAAGTCACTAAGAATTGTGTAGTCTTCAGCACTCACTAAATCCTTAAGGGTTTTACCATCTTTCATATATATATCGTTTGCCATTTTCATTGCCATAGAAGGATCATCCATATCTACTTCTAAAACTAGGAGTGATGTGTCGTCTAAGGCTTTTTTGATATTAGCATCTAAAGAAGCATCACAGGTCATGTGAATGGTTCCATACAGATAAGATGGTTGTTCTAATCCGTTTCCAGAAATTTCCCAAAGTAAAGATTTTTCAAGGGTTTGAGCAGTACTAGTTGTTGAAAATAAACTAACCGCAAACAGTAAAAGAAAAGTAAAGTGTCTCATAATTGTGTTTTTTTAATTAGTGTATAGATGCTTAAAAATGTTACAAAAAAAAGCAACACTCCTCTAATTAAAGACTTGTGCTGCTTTCACTAACCAACCAATATAAAGACGTTTTAAAACTACATTTGTTACAGTGTTTAGTATTCTTCTGAAACTAAATCGCCTTGGTTTCTAAATACTAATTTATCATCAAAAGCATCTAGTAAAATAATACTGTCTGTAGATACTTTTCCAGATAGTATTTCTTTACTTAACTCGTTTAATACTTCTTTTTGTATCACGCGTTTTACAGGTCTTGCACCATATTCTGGATTATAACCTTTTTCAGCTAAATACTCAACAGCTTCAGGTGTTGCGTCAAAAGTGATGCCTTGTTTTGCAATCATTTTAGTAATGCCTTTTAGTTGTAAACCAACAATAGCTGTAATGTTTTCCTTGCTTAAAGGCGTAAACATAATAGTATCATCAATACGGTTTAAAAACTCTGGTCTTACCGATTGTTTTAATAAGGCTAATACATCTACTTTTGCAGCTTCCATAGCAGCATCAATATCTTTTGTAGCTTCAAAACGCTCTTGTATCACATGACTTCCCATATTTGAAGTCATAATGATTATCGTATTTTTAAAATCTGCTAAACGTCCTTTGTTGTCTGTTAGATGTCCTTCGTCAAGTACTTGTAACAAGATGTTGAAGGTATCTGGATGCGCTTTTTCAATTTCATCTAATAATACTACTGAATACGGTTTGCGTCTTACGGCTTCGGTTAATTGTCCGCCTTCGTCATAACCAACATATCCTGGAGGCGCACCAACCAATCTGCTTACTGCGTGACGCTCTTGGTATTCGCTCATGTCTATACGCGTCATCGCATTTTCATCATCAAACAGATATTCTGCTAATGCTTTTGCCAATTCGGTTTTACCAACACCTGTGGTTCCTAAAAACAAGAAGGTTCCGATAGGTTTTTGCGGATTTTGTAAACCTGCACGACTACGTCTTACAGCATCACTTACAGCAGCAATGGCTTCTTCTTGTCCAACCACGCGCTTGTGTAATTCGTCTTCAAGCTTTAATAGTTTTTCACGCTCGCTTTGTAGCATTTTGGTAACAGGAATTCCTGTCCATTTTGCAACCACTTCGGCAATATCATCATAAGTGACTTCTTCCTTAATCAACGAGTTTCCAGATTGATTCTCTTGAAGTTCTTTTTGAAGTTTATCTAACGATTCTTGGGCTTCCTTAATTTTTCCGTAGCGAATTTCAGCTACTTTACCATAATCGCCTTCGCGTTCGGCACGTTCAGCTTCTAGCTTGTAGTTTTCAATAGCCTGTTTGGTGTTTTGGATATTGTCAACCACTTCTTTTTCGCTTTTCCACTTAGCGTAAATTTCGTTACGTTCTTCTTTTAGGTTTGCTAAATCTGAACGTAAAGACTTTAATTTTGCTTCGTCTTTCTCACGTTTTATGGCTTCAATCTCAATTTCCAACTGCATGATTTTTCTGTCTAAAACATCCAGTTCTTCTGGTTTTGAATTGATTTCCATACGTAGTTTAGATGCAGCTTCATCCATTAGGTCAATGGCCTTGTCTGGAAGAAAACGGTTGGTGATATAACGCTCTGATAATTCAACAGCACCAATAATCGCTTCGTCTTTAATACGTACTTTATGATGTGTTTCGTACTTTTCTTTAATACCACGAAGTATTGAAATAGCACTTTCGGTATCTGGTTCATCAACCATAACTTTTTGAAAACGTCTTTCAAGAGCTTTGTCTTTTTCAAAATACTTTTGGTATTCGTCTAACGTTGTGGCACCAATAGCACGTAGCTCACCACGCGCTAACGCAGGTTTTAAAATGTTGGCAGCATCCATAGCGCCTTCGCCTTTTCCAGCACCAACAAGTGTGTGAATTTCGTCAATAAAAAGTACAATGTCACCTTCGCTTGTGGTTACTTCTTTTACAACCGCTTTTAATCGCTCTTCAAACTCACCTTTGTATTTAGCGCCAGCAATAAGTGCTCCCATGTCCAAGGCAAATATTTGCTTGTCAATTAGATTTTCTGGGATGTCACCATCTACAATTCTATGTGCTAAACCTTCAGCGATAGCGGTTTTACCAGTTCCTGGTTCACCAACAAGAATTGGGTTGTTTTTGGTACGACGTGATAAAATTTGAAGAATTCTACGTATTTCTTCATCACGACCAATAACAGGATCCAATTTTCCGTCTTTGGCTAATTGGTTTAGGTTTTTAGCGTATTTGTTTAACGAGTTGTAAGTGTCTTCTTGACTTTGAGACGTTACACGATCACCTTGACGTAGCTCATCAATGGCTTTTACAAGGTCTTTTTCAGTAACGCCTTGGTCTTTTAGCATTTGTGCAATCTTACTGTTTGACTTAAACACAGCAAGAATAAGATGCTCAACAGACACATAGTCGTCATTCATTTTTTTAGCAATAATTGCTGCCTCGTTAAGGCTTTTTCCAGCTTCGCGAGAAAGCATAATGTCACCACCAGATACTTTAGGTAAACTTTCTAGTTGTTTATCTAAAACCTGTTGTAGGGTCTGAACGTTTACATTTAGTTTTTTTAAAATAAATGGTAATACGTTTTCATCAACAAGCGTAATGGCTTTAAAAATATGCTCATTTTCTATTTGTTGATGTTGTAAGCTTTGGGCAAGCTGTTGCGCTTGCTGTATCGCTTCTTGTGATTTTATTGTATAATTATTAAAGTTCATGTGTTTAAATTTTTCCTTTCTTTTGTCAGGTCGAGTGAAATTTTGTTAAGAATTTAGTATCGAGACCTAATGTACTTCTCGATACAATTTTTTTAAAAAATCACTCGAAGTGACTAATTGTGTTATTTTTGTTTTCAACGAGTATAAGTCAATAATCTTACCAATACGTTTTGTGAGACAAAATGTCGTTTTACAGCAGTTATAACGTGACTTTTCGTCAGTTTGTAAGATTTTAATTTTTGAACGACTTAGTAATATAAGGTATGAATTCCGCATCGAGACGGAATGAAAAAAAACAAATGCTATGGGATTTTTAAAAAACATATTTGGCTCTTCAGAACCTAAAGACGAAAAGGTATTGCCTTGGATATTTTTAGACGATATACAACAATTAGATTTTATAGAAGAAAAGTCTAAAACCAAACCACAACTTATTTTTAAGCACTCTACACGATGTGGTATTAGCCGAATGGTTATGCGACAGTTTGAAGCACAATATCCTTTTAGTAGTGATAATGTAGATTTGTACTATTTAGATTTATTGACCTATCGAGACATCTCCAATACCATAGCACAACGTTTTGGTGTATTTCATGAATCTCCACAATTACTAGTGGTAAAAAATGGAGTAGTGGTTACTGCTGCTTCGCATGGTGCTATTAACGATTTAGAGTTAAATACACTACTTTAATTTTTTTAGTTATTTAAAATAATATGGTTTTTATTAAAACCTTAACAATTTATTTCTAAACGATTGTTTAGATTTGTGGAATAGTATACCGCTATAACTTTATTAAGTATTAATTTTTGTTCAAAAAAGATATCAAACCCTAAATAAAATAAGCATAATGAGAAAATTTGAAAAAGCAATTATAGGAATCACTAGTTTGTTAATGGGTTTAGTATTAGTAAGATTCACCATTTCTAAACTTGCAGGTTGGGAAATATCGGTAAACGCATTTATTGAAATGGCAAAACCATTAGGGATTAACCCTACTTTTTTTAGAGTTTTTACAGGAATTTTAATTCTACTAGTTGTAATCCTGTATTTTACAACAGTAGTGTTTGCTCTATTTGAAACTAAATTGCAATCTTATAAAAAACTGAACTTTATATCAGTTAGCACGTATTCAAATACTTTAGGCTTACTCACCATGGTAGGCGCTTTGCTTGCTGAGTTTTATTTGCGTGTGCAACCTAAGTGGTTGCTAGTTTATATTGCAGCCGCTATTGTTATCTTTTCGGCTATAAACCTATTGATTATAAAAAAGCAACAAAAGCAATTAACACAAATCACTATATAAACACTATCACCATGAACATTTTAAAAACACTAAGCCTATGCTTGGTAATGAGTTTAACGTTTTCTTGTAAAACAGAACAAAAAAAAGACGAAAAGTCAACAACAGAAACACCACAAGCCACTATGGAAGAACCAACACCTACGCAAACAGAAGCTCTTGAAGCTCGTAAATCAAATTTTAGTAAACAAGCAGATGATAAAACCAAAGCTATTTATAAAGATGGTTTAGATGCTGTATTAGAGTCAGGAATATTAGACAACGCTAAGCAAGTAGGCGATGCAGCACCTACTTTTACGCTTAAAAATGCAGTAGGCACTGAAGTAGCATTGCAAGATTACCTTGCTAAAGGACCAGTAGTATTGGTATGGTATAGAGGCGGATGGTGTCCTTACTGTAACATCAATTTGCGCTATTTGCAAGAAGAATTACCAAACATAAAAGCACAAGGAGCTAATCTGCTAGCTATTACACCAGAGTTACCAGACCAATCGATAAGCACAAGTGAAAAAAACCATTTAGAGTTTGAAGTCCTAAGCGATATAGGTAATGGTGTTGCGAAAGAGTATGGTGTAGTTTTTAAACTTACCGATGAAGTAGCAAAAATTTATAACCAAAAGTTTGACCTTAACAAACACAATGGTGACGACTCTAACGAGTTACCACTAGCAGCAACGTATATTATAGATACTGATGGAACTATACGCTATGCCTTTTTAGATTCTGACTATAGAAAACGCGCAGAACCTAGTGATCTTACTGCTTTTTTAAAGCAAATGAAACAATAGTTAATTATTACTTTAAGTATAAAAAAACACCCTTATTGGGTGTTTTTTTTGCTCAAAAACTACGTAACGTTACGTATTGTTTGGTGTTTTTAGGTTGTTTATATTGCTGTGTTTTGGATGTTGGTAATTAAAGACATCTGTATATAAAATATTGCCATTTGTTAAAAAACTGAATTAAAAAGGAATAGAATTACGAAAATGATTATCAAAAAATGAAAACAACAGAAGGTTTGCCATTTGTGAAATTTATGATGCTACTTAGTAGTATGGCACCTTTATTTCTTTTAGTAGGAATTAGAGGAATGGATAATATTGTTTCAGATAAAAATTTATGGATTACAATTGGTACTCTATTGTTTATTCCATTTGTGATTGTAAAATTGAGAATATATTTTTCTGTAAAAAGCAATGATGTTTTTGTTCTTGACGTAAGTGAAACAAAAAATAATAAAGAATATTTATTTACATATTTATTCACTGTTTTGCTACCGCTTTATAGCGTGACTATAGGTAGCAACAGAGAGTTTTTTGCAATCATATTTGCAATTTGTTTTGTGATTTTTGTTCTATGGAATATGAACTTACATTTTGTCAACATCCTTTTCGCACTGCAAGGTTATCGAGTTTATACTATTGAAAGTTTTGATTCTGCAATTTTACTCACTACAAGAGCAACATTGCCAAAAGACATAAATGAACTAAAAGTACACCGACTTAGTAACTCGGTTTATATAGAATTGAAAAAACATAAATATGGTAATTGAAGATTTTAGAAATATCGAGTTCGGCATTTGTACAATAATTGGCGGACAGCAAACAGTTTTAAGAATTCCAATAGATAATTCAGTTAGAACAACTCTATATGATATGCACGAGAGTTTTTACAAAGCATATTTTGGAATTGAAGAAGAGCCTGAATTATTTCAACCAAGTGAAAAATATGGTTCAACTGAAAAGTTATTTGTTCCATTATCCAATGAAAATTTAGCCTCATTACGAGAAATATATAACCAAAACGATATTCCAATTGTTAACATGGCATTAGGAGAAATAGCTAATAGTATTTCATTCTATTTTGCTATTTTTAGACATAATAATGGTTCTAAACAAATTGCTGTAAAACGTCCTTCACAATTTAAAGGGCTTTTAAGAAAAAAGCTTATCTATTTAATAGACGATACTCTTCAGGTTATACCTGATAATATTTTTAAACTAGACAATGATTTTGATTTTATAATACATGAAAACAATATTGATATTTTACACCCAACTGGATTTAATTTTATAGCAAATATTGATGAAGAAGTCTTACGTTCCGCTGCTGACTCAACAAGGCAATTATCAGTTAGAATTCAATTTATAAATTTTAATTATTTAGCTGATTTTGTAGGTCACTCAAAAACTGCTGCAAAACTTATTGCTTCAATTAAATCTCGAACAGATTTGGAGAGAACCTCTCAAGTCAAGTTGATGGAAAAATGTATTCGAATTGGCGTAAATATTAGAGAAGAAAACGGACAAATATTGCCTGAGGAAGATGATATTGTTAGGTTTTTAGAAATCTTAGATAGGAGAGGCTATGACTTTGATATTACCGAAGATTTACCTGAAATATATGTAGCATCAAGCAGGAGAAGAGTGAATTAAATTGAATAATAAAAAGGCGAAATCGAACATTGACTATAAGTAATTACTTTAAATTTCTCGTAGCTACTCATACACTGAACTGTTAACCAAAACACATCAAAAACACCCAAATTGGGTGTTTTTTATTGATGCTTGTCGCGATGTATTGATTTTATGCTTTATAAAAGTTAAATTCGTTTCGGTTTGTTGATAAGTAAGCAACAAAATGTATTGGGTTAATGACATTTCATCAAAACCATTTAACAGTTCAGCCATTATAAATTTTAATTCTTACCAAAACAATAGACTTTTGCAAGTGTAAATAACTAACACTAACACATACTACTATGAGCAAAAAGAAAACTATAATACTTAGGGTCATTTTACTTGTTGGAACAGTAACTTCATTGTTTTTTGTACCATGGCTTTTGGTAAAAGCTTGGATACTTCCATTGCCAAATACGGTTCAAGAGCAGCTAGATGAAGCCATAGATCATGGGTTTGACGGAATGGTTGTGTATGTAGACCAAGTCAACAAGCCACCTCAGTATTTTGCTTCTGGTTGGCACAATAGAGATACTAAAATACCAGCTAAACCCAATGCACTTTTTAAAATTGCCAGTATTAGCAAGTTGTATGATGCTGTTGCTGTTACTAAGTTGGTGAGCGATGGTAGGCTTTCATTAGACAAAACCATTGCAGATTACCTACCAGAACTTGTAGGACGAATTGAAAATGCCGATAAAATAACTTTACGATTAATGATTCAGCATCGAAGTGGGATTCCTAATTTTACTGATGCGCCAAACTTTTGGGGAAATCCTGCTACTAGCTATGAAGAAAGTTTAGCATTGATATTGGATACACCAGCCAATTTTAAACCAGGTGAGGACTATGAGTATTGCAACACCAATTATTTGTTAATTAATAAGATTATGGACGATGCTTTAGGGTATCCAAACTATCAATTTATAAAAGAGGAAATCTTAATACCATTAAAGCTTAACAATACGTTTGGCTCGTTAAGCGAAGTCAATATTGATGATGTAATGAGTGGTTATCATGTTGGGTATCCTCATGATTTAAAAGAAGACGAACGTGGTATGGTAGCCACTGCAGAAGATGTAGGTGTATTTTTAAGAGCATTGAATGATGGTTCACTATTTAAAGAGGGAGAACAGGACATTTATAGTTCTATATATGAATACGAACACTCTGGTTGGGTTCCAGGATATCAAAGTTTTGCTAAATACTACAAAGATATTGATGCTGTGGTAGTACAGTTTTACAGTACAACCGATCCAAAACTGTACAATTGGAACCTATCGGAAATAGTGAATAGTAGAATCAAAAAAATAATAAGCAAAGACAAAGTAGAATAGAGTTAGATAAGCATTAAAACAATTAGTGAAAACACCCAAAGTGGGTGTTTTTTTGTTACAACTACGTAACGTTACGTATTGTTTGGTGTTTGGAGAGTATGTATATTGCTCTATTCTAGATGTATAAATCGAATAATTTAAAAACCTTAAGAAACTGAAAATACTACTTATGGCTTGTGCTATAAATGTTTCGTTGACGCTTTTTTTAACCAACCTGAGAAACACCCAATTTGGGTGTTTTTTATTGGTGTTGTTTTGTGATGTGTTGATTATGTGGCTTTTAAATGCTAACTTAGCTTGGTGGTTGATATAGATAATTAAAAACAATCCATATTTTTATAAGATTACATACAAGCTGAAAAAAACATAGAATTATGGAAATTTTAGATGCAATTTTAAATGTAGATCCCAACTATATAATAATCGGTTTGTTGGCTTTTTTCTTTACGCTCGAACAGCTGTTAGACAATCCTTTTTCTTTCAAAAAACGCGGAACCCATTTATTACAAAACATTCTTTTTCAAATAGTATTTTTTGCAATTAACTTATTTTTTATTTCAATTTTAGTCTATTGTATTGAGTGGCTTAACTCTCATGAAATAGGACTTCTCTTTTTATTTGATATACCGTTTTGGATAAAACTAATTTTAAGTGTAATGCTTTTTGATTTTGCGACATATTGGTTACATAGAGCGTCGCACAAAGTTCCTCTTTTATGGCGATTGCATAGAGTGCACCACAGTGATACAACTATGGACTCTTCAACAACATTTAGGTTTCATCCTATTGAGCTCGCAATTATTTACCAAGGCGGTAATATTGTAGCAGCAGGAATTTTTGGATTAGATGTAACAGCATTGGCTTTTTACTATTTTATAGTTTACGTTTTCTTCTTTTTAGAACATTCAAATTTAAATTACCCTAAATGGTTAAATACTACACTAGGCTTAATCTTTGTGATGCCAGATCATCATAGAGTGCATCACCACCAAGAACAATTTTATACAGACTCAAACTTTGCAGATATTTTTATCATTTGGGACCGAATTTTTGGAACGTTTAAACTAATTCCTACTGTACAAATGAACTATGGCTTAATTGAATTTGAAGAAGAAAAAAAACAGTCCTTTCTCTATTTAATGAAAAGTCCATTTATAAATATTAAAAGAAAATAAAACCGCGTTTTAACCTGATATTCTAATGGTGTTTTATGGGTTTTGATTTGTGATGTGTTGACTATGTGGTTTTTAAGTATTAAATTGCTTAGCATAGATAATAAATAGTCTTGATACACTAACCAATCAATATAATAGTATGAACCGTAAAAAATTTTTAAAGTCTACAGCAGTTGGTATTGGAGCATTTTCAATGATACCTATGCTTAATGCTTGTAAAACAGAATCGACAAAAGAGGCTGAAAGCGAATCTTTAGAGGTTAAAGAAAAGCCTTCTTTAGAGCATAAAATAGTTACTAATGATAATGGTGATGCGTTGAATGTTTTGGGCGATAATCAAACTATTAAGCTAACAGGAAAAGATACTAATGGACAATTTACATTAATAGAACAAAACAATGACCCTGGAGTAGGAATTCCGCCTCACGTTCATGAAAGCGAAGATGAAGTATTTCAAGTACTGTCTGGTAAGGTTGAAATGAGCATAGACAATACCACTACTGTTTTGCAAGCTGGCGATTTAATTTTTTGCCCTAAAGGTGTACCACATTCTTGGAGAGTTGTAGGCGACGAAAAAGCTAAGGCAATGTTAAGTATCTTTCCAGCTGGATTAGAGGATATGTTTTCAGAATTATCGCAATTACCTAGTGGACCTCCTGACATGAAAAAGGTTACTGATATTTGTGCAAAGTATAAATTAAAATTTGTTTAAATCTAGTCCCTTTATCACTCTATAGTTGAGAGGTATTAGACAAAATAAACACATTAAAAAACATCCAAAAATGGGTGTTTTTGTGTTAGTACAGTTACAAATTGATTTTATGCTTAAAAAAAATTAACTTCGTTATGTTACTATAAACAGATATAATTACTTGTAATAATGTAATTTAAAATAAAAACAATGAAACACATTAGAATAATTATTGTAACGATATTGCTAAGCTCATTTAGTGTTCATAATTCACTTTTTGCTCAAAGTAGTAGTGAGCAAAGGTTTCAAAACAAATTAAATCAAACTCTTGAAAAAAACAAAAAAGGACTTATAGATTACGATACAACTTTTAAGGAAATATGGTCTCATTTACAATTTGTTTCAAAAGAAAAGGAAAAGTTAAATTGTGTCAATAATAACCGTAAAGCCTTGCAAGAAGTTGATGTGCTTTATCCTATTTATAAAGCAATGCGTGAAGGTAGATATATACCAGTATATAACCCTATAACCGAAAAATGTAATGATTGTGAAATAAGCTTAGGTTTAGTAAAATATGCTGCTAATTCAGGTAATGCCGATGCTAATTGGTATTTAGGGTTGCTTTATGATTCGACCAGTAGGTTCCATAGTGATTTTAATTTTAAACCAGATTTCCAAAAGTTTCAAGATTACCTATCTAAAGCGCATCAGTTAGGTCATAACGAAGCTGCAATTGTACTTGCAAATGCCTTTAGAAACAAACAAAAATATTCTAAAGCTGTCGAGTGGTATGTTAAAGTAAAAAGTCACTTACGCTCCCAAGCACTTACATCAGTTAGTGTTATTTACAGAGAAGGAAAAGGTGATGTTGTTAAAGACCAAAAAACAGCTAACGATTATCTAGTGGCTGCAGTTAATGATAAAGGCAGTGACCCTTCAAGTAAAGAGTATGCTCAATTTCTCTATGCTAAGTATTTGTATCTTGGAATTGAAGGGTTTAATAAAGATGTCCAAACAGCAAAAAAAATATTACAAGCCTTAAATTATAAAGAGGATTATAGTGCTGAAAAATTTATAAAAGAACACAACATAAAGTTTTAAAAGTTAATACACTTATATGCTCTGTGTTTTGTATCTAATTTTATACGCTCTATTTTAGCTTAAGATAAAAATGTAATCATGAATAAATTCACACTGTTACTTTTAGTATTTACACTAACGTTAAGTTGCTCAAACAATGAGAAAACCAGTAAAACCCAAGAGGAGTTAAGCCAGTTGCAAACTGAACTAGACAGTATAAAGCAGTTGTACAAAGACAATATAAAAACTACAACCAACCAAATAGCTACATTTTTAACCTTTCAAAAGGGAGATGCCGAACAAGCCATGAACTTTTACATAACCTTGTTTGATAATTCTAAAATTGAAGATGTAAAACGTTGGGGAAAAGATGCTCCAGGACAGGAAGGAACAATAATGCATGCAACATTTAGTTTAAACGGAAAACAGTTTATGTGTAGCGATAGTCCTGCAATACACGATTGGGGATTTACTCCAGCAGTTTCTAATTTTGTAGAGTGTAAGGATAACAGTGAACTAGAAGAATTATTCACAAAACTATCAGAAAACGGAACAGTGATGATGCCATTAAACAACTACGGTTTCAGTCAGAAATTTGGATTTGTCGAAGACCAGTTTGGTGTGTCTTGGCAACTCAATTTAAAATAAAAACGAGGGTAATCTTTTGTTGACACTTTTTAACTAACCCATCTTAAAACACCCAATTCGGGTGTTTTTTTATTGTGGCTACTTTTTACAATCCTCTAAACCCCATTCGTCTAATCCTCTTAAAATAGTTTCTAACGATTGTCCTCTTTCACTCAATCGATACTCAACTTTAGGAGGCACTACAGGAAATACCTTTCTTGTAATAAGTCCATCGTGCTCTAACTCTCTCACAGTTTGGGTAAACATTTTATTAGAGATACCAGGAATTTTCTTTTGCAAAACGCCTGAGCGTAATCCACCTTCTAGCAAATGAAATAATATTAAAGGTTTCCATTTTGTGCCTATTAAATTCATGGTGTAATTCAAAGGGCAGTGAAGTTCTTTATTCAAAATTTAAATTTTATTATATTAATAATTAGCATTTTACTCCTTTTGGTAACTATGCTACTTTTTGGTAAGTTATTGCCTATAAGGCAAATATAAATTAATTTTGCCATTAAAAATAAAGTTTATGACATCTATTAAAAATTATCCAAAATCATTTTCGCATATAGGTATTACAGTACCTGATATTCATAAAGCTGCAAAGTTTTATTCTGAAGTAATGGGTTGGTATACCATTATGCCACCTTCTGAAGTTAAAAAAGAAACCGATACTGCCATTGGACAAATGTGTATTGATGTGTTTGGTAACGATTGGGACACTTTTGAAATTGCTCACTTAGCCACATCTGACGGAATAGGAGTGGAGCTCTTTAGTTTTCCGCATGGTAAAAAAGAAGCACCAGAGTTTAATCCGTTTAATACTGGTTTATTTCATTTTTGTGTTCAAGATCCTGATATTGAAGGTTTAATTGAAAAAATAGTAGCTGCTGGCGGAAAACAACGAATGCCAATTAGAGAGTACTATCCAAACGATAAACCGTATAAAATGTGTTATGTCGAAGACCCTTTTGGGATTGTTTTTGAAGTTTACACACACAGTTACGAGTTAACCTATTCGTCTGGTGCTTATGCACATAAGCAATAAAACAATAAAACGTCGTATTAAAAAAGTGTGAGTATATAAGAAATAAGCCAAAAGAGTTAAAATAAACTAATCTTACAAAACTTAAACACTATAAAAACTCCCTATTTTGGGAGTTTTTTTATGAAAATTACGTAACGGTATTACGTGTATAAAATTTTAAAATATTAATTTCGTTCAGCGATTTGTATGGGTAATGAAAACTACTCATATTTTTATTTTAGCAAACATTTTTAACCCCAAATATTAACTATTAAAAACAATTACAAATGAAAAAAAATTACCTACTTATTAAAACAACCTTAATTCTAGCTTTCACGTTTTTATCACAAAATTTAACAGCACAATGTGTTATAAGTAATAACCCTCAATTTGCATTCCCTTGGGAAAGTACTGCAAATTGGTCTATAGGTCAAGGCTTTACTGCAGAGTGTAGTGGAGCTTTAGAATACGTTCAACTCCTTGCAGGTACAACAGGTACAATATCAGCTGGTACGCTTAAAGTATATAATGGTAATTCGGTTAGTGGAACACCTATATATACGCAAGCGTATCCTCAAATAACCATTAGTCAAGTAAACGACCCTATTAGAATAAATGTTACTGGCAATGTAAATATAACTCAAGGCAACCAGTATACTTTTGAATTTACCATAGATACAGGTATGAGCATTATTGCTGATTTTACTAATGAATATTCTGGAGGTAATACTTTTCGTGATGGAGCTAGTTTATCTTCAACAGATGCCAAATTTTCAGTTTCAATTTCAGATGACACATTAGGTCTTGATACGTTTAAAGTTTCCAATAACATAAAAGTATTACCAAACCCTGCGTCCGAATACATTAAAGTTTCAGGCTTAAAAAATGAAGCAACATATAGTATTTATAATGTATTAGGTTCAGAAATCACTCATGGTAAAATTTCTGACAATGAAAAAATCAATGTTCAAAATCTTACTGATGGAACATATTTTTTAAAATTTAATAATGGAAACGCAGTAAAGTTTATAAAAGAATAATACTGCTAACACTGTAAATAAGCTATGGCTTGGTTTGTCCTTATATGGAAAATCCTGCGGATTTTTACGCAACGTACATAGTCAAAGTCATTAAGCGAAACATAAAAACTCCCAAATTGGGAGTTTTTTTATGAAAACTACGTAACGTTACGTATTGTATGCTGTTTTAGGAGTTGGTATCTTGCTGTGTTTTGGATATGGATAATTAAAACTATCCATATCTTTATTATTGTGCCCAATTTAAAAAGCCATAATTAAAACATTTAAAATCCTATATTTGCTGAGTGGGAAAAGGACCAAGAAATTATAGCCAACTGACAATTAAAAGACTGTATAGTTTATCTGGAAATCAATGCGCATTTCCAGGGTGCACTACTACTTTTACAAGTCCTAAAAATGACACAAATTTATCTAATATATGTCATATCGCTGGAGCAGAAAATGGAGGCGAACGATATGACCCAAACATGACAGATAAGGAAAGGGCTAGCTATGACAATTTAATTTTGTTATGTGCGAATCATCATATCGTAACTAATGATGTTTCAAAACACACAGTTTCATCTTTGAAACTAATGAAACAAAATCATGAAAAAGATATTTTAAAAAAAATTGGTACAAATGATATTTTAAACAAATATCCCTCCTCTTTAGCAACTGTGATTAATCATATCAGTTCAATAAGCTTAGATAATGTTGACATATTAACTTCAACAAATATTTACAGCCCTGACAAAAAAATTGATTACAATAAAGTTATAGTTTACAAACCAATTCTTGAACAGTATAAGGTTTATCATGGAAAGTTGAATAAAATATATTCAGAAATTGAAAAACAAGGTTCGTTTAAAAAAGAATTGCTTTTGCAAAACATCAATAAACTTTATTTAAAAGCTAAAGGAGAAATCCTTGGAGAAGATTTGACTATTGAAAATATTCGAGAAAATGCAGATAGATTAATTGAACTTGTTGAAAACTATTTATGGGAGTTATTCGAAAAAAGTCCAAATGCAAAAGAAGACATTCCTTTTGAAGCTGTTAATATTGGCATGAAGATTATAATCGTTGATGCATTTGTTCGTTGTAAAATTTTAGAAGAGCCTATATGATTTTAAATAAAGATATAAATCCAGAACATTCTTTATACTTTATCGGTTCATTAATACTTAGTGAACTAACGAATTCTAAGAATGAAAAATTTGATTTTTTAGAGTTATATCGCAGTATTCAAAATAGTCAAACGATTTCAATGAACATATTTACTCTTAGTTTAGATTGGTTATATTTAAATGGTGTAGTTGACATCAACAAAGGAAAAATTAAAAAATGTTTCTAAAACTTTTAAAAATAGAAAATGACAGAAACGTCATAAGAGAAGTTCTTTTTCACAAAGGAATTAATTTAATAGTTGATGAAACTAATACTGATAATGAGCAAGAATCTGGTAACAATGTTGGAAAAACAACTGCAATTCGTCTAATAGATTTTTGTCTAGGCGGTAAAGGGAAAAATATATATCAAGATCAAGAATTTAAAAATAAAGGAAATAATGTCATTGAAAACTTTCTTAAAAACAATAATATAATTATCACATTAATTCTAAAAGAAGATTTAGATGTCGAGAATTCAAGGGAAATCACTATTCGTAGAAATTTTTTAAGTAGAAAAGATAAAATTCAAGAAATTAATGGAGAACAGTTTAATGATGAGAATTTTAGAATAAAATTAAAGGAGTTGATTTTTGACTCTGACAAACTAAAACCGACTTTTAGACAACTTATTGCGAAGAATATTAGAGATGAGAAAAACAGATTAGTTAATGCTGTAAAAGTTCTGCATTTTAATACAACCACAGATGAGTATGAACCTCTTTATCTTTTTTGGCTAGGTATAGACTTAGACGATGCTGACAAAAAACAACGATTGTTATCTCAAAAAAAGATTGAAGAAAATTTACAAAAAAGATTGAGAAAAGAAAGCAATCTTTCTCAAATTGAACAGTCTCTAACTGTAATAAATCGTACTATTTCAGATTTAGAAATTACAAAAGAAAATTTCAACATTAATGAAAATTATGATGATGACTTATCTTCTTTAAATTCAATTAAAACTCAAATCAACAAAATTTCTACTGAAATAAGCCAAATCGAAATACGTAAGGAACTTATTGAAGAAAGTAAAGCTGAACTTGAAAAAGAATACTCAAATATTGATGTATCTCAAATTCAATTTCTGTATAAAGAAGCAAAAATTCTAAACCCATCTATTCAAAAATCATTTGAAGAAACATTGAATTTCCATAATTCAATGCTTTCAGAAAAAATTAATTTCATAACTGAAGAGCTTCCAGTTTTAAATGAGTCAATTATATCAAAAAGGAGAGAACTACAGGATTTATTAATAAAAGAGGAAAAATTTACAACTAAGCTGAAAAAATCTGGCGCTGTTTCAGAACTTCAAACAATAATTACAAATCTAAATGTAGCATATGAGAAAAAAGGTAATCTTGAAGAGCTAAAAAGATTATGGAAAAACTCAATGGATAAATTAGACGACATTTCAACTCAATTAAGTGAGATAGATAAATCTATTACTGATAAAGATGGCTTAATTCAAGAACGAATTTCTGAATTTAATAAGTATTTTTCTTCAATATCAAATAAGTTATATGGGGAACAATTTGTTATGAGTTCAGAAAAAACTGAAAAGGGTTATGAACTAAATATAACTAGTATTAGTGGGAATTTAGGTACTGGTAAAAAGAAAGGACAGATTGCAGCGTTTGATTTAGCATATATTCAATTTGCCGATTCTTTAGACATTGAATCGCTACATTTCATCATTCATGACCAAATTGAAACAGTACATGGCAACCAAATTTTGAATTTAATGACTACTATCATTAATGAAATAAATTGTCAATATATAGCACCTGTCCTTCGTGACAAACTTCCAACTGACATAGATACTAGTATTTATGAAGTATTGAAATTATCACAAGAAAGTAAACTATTTAAAATATAGAATAAAAAAACTGGGCACAACAAAGTGTATAAATAATAGCATCTTATCGTCAGCTACTGCTCATATACGAACAGTTAATCGAACCACAAAAAAAACTCCCAATCTGGGAGTTTTTTTATGAAAACTACGTAACGTTACGTATAGATTTTTAGTTTTTTAACGCTAACTTCGCTTAACGTTCGATATAGATAATTAAAACAATCCATATCTTATAAAGTTACCAAACATTAAACAAAACTATGAAACAAAAAACATACTATTCTTTTTTTATTTTATTGATAATCATTCTTGGGTGCTCAAAAGAAGAAAGTGAATCAAGCGATAATAATTCAAATTTAACATTGAATTTAAGTTCAGTTTTCAGTAATTCTTATAGTGCAAATCTTGGCTACGACTATAGTTCAAACGCTGAAAATGTAAAACTAATATGGAATATTACAAATGAAGTTGATTTAAATAATAAAATTGGAGAAAAAAATATTACAACAAATAACTCTGATATAACAATAAATAATCTTGAACAGAATCAAACATATTTTTTTAGATTAACAGGTAACTCAAATAATGAAACATATTATAGTGAAATCGTTACTATTAATACATCAGAAATTGAAATTACATTTAATAATCAAATTTTAAGTTCAATAATCACAAATGGTGGTGGCTTGAAAAAAATTATCAAAAGGAATGATGGCTACTTACTGTTCACAACAGAGTTAGTAGAATTGTATAATACTGGCATAAGAGTCAGTAAAACTGATAATCAATTAAACTTATTATGGACATTTGTAATTGATGAAACTAACGATGCTGAAAATCTATCTGGAGTTTTCGAATTGAATAATGATGAATATATTGCTATTGCACATAAATTTAGTTATACAAATTTTGGCTTATATAATAATGAAGTTTATGGCTTTAAATTTAATAATTCAGGTAATTTAATTTGGAATAATGATTATAGTGCAAATAATGTCGATGCAAACACTCATTTTGATTTGATTGTCCCTTTTTCAAGTAAATCTAATGACTTAAAAGTATTATTTAAATCTGATTCTACATATTATGCATCAGGAGGAAGCTATTATAGAGAACTTCATCTAAACCCTAATGGACAAATTATTTCAAATAGCATAATCGGTAGTACTTCCGATTATCAATTTCAAACTATTGCTTATAGTAATAACGGAAGTAAATATAATTATGGAGGGATTGATATACTTCCGAACGATGGGTTATTTACTTTAGATGGAATGTTACAAAAGTTTGACCCAAGTAATAACCTACTATTAGATAATAGCTATGGTAACTATGGAGCGGATGATTATATTCATAAAATTCTTATTGCTGACGATGGGAAGATAACAATGATTGGTAAAAATGGACATGAAAATGGATTCGATGGAGAATCAAGATGGGTCTTACAAACAGATGAAAATGATGGAGAAATAATCTGGGACTTTAAAGAAAGTAGAAATAATTTCCTTTATCAAGGTAGAGATTTGACACTGGATGAAGATGGTAATTATTTATCGCTTTTTTTTGATATATATTATCCAAATAGTCACGTCTATAATTTAGCCACATTAATCAAATCTGATAGTGATGGAAATATTATATGGAAATTTGTTGATGGAGAAGATTTTAATGATGATTCATTTTCTCCTGTAAAAGTCTTTCGAGAAGGTAACGAATACCTGATTTTCGGAATAAAAGATGGAAGTTATTTATGGTTAAAGAAAATTAAGGTCGACTAAAAAACGTTTGCTTATGTCAGTACTAAACCGGAAAATTATTAACTTTAATCCCGTAACTGACGGTTATACGAGACCGTTAATCGAAACACACAAAAAAACTCCCAATTTGGGAGTTTTTTGTTTAGTTATTAAAATCGCTAATAATATTTTTTAGCTGTAGTTTAAGGTCTTCACCAGTATCGTACACCATTTGTTCATTACTAGGAAATGGTACTCTACGGTTGTTTACTAGGTCTAGGTCTTCGCGTGTTAAGGCACGTTTGTCGCCTCTAAAAGTGGCAAACAGGTTTTCAAACACAAAGCCACTATCAATAGGAAACGCATCTAGCGTAGTGTTGCTTTTTAAATCGGTATACACCACATTGGCAACTACCTGTGAGCTTTTACGTTGCAATACTTCAAACAGTCTTGCTTTTACTGTCACAATTTTATCTATTTTAATATCGTTACCAAGGCTATCCTTCATTACATTACCATTACTATCAAGTTGGTATTTCCAACCATCAACAATTTGCTTTTCACGTAGTAATTGACGCTCAGTAATTTTTTCAGGTGTAATATTAATACGCTTTAACTGTAATTGCATTGCAAAGTCATAGTCAATCTCATTACTTGGATTAGCATGGTAAGCAGTCCAAAACTGGTCTAAACCATAAGTGTCAAAATTAAGTAACTCATTTTCCAAACGTTTAGGAATAACCTGATTGGTTTGGTTTTGTATAGTTACAATCACATAATGGATTCCACGTTCGTGTGCTTCTTGCATTAAAGCTCTAGTATCTTCATAGTTTGGGTTAATCTTTTCAATATATTGATAGATACTGTACGCTTCACGAATGTTGTATTTGTCTTCGGTTTCTAAAAGCGCTAAGCCTTTTTCATATAAATAGTCTGACGCAAACTCTCTGGCTTCAATAATATCGTTGGTATAATCATTAAACTTAAAGTTTATGGTTTTACCATCAACTACCAAAGGCAATACAGGTTTTACTGCTTCCTGACGTGCATTAAGCGCAAGGTACAACTCATAAATGTTAGTGTACAGCTCTGGGTTGTTATCCTTTTTAAGATGCTTTATGTTGTTTAAATCGCGCTCATTGGCTTTATAGTAAGCGTCTTGAAGCATAATCGCATAATCTTGTTTACGTTTACTGTTTTTATTGGTTTCAAGCTTTTTTAAAGCATCATAAATCGCTTGGTTGTAATTACCAGTATTTATGGCTTTTTCAACTTGTTTTCTTCCACTACAGGAAACTAATACTGAAAGTAATACCGAAAGGAGTAATAATCGTTTCATAAGCTGTAATTTTAGGGTTATAGAAAAGTGTTTTCAATTTTGATGCCAAAAAAGAACCCTCATTGCTGAGGGACTTAAAATTAGTTGGTTGATTATTTAACTTTTTTGGGTTTGAAAACAGGTAGCAATTGCGTGGAGACTTCTCCAAAGCCAATGCGAGTACCATCTTTTTCGCAATACCCTCTCATGATAACCGTATCGTAATCGTTAATGAATTTTCGTTCGCTACCATCTTTCATTTTTAATGGTTTTTCACCTCTCCATGTCAATTCAAGCATAGAACCATAAGAGTCAGGAGTAGGACCAGAAATGGTACCACTTCCCATCATATCACCAGAGTTTACAGGACAACCATTAATAGTATGGTGTGCCAACTGTTGTACCATATTCCAGTACATGTATTTAAAGTTGGATTTGCTTACTATGGTTTCTTTAGCGGTTTTAGGTTTTATAGATACTTCTAAGTTAATGTCGTAGCTCTTTTTACCTTTGTACTGCAAGTAAGGTAATTGTGGTTTTAAAGGCTTAGGGCTTTCTACTCTGTAAGGTTCAAGCGCATCTAATGTTACAATCCATGGTGAAATGGATGATGCAAAGTTTTTAGCTAAAAAAGGACCAAGTGGCACGTATTCCCATTTTTGGATATCACGTGCAGACCAATCGTTAAACAGTACCAAACCAAAGATGTATTCTTCAGCTTCTTCAATTGGGATAGGTTCTCCAAGGTCGTTAGCATCAGTAGTAATAAAAGCCATTTCTAGCTCAAAGTCTACCAATTTAGAAGGTCCAAACACAGGAGTATCACTACCTGCAGGTAAAGTTTGTCCTTGTGGACGATGCACAGGAATACCAGAAGGGATGATAGAAGAACTTCTACCATGATACCCAACAGGAATGTGCAACCAGTTAGGCATTAAAGCGTTTTCTGGATCGCGAAACATGGTTCCTACATTGGTAGCATGTTCAATGCTTGAGTAAAAATCGGTATAGTCACCAATTTGAACAGGTAATTGCATTTCAATTTCGTCTAAACGAAAGAGTACAATTTCTTTATGTTTTTTGTTGTTTTTTAAAGAGGTGTTGTTGCTGTCAAAAATTTGGGCAATTCTATTTCTTACAGCTCTCCAAGTTTTTCTTCCATCAGCAATAAAATCGTTTAAAGTATCTTGAAGAAAAATATCATCTGTTAATGGAATATCGTCAAAGTAACCTAGTTGGTGCAATGCTCCCAAGTCAATGGCAGTGTCTCCAATACGAGTACCAATAGTAATGATATCGTCTCTAGTAAGGAAAACGCCAAAAGGGATGTTTTGGATAGGAAAATCAGAATTCTTTCCAACGTGCAACCACGAAGTTCTATCAGGATTATTTGCAGATAATGGCATAGGCTATTGTTAATTATAAGTTTTATAAAATCTATTCAAACCTACATAAATTTTTTAATCTTTTTGAATAAAAACCATAAAAAGTAGGTTGGTTTTATATAGTTGATAAATTGTTGAAAATACAATAGTAAATATATAGGTTTTGGTGTATTTAACAGATTGTATTTATTATTTTTGATAAATTTTTTAATCAAACCCAATATTATGCAACGCGATCAAGAGATATTTGACCTAATACAAGAGGAAAAAGAAAGACAACTACATGGTTTGGAGCTTATTGCTTCAGAGAATTTTGTTAGTGAGCAGGTTATGGAAGCTGCTGGCTCAGTATTAACCAATAAATATGCTGAAGGGTATCCAGGAAAGCGTTATTATGGTGGTTGCGAAGTGGTTGATGTTGTTGAGCAAATTGCTATTGACAGAGCTAAAACCTTATTTGGTGCTGCTTATGCTAATGTGCAACCACACTCAGGAAGTCAAGCAAATACAGCGGTTTTTGCTGCATGCTTAAAACCAGGAGATAAAATATTAGGTTTTGATTTGTCTCATGGAGGACATTTAACTCATGGTTCGCCAGTAAACTTTTCTGGTAAGTTATATAATCCTGTATTTTATGGTGTAGAAGAGGAGACAGGAGTATTAAACTATGATAAAATACAAGACATAGCTACTAAAGAACAACCACAACTTATTATAGCAGGAGCTTCGGCATATTCTAGAGATATCGACTTTAAGCGTTTTAGAGCTATAGCTGATAGCGTTGGCGCAATTCTTATGGCAGATATATCGCATCCTGCAGGTTTGATTGCTAAAGGTATTCTTAACGACCCAATACCTCATTGCCATGTGGTGACAACAACTACTCATAAAACTTTAAGAGGACCAAGAGGAGGAATGATTTTAATGGGCGAGGATTTTGATAATCCGTTTGGTTTAAAATTGAAAAATGGTAACCTACGTAAAATGTCGTCGTTGTTTGATTCGGCAGTATTTCCAGGAAATCAAGGTGGACCATTAGAGCATATTATTGCTGCTAAAGCAATTGCTTTTGGTGAAGCTTTAACTGACGAGTTTATGCATTACATACTACAAGTAAAGAAAAATGCAGCAGCTATGGCAAAAGCGTTTGTAGATAGAGATTACCATATTATTTCTGGTGGAACCGATAACCACATGATGCTTATTGACCTTAGAAATAAAGACGTTTCTGGTAAAGATGCTGAACAAGCTTTAGTAAAAGCCGAAATAACCGTCAACAAAAACATGGTGCCTTTTGATGATAAGTCGCCTTTTGTAACTTCAGGAATACGTGTTGGAACAGCAGCAATTACTACTAGAGGATTAAAAGAAACTGATATGGAGTATATTGTTGAATTGATTGATGAGGTTATCAAAAATCATGATAACGAAAGTACTTTAGAGGCTGTTGGAGAAAAAGTTAACGCGTTAATGCAAGACCGACCATTATTTTCTTAAATTTATGAAATGAAGTTGAACAGAAACATATTAGTATTTTTCATTTGTGCTATTGTTTTAGTAGTTCAACCTGTACATTCACAAATTTTTTTTGAAGAACAAGCCAATGCACTTGGAATTAATATTTCGGGAGGCTCTACTGTACGACTTGGTGGCGTAAGCTTTTTTGATTACGATAACGATGGTTGGGATGATCTAACTTTTGGAACTAAAGATGTTGATCCTGTTCGGTTTTTTAAAAACAATAACGGCACTTTTGTAGAAGAAACCTTTAATATTAATATCAATGGTCACTCCAAACAAGTTATTTGGGTTGATTATGATAATGATGGTGATAACGATTTGTTTGTAGCCAGATTAGATGCAAACAATAAGCTGTTTCAAAATGATGGTAACTTCAATTTTACCGATGTTACTGCTTCTGCAGGTTTTTCAAATGCAGCATTAATTTCTTATGGAGCTTCCTTTGGCGACTATGACAATGATGGGTTTTTAGATGTATTTATATCCAATAAAGATGATGATGGTATTATTCCTAATCAGTTATACCATAATAATGGAGATGGTACGTTTACTGATGTTTCGGTAGCTGCAGGAATTAGTACAGTTGGGCATTTGTCGTTTTGCTCTGCCTTTTTTGATTATGATAAGGATGGTTATTTAGATATTTACATTTCAAATGACCGAATGAACAATCCTAATATAATGTACCACAACAATGGAGATGGTACCTTTACTGATACTAGTGCTGCAACAGGAACTAATATTATCGCTAATGCTATGTCTACAACTATTGGCGATTATAATTACGATGGTTGGTTAGATATATATGTAACCAATACTTCCGAAGGTAACTTTTTACTTAAGAATAATGGAGATGGTACCTTTACTGATATGGCAAACTATACAGGAACCTTGTTTCACAGTATAGGTTGGGGAGCAATTTTTTTGGATGCTGATAATGATATGGATTTAGACATGTATGTATCAGGAATGATTAACAATCCAAATATTGGTGTGTTGACTTCTGCATTCTATGAGAGTGTTCCTGGTTATATATTTCAAATTCCTTCTAATGCTGGATTTGCAAATGATAACTACCGAAGCTTTGCCAATGCCATTGGTGATGTTGATAATAATGGTTATCCTGATTTTATTGTAATGAACGAGTCGCCAGATAACCATACCTTATGGCAAAACTCAGGTGGTACTAATAACTGGTTAAAAGTAAAGCTCGAAGGTGTTATTAGTAATAAAAACGGAATTGGTTCGTGGATTGAAATTATGGCTAACGGACAAGTGATTTATAGGTATACTTTATGTGGAGAAGGGTTTTTAAGTCAGAATTCTGCTAGTGAGTTTTTTGGATTAGGAACAGCAACCACTATAGATTATATAAAGGTAAATTGGTTGAGTGGAGTGGAAGACATGTATTACAATGTAAATCCAAACCAAACCCTAACATTAGTTGAAGGTGAAACCTTGTCTACTAACGAGTTTTCTCAGGCTAATTTTCATTTAACACCAAATCCTACTACAGGAACGATACAAGTGTTTAATGTAACCCAACCTACAAAAACTGTAGTGTATGATGTTGCTGGACGCTTAATAGACGAAATGACATTAACTTCTGTAAATCATACTATAAGCCTTAAAGCACAAGCTAAAGGCATGTACTTTGTTACCTTAGAGCAAGGTGGACGTAAAGTTGTTAAAAAAGTAGTATTGCAATAAGTTTTATTGCATTAATCTTCTTCAAATACAATATGCTGATATGCTCCTAAATCAGGACTTGTGGTTCTGTTAGTGTTTAAAATGTCAACAGGCACTTGGGCAGCAAAAAAGTCGTATAAGTCATTGCCTAGGTTGTTTGCTCCAGAATCTTCACCAATTCTTAAATCGTTTTCAAAAGGAAGTTTAAAATCAGGATCACTATTGAAGATACAATTATCATAAAGCTCACTATTGCTTAAATTATAGTTGTCACCAGGAAAGTTATTGTTATTGTCTTGGAATCGTATCAAGCAATTGGTGAATTTAAAACCAAAATCGGCTCCATCATTTTCATCTAAAATAATCTCAGGATTATCATTTCCGTAAATGATACAGTTGTTAAAATTAGCGTCTAACACATTAGGCGTAGCATTTTCGTTTTCATCTAACAAATAGTTATTTAAAAACACTGATGGAAATTGTCTAAAACTACTATCCCAATAGTTGGCAATGGTACAGTGTGTAAAATTGTAAGTTCCTCCAAAAGTTCCAGCAAATGACGACTGACCAGAGTTGTTAATTACAAGATTTTCTCCTGTTATAGCACTAGCTCTCGCCAAAATACCAAAGTTACTAGAGTTGTAAATTTTAGAGTTGGTGATGTTTAATTTGTTAGCATCGTTTTGGTTGCCTTCGGTTAAAACACCTACTGTTGCATTTTTAATAGTCGCAAAATCAATGCTATTGTTTGTGCTACCACTATATAACCAAATGGTTCCCCATTGTCCAGGAATGTCTTCATAAAGTGGTTCTAAACGGTCTCCTTGTATAATGACTTCGTTTTCTAAAATATCTTGGTCAGTACTTAATGCACCATTAATTTGTAAAGACGCAGTATTAGTAATTAAAAGTCCAGAGTTAGCATGAAAATGGACTCTTGCTCCAGCTTCCATTGTAAGGGTTTCACCTTCATTTACAGCAGCATAACCATAAATAACATAAGGTTTTTCGTTGGTGAAAGTGAGTTCGTCATTTTCTAAAAAGCGACCTTGAATTTCGGTCTGGTCTGGTGTTCCATCACCATCTACATCAAAAGCCAATGTTTCAATAACACCATTAGCATCTTTGCTTGGGTAAATAAATACAGCATCTTTAACTAAGGTTACCAAGTCCACTTTTTGATAATTACTACCAGAATCGAATTCAATGACATCTGTATATAAAAACTGATTGTCACTAGCTGCAAGCGCTTCAATGTCTATTGTGGTTTCAATGAACACGTACATGCTATCTTTTGCCAATAGCTCGATGTTTTGAAATTCCTTTCCTGCCATTCCATCGACATTTAAGCGGTAGTTAGAAGCTTCGCCTTGTCCAAGTCTAAGCGTTGGGATTACAATGTCATCATTACTTCGGTTATAAACTTTAAGGTTGTAAGTACTTGAGCCAATATTAGTAAACACAGTGTCTAGATATACAGTGTCTTTAGAGAACTCAAGGTTACCAGTACTTGGAGAAAAATCGAAATCCTCACGACAAGAACTCCAAAATACGAGAACAAAAAGTGTGAATACGAAGTATAGAATTTTTTTCATGTTAATGTCTTTATCTGTAGCAATATGCCAAAAATATAACTTTTGAAGTCATATTTTTATTATAAAGACGAAAAATTATTTGTTCATTTTTTTGAGATTAAAAGACTTTGTAGTTAATGCTTTAATCTTGCTGTTGTTCTTTTAGCATCAAATTAAATTCTTTACTCAAGGTGTTTAGTCTATCCAATAGCGGAAGTTCTTGGTTGGTATCAATTAATGCTTTGTTGATGTTTTTAGCACTACAAAAGTCAAAGAACAGTTGATGATATTCATTAGGTATCTTTAGCTCTTTGGTGAGCATTCGTGAGTTAAAAAACGAATGTGTTTCAAACAGGTGAATAAAATCTTCAGTTTCTGCATAAACTATTTCTGGAGCTTTGTTTTTCTTTTTAAAGAGCTTGCCAATTAGCTTTGCAATAGCAACAAAGTCCATATTGCCACTAGGAGGTGGTTGGTATAAGTAAGGTCTTTCTTTATAGTCGTTGTTGATTTGTGTGCTAAATTCTTCAGTATATACTATAGAATCGAACTTTTTCTCTTTGGCTTTTAAAATTTCAACTTCATCGAGTTCGTTAGTGATTTTTTTAAGCTCTACAACAGTGTCTTCTTTAAAGTGTTCTGATGTTACAACAATTGTTTTTTCATGATGAAAGAGTGAACTAAACACTAAAGTGTCATTAGGTTGAGCACTGATATTAAAAACACCTTCGTCATTAGTATAGGAAAGTATGTGTTGTGTGCTATTAATGATTTTTGCACCTTTTACTGTAGCTTCAGCGTCGTAAACAATACCTTTTAGTTGTTGCGCATTTAAAGACAGTGAGACTAAAAGAAAGAGAGTGATTGATAATGATTTCAATTGTAATAGCTTAGTTGGTTATTTCAAATAAAGAGAAATAACTGCACAGCTAATTCAGGATTAAGAAACTTTAACAACGGTTTTAGGCAATTTTTAACTAAAGAGTGTCGCAATTTCTGGAGTAATGCGTGTTGGTCGATGTGTTGTTTTAGACATCAAGCACCATTCAGTTTCTGAGGTAGTTAGTAATTTATTGGTTTGTTGGTTGTAGATTTCCACAACTCTAGTAGATTTGACACCTTCGGCTTTGGTTACAAATGTTTTGAGAGTAATCACGTCGTTTAAAATTGCTTCACCTTTATAGCGTATGTGATGGCTTAACATTACCCAGTAATATGTATCAAGTATTTGAGGTGTTGCTCTCGCGTTCCAATGTTGCTCAGCTATATCTTGAACCCATTGTACATACTGTACATTGTTTACATGGTTGAGCATATCTAGATGCTGATTGGAAACAGTGATTTGGGTTTCAAAAGTTTGCATGCTATTGCTCAATAATTTCAACTTCAAAAAGCTTATCCCAACGTTTTCCTGTTACAAATAAAGTATTGGTATCAGGATTGTAGGCAATACCATTAAGTACGTCCAGTCCTTGATGTTGTGTAACTAGTTTGCGTAAAGGTGAAAAGTCGATAACCGCTTCCATAGCACCATTTTTTGGATTAATGATAGCTACACCATTAAATTGATATAGGTTAGAGTATATTTTTCCGTTAACCCATTCCAATTCGTTTAAGCCAACAACTTTTCCTTTTTCTCTATACACTTGTATGGTTTCTTCTTCGGCAAGAGTTTCAGGATTTAGCAACCAGATATTCTCTGTACCATCACTTTTAAAAATACGAGTACCATCGTTACAAAGTCCCCAACCTTCGTTGCTTTTTCCGTAGGTGAAACTACTCAGCTTCTCAAAACTGTTGACGTCGTAAACAAAGCCTGTGTTTTCTCTCCATGTTAATTGATAGATTTTATCGTTTAAAACGGTTAAGCCTTCACCAAAATATTGGCTCTGTAAGTTGATGTTCTTTAAAACTTCGGCAGTTTTATAATCTACTTTTCTCAGTTTAGATTCTCTGTATTGTCCTGTGCTTTCATACAATTCACCATTGTAAAACTCAAGACCTTGTGTGTAAGATGTAATGTCGTGAGGATAGGTGTTTACAATCTTATAAGTGTAAATCTTAGGCTTGGTATTATTTAAAACAGTAATTTTTGTAGACACATCAGCAGTCGTATCGTCATAGCTAATAGTTGCTGTTAGCGTTTGAACACCTAATTTTAAATCGTTTGTTGCAAAAGATTCAGAAACCTGTTTGTCGTTAATTTTATAAGACACAGCAGTTATAGTTTCATTTTTTGGGTTCTTTATAGAAAGATTTAAGGTTTCACCTAAGGTTATAACGTTGTTTTTAGCATTAGTTTGAAGCGAAAAGTTATGTTTTTTAGTTTCGGTACTACTTCCGCAAGCAAATAGCGATAAGGCTAAAAGTGTGATTGATAATAGTTTAAAGCTGTTGTTCATGCCTGTAAATTTTGAAGCAATTTATTTAATAAAATTCAGTTTAAAAAACTATTGCAAAAGTATTAAAAGGTTGTATCTTTGCAGTCGGCAAGTCCTACACAACCAGCTCCTGTTTAATCCTCCAGGGCGGGAACGCAGCAAAGGTACGCGGTCGTAGCGGTGTGATGTAGGTAGCTTGCCTTTTTTTGTACCCAAAACTCAAATCTTTTTCACTTTTTCTTCTGAATGAATATTACATTGTTAATTTTACAGTATTAATTATAGTTTATGTCTAAAGTTGTTTTAATCACAGGAGGTTCTTCAGGTATAGGGAAATCTATTGGAGAGTTTCTTTTAGAAAAAGGATTTGTTGTTTATGGAACCAGTAGAAATCCTGAGCGATATTCTGAAAGTAAGTTAAACCTTTTAGCTTTAGATGTTTCAAATACCCAAACTATTACCAAAGCTGTTCAAACTATTATAGACAAAGAAGGTCGACTAGATGTCTTGGTTAATAATGCAGGAGCTGGAATTACTGGACCTATTGAAGAAATTCCAGACGAGGAGATAAAACGTAATTTTGAAACTAATTTTTTTGGACCTATCAATGTAATAAAAGCGGTATTGCCACAAATGCGTAAGCAAAAAAGTGGACTAATTATCAATATCACCTCTATTGCTGGATACATGGGATTGCCATATAGAGGCGTTTACAGTGCAAGTAAAGGTGCGTTGGAATTAATTACCGAAGCCTTTAGAATGGAGATTAAAGATTTTAATATTGAAATGACCAATATTGCTCCAGGAGATTTTGCTACTAATATTGCTGCTGGTCGTTACCATGCACCAGTACAAGAACAGTCGCCTTATAAAACACCTTATGGTAACACCTTAAAACTAATGGATGCGCATGTTGATAGTGGAAAAGACCCATTGTTAATGGCAAAAGCAGTTTATAAAGTGATAAATACTAAAAATCCAAAAGCGCACTATAAGGTAGGTGAGTTTATGCAAAAGTTTTCTATTGTTTTAAAGCGCATTTTGCCAGACAAGGTGTATGAAAAAATGCTGATGAAACATTATAAGCTGTAATAGTAATCCATTTCGTTTTTTACTACTGTAGATTGTTAATATTATTTCATAATATTTCTAATTAAAACCTGCATATAAATTGTAATTTTGCAACTTAAATAACACAACAAATAAATTAAATACATGAAATTTTTTATTGATACAGCTAATCTAGATCAAATCAAAGAAGCTCAGGATATGGGTATTTTAGATGGTGTAACTACAAACCCATCTTTAATGGCTAAAGAAGGTATTACAGGAACAAACAACATTTTAAAACATTATGTTGATATCTGTAACATTGTAGATGGTGATGTAAGTGCTGAGGTTATTTCTACCGATTTTGAAGGTATGGTTAGAGAAGGTGAAGCACTAGCAGAATTACACGATCAAATAGTTATTAAATTACCTATGATTAAAGATGGTGTAAAAGCATGTAAATACTTTAGTGATAGAGGTATAAAAACCAACGTAACTTTAGTGTTTTCTCCAGGACAAGCCTTATTAGCTGCAAAAGCAGGAGCAACGTATGTGTCACCATTTATTGGACGTTTAGATGATATTTCAACTGATGGATTAAACCTTATTGCTGAAATTCGTCAAATTTATGATAACTATGGGTTTGATACTGAAATTTTAGCAGCTTCTGTGCGTCATACAATGCACGTAATTGATTGTGCTAAACTAGGAGCAGATGTAATGACAGGACCTTTAAGTTCAATTACAGGGTTATTAAAACACCCACTTACTGACATAGGTTTAGAGAAGTTTTTAGCCGATTATAAAAAGGGTAACTAAGAATTAGAAATATATAGAAAAAGAAAACTCCTGAATTATTCAGGAGTTTTTTTATTGGGTTTATCTGCTAACGAGCGTTTGTATCTCGTTTTCAAAATCTTTATTAAAGAGGCTTCCTCTAGAGGTCACTATTTTACCATCATCATCAACTAAAATTACAGTGTAAATTGAGTTGATAGCCAAAACATTTGACATGCTTTTATCTTTAAATCGATATTCGTTTTGGGTTGGAAATTTTGAGTTTTGTAGCGTGCTTTTCCAGTATTTTTTGTCGTCGTTGTTAATATTAATAGCAATAAACTCTACCTCAGGAAACTTAGCTTTTAGGCGTTTGGTTCGGTAGTGGCTATTCTTAAAAATTAAATCGTTGTTAGAAGACCAGAAATAAATAACTGTTGGTTTAGATATTAAGCTATTCAGCATAACATCTTCATCATTAAAACCTACAAGTTCTGCATTTGGTAAATTTTTTCCTGGTTTCAAATTATTTAAAATAGTTAATAGCTTATTTATATCTTTTTTGTCATTATCGTCAGTTGCTTTTTCTAAGTAAGAGTTTAAAACTTGAGAAATTTCATCAGAGTCTGTACTATTGTAAACAAACTCTCTGGTGTTAATTTTCAATAGGTAGTTTTTAACTTTATTAGAGGTTACTAAACTATCTATTAATCGTAATTTTTCTAGATTATAGTTAAGCGATTGTTTGTCAAAAGCTTCATGGTAAGCTACGTTGTCATAATAATCAGTAAGTGCCAAATTATTAAAGTGAGCTAGCATAAATTGATTGTAGCTTGGATATTCACTCAAATGGTCTAGTCCATAATCTATCTCTTTTCTATAATCATAAAAATCTTGAGGCAAATCTTTGTAATGGGCTAGTTGATGATTACCGTAGTAACCAAAAGGGTAAATTTCTTTATAGTAATAGTAATTGTAGTCAATATTGGCTTCAGCAATAGACTTAAATAAGTCAGAAAAAGGTTTCTTGTCTAAAAAACTATTTAATTCTTCAAGCTTTATTTTTTTTGTAGAGTCTAAATACGATTCAAGCTCTTCAGGCGACATTCGGCAAAACGTATTACGCTTTTTTATTTCAATTTCATTTTCTAAAAATGTTTTAATCAGGTAATTGTTCTTTTTTGAACCAACACCTGTAAATACTAAAGACTCATCAAAATCTATAGTGTTTAGTCTAAGCATAATACTATCACTAGGCTCTAAAAGTACCAATTGGTATTCGCCTCCATGCATAAATGAAAATAAACCAGGTTTAAAAGTCTCTAGCTTCTTTAAAAAACGATTCTGCTTATCAAGAAATAAAGTATCGTATCCAGTTTCTGGACTGTATAATGTAACGTGATTATTTTTAGGGTTAATAATTTCACCGCCAAAATAGGTGTAATCACTGTTTTCAGTTGAAATATCTTTGCATCCAAAAACCAATACAGATGCTAAAAAACTTATGATGTAAAACTTCATATATATTACTATAACGTAGGCTAAATATGCATATCACACAAAAATAAAATTTGAAACGTATATGTGTTGTTAATACGCTGTTAAAACTTGAGTTGCAAGCTTTTTTAATACATTGAAAAAACAGCTTTAAGTTTCTTCTTTATGGATTCATTTTTCTACTTTTGCAAAAAATTAAAATAGACACTATGTTAACAGTATCTAATCTTTCGGTTCAATTTGGTAAGCGTATTTTGTTTGATGAGGTAAATACCACATTTAATCAAGGTAATTGCTATGGTATTATTGGAGCTAATGGAGCAGGAAAATCTACTTTTTTAAAGATTTTATCAGGAAAAATGGATCCTACGTCTGGTCACGTTCACCTAGAGCAAGGTAAGCGTATGTCAGTTTTAGAGCAGGAGCACAATTTATATGACGAGCATACTGTGTTAGAAACTGTGATAATGGGAAATAAACCATTATTTAAGTTAAAAACAGAAATAGATGCACTTTATGCAGATTATACTGATGAAAACGCTGAAAAAATTGGAGAGCTGCAAGTGCAATTTGAAGAAATGAACGGTTGGAATGCCGATAGCGATGCTGCAGCAATGTTGTCTAACTTAGGTATCAAAGAAGATCTTCATTATACCTTAATGAAAGATTTAGATGGTAAGCAAAAAGTAAGAGTGTTATTGGCACAAGCCTTATTTGGAAATCCAGATGTACTTATCATGGATGAGCCTACCAACGACTTGGATTATGAAACAATTTCATGGTTAGAAAATTTCCTAGCCAATTATAACAACTGCGTTATTGTGGTGTCTCACGACCGTCACTTTTTAGATGCAGTATGTACACATATTTCTGATATTGATTTCGGAAAAATTAACCACTTCTCAGGTAACTACACGTTTTGGTACGAGTCTTCACAATTAGCTGCAAGACAAAGAGCACAACAAAACAAAAAAGCTGAAGAAAAGAAAAAGGAGCTTGAAGAGTTTATTAGACGTTTTTCTGCCAATGTTGCAAAATCTAAGCAAGCTACCAGTAGAAAGAAAATGATTGATAAGCTTAATATTTCTGAAATTAAGCCATCGAGCAGACGTTATCCTGCAATTATTTTTGAACGAGAAAGAGAAGCGGGAGATCAAATTTTAAACGTTGAAAACTTATCAGCTTCAATTGATGGTGAAGTACTATTTCAAAATGTAGATATCAACTTAGCTAAAGGAGATAAGGTAGTAGTGTATTCTAAAGACTCTAGAGCAACTACCGCGTTTTATCAAATTATTAACGGAAAAGAAAAAGCCGATTCTGGTAAGTATGCTTGGGGAGTTACAACCTCTCAATCTTATTTGCCACTTGATAACAGCGAGTATTTTGAAAACAAACTTACGCTTGTAGATTGGTTACGTCAATGGGCAACTACCGAAGAAGAACGCGAAGAGGTTTATATTAGAGGTTTTCTTGGGAAAATGATTTTTAGTGGTGAAGAAGCCTTAAAAACTGCAGATGTATTATCTGGAGGTGAAAAAGTGCGTTGTATGTTGAGTAGAATGATGATGATGAGAGCTAACGTAGTGATGTTGGATGAACCAACAAACCACCTTGATCTTGAAAGTATTACAGCATTCAACAACTCATTAAAAAACTTTAAGGGAACAGTCTTGTTTACAACACATGACCACGAGTTTGCTCAAACGGTTGCAAATAGAGTAATAGAACTAACTCCTAACGGAATTATTGATAGATATATGACTTTTGATGAGTATATGGATGATAAAAAGATAAAGGAGCAAAGAGAAAAAATGTACGCTGTAACAGCATCTTAAAACTAAAATCCTGATGAAATTCATCAGGATTTTTTTATACTTTAAGTTCAGATTTTACTGATTCTACAATGGGTAGTGCGTTGTCCAATTCGTCTTTGTTAACAAAGAGTTCTTGAAATCCTTGAATGGATGACCCAAAACCAGCAAGCCTACCAGATTCTGACTCGTCTTTAATAATAGCATTAATGCCAATGCTTTGTAATCTGTCCAATACTAATTGAACAATAATAAAATTACCTGAAAACACTTTTATATAATTAACATCTTCCATAATAATTCGCTTTAAATTCTTTCTATAAGATACAAAAAAAGTACCATAGAATTTCAAAATAAAACAAAAATTTAACAAGGTAATAAAGCATGACTAGTTTGATGAATTACTGAGGACTTTTATTTTTTTTAAAAACCGCTTGATGAGTTTTTTCGTTTATATACCAAACAATTATAAACTTAAATCTAAAGTATTATGAAAAAGATTAAATTATTCAGTTCAATTATTTTGTTAGCAACATTTACTATAGGTACAAATACTATAGCACAAAGCAAAATGAAGAAAGAGGATACCAAAATGGTAGGTGGAGCTGCAATGTACCCAAGTAAAAATATTGTAGAAAATGCTCTAAACTCTAAAGACCACACTACACTAGTTGCAGCAGTTAAAGCAGCAGGATTAGTTGATGTGTTAATGAGCGAGGGACCTTTTACAGTTTTTGCACCTACAAATGATGCTTTTGGTAAGTTGCCAAAGGGCACAGTTGAAAACCTATTAAAGGAAGAAAACATCTCTACACTGCAAACTGTATTAAAATATCATGTGGTTGCAGGAAAATGGAGTGCTAGTGACGTTATGGGAATGATAAAGAAAGGAGATGGAAAAGCAAAAATAGAAACTGTAAGTGGTGGATGGTTAACAGCATGGACCAAAGGAGGAGATGTTTACATTACTGATGAAAATGGTAACACAGCTAAAGTTACAATAGCAGATGTTAACCAATCCAATGGAGTTATACACGTTGTTGATACAGTGCTTCTTCCAAAATCATAATAAAGTTGTATTAGTCATTAATAAAGGTCTCAATTGAGACCTTTTTTTTGTTTTAATTATTGTTTGTTATTGAAATTTTATTTTCTATAAGTTTTGTCAATAATAATATTATTTATAAAAATGTAATTTTTAATCTTTTAGGATGCATTTTTCTTAATTTTATAGAATATAGAATCATAAAAAAACAATAAAAATGGAAAACAATAATCATTCTAACAATTCAGACCCAAACAAGTGTCCCTTTTTAAGCGGAAAACAAAATACTGTTGGTGGAGGTGGAGTAAAGAATAGAGATTGGTGGCCAAATGAATTAAAATTAAATATTTTAAGACAACATGCTGCAAAATCGAATCCACTTGGAGAAAATTTTAATTATGCTGAAGCATTTAATAGTATAGACTTTGCAGAATTAAAACAAGATGTTTTAAATCTTATGACCGACTCGCAAGATTGGTGGCCTGCAGACTATGGCCATTATGGAGGTTTTATGATTCGTATGGCATGGCATAGTGCAGGTACTTATAGAGTTGGAGATGGTCGTGGAGGAGCAGGTACAGGTAATCAGCGTTTTGCACCAATAAATAGCTGGCCAGATAACGGAAACTTAGACAAAGCAAGATTATTATTATGGCCAATAAAAAAGAAGTACGGTAATAAAATCTCGTGGGCAGATTTAATGATTCTTGCAGGAAACTGTGCGTTAGAGTCTATGGGGTTCCCAACCTTTGGTTTTGCTGGTGGACGAGAAGATATTTGGGAACCTGAGCAAGATGTGTATTGGGGAAGCGAAACAGAATGGGGAGCAAACGAAGAGCGTTATGGAAATAGTGATAACTACAATGAAAGAGATTTAGAAGATCCTCTTGCTGCTGTTATGATGGGATGGATTTACGTAAACCCTGAAGGTCCAGATGGAAAACCAGACCCAATGGGTTCTGCTAAAGATGTAAGAGAAACTTTTGGTCGTATGGCTATGAATGATGAAGAAACAGTTGCTCTTGTTGCTGGTGGTCATACTTTTGGTAAAGCACATGGAGCTGCAGATCCTGGTCAATATGTAGGTGCTGAACCACATGGTGCACCAATAGAACAAATGAGTACTGGTTGGAAAAACACTTATAAAAGTGGTGTGTTAGACGATACAATTACTAGTGGTATTGAAGGTGCTTGGACACCAAATCCAACACAATGGGATGCTGATTATTTTGATGTGTTATTAAATTATGATTGGGAATTAACCAAAAGTCCTGCAGGAGCACATCAATGGACGCCAACAGCAGCGTCTAAAGCACGTATGGCTCCAAAAGCAGGTGACCCAAATGGGAAGCAAGCCTTAATGATGACTACAGCAGATATTGCTTTAAAAACAGATCCTGAATATTTAAAAATCTCACAACGCTTTCATAAAGACCACAAAGCTTTTGAAGATGCTTTCGCTAGAGCTTGGTATAAGTTAACGCACAGAGATATGGGACCAATTGATCGTTACTTAGGGCCAGAAGTTCCTAGTGAGCAATTAATTTGGCAAGATCCTGTTCCTAAAGTGGATTATAAACTAAGCGACAGTGATATTACCTCATTAAAGAAAATGATTTTAGCGTCAGGTTTGTCAATTTCTGAATTGGTAAGAACAGCTTGGGCTTCGGCTTCAACGTATAGAGATTCTGATAAACGAGGTGGAGCAAATGGAGCACGATTAAGATTAGAACCACAACGCAGTTGGAAAGTAAACAATCCAGAAGAATTAAATAAAGTTTTGGGCGTTTATGAAGGTATTCAAAACCAATTTAGCGGAACAATTTCTATGGCAGATTTAATTGTGCTAGGAGGTGTTGCGGCTATAGAAGAAGCTGCTAGTAGAGCAGGTCATAATATTTCAGTGCCTTTTGCTCAAGGTAGAGGAGATGCTATTCAAGAGCAAACTGATGTTGAGCAATTCAACTATTTAAAACCTATTGGAGATGGATTTAGAAATTATATGAATCCTAATGTTAGTGTAAAAGCTGAAGATTTATTGATTGATAAAGCCAATTTAATGGCATTATCAATACCAGAAATGACTGTTCTTGTCGGAGGTATGCGTGTATTAGGTGCTAATTATGATAGCTCAAAACATGGTGTATTTACTGATAATGTTGGTCATCTGACTAATGATTTCTTTAAAAACCTTGTAGATATGACCTATACATGGAGTGCTACTTCTGATGAAGAAACTCATTTTGAGGGTAGAGATCGTAGAACAGGTGAAGTGAAGTTTATAGGTACTCGTGCCGATTTAATTTTTGGTTCAAATACTGAATTAAGAGCAGTAGCTGAAGTATATGCAGCCGATGATGCTGAAGAGAAATTTGTTAAAGATTTTGTGGCAGCTTGGACTAAAGTGATGAATGCTGATAGATTTGATTTGAAATAATTGATAAATAGTAACTCTAAAAAGGAATGCATTAGTTATGTAATGTGTTCCTTTTTTTATTGAATACATAGATATGAACGAAAACGAATTATTTTTTAGAACCATACAGTCTGGTAATACCGAAAATATAAAACTACAACTTGATAGAAATCCTAAATTAGTTAGTATAGCTGATGCAAGAGGATTTACACCTTTAATTTTTGCTAGCTACTTTGATAAAGAAGATATTGTAAAAGTGTTATTAGAACATAATGCAGATATTAATGGAAAGGATGCTTCTGGTAATACAGCCTTAATAGGAGTGAGTTTTAAAGGAAATCTTGCATTAGTTGAGATGTTGCTAAAACATAATGCTAATGTAAATGCGCAAAACAATAATGGTACAACCGCTTTAATGTATGCAACACAATATAACCAAGAGGCAGTTGTAGATGTGCTTTTAGCCCATAATGCTGATAAATCACTTAAAGATTTTGAAGGTAAAACAGCTTTGGATTATGCTAAAGAAAAAGAATTAAAGACAATAGCAGAGAAATTATAAAACATAAAAAAACCACTTCTTTTGAAGTGGTTTTTTTATTCTTCTTTTTCAATTAATGCTATTATTTATCGATAGATCCAAGAACACGAGACATAAAAGTATTTAAAGCTTCCTTTTTTGGTGTGCCATCTTTTACCATTTTGTGTACTTCAATTGCACCATACATATTAGAAATTAATTCACCTATAACATCTAACTCCTCATCTTTTAATGATGGTACTTCGGTTAGGTTTTCTAAGGTTTCAATAGTCTCTAATACGAAGTCTTCGTCATTATCTTCGATAAACTGGGTTAATTGTTTTATTACTGGTAATTTCATAATTTAAATAACTTCATCAACAAGTTCTTTTAAAACATCGAACTTATTAGTTTGTATTTGATTTTTGAATTCACCATTTTTAAAAGTAGCAAACGTAGGTAAGTTGTCTACAGTTGCTAATTTTCTACTCTCAGGAAATTTTTCAGCATCAGCAATAACGAAAGTAATATTTTCATTTTCTGTTGCTAATTTCTTGAACTTTGGCTTCATTATACGACAGTTTCCACACCAAGTTGCTGAGTATTGCACAACAACTGTATCGTTTTCAGAAACTATACTTTGTAAATTGTCTTGATCTAATTCTTGAACCATAACTAATACTTAGTTTAAGTGTGCTTTTAAATACTCTTTTGTACCTTGAGCATTAGCTTGCATTGCATCTTTACCTTCTTCCCAGTTAGCAGGACAAACTTCACCTTTTTCTTGTACGTGAGTTAAAGCATCGATGATTCTTAAATATTCATTTACATTTCTACCAAGTGGCATGTTGTTGATACTCTCGTGTTGTACGATACCTTCTTCATCAATGATGTAAGTAGCTCTGTAAGTTACGTTATCGCCATCTACAGTTACAACTCCAGTTTCTTCGTTGTAAGTTTCGTTAGAGATATCTAAAATACCAAGAGTTGATGCTAAGTTTCTGTTAGAATCAGCTAAAAGAGGGTAAGTTACACCTTCAATTCCACCATTATCTTTAGCAGTACTTAACCAAGCAAAATGAACTTCAGCAGTATCACAAGAAGCTCCAATTACTATAGTGTTACGTTTTTCAAACTCACCTAAAGCAGCTTGAAAAGCGTGTAATTCAGTAGGACATACGAAAGTGAAATCTTTCGGGTACCAAAATAATACTACTTTTTTGTTATTGTTTTTTGCTTCTTCAAGAACGTTTAATTTAAAGGTGTCACCCATTTCGTTCATTGCGTTTACATTTAAATCTGGAAATTGTTTTCCTACGAATGCCATGTTTATTTATTTTTTAAGTGATTATTAATTTCACTACAAACATAAGGACTTAAACAGCGTGTTTTGATAGAAATAAATAATATAAAATTATATACAAATAGTATTAGAATATGGCATCAAAATTAGGTGTTGATTTTTGTTAAATCAGCAATTATTGATACTCTAAAATATCAACTTGGTAAAATGAGTTTAAAATGATTGAATTAATAATTATTTCTTAGCAGATAATTGTTTGATTTTAATCGAAAACGCAGCAAAAGTTAAGGTCATAAAAGGGCTTAACCAGTTAAATATGGCGAAAAAGAAATAATCTACAACAGGTACTCCAAGCACACCACTTTGGTAGGCTCCACAAGTATTCCATGGTACTAAAACAGAAGTTACAGTACCAGAATCTTCAAGAGCTCTACTTAGGTTTTCTGGAGCTAACCCTTTATCTTCATAAGCTTTTTTAAACATTTTTCCAGGTACAACTAATGCTAAGTATTGGTCTGATGCTGTAATATTTAAAGCTAAACAACTAGCCACTGTACTTGCAAAAAGACCAAATGTGGTTGTTGCTAAACTTAGTAGTGCTTGACTAATTCTTGTTAATGCTCCAATGGCATCCATAACACCACCAAAAACCATTGCACAAAGAATTAACCAAATGGTTCCTAACATACCATACATTCCTTTTCCTGAAGCAGAAAATAAATCTTGTAGTGTTTCATTGTCAGTAGCTATTGTAGTTTTTACTGTAATAGCATCCATAACACCTTTGTAAGCAGAAGTTAATGTTAAAGAGTCAGTTCCTGCAATTTGTGTGACTATGTGTGGTTGAAATAGCAATGCAAAAATACCTCCTAATAAAGTTCCTATTAAAAGTGCAACAAGTGGAGGTGTTTTTTTTATGATGAGTGCAATAACAATTATTGGAACTAAAAACAGCCAACCATTAATATTAAAAGTACTATCAATATCATTAAGCAGTAAAGAGGTATCAGCATTTCCAGTTGTGTCTTGCGTAAATCCTAAAATGATAAATACTATTAATGTGATTACAATTGTAGGCACTGTGGTTAAAGCCATATACTTTATATGTGTAAATAATTCACTTCCTGCCATAGCTGGAGCAAGGTTTGTAGTATCACTTAACGGAGACATTTTATCTCCAAAATAAGCACCAGATAAAACAGCACCTGCTGTCATTCCTAAAGAAACACCAAGCGCTTCGCCAATACCAACTAAGGCAATACCAACGGTTGCTGAAGTTGTCCAAGAACTTCCTGTAGCCACTGATATGATTGCACATATAATTACACAAGCAGCTAAAAATATGGTAGGATTTAGTATTTGTAAACCATAATATATCATAGCAGGAATAATACCACTAATAAGCCATGTTCCTGCTAAAGCACCAACCATGAGTAGAATTAAAATAGCTCCTGTGGTTGATTTTACATTCTCAGCCACTTCATCAATCATTTGGCTAAACGTTACTTTATTATAAAAGCCAACAACAGCAGCAACAGCAGCGCCTAAAAGTAAGATAAACTGATTGCTACCACTAAGCGCATTATCACCATAAACAAATACATTAAAAGCTAGCATACCAACCAAAGCAATAACAGGTATTAAAGCTTCCCATATATTTAATTGTTTGTTTTCAACAATATGTTCATCTTGTGGTTGTCTAGGCTTTATATCTTGGCTTTCCATAGGTGTTAGTTAGAAGTTTTATAGATGTAATGTTACGATAATGTTGTCTATAAAGCAAATGCAGATGTTTAACTGTTTTTAAATACTTGAATTATAATGATTTTGTAAAATAAAAAAGACGCTTTCGGTTTCTGAAAGCGTCTTTAGTGTATTAATTATGTCAAAAAAATTAAACTAAGCTAGCTTCACTTTTTTTATCTAAGATGTTTAAAGATTCCATGCATTCACGCATCATATTGTATGTGCGTTCAATATCAGCGTCTAGTCCAATAGAAAAACGAATAAGACCATCGCTTAATCCCATTTCTTTTTGCTCATCTTCTGGTATTTCAGAAGATGTTGAAGAACCTGGAGCCGAGAATAATGTTTTATAAAATCCTAAACTCACTGCAAGATACCCAAGGTTTTTTTCTTGCATTAGTTCCATAAGTGCATTGGCCTTATCAAGTGAGCCAACATCTATGGTAAGCATACCTCCAAAACCATATTTTTCGTTCATCATGCTTTTAAATAACTCATGTGAAGGATGCGATTCTAATCCTGGATATACCGTTTTTAAACCATCTGCTTCAAATTTTTGAGCTAAATACGTAGCGTTATGACTATGTTGCTGCATTCTTATGTGTAGTGTTCTTAAGTTTTTTAAAACAGAAGCAGAACGTAAACTATCCATTGTGCTTCCTAACAGCATGCAAGCACCATCATTAACGTTTCTTAAGGCGTCAATAAATTCTTGAGTTCCGCAAATAACACCACCAACAGTGTCGCTAGATCCATTAATAAATTTTGTTAAACTGTGTATTACAATGTCAGCACCTAATTTAACAGGTGATATTGATAATGGTGAAAACGTATTATCAACTACAAGTTTTAAATTATGCTTTTTTGCTATAGCAGCAAGTCCTTTTATGTCGGCAACTTCTAATAAAGGATTACTAACCGATTCGCAATATAAAACTTTAGTGTTTTCGGTAATTGCAGCTTCAACAACATCTAGTTTAGTAATATCAACAAACGAGGTACTAATATTTAGCTTTGGTGTGAAATTTTTTAGAAACGCATAAGTACCACCATAAATAGTTCTACTAGATACCACATGATCTCCAGCGCCACAAAACTGTAAAATTACAGGTGTAATGGCTCCCATTCCTGATGCAGTTACCGTTGCAGTTTCAGTGCCTTCCATTGCAGCAAGCGCTTCTCCTAAATAAAGGTTAGAAGGTGATGAGTGACGAGAATACAGGTAGCAACCATCAGCGTTACCTTCAAACGTATCAAACATAGTTTTTGCTGATAAAAAGGTGTAGGTAGATGAATCTGAAATAGAAGGGTTAACGCCTCCAAACTCACCAAAATATTGTAAGTCTTGTATATTATTTGCGGGTTTAAATGACATAGTAAAGTGTATTTAGTTAATACATCAAAAATCCGAATAAATAGATGTATTATCAATATATATGTATAATTTTAGATTATTAATCTGTTATTTGCTACTTTTATAAAAATATTTTACGAAAAGAATCTGCTAACATGTTAGTTTGAAGAAAATTTTTCAATATGATTTTTGATGATATAGATAAAAAGCTTTTGCATTTGCTTCAGCAGGATAGTAAGCAAACCAATAAAGAGTTGTCGTTAAAACTGAATTTATCGGTAACTGCTGTTTATGAGCGTATCAAAAAGTTAGAGCGTGAAGGCGTTATCAATAAATATGTAGCGCTAATTAAGAAAGAAAAGATTGATAAATCGTTTATTGCTTTCTGCCATATAAAACTTATTCAGCACACTCAAGAATATGTGGTTAAATTTGAAAAAGATGTTGCTAATTTAGAGGAAGTCGTAGAGTGTTTTCATATTAGTGGCGATTATGATTACCTTTTAAAAGTGATAGTGAGCGATATGGAAGCGTTTAGAGAGTTTATGGTTAATAAATTAACTTCTATAAACCATATTGGTAGTACACACAGCATGTTTGTAATTAACGAAGTAAAACACACAACAGCAATACGCGTTTAATTATGAAATCTAACGCTTATAAACTCATAGAGTTTTTCATTATTTTTATTCTAATACCAATAAGTTTTGCGTTAGAGTATTCACCATTTATTAAGTTGGGTATTGGGTTAGGAGGATTCTTGTATGTCATATATTTATTACTTAAAGTTGAGCGGAAAAAATTTAAAGTAGCCCAAGTCTTAAACTGGAAACAGTTTTGGAGAGAAACTGTCATAAAACTAGCCATTATAGCAGTTTTAACCACGCTTTTTGTTTGGTTTACTGATAATGCTCGTTTATTTGAAGTGTTGTTAAACAAGCCCTTGCTGTGGTTGGTCATTTTGTTTGTTTACAGTGTGTTTTCGGTATATCCTCAAGAGCTTATTTATAGAACGCTTTTTTTTGAAAGATACGCTGTATTGTTTCAAAGCACCTCTTTTGCAATAGTTTTAAATGCAGTAGTGTTTTCATTAGCACACATCATGTTTAAAAGTACTTTGGTGCTTGTTTTAACCTTTCTTGGCGGACTCTTGTTTGCGCTAACCTATACCAAAACAAAATCAACACTTTTGGTATCCATTGAACATGCTATTTATGGGTCTTGGTTGTTTACAGTAGGCATGGGAACTATGCTAGGTTTTCCTTCTTAAAACGAAATGAGTTTTTAGAGATTTACAAATCGTAATACTCAAGTAAATTATAGCTTTAAAATTAGTGAACTCACATTCGTAAATAAAAATACAATGTTGTATTTTTGTAATAGTTTTAAATAAAATCTGACAAAAAACAATCTTATGAATTCATACGATGTAGCCGTTATAGGCTCTGGTCCTGGTGGATATGTTGCAGCTATCCGTTGCGCTCAACTAGGAATGAAAACTGCAATCATTGAAAAATATTCAACTTTAGGAGGAACTTGCCTTAACGTTGGTTGTATACCAAGTAAAGCACTTTTAGACTCGTCTCACCATTACGAAGATGCTATTAAGCATTTTGAAGAGCATGGAATTGATATTTCTGGTGAGGTTAAGGTAAACTTAGAAAAAATGATTGCTCGTAAGCAATCTGTAGTAGACCAAACTACAGGTGGAATTGATTTCTTAATGAAGAAGAATAAGATTGATGTATATGAAGGTTTAGGAAGCTTTAAAGATGCTACTCATATCCTTATCAAAGGAGAAAAAGAAGAAGAAATTGAAGCTAAAAACACCATTATAGCAACAGGTTCTAAACCATCTAGCTTACCATTTATCAATATTGATAAAGAACGTGTAATCACTTCTACTGAAGCATTAAAACTTAAAGAAGTTCCTAAACATTTAATTGTAATTGGTGGTGGAGTTATTGGTCTTGAACTAGGTCAAGTATATAAGCGTTTAGGAGCTGAGGTTTCTGTTGTGGAGTATGCGGATAGAATTTTACCAACAATGGATGCAGGTGTTTCTAAGGAGTTGAATAAAGTATTGAAAAAACAAAAATTCAACATCAATGCCTCTCATAAAGTAAAGTCGGTAGAACGCGTTGGAGATGAAGTTATCGTTAAAGCTGATAATAAAAAAGGCGAAGAAGTAGAATTTAAAGGCGATTACTGTTTAGTATCAGTAGGTCGTCGTCCTTATACAGATGGTTTAAATGCTGAAGCTGCTGGAGTAAAAATAAACGACAGAGGTCAAGTTGAAGTAAATGACCATTTACAAACAAGCGCTTCAAACATTTATGCAATAGGAGATGTTATTAAAGGTGCAATGTTAGCGCATAAAGCTGAAGAAGAAGGTGTGTTTGTTGCTGAAACCTTAGCAGGACAAAAACCACATATAGATTATAACTTAATTCCTGGTGTAGTTTACACTTGGCCAGAAGTTGCAGCTGTTGGTAAAACCGAAGAGCAACTTAAAGAAGCTGGAGTAGAGTATAAGGTAGGACAATTTCCAATGCGTGCTTTAGGACGCAGTAGAGCAAGTATGGATCTTGATGGATTTGTAAAAGTTTTAGCTGATAAAACTACCGATGAAATTTTAGGAGTACACATGGTTGGTGCTCGTGCTGCCGATATGATTGCTGAAGCCGTTGTAGCTATGGAGTATAGAGCAAGTGCTGAAGATGTATCTCGTATGTCTCATGCACATCCAACATTTACTGAAGCTATTAAAGAAGCAGCTTTAGCTGCAACTGGAGATAGAGCTTTACATGTGTAGATTTATAATATTGTTATTCTGAATTAAATTCAGAATCTAAAAAAAGCGAGCCATAAGGTTCGCTTTTTTTGTTTTAGATAGAATGAAAGACAAAGGAAAGCGTAAGAAAATACTCAAAATGAGTATATAAACATATTCATATAATCTTTAGATTTGTTAAAATGTAAGTTATTTCTTAACCCTAAAATCTGAAATCATGAAAAACAGTCTATTAATGATTACATTATTTATTTCTATTAATACTATTACAGCGCAAACACTAGAAGAAATAAACCAAGCCTCTATAAAAATGTGTGAGTTTTTTGATGCCGATAAATCAAATAAAACAAGGAAAGAGATCCTTGAAGAATTTTGGAAAACCGAAACCAGACCATATCTCCTACAGTCAACTAATTTTCAATATTATGAGTTGTATCAAATTTTAGAGACTAGACTGTTTTTTAATTGTAAAGCGTATCATGACCTAACTATCTCTGACCCTGAACCCATTATAGGTCCAGATACTTCATATGAGCGCATAAAATCAGAGGTGTCTAAATCAAGTGTGGAAAAGTTTTTAAAGCAAAAGCAATTTTATTACGAGATGGCTTTTGTAGGTAAAACCTATTTTGAAATAGCTGATGGCATTTGGAAAATACATAAAGATAAAACAGATGATTATACATTATATAAGTACAAACAACTTAATGACACACAATTTGAGCTAGAATTTATAGAAAGTAATGACAGTGAAAATAAATACCTTAAAGGCGACAAGCTAATTATTGAAATAATCTTCTTTGATCGCAAAGACAAGCAATTTAAACTTTCTAAAAGCATAAAGGGAACGTCTATTTATGATTTTGAATATTATTACTACGACTAGACGTCTTCTTTTTTAAAATCAAAATAACTATTATGAAAAAAACCTATACACATTACTTACTAGTCATTTTTGTATTAATAAGTACATTTTCAGTTTTCAGTCAAAATAATAATACACCAACAGAACTTGGAGCAGATGTTATGTTTACGGTTTTTGAAGCTACAGGTGGAGGACCAAAAATGGTTTTGCTTATACAGAAAAAAGATGGTACAGAAGTAACCTTAGAAGAATTTGATAGTTTTTCATATCAAGATAAACCAGGAATTCCTGAAGGTTTTAAAGAGTTGAAACTAGAAGACGGTAATTATACGTTTGATAATTTTTTTCAGCGTGCAGACTTCGAGTATCATGGTTTTATTTATAAAGGCAGATGTGTATTGTTTTTCCATCCAACTACAATAATTCTTGATGTGAAATTCCGTCAAATAGTAAGTAAATCTTGGTACGAATTTTCAGAAACTGATTTAAAAATAGAGTTTGAAGAATACTATGAAAACGGAAAAATATCTGCCAAAGGGTTTATAGAAAAAGATGGCAGTAAAACAGGAGAGTGGAAATATTACAGTAGAGAAGATGGTTATTTATTTATGTCAGGAGCATTTGAAAATGATAAGAAAATAGGTGTATGGAAAGAATATAATAGTGAAGGTCATGTAACCATGTCAGGAACTTATGAAAATGATAATAGAGTTGGAGTGTGGAAAGTATATGACAGCAAAGGAAAGGTTAAGGAAGAAGTAAACTTCAGTAAAAGAAGTGAAGGCAATGCTTTCGAGTATTTTTCTAAACAACAAAAAAACTAAATGTTATTACCATGAAAAAAAACCTACTACTAATTACAACATTACTCTTTACGAGTATAGTTTCTGCACAATGGACAGAGTTAGTCAAAATGGCAGAAGAGAGAAACAAACCAGAAGAATACTATGAGTATTATGAAAATGGTAATGTAAAACTAAAAGCATTTAAAGATAAAAACACTAAGGATGGTGAAATTGTTCTAACTGGTGAGTATATAATTTATTATGAAGATGGAACCATTCAGAGAAAAGGGAACTTAGTAAAAGATATAGAAGATGGTGACTCGTATTATTATAACGAAAAAGGAGTATTAACAATTAAAGGAAAACATACTTTAGGTGTCTTAAAGTCTAAGTATGTATACTTTGAAAATGGAAAGATAAAAAGTATAAATAATTTTGAAAACGATTTATTAAATGGCGAGTTTAAAGAATTTTATGAAAGCGGAAAATTAAAATATCATTTTTATTATAAAGATAATAAACATCACGGTGAAGGTAAAACCTATTATGAAAACGGTAATTTACAAGCTAAAGGAAACCTAATTGAAGGAAAAAATGATGGATTGTGGCAGTATTTTTATGAAAATGGCACTTTAAAAAGTATGGGAAACCTAATTGAAGGCAAACAAGACGGATTGTGGAAATATCATTATGATAATGCATCATTGGCAGCAGAAATTGTGTACAAAAATGGAGAAATAGTTTCTCAAAAAGAATACGATCGAAAAGAAGAGTCTAATACTAATGATTATGACGATATGTTTTATTGGTCAGACTCCTATTCTTCATCTAATGAGGATATTGATAAAGCCTTTAAAGAGTTAACATCAGTTAGAAATTTACAGCTAGTAAGTATAGATGAAATAAAAAATAATTCTGGTTATTTTGGAAGCAATAACTCTACCACACATAGTTTTAAAATTAAAACAGATGAAAGCACCAGAAAATTATTTGCTTCAATAAGGTATGAAGCAGATAAAGTATATTATGAAGGACGTTATTATTATGATGTATTATATGATGTGCAAATAATATTTGATGATGTTTATGAAGTGTATCAAAATGGTGATAAAATTGAATTTGTTTTTTATGAAGATTATGGGTTTTTAAGAAGAGCGAAACCACAAGGCGAATATTGGTCTGATTATGTTAAAAATGAATTTAACTTTTCAATTACTATTTATGACGATGAAATTAGAGAAGAAACATTAAAGAATTTTAAGTACTTAGTCGAAAACCCAATTATGAAACGTGAATAATAAACATAAACAGATGAAACAACCTATTGGTGTGAAAAAAACAGCTTTTATTATCTCACTTTTTTTATTTTCTAGCTTTGTTATAGCCCAAGATATATCAGACAAACAAATCCTAAAACATATTAAAGGAAAAGAAATTGAGTGGATTACTGACGAAAATAATTTGGCTAAAGTAAAGATGAAGTCTACCAAAAAATGGGGAGTTTACAATATTGATGCCTATTATGATTTAGATGAAGCAATCATCGATTTTGATGAGGTAGTAGCTCCAAAATTCGATTCTATTGGCTGGTTTAAAAATATGGAGCCTTTTACTATTGTAAAAATCAAAAAAAAATACGGTATTCTTTTAAATCCTTATGAAATACATGATGCAGCGGAGAGAGCCAACTGCATTTATGATGCTATAAAAATGAAGGAAGTAGATGGTAGGTATTATGCGTTTGTAAAGCAAAATGAAAAATGGGGATTAGTAGATTGGTTTGAAGATATAGTTTTAGTAGATCCCACTTTCGATAACCCTGAAGATGTACCTTTGGTTTGGATAGAAGGTTGGGCAAAAGATATGTTTGTAGCTTCCAAGAAAAAACTAAAAGCGGATATACTCATTTTTGATCAAAGTAATGGCGATGGTGTTTTTAAAGCAAGGAATAAAGCCACAAAAAAATGGGGAATGTATCAATCATTAGGCGAAAATGATTTAACAACACTTATACCTGCAAAATACGATAGTATTCGTTTTTTTGGATACAACTCAAAATATACAGCAGTTTACAACAAAGGTAAAATGGGTATGCATTTGTCGTATTGGAGTTATAATGAAAACACAAAACTGTCAGTACCTTGTATTTACGAAGAGTATAAAAATTTTGATGCTGATGGTGTACTAAAACTAGCAATGAAAAAAGATGGAAAATGGGGTTGGGTAAACTGGTTAACAGGCAAAGAAGAATCAGAATTTAAATACGAAACGCTCGACGATTTACCATATCCTTATTATAAACAAGCCATTTGGATTGAAGACTAAATAAATCTTACATTAGTAATTTTTGAAAATGAACCTTCAACCCTTAAAAATACCAGCAGGCTGGACAGTTGAGTGGAATTTGTTAACCGATACAGATCCAACTGAAGACACCATACACGAGTTTACAGGCAGTTCTCTATTGCTTATCAGTTCACACACACGATTAAAAGCGATTGATGTATCATGGCAACCAGAAGGCGACATTAATGGTGCGTACCAATTGCAGGTTATTTGTTTACTGCCGAAATTCAATACTAAAACCAATACACTAGACTACGAAGGTGTTTGGGAAGCGCCAGAATTAGAGTTTTCTACCCAAAACCGGTTAGAACTAGTTGATAAGCTAAATCATTTACTGTTTTATTTAAAGCCTTATACAGATACACGTATTTTGCTACAACCTGGTGTTGTAGACAAACCTAATGAAGCTATAAGACAAGAGCTGTTAACTAACGATTTAACAGAAGAACTTGTAGAAAAAATAATGGCATCGAACCATAAAAAACTTCAGGAGTTACTATTAGCCCACAAAGCTGTTTCGTATGCTGATGTAGAAAAATTATCGCAAGAAGGCGCTACTAAAGGCGTTAAAAATAAGGCAAAGCAATTGTTAAACAGCAAACAGTTTAGAAATCAGAAATCTGAAGCATCATCAGACGTTGATAAGGCTAAACTCATTTCATTAATTACAAATAAGATGGAAGCTGTTCTTGTAGAATTGCAACAGCTAAAACCAGAAAAAGAGTTCACGCTTAAAACTTATGAGCCCAATGGCTATTGGAGTATCCATTGGAAAAGCACTAAGCTTTGGAAAACTGAACATTATTTAAAAGAATGGTTTACTGTTAGTTTATATGGTAATAGTGATGCGTTCTCATTAAGTGGCTCTCATAATATTAAAGATGTTTTTGAACAACTTGAAGAGGGACATTTTCTATATAAAGGAAAAACAATAAAAACGCTTTTTAAAATGCTTGATACCATTGAAAAGCAAACAAAAGATGCAGTTTTAAAAGCTATAGACCAACAATTTGACCCTAGTTTCTAAAAAAGCAGTAAAAATTACGTAAGTAATTATAACTAACACAATCATTGATTATGATAAAATGCAACCTAATAACTTATGTGCTTTCTATACTTTCAATAGTATTGTTTTTAGGCTGTGATGATGCTAAGAATAAAACAAAAAACGAACTTTTAATAACAAAAGAAATTATTAATAAGTTTACTGATAATCCGTCAAATGACTTTTATACTAATTGTATATTTCAAGAAGGACTTCCTATAGTATTTAATAAAAAAAGAAAATCTAGAATTAGTAAAGACAACATTAAACCTCAATGATGATTTTGAGACTAAAGTAAAAAATGCAGAAGGTTTTACTATTCCAGATACTTTACTGCCTAAACTAAATATCATCACTCAAAAGCAAATAGATAGTTTAGAAGCTATAAAACATACCAAAGACAGAAGAACAATTTATGAAGAGTTAGGTTGTTCAGATGGTTTGTTAAGTGTTGCCAAACCAATTTACAACTATGAAAAAACTAAAGCTTTTATAAGTCTGTATTTTCATTGCTCAGGAATTTGTGAAAAAAAGGGTATGTTTATTTTGAACTTAGAAAACAATTTGTGGTCAATAGAGAAAACCTTAGTTGACTAAAATCATTCTAATACTTCTTCCTTCGCTTTTTTTATTTTTTTGTTGTCTCTGGTTTTAATTTTTCACAATTCTTTTAACTAAAAGATATTTCTTACCGCTTGATTGTGTGTGTATAGCATACTTTAAATTGCACATTCTTCAACTTAAATAAATCTGTTTTTCAAGAAGATTTAGTAAATTAAAAAAAAGTTACACAAAAATGTGACTTTAATTAGATGTAGGTGTCTAAATATAAAACCATATTTAAAATTATTCCCTAGCTATTGGAAACCATTAATAACATTAATGCAGTATCTGATGAGGATTTGGTAAGAAAAATTGTCAAAACCAACGATACATTGCTTTTTGAAGTGCTATATGACAGGTATGCCACTATGGTGTATAATAAGTGCTACGGTTTCGCAAAGGATGAAGATGAGGCAAAAGATTTGACTCAAGATGTGTTTTTAAAGCTCTTTGTTAAATTGGCTAGTTTTAAAGAAAAATCAAAATTTTCTACTTGGCTTTATGCATTTACATACAACCATTGTGTAAACTATGTTACTAGGAACACAGCAAAAAAAATAGAAAAGAACGCAGTAGATTATCAAGATATTGAGAACATTTCTTTTGAAGAAGATGATAAAGATTTCCTTCAAATGAAAGTTCATAATTTAAAAGAAGCCCTGAACCTAATTTCTCCTGAGGAGAAAATGATTTTATTACTAAAATACCAAGATTACCTTTCTATAAAGGAAATTGAAAGTGTTTTAGGTATTGGAGAAAGCGCAGTGAAGATGAGAATTAAGCGCGCCAAGGACAAACTTATTAATGAGTATAAAAACAACTTTGAGTAATGGAAAATCCGTTTAAGCAAATAGACAAGCCTTTAAAAGAGGTGCCTGATGAATTGAAGGCAAAAGTCATGAATGATATTGCCATTGCTAAATTACTTATGGAACTAGCTAGTCTGTTTTCAGTAGACGTGGCAAAAATTATTGAAGCAACTATTAAAGAAAGGAACAAATAAAAATCAACTAAAAAAGCAATACATGGAAAAAATAACTGAATGGAACGAAGACGTGATGAACTCTTTGTCTGTTATGACTACCGAAATAGGTAAGGTAATACCCAATATAATTGGTGCTATTGTAGTATTAATTATTGGATGGATACTTACAAAAGTAGTTGTTGGTATTATCAAAAAAGCACTAAAGTTTGCTAAAGCAGATAAGCTTGATGATAAGATTAATGAAATAGAAATTTTTGAAGGTAAAAAGTTAAATTTCAACATTATAAAAATTACCTCAAAGTTTGTAAAATGGGTAATGTATATCATGTTAATCATCGTAGTTTCTGATATACTAAACTTAACAATGGTTTCTGAAGAGATAAGCAACTTACTTCGTTATTTACCTCAATTATTTACAGCTTTAGTCATTTTTACAGTTGGATTGTTATTAGCAAACTTTGTAAAAAAGTCGATTAGATCATTTTTTGAATCTATGGAGCTTTCAGGTGCAAAAATTATAAGTCAAATAGTGTTTTTGTTAATTCTAGTGTTTGTATCAGTTACAGCTTTAAACCAAGCAGGAGTTGACACTGATATTATCACTAGCAATATCACTATGATATTGGCTGCCTTTTTACTAGCGTTTGCTTTGGCATTTGGTTTTGGAGCAAAGGTAGTAGTAGGAGATATTTTAAGAACCTATTACGCAAGAAGAACCTATGAGATAGGACAAATCATAGAGTACAATGGTAAAACGTATGAGGTTTTAGCTATTGAAAACATATCAGTTATATTAAAAACTGATACAGGAAAACTTATTGTTCCAATTAAAGATATATCCGAAAGTCACATTAAGGTACAAGGTTAACTATAGTTAGGGTTATAGTAATTTAAATTTGGTTAATATTTAAAGAACCTTGATACCTTGTGGCTTTCTTAAACCCTTTTCATTAATTTGAAGAGGGTTTTTTTATTTCCTTTTCTTTTTTTTGTTGTAGTTTTTGTCGCCTCTAGTTTTAGGCTTCTTATATTTTTTGGCTATTTCTCTTCGGTACGAACCGCCTTGGTTTGTTTTCTTGTTTTTTTCTTTCTTTTCATGAAAAGCAGCACCAGGTTCATAATCGTCTTTGTTACGTTTTAAAGGGTTGTAATGCTCCTTTATTTGCGGTCGTTCTTCTTCAATTAATTCTGTAGAAATAGTTACTTCCTCAGGAAATTCAATTAATGCTATTTTTAAATTCATGTAGTTTTCAATAGCTTCAATGTAATCCTGCTCGTCTTCGGTAGAAAATACAATACTGGTTCCTGAGTTTTCAGCTCTACCAGTTCTACCTATTCTATGCATATAATTTTCAGGATATTTTGGTGTATCAAAATTTATTACATGACTTACATTATCAATATCCAAACCACGAGCCATAACATCTGTAGCTATTAAAATACGATGTTCGCCACTTTCAAAAGCTTCAATACTACGTAGTCTGTAGTTTTGTGTTTTGTTGGAGTGAATCACACAACAATTGCCAGGAAAGATGTCTTCTAGCTTTTCAAACAAGCGGTCAGCCATTTTTTTATTAGACACAAAAATCAGCACTTTATTAAAAGTTGCTTTATCAAATAGCACGTGTTCTAGTAGGTTAACCTTTGTGTAAAAGTTCTTTACCTCGTAGCGTTGTTGTATAATGTTTTCAAGAGGTGTTCCTGTAACAGCAACAGTAACGCGTTGTGGGTTGATGAAAAAGTTTGTGATTAATTCATCTACATCTTCGGTCATAGTTGCTGAAAACATAATGTTTTGTCTGCGTTCAGGTAAAATATCGAAAATGTTCATGAGCTGATGTCTAAACCCAAGGTCTAACATAACATCAACTTCATCAATAACCAGTTTTTGAATAGACTTAAGCTGTAATACTCTACTCATGGCAAGGTCATACAATCTACCTGGAGTAGCAACTATAATGTCGGTTCCTTGAGCAACAGCTTGTTTTTGAGTGTTGATGTTTGTACCACCATAAACACCTAAAATTCTATTGTTGATGTATTTAGAAAGTTTTTCAATTTCCTCAACAACTTGTACAACCAATTCTCGAGTTGGTACCAAAACCAATACACGTGGGTTTTCTTGTCTAGAATATTTTAGGTTTCTAAGTATAGGAAGCATGTAGGCAAAGGTTTTACCAGTACCTGTTTGTGCAATTCCTACCACATCTTTACCAGATGCTACAACATTAAATGCTTCTGATTGTATAGGAGTTGGTTTTACAAATCCTAAATCGTCAATGGCATTGTAAAGTGGTGTGTTAAGGTTTAAGTCCTGAAAAGTAACATCGTGTTCCATGTTGCAAAAATAGGCTTAATCCATTAAACTTAGTAGCCATATTCTATTAAACTTGGAATAAGGTTTTTGGTTTGTGTTTTCCAGTCCTTTTCAACGCTATCCCATTCAGTATAACATTTGTACCTTTCGTATGGTGTTTTTTGAGAGATTTCTTTTATTGGTCCTACAATGGCTAAATACTCTTCACTATCAGCTTCTTCGTATTCATATCCAAAAGAAATAGCATAGTATTCGTCACCTTCATTTTTAATTTTCCCAACTACAGTCATAGTGTCTGGATAGCCTTCGTCTTCGCCAACATAATTGTAAAGTGCAAGTTTTGCAAACTCTTCAGGCTTAATATATTTTTTAGGAACTTTATTAAACTGATTAGTTTTGTGGTAAGCTTCCATGATTTCGTATCTAGAAAACAAACTATCCATTTGTGTTTCAATAAAAGCGTTGTCAAGTGGGTAGTTGTTAACAATTCGTGCTGTTGTTGCTTGTAAGCTAAACCATTGGTTGTCTTTTTCTTTTGCTAGAGTAGAGGTGAAAGTGTCGGTGAATTCATTCTTGTATGAAGACTTATTTAAAAAGTTTAAATACGAATAGATTAATGAGTTCATTGAATAGTCGTACTCGTCTTTATCTTTTTCTTCTAAATATTTTTGAAGATCAGACTCCATGTACTGAAACAGTTTTTCCATATTATCACTTACCAAACTACTGTGACCTTTACTGTCTTGAAGGATGTTCAATGATACATCTAAAACATCTGAACGGTATTTTTCATGCTTGATTAAGGTTGAAAAATCTTTGTAGTTTTCAATAGCATAATTAAGTGAATCGGTAAATGGAGACACTACTCCCCAAGTATAATTTTCAGTATTTACAGGTGGATTATTAAGAAATAAATCTTTATAAATACTCAAGGCATCATCATTTTCTAAATCTGGAATAATTGTTAAGATTGTTGCTTTTAAATCATCGTTTGTACTTTCATTGGTATACAGATTTTTTAAAACGTCTAAAGTTTTACTATCGCTAACCAATGAAAATTGTTCAGCTATTTTGTCTTTTATAAGATTGGTTTTTTCTTGAGAATCGTAGCTGTAGTTTAAAGCTTCGTAGAGTTTAGGAAGATCGGTTGTTTCAAACTCATAATAATCAAAAGCGCCAAGTGCATTATGGTATACAATTGAATCTTTAGAGCGTAAGTCGTTAAAAATAGCATCAGTTTTTGAGCTGAATACATCAAACTCAGGTTCTTTTGAAATGACTTTAAAGGAGTTGAATATAGAGTCAGTTAGTTTGCTGTCGCGTTCTTCGTCGCTTAAATAACCTGTCATTAAAAACAAGCGTTTGTTTTGAAGCCATAATTGATGTTTTGTAATCACCTTTGTGCCTTCATTTTGAATATGAAATTCAACACCATCTTCATTACCAACTTTGATGTTTTTTTGCTTTATAATACTGTCATTCCAAGATTTAAGCGCGTCAATATTGGTTTCAAAAAACTCATCTTTAGATGCTATTTTGAAATAATCTTTCAAGTCGCTGTATCCAAACTGATACGTTCCTCCAGACATTTCATTGAGCGCAAAATAGTCGTTGGAGTTTTTAAGATAAGTACTTTCATAACCAACAGTGTCAATAACTCTTTTAAGGTCGTCAAAAAACAGAACTTCAAAGTTTGTGCCTCTTGGTTGTAAGGTTGTAAGCTCAGGAGTTTTGTAAGGTTCAAACTTAAAACTATTAAAAAAAGTATCGTCAGTAGTCGCTTTTTCTTTCTCGTTTAGTTTTTGCTTTAGTAAAAGGTAGGCTCTGTTTCCTCTTAAATAAATTCTGCAGATAGTATGAAATTTACCATCAAGCAATAATTCATATTCTCGTCCTTCATTACCATCTAAAAATATAGTTTTAGGAGGTGATAATAGTTCAGCTCTTGCAGTTAATGTTTCTTGCATAGACTCAAATCCACCAGCAGGATCTTCCATAAAATATCCAAGCGGTTGGTCGTTATATCTAAATAGATAGTTGTCGTCGTTTTTATAGTCTGGTGCAGAATAAAGGTATAAATAGTAAGGTTCACCATCTTCTTCTAACGGATTTGGGTATTCGCGCGACAAGTCAGTAGGTTCTTCTGGGATAGTGATTGAAAATGCACCTTTTTCACTCACAAAATCCAGCCATTCTTTAACTTCCTTAGGCTTAGCGCTTGTAACTTTAAGCGAATTAAAGAAGCGTTTGGTATTGTTGTTGTCAACACTGTCTTTTAAATCTTCAACCGATAAGTAGTACAGTATATTATTTTGTAAAGTAAACTGAGCACTCATTAGTTTTTCTTCGTTAATCTTTACAAGTATCTTGTATTGGAGTCCATCACTGTATTTTATTTCCTTTTTGTCTAGCAGCTCTCCATTAAGATTGTTGACGATGTTGTTTGTGAAATTATCAACAATTTCACTCGGTTTACTGTCTTGATTTCGATCTCTTAAGTCTAAAGCAAAAAAGGAATACACGCGCTTTGAATTCGTGTCATTGTAGGAATAGATGATAAAACTATCATAATCATCTTGATAGTTTGGTTCATTAGGTAACTCTAATGAGTAACCCAAATCGGTATTTGTATACGTATACCAATCCCAAAGAGTTAAATTTGAAAAACTAAGGTTAGAAACCAAAACAAAACATACTGTAAGAAGTATGTTGGTTGAAAAAGAGCGCTTTAAGTTCATGTGCAAAAAGTAGATTTTTGTTTAGTATTAAGTAAAGTCTTTTATATTATTCTAAATTGATAGTTTCTTAATAAATTTGGAAACTTATAAGAATTACCCTTTTGAGAACAATATCCAAGCAAAACATTAGTAACGTTGAGCAATATAAACAAAAATTATTGCATTGGAGCCAACAGTTTCGCGAAGTTGTTTGGTTAGATACAAATGCTTTCAACACTCAATATTCTACATTTGATGCAGTTTTAGCAGTAGATGCTATAACGAGTATTCAAACCGATTATGAAAATGCATTTAAAGCATTAAAAGACTATCAAACCCAAACAAACGATTGGATTTTTGGGTATTTAACTTACGATTTAAAAAACGATGTTGAGCACTTGACTTCAAGAAATTTTGACGGTTTGCAGTTTCCTGAATTGTTTTTTTTTCAACCCAAAAAATTATTCCTTTTTAAAGATGATGTAGTTGAAGTTAGGTATTTAAATTTTGTTAGCGATGAGCTTGATGCCGATTTAAAAACTATAGATGCTATAGATGTTTTAAATACCGTTGAAGAGCCACAAACCGAAAACATTAAAATAAAGCTTCGCATCCACAAAGACGACTATTTTAACAAGGTAAATACCATGTTAAAACACATTCATAGAGGAGATATTTATGAAGCTAATTTTTGTCAGGAGTTTTATGCTGAAGACACTTTAATTCAACCCTTAAACATTTATAACAAGCTTAATGCTATTTCCAAACCGCCTTTTGCAACGTTTTTAAAATTAGACGATAAGTATTTACTTTCGGCATCACCAGAACGTTACCTAAAAAAAGAAGGAACTACAATTGTGTCGCAACCTATTAAAGGGACAGCTAAACGCTCAAAAGATAAAGACGAAGATGATAAACTTAAAACAGAGCTTGCTAAGGACGAAAAAGAACGAAGTGAAAATATTATGATAGTGGATTTGGTAAGAAACGATTTGTCTCAAACTGCCACAAAAGGTAGTGTAGAGGTGAAAGAACTTTGTAAAGTCTATAGTTTTGAACAAGTACACCAAATGATTTCAACCGTAACATCTCAAATTGAATCCACGACACATCCAGTAGATGTTATAGCGACAACATTTCCAATGGGAAGTATGACAGGAGCTCCAAAAATTTCGGCTATGAAAATTATTGAAGCTTTAGAAGAAACCAAACGTGGTTTATACTCTGGAGCTGTTGGGTATTTTACACCTGAAGGCGATTTTGATTTTAACGTGGTGATACGTAGTATTTTGTATAATCAAAGCAATCAATATGTGTCCTATTCGGTTGGAGGTGCAATTACTGCAAAAAGCGACCCTTTAAAAGAGTATGAAGAATGCTTGATTAAAGCTAGAGCTATGCGAGAGGTGTTGGAGAGTTGAAAATTTCCACTTAAAGTTTAATGTTAAAGGTTTCAAGTTGTTATATTTGAAATAGGTATTAAAAACTTATGCTAGAAAGATTCAACAAACATATCATCCAAAATCTTCCTTTTCTAAAAGAAAGTAAACTCCTTATTGCAATTTCTGGTGGAATTGATAGTGTGGTGTTAATGCACTTATGTCGTGCTGCTAATTTTAAGTTTGCTTTAGCACATTGTAATTTTAATTTAAGAGGAAAAGAAAGTGATGCAGATGAAGATTTTATCGTTCAACTTGCTGATGATTTAGAAATTGAAGTGTTTGTACAGAATTTTGAAACCGAAACCTATGCCAAAACGCACAAACTATCTACGCAAATGGCAGCAAGGGAGTTGCGCTACAACTGGTTTAATGACTTAGCAACACAACTTAAGTTTGACTACATTTTAACTGCTCATCATGCTGATGATGATTTGGAAACCTTTTTAATTAATCTCACAAGAGGAACAGGTTTAGAGGGTTTTACTGGAATCCCCATTATAAATAACAATACAGTTAGACCATTATTGCCATTTTCTCGTTTGGAAATTGAGACGTATGCCAACGACAATAATTTAAAATGGAGAGAAGATAGTACAAACGCGTCCACAAAGTATTTGCGCAATAAAATACGTCATGAGGTTATTCCTGTGTTGAAAGATATTAATCCACAATTATTGCAAACTTTTAGTCAAACTCAAGCGTTTTTAAAAGACTCAAAAGCAATAATTGACGATAGGATAGATGATGTTTCTGATAAGGTTATAAAAGACATTACAGAGTTTGAAATTCAATTTGATATTTCAGGAATTAAGCAACTCAGTCATCCAAAAGCCTATTTGTATGAATTATTAAAAGCATATGGTTTTACCGAGTGGAACGATGTGTTTAATTTGTTAGATGCGCAATCAGGTAAGCAGGTGTTTTCTGAAACCCATCGTTTAATAAAAGATAGAGATTACTTGCTGTTGAGTGATTTAAACACTGAAGATAAGCAGCAAGTAATAACAATTTCTGAATGTGACGATAAAATTAAAACCACTGCTGGAGTTCTCTTTTTTGATGAAGCTGATGCAATTTTCGGAAAAGACGCTAATCGTATTTTTGTAGATAAGAAAAAGCTCAAATTTCCTTTAACAGTAAGACATTGGCAAGAAGGCGATTATTTTCATCCGTTAGGAATGAAAGGAAAAAAGAAATTAAGCAAATTCTTTAAAGACGAAAAAATGTCGCTCTTAGACAAGGAAAACACACTTTTACTATGCTCTGGAGATTACATTATTTGGGTTATTGGTAAACGTGCCGACAGTCGTTTTAAAGTTACTGACAAGACTAAGAAAATTATTAAAATAGAATTAAAATAACTTGATTTTACAAGGACAAATTGTCGATATTCTTAATCGACGCATCTTTAAAGGTGAAATTACTATTAAAGATGGAAAAATAGCAGCTATTGAAGAAAAAGCACATAGCGTAAACCAGTATATACTACCTGGTTTTGTAGATGCTCACATACATATTGAAAGTTCTATGCTAGTGCCAAGTGAGTTTGCGCGAATTGCTGTAACTCATGGTACAGTGGCAACGGTTTCTGATCCTCATGAAATTGCCAACGTGCTTGGAGTGGAAGGTGTGGAGTTTATGATTGAAAACGGAAAACAAACACCTTTTAAATTCAATTTTGGTGCGCCTTCATGTGTTCCTGCTACTACTTTTGAATCGGCTGGAGCTGTTATAGATTCTGACGGAATTAAGCAATTGATGGCAAATCCAGAGGTTAAGTATTTAGCAGAACTTATGAATTATCCTGGTGTGCTTAATGACGATCCAGAAGTTCTAAAAAAAATAGAATGGGCAAAATACTTTAATAAGCCCATTGATGGTCATGCTCCAGGTTTGAGAGGTGAAGCAATTTCAAAATACATCAACGCAGGTATTTCAACCGACCACGAGTGTTTTACGTTTGAAGAAGGTTTGGAAAAGCTCCAAAAAGGTATGAAAGTCTTAATACGCGAAGGTAGTGCAGCTAAAAACTTCAATGCTCTAATCGATTTGTTACCAGAACATTTTGAAAACATGATGTTTTGTAGTGATGATAAGCATCCAGACGATTTAATACTTGGTCACATCAATACATTGTGTGCAAGAGCTGTAGCAAAAGGTATAGATGTGTTTAAAGTGCTGCAAGTAGCTTGCATAAACCCTGTAAAGCATTATAATTTAGATGTAGGTTTGCTTAAAGTTGGCGATGCAGCAGATTTTGTTATTGTCAATGATTTAAAGGATTTTAAAATCCTTCAAACCTATATTAATGGTGAGTTGGTTTATGATGAAGGTGAATCTAAAATTCAATCAACTCCTTTTAAAGTGTTGAATAATTTTAATACTGAAAAAAAGCAAGTTGAAGACTTTAAGTTTAAAGCAACTTCTAAGCAAATACGCGTTATTGAAGCGCTAGAAGGACAATTGGTGACAAATGAAATTATTGCTGATAGCTTACTTAAAGATGGAAATTTGATATCAAATATTGAAAACGATATCTTAAAGATGACTGTTGTGAACCGTTATCAAAATCAAAGTCCAGCTCTAGGGTTTATAAAAAACTTCGGACTTAAGGAAGGAGCTATAGCAAGTTCGGTAGGTCATGATTCGCATAATATTATTGCTGTTGGAGTGGATGATGAAGCGATTTGTAAAGCGGTTAATCTGGTTATTGAACATAAAGGTGGTATTTGTGCGATTTCCAATTCCGAAGAAAAAATAGTACCACTTCCTGTTGCAGGAATTATGAGCGATAAAGATGGTGTTGCCATTGGAAAAGACTATGCAGCCTTAGATGCTATGGCAAAACAATTAGGTAGCACGTTAAATGCGCCATATATGACGTTGAGTTTTATGGCGTTGTTAGTGATTCCGTCGTTAAAGTTAAGTGATAAAGGATTGTTTAATGGTAGTACGTTTGCGTTTACACCAGTAGAAGTGAGTTAATAATGCCAATAGTAGAATCAAAGTACAAAGCGCCTTATTTTTTTAGAAACGGATTTGTGTCAACAGTGTATTCTGGTTTGGTGCGACGCGTTAAAGATGTTGTTCAAGAACGAGAACGAATCCATTTGCCTGATGGCGATTTTCTGGATTTAGACTGGAGTTTTTCAAAAGAAAAAACCAATAAACTTATAGTGTTGTTACATGGATTAGAAGGTCATGCGCAACGACCATACATTACAGGAACTGCAAAACTGTTTAATACAAACAACATAGATGCTGTAGCAGTTAATTTTAGAGGATGTAGTGGAACACCAAACTTAAAATTTCGTTCGTATCATTCTGGTGCTACCGAAGATTTAGAGGCTGTCATTCAACATGTTTTAGAGCAAAAATCATATACGCATATATACATAAAAGGCATCAGTTTAGGAGGTAATATGGTTTTGAAATATATAGGAGAACGCGATGATGTTCCAAATCAAATTAAAGCTGTAATTGCTGTTTCGGTACCTTGTAGTTTAAAAGGGTCTTCAGGTGAATTACATAAAATGAATAATATTTTATTTCACAATAATTTCAAAAAGCATTTGCTAAAAAACTTGAAAGAAAAGAAAATGCAATATTCTGGTAAATTGAGTGATAAGGAATTTAATTCAATTAAAACTTTAAAAGATTTTGACGATGTTTATACTTCCAAAGCGCATGGATTTAAAGATGCTTTTGACTATTATGAGAAGAGTAGCAGTCTTCAGTTTTTATCAAATATAAAAACACCAACCTTACTTATTAATGCCTTAAACGATTCGTTTCTGTCACCAGAATGTTTTCCTGTTAAAGAGGCTAAACATAATCCTAATTTACATTTAGAAATGCCTAAGTATGGAGGTCATGTTGGGTTTATCGATAGGAAGAATATTTATTACAACGAAAAACGAGCCTTGGAGTTTATAGCTTCTGTTAATTAGCTTTTAAACTTTCAGGAAAGCCATTAACAGCAATATCCCAAAGTAAAGGCAGCATAAAATACACAAACAAGGTTAAAATGACTATTGATATAACATTCATTATAATGCCTTTGCGAACCATATCAGGAATTCTCAAATAACCAGAACCAAAAACTACAGCGTTTGGAGGTGTTGCAACAGGAAGCATAAAAGCGCAAGATGCAGCCACTGCTGCACCAACCATAAGGATATAAGGATGCATGTCTACAGCTATTGCCATTGATGCTAAAACAGGTAATAGCATAGCTGTGGTTGCTAAGTTGGAAGTGATTTCGGTTAAAAAGTTTACAGCAGCAATAAGTAATAACACGATTAGTATTGATGAGATTCCTACTAAGGTTGTCATTTGATTGCCAATCCATTGTGCTAATCCGCTTGTTTCAAAACCTTTTGCTAGAGCCATTCCTCCTCCAAAAAGCAAAATAATTCCCCAAGGTAATTTTACAGCATCTTCCCAAGTCATGAGTTTCTCTTTTTTATCTTTGGAAGGAATAAAAAACAAGACTATAGCAAAAATAATTGCTATGATGGTATCATCGAGCTGTGGTAATATTGTATTGAATAAAAAGGAGCGTGTAATCCATAAAAATGCTGTTGTGGCAAAAACAATGGCAACAGCTTTCTCTTCGTAACTCAGTTTTCCTAAGTTTTTTAAAAGTCTTTTAATTTCTTGTTTTCCACCTGGAAATTCTTTCTGCTTAAAAGTAAAAGCAAAATTGGTGAGGTATTTCCAACAGATAAAAAGTAATAAGATTGAAATAGGAAACCCAAACATAAACCACTGTAAAAATGTAATTTCATAGTTGTAAGTATCTAGAACAACACCAGCTAAGACAAGATTTGGAGGAGTGCCAATTAAAGTTGCAATACCACCAATAGAGGCGCTGTAAGCTATAGCAAGCATTAAAGCTTTACCAAAAATTAGGTTTTCGTCTTCAATTGTGTCAGGATTATCTTTTAATTGAGAGACGATAGCAATGCCAATAGGTAGCATCATTACAGAAGTAGCTGTGTTGGAAATCCACATCGATAAAAAAGCTGTAGCAACCATAAACCCAAGAATAATATTCTTAACGTTTGAGCCAATAATGTTAATAATGTTTAAGGCAATGCGCTTGTGTAAATTCCATTTCTCAATAGCAATTGCAATAATAAAACCACCTAAATATAAAAACACAAACTTATGACCAAACGCACTTGTGGTATCACTTAAACTCAAACCGTTTGATAAGGGAAACAAAGCTATAGGAAGTAGTGCAGTTGCTGCAATAGGAATAGCTTCAGTAATCCACCAAACTGCAATCCATGATGTAGATGCTAGTATAGCATTGGCTTCGCTTGATAAGCCTTCTGGATGAAAAAAAAGTTTGATGATAATAAATAAAGCAGGTCCTAAAATAAAACCGATACGTTTGGAGGTGTTCATAGTCTATTAATGCAAATATGCAGTAATGATAGTAAATTTTAATCAATTTATTATTTGTCTTTTTTTATTACATTTAAGGAAACCAATCTTTTATGCTTAAAAAAGTCTTCGGAAGCGCAGTTTTTGGTGTTGAAGCAACAACCATTACTGTTGAGGTAAATGTCGATAATGGAGTGGGTTATCATTTGGTAGGTCTTCCTGATAACGCTATTAAAGAAAGTAATTATCGTATTGCGGCTGCGCTTCAAAATAACGGTTATCGAATTCCTGGAAAAAAAATAATTATCAATATGTCGCCTGCCGATTTGCGTAAGGAAGGTTCTGCGTATGATTTAACATTGGCAATCGGAATTTTAGCGGCTTCTAATCAAATAAAAGCTGAAAACCTAGAAGACTATCTCATAATGGGAGAGTTGTCTTTAGATGGAACACTACAGCCTATTAAAGGTGCATTGCCTATTGCTGTTAAAGCTAGAGAAGAAGGTTTTAAAGGGTTTATTCTGCCAAGTCAAAATGCAAAAGAAGCTGCGATTGTTAATGATTTAAAAGTTTTTGGAGTTGATAATATCAAACAAGTCATTAACTACTTTGATAAAGATGAGGCTTTAGAACAGACTATTATAAACACAAGGGAAGAGTTTTATAAAAATCTCGATTTTCCTGAGTTTGATTTTGCTGATGTAAAAGGTCAAGAAGGAATAAAACGCTGTATGGAAATTGCTGCAGCAGGTGGTCATAATATTATTTTAATAGGACCTCCAGGAGCGGGAAAAACAATGTTGGCAAAACGATTACCAAGTATTTTGCCTCCAATGACATTGAGTGAAGCATTAGAAACTACAAAAATCCATTCGGTAGTTGGTAGAGTAAAAGAACATACAGGGCTTATGTCACAACGACCATTTAGAAGTCCTCATCATACTATTAGCAATGTTGCTTTGGTTGGTGGAGGAAGCTACCCCCAACCAGGAGAAATCTCTTTATCGCACAATGGTGTGCTATTTTTAGATGAATTACCTGAGTTTAAAAGAGAGGTTTTAGAAGTAATGCGTCAACCTTTAGAAGATAGAGAGGTAACGATTTCTAGAGCTAAATTTACAGTAACCTATCCATCGTCGTTTATGTTGGTAGCAAGTATGAATCCGAGTCCTGGAGGTTATTTTAACGATCCTGATGCTCCTGTAACTTCGTCTCCTGCTGAAATGCAACGGTATTTAAGTAAAATTTCTGGGCCATTATTGGATAGAATTGATATTCATATTGAAGTGACGCCTGTGCCTTTTGAAAAACTATCTGATGACAGAAAAGGTGAATCTTCGGTTGATATAAGAAAACGCGTTACTGCTGCTCGAGAATTTCAAACTAAGCGATTTAAAGAGTTTGATAATGTGCATTATAATGCGCAAATGAATACAAAACAGATTAGAAAATTTTGCGTTTTGGATGATAATTCAAAGCAATTGCTTAAAACAGCAATGGAGCGTTTAAATCTTTCTGCTAGAGCTTATGATAGAATTTTAAAAGTAGCACGTACTATTGCAGATTTAGAGGCTAGTGAAGCGGTAAATGGAGCGCATATTTCTGAGGCTATTCAATATAGAAGTTTAGATAGGGAGGGTTGGCTAGGTTAATGAAAGCATGGTTTAAAAATATAGGTCCAGGACCATTGGTTGCAGCGGCTTTTATTGGACCTGGAACAGTAACAGTTTGTACGCTTGCAGGAGTTGGGTTTGGTTATGCGTTGCTTTGGGCTATGTTGTTTTCGGTGTTCGCTACAATAGTATTGCAAGAAATGTCAGCACGATTAGGAGTAATTACTCAAAAAGGTCTTTCGGAAGTTATAAGAACTGAAATTAAAAATCCTGTTTTTAAGACTGTTGTAATTGTTTTAATGTTGTCAGCGATAGTTGTAGGTAATGCAGCTTATGAAGCAGGCAACATTAGTGGAGGCGTACTAGGTTTGGAAACGCTATTTGGTAATCCGAGTGTTGAAATTGGTGTGTTTGATGTGAATGTTTTTAGTTTAATCATCGGTTTGGTTGCGTTTTTAATTTTAACTATTGGAAATTATAAAACACTAGAAAGAATATTAATAGCTATGGTTATGGTAATGAGTGTTGCTTTTTTAGTGACAGCAATACTAACAAAGCCTAACTTAATGGAGGTTTTTAAAGGCTTGTTTGGTTTTAAAATGCCTAAAGAAAGTGTGTTGACTGTTGTTGGTTTAATAGGAACTACTGTGGTGCCTTATAATTTGTTTTTACATGCAGCATTGGTTAAAGAAAAGTGGCGTGCTGAAAGTGATTTGCAGTATGCTAGAAAAGATACTATAGTTGCTGTTGTGTTGGGAGGAGTGGTGTCAATGTGCATTATTATTTCTGCTTCAGCGATTCAGACTAAAACAATTAGCAATGCTGTGGATTTAGCTTTAGGGTTAGAGCCTTTGTTTGGTAGTTTTTCAAAGTATTTTATGGCTATCGGACTGTTTTCGGCAGGCATTACAAGTGCAATTACTGCGCCTTTGGCAGCTGCTTATGTTGCTAGTGGATGTTTGGGTTGGAGTACCAATTTAAAATCTAAGACCTTTAAAGGTGTTTGGTTGTTTGTTCTAGTTTTAGGAGTTGTATTTTCTTCTTTAGGAATAAAATCTATAGAGCTAATCAAGTTTGCACAAGTGGCTAATGGATTGCTGTTGCCTCTAGTTGCTGTGTTTTTGATTTGGGTCATGAATAAATCTGAATTGCTGGGTAAATATAAAAACAGCTTATTGCAGAATGTTGTGGGAGTAGTGATTCTTTTAGTGGCTATTTTCTTAGGTTTAAAAAGTGTTTTAAAAGTGTTTAATGTGTTATGATGAATGGATATACTGTAGATATTAATGTTGATGTTGGAGAAGGTTTAGGTAACGAAGCTAGGTTGTTGCCTTATGTGTCTTCGTGTAATATAGCTTGTGGAGGACACGCTGGAAATGAGGAAACAATGATTGCTGTTGCTAAACTAGCTAAAGAGTTTAGTGTAAAAATTGGTGCGCATCCTTCATTTCCTGATATAGAGAACTTTGGAAGAAAGCCAATGGAGATGTCTTGTGCTGATTTATATACTTCGGTAAAACAGCAGGTTAGAGGGTTTATGAATGTTTTGCGTTCCGAACATCTTGCATTGCATCATATTAAACCTCATGGCGCATTGTATAATCTGGCGATGAAGGATGAAAAGACTGCTAGTGTGATTATTGAGGTGATAAAAAGTATAGCGCTACCCGTAAAATTGTATGTGCCTTATGGTTCTGTGATAGCAAATTTAGCTTTAAAAGAACAAATTCCTGTAATGTACGAAGCGTTTGCTGACAGAAATTATAATGAAGATTTAAGCTTAGTGTCAAGAGATAAAAGCAATGCTGTTTTAAATCATCCTGAAGCAGTTTTTGAGCATGTTTTTAATATGATTTCAAGGCAGAAAGTAAAAACAATAAGTGGAGTAGAAGTCGATATAAAAGCAGATACTTTTTGTGTGCATGGAGACTCTCCAAACGTTGAAAAAATATTGCAATATCTTACCGGAAAATTAAAAGAACTTCATGTTAAAATAGCCTAATATTTTGATGGATTTTAATCTAAAATATAAAGCTTATGGTGAGCGTTCAATTTTAATAGAATGGCCTAATGAAATAAATGAAATTATTCTTGAAGATATTCTAATTTTTAAAAATAGTATAGCTGATAATTATATTAAAGAAGTAGTTGAGATAAATAATGCATATAACTCGATATTAATTATTTGTAAATTCACTATTGATAATATCAATGATGAAATTTTAGCATTGAAATCGATTTATTTTAATCGTAAAAAGGTTGGACATAGAAGCCAATTGTTGTGGAAAATTCCTGTGTGCTATGATGCGTTTTTTGGTATTGATTTAGAAGAAATTTCTGCTCAAAAAAAGCTGTCAAAATCAGCAATTATAAAACTACATTCGCAAGCTATTTATACTGTTTTTTTTGTTGGCTTTTTACCTGGTTTTTTATACTTGGGAGGTTTAGATAATCAACTACATTTTCCTAGAAAATCTTCCCCTAGAATGGAAGTAAAAAAAGGAGCTGTTGCCATTGGAGAACATCAAACAGGAATATACCCAAATGTGAGTCCTGGAGGTTGGAATATTATAGGTAATTCGCCAATTGAGTTTTTTGATGTTTCCAAAGACGAGCCTTGTTTTGCGAAGAGTGGAGATAAAATTCAGTTTTACCCAATATCTTTAAATGAACATAAAGCTATTTCAGAATTAGTAGCATATGGGAATTATGAATTAGAAAGTGAGGTAATAAATGGTTGAGGTTTTAAAATCAGGATTATTTTCAACTATTCAGGATTTAGGTCGGTTTGGTTTTCAGCGTTATGGAGTACCTTTTTCTGGCGCTATGGATGCCTACAGCTCAAAAATTGCAAACACAGTTTTAGGCAATAATGAAAATGATGCTGTTTTAGAGATTACAATGACAGGACCAAGGCTTCTTTTTAAAACACAAACAGTCATTTGTTTAACAGGAGCAGACTTATCTCCAAAATTAAATGACGTATCAATTAGTTTAAATAAAGCGATAAAAGTGAAACCTGGATATGTACTTTCATTTGGTAAACTAAATTATGGTTACAGGTGTTATTTAGCGGTTTTGGGAGGTTTTCAGTCTGAAAGTGTAATGGAGAGTAAAAGTATGTTTTCAAACGTGACTAAAGCAAATAAAATAGCTGTGGGAGATTCTTTGAAGATTAATACAACTTCCGTTTTTAATTTAGAACATAATGCAACACTTAAAGTTAATACCAATCACTTTAAAAGTAAAACTATAGAGGTATTTGAAGGACCTGAGTTTGAAAGCTTAAGTGATAGTCAAAAAGCATTACTTTTTAACCAAGAGTTTTCAGTGTCCCAACTTAATAACCGTATGGCTTATCAACTTAATGAAAAGTTAGAGAATAACTTAGCGCCAATAATAACGTCAATGGTTTTACCAGGAACTATTCAATTGACACCTTCAGGTAAACTAATTGTTTTAATGCGAGATTGTCAAACAACAGGTGGATATCCTAGAGTTCTTCATTTAAACGAATTGTCTATTAGTAGATTAGCACAAAAAAAGGCTAATGAAAAGATAAGGTTAAAATTGTTAAAGCAGTAAAACAATAAAAAATACTTTACAGTATTGAAAGATTTCAATATTTTAGAACCAACTATTAATTCAAAACTTATGAAAAAACTAATTTTACTTTTGTTAGGATTTGCTTTAGGAGCAGTGTTGACTTACTTTTTTTGTTGTAAACAATCTGAAACAGGAATGGAGAACTTAACACCTCCTAAAGGATTGATAACACCTCAAGAAGCTAAAGCTTTGGATACGGCTTACAATCCAAGGTATCAATTAATCAGTGACTCTATTGTGACGCGAAGAGGAGGAGATAACCGATCATCTTGGTATTCACTTGATGATATGAGAGCTTACTTGGATTATGCTGAAAACGAAGCCGATTCGTTAGGGTTTACAATGAATGGTATTAGGGTATATCTTGGAGCTTATCCAGATGCTAACGGTATTCCAGGTTATACAACGATGTTTTTTGTGCCAACAGGCTATCTAAAAAGTGCAACCAACACATCTGATGGTAGTATGAATGCTTTTAGCCACTTTATGCAAGGAGGAAAAGGAGATATTACTGGAGGTAGTGGATTTAATGAAGGCGGTAATGGGCATCCTCCTGGAGCTAATTATCCTCAATAAATTATAGTCTACTTTTGGTCAAGTTTATAAATGATTATGCAAGCTACCTCTACTTAGTGGTAGAAATAATAGCAGCTGTAACGGGTTTAATCTTATATAAAAGATACCGTCATACAGCTGCTAAATACTTTATTTACTTTTTAATTTATGTGGTAGCGTTTGGTGTTATAGGACGCTATACTTTTTGGGTTAGAGATGGAATTTTTAGCTTTTTACAAGGTACTTTATTAGAAAAAAACTATTGGTGGTATACAATATGTTGGAGTTTAGGGGCAATTGTGTTTTTTGTATGGTATTATCTCAAGATTCTCACTAATCAAAGGGCTAAAAGTACTTTGAAAATAGCGCTTGCTTTATTTTTAATAGCTTCACTTTGTATTATCATTTTGACTCTACCTGATTTTTTTAAAACTTCTATTCCTTCAATTAGTGTTTTAGGAGCAGTAATAATTATGCTCTGTGTGTTTTATTATTTTTTTGAAATGCTACAAAGTGATAAAATTTTAAAATTTTATAAATCACTGAATTTTTATATCAGTTGCACTATTCTTGTCTTTTGGTTAGTAAAAACACCTTTGGCTTTTTTTGAGCCTTATTTTAGAGTAGCAGATATGGATTATGTTAATTTAAGAGGGTATATTAACTTATTTGCAATTTCATTAATGTATTTGACTTTTACTGTAGGTCTTATAGTTTCAAACCCTGATTATGACTAATTTTTTAATGCTTTTTTTACAAGAACAACAACCAATATCAACTTCTGCTGAAAGGAATTTGTTGATTTATATGGTGTTTGTGCTTTTTATTTTATGCGGATTTATCGTTGTCTTTTTTATAGTGTTTCAAAAGCGAAAAAATAAACTCTTACTAGACAAAATAGCGCAACAGCAGGCGTTTGATGAAGAAATTGCAACAGCTCAAACCGAAATACAAGAGCAAACCTTAAAGCATGTAGGTTGGGAGTTGCATGATAATGTCGGTCAATTGTTGTCTTATGCTAATATGCAACTCAATATGCTAGGAGCATTAGTTCCTGAAAACATAAAGGGGAAAGTTGATGAGACCTCAAACATCGTTAAAGATAGCCTCAAGGAAGTTAGAGCACTTTCAAAGTCTTTAAACAATGAAGTATTACTAAATATGGGTTTTGAAGACTCTGTAAGTAATGAACTTAACCGATTAAAGCGGATGAAATTTTCATCAACTGAATTGGAAGTTAAAGGCGAAAGAAAAGAGTTTAGCGATAAAAAACATGAAATAATTGTTTTCAGAATTCTACAAGAGTTTTTCTCAAACACAGTTAAATATTCCGAAGCTCAAAACTTAAAAGTAACGCTCAACTATCAATCTGAAGAACTAATTATAACAGCAACTGATGATGGTAAAGGTTTTGACATGAAATCTGCTGAAAAAGGCTCTGGACTGATAAATATGAAAAGTAGAGCAGAATTAATTAATGCTAAGTTTGATATATATTCAAAACCTAATGAAGGGGTTGCTTTAACCTTAACTTACCCTTTAGTTTAGAGACAAGCGTCCCAAATAGTATCTTTTGGTAAAGGCGCGATAACCGAAATGGCTTCTTTTTTTACAGGATGAGTAAATTTTAGTTGTCTAGCATGCAAACTAATACTTGCATCAGGATTACTTCTTTTAAAACCATATTTTAAGTCGCCTTTTATAGGACAACCAATACTTGCCAATTGACAACGTATTTGATGATGTCTACCTGTTTCTAATTCAATTTCCAACAAGAAATAATTGTCAAGTTGCTTCAAGATTTTATAATGTAAAATAGCCTTTTTACTGTCTGAAGTTTCTTTTATGAAAGCAGTTGATTTATTGTTTTTAGGATTTTTACGCAGCCAATGAATTAACGTATCTTGTTGTTTAGGTGGTTGGTTTTTAACTAAAGCCCAATAGGTTTTATTTGTTTTTTTCTCAGCAAATAGCTTGTTAAGTCTTGGGAGTGCTTTACTGGTTTTTGAAAACAATACAATTCCTGTTGTGGGTCTGTCTAAACGATGTACAACACCTAAATACACATTTCCAGGTTTGTTGTATTTATCTTTAATATAGCTTTTTACAACATCGCTTAAAGGCTTGTCTCCAGTTTTATCGCCTTGTACAATATCACCAGCACGTTTATTAACCACAATAATGTGATTGTCTTCATAAAGTACTTGAAGATTTGATTTATTTGATAGAATTTTTTCTGACACGTGTTTAGTTAGTGATTAAAAAAAAGTAATGAGCCCATTAAAGAGAGCATAAAGTTAATAAAGAAACAAATAACACTAGTTTTAATTGAAGAAGTGATTTCTTTTGTTTTAAGATAATTGACTGTAAATAAAAATATCATTGAAATAAATCCAATTAAAGAATAGCCAAAAGTCCTATATATAACATTTTCTATTAAATCAGACTTCATTATCAGATATTGTTCGTGTGAACCTATGAAGAAGAAACTTGATAAAATAAAAGAAATTAAGCAAGTTATTAAAATCAAAGCTAGATTAAATGCTTTTAGAAAACTCACTTGTTTTAAGATTAATACTGCTCAGAGTCATTAGGAAAATTAACCGATTTTACATCATCTACATATTGCGAAATAGATGTTGTCATCTCTTCGTATAAATTCATATAGCGACGTAAAAAACGTGGGTGGAACTCATGAGTCATTCCTAACATATCATGAACCACTAGTACTTGACCATCAACACCATTTCCAGCTCCAATACCAATTACAGGAATACTAACACTCTCAGCAACTTCTTTTGCTAATTTTGCAGGTATTTTTTCTAACACAATGGCGAAACAACCTGCTTTTTCAAGCATTAAAGCATCTTCTTTTAGTTTTTTTGCTTCTTCCTCTTCTTTAGCTCTTACTGTGTAAGTTCCAAATTTGTATATAGATTGAGGTGTTAAACCTAAATGTCCCATAACAGGAATTCCAGCATTCAGTATACGCTTTATAGATTCTTTAATTTCTTTACCACCTTCTAATTTTACGGCATGACCTCCTGATTCTTTCATTATTCTAATAGCAGATCGCAACGCTTCTTTAGGATCACTTTGGTAGCTCCCAAAAGGTAAGTCTACAACCACTAAAGCTCTGCTTATAGCTCTAATTACCGAAGAGGCATGGTATATCATTTGATCTAAAGTAATTGGCAGTGTAGTTTCATGTCCTGCCATAACATTACTAGCAGAATCACCAACCAAAATAACATCAACTCCTGCGCCATCAACAATTTTTGCCATGGTATAATCATAAGCAGTAAGCATGGAGATTTTTTCTCCGTTTTGTTTCATCTCTATTAAAGACTTTACGGTAATTCTTTTGTATTCTTTTTTAGCTACTGACATAAGATTATAGTTTGTTTATTTCTGTAAAAATAATGAGTTTTAATGAATTTTTATCAATGGAGCAGTCTACAAATAAGGAAAGATTAACAATCCACTAAATTTACACCAACTGCTAAACCGCCTTCACTGGTTTCTTTGTATTTGGAATTCATGTCTTTAGCGGTTTCCCACATCGTGTTTACTACTTTGTCAAGCGGAACTTTTACATTATTAGGATCAGTATCTAAAGCTAATTCTGCAGCATTAATCGCTTTTATAGCTCCCATAGAGTTGCGTTCTATGCATGGGACTTGTACCAAACCACCAATTGGGTCGCAGGTTAGTCCTAAATGGTGTTCCATAGCAATTTCGGCAGCAACTAGAACTTGTTCAGGAGTTCCTCCAAGCAATTCACACAAAGCTCCAGCAGCCATTGCTGATGAGACTCCAATTTCGGCTTGACAGCCTCCCATTGCAGCGCTTATAGTTGCCCCTTTTTTAAAGATACTTCCAATTTCTCCTGCAACTAGTAAAAATCGTTTGATGTGCTCAAAATCTGCTTCATGGTTTTCAATTACCATATAATACATCAATACAGCAGGTATTACACCAGCACTACCATTGGTTGGTGCAGTAACAACACGACCTAATGAGGCATTTACTTCATTTACAGCAAGTGCAAAGCAGCTTACCCATTTTAATATTTGTCGAAACTTTACTTCGGTTTTTCTAATAACTTGTAGCCATTCTTCAGGAGATTGATAAGGTAAATCACCTTTAAGCTTTTGGTGCATATCATAAGCGCGACGTCGCACATTTAATCCTCCAGGAAGATTTCCTTCTGTATGACAACCTACATACATACATTCTAGCATAGTGTTCCAAATTCTGCTTAACTCTGAATTGATATGGTTTTCATCATTAATAGACTTTTCATTTTCCAATACCACTCCAGAAATAGGTAGATTTAAGTCTTTACAAAACTTAAGTAAATCAACTCCTGTTTCAGTTGGATACGGAAATGTGCAATAAAAGATGATTTTATTGGCTTTGGCTGTTTTTCGTTCTTCCTGTACAACAAATCCGCCTCCAATGGAGTAGTAGGTAGATTTATAATTTCTACCATTTATAGTAGCAGTAAACGTTAAAGCATTGGCATGAAATGGTAAAAACTTTCTGTTGAAAGTAATTTCAGTTTTTGGATTGAATTCCAAAGGCTTTTCATTGTTGAATAAAAGGGTGTTGGTGTTTTTTATTGATGCAATAATGACATCAATGGTGTCAACAGGAATACGTTCAGGATCAGCACCACTTAAACCTAGCATAACCGCATAGTCAGTAGCATGTCCTTTTCCTGTTAAGGATAAAGAACCATACAGATCAACAGCAATTTTTTCAACTTTATCAAACCTGTTTTTGTCTTTTAATTCTTTAATCCAGCGTTCAGCTGCGCGCCAAGGACCTAAAGTATGAGAGCTTGAAGGACCAACGCCTATTTTTAGCATATCAAAAACCGAAATACACTCCATTCACGAAATCGTTTTAGTGCGCCAAATATACTCACATTTGGAGCATTCCCAATATAATAATGTGTAAAATTAAAGTTATAAAAAGTGACATCGTGTCATATTTTTTGTCATGGCACAATCATTGACTTATACAAACCGAATTAAAATTAGAACACAACATTTCTGCGAAAGCGGAAATCTTAAAAACAAATAAAAACAAATTATGAGTAAAATTATTGGAATCGATTTAGGTACAACAAACTCTTGTGTTTCTGTAATGGAAGGTAATGAGCCAGTTGTAATTCCTAACGCAGAAGGTAAGCGTACAACACCATCTGTAATCGCTTTCGTAGAAGGTGGTGAAATTAAAGTTGGTGACCCAGCAAAACGTCAAGCAGTAACAAACCCAACAAAAACGGTTTATTCTATCAAGCGTTTTATGGGTAACAAATATTCTGAATCAAAAAATGAAGCAGAACGCGTACCTTATAAAGTAGTAAAAGGTGATAACGATACACCAAGAGTTGATATTGATGGTCGTTTATATACACCTCAAGAATTATCAGCAATGATTCTTCAAAAAATGAAGAAAACTGCTGAAGATTATTTAGGTCAAGATGTAAGTGAAGCTGTAATTACAGTTCCTGCATACTTTAATGACTCACAACGTCAAGCAACAAAAGAAGCTGGTGAAATCGCAGGATTAAAAGTTCGTAGAATTATAAACGAACCAACTGCTGCAGCTTTAGCTTACGGATTAGATAAAAAAGGACAAGATCAAAAAATCGTAGTATTTGACTTTGGTGGTGGTACACATGACGTGTCTATCCTTGAATTAGGAGATGGCGTTTTTGAAGTATTATCAACAGATGGAGATACGCATTTAGGTGGTGATGATGTTGATGAAAAAATCATTAACTGGTTAGCAGATGAATTTAATGCTGAAGAAGGCATGGACTTACGTAAAGACCCAATGGCTTTACAACGTCTTAAAGAAGCTGCTGAAAAAGCAAAGATTGAATTATCATCTTCTGCACAAACAGAAATCAACTTACCTTACGTAACAGCTACAGCTAGCGGACCAAAGCACTTGGTACGTACATTAACACGTTCTAAATTTGAGCAATTAATTGACGATTTAGTAAAACGTACTATTGAGCCATGTGAGTCTGCATTAAAAGCAGCAGGTTTAAGTAAAAGTGATATTGACGAAGTTATTTTAGTTGGTGGTTCTACACGTATTCCTGCAGTACAAGAAGCTGTAGAAAAATTCTTTGGTAAAAAACCAAGTAAAGGTGTAAACCCAGACGAAGTTGTATCATTAGGAGCTGGAATCCAAGGTGGTGTATTAACAGGTGATGTAAAAGACGTACTTTTATTAGACGTAACACCATTATCTCTTGGTATTGAAACTATGGGTAACGTAATGACCAAGTTAATTGAAGCGAATACAACTATTCCAACAAAGAAAAGTCAAGTATTCTCAACAGCTGCAGATAATCAGCCATCAGTAGAAATTCACGTATTACAAGGTGAGCGTCCTATGGCAGCAGATAACAAAACAATTGGTCGTTTCCATTTAGATGGTATTCCACCAGCGCAAAGAGGTGTTCCACAAATTGAAGTAACGTTTGATATAGATGCTAACGGTATCATTAAAGTATCTGCGACTGATAAAGCAACTGGTAAATCTCAAGATATCAGAATTGAAGCGTCTTCAGGATTAACAGAAGATGAAATCCAAAAGATGAAGCAAGAAGCAGAAGCAAATGCTGAAGCTGATGCTAAAGCAAAAGAAACTGCTGATAAATTAAACAGTGCTGACGCTATGATTTTCCAAACTGAAAGTCAGCTAAAAGAATTTGGTGACAAATTATCTGATGATAAAAAGAAACCAATAGAGGAAGCACTTGAAGAATTGAAGAAAGCTTACGAAACAAAAGATATCGCAGTAATTGATCCAGCTTTAGAAAAAATAAACGAAGCTTGGAAAGTAGCTAGCGAAGAAATGTACAAAGCACAAGCCGAAGCACAGCAAGGTGCAGCAGGAGCAGAGCAACCTCAAGGTGATGCAGGAGCATCTAACGAAGGTAGCGATGTAGAAGATGTAGACTTCGAAGAAGTGAAATAAGTTCGAAGCTGTCATGCTGAACTTGATTCAGCATCTCAAAAATTTTCACATAACATTTGAAAAAGCGCAATCAGTCATGGTTGCGTTTTTTTATTCGCCTAATGTCGTATAAAACCCATACTTTTGAAGCAGATAATTTTTCTATGCCATTTTCACCAAAAATTCAATCAGCATACCAACCTAAACGATTAGCTGTAAAACTCACAGCAAAAGGCGAGCAGTTTGTTTTAAACGCGCATCCTTGGGTGTTTTCTAACAGTATTGTTAAGATAAATGACGATGCAAAATCAGGTGATTTAGCAATTGTTTTTAATAAGAATAAAAATAAAGTTATAGGTTTAGGCTTATACGATGCGTCATCACCAATTCGTATTAAAATGCTGCATAGTGGCATGGAAAAAGCTGAAATTAATGCAGCGTTTTTTAAGCAAAAGATTGATACCGCTTTTGAAAAACGATTAGATTTATTACAAACCACAACCAATAGCTACCGTTTATTATTTGGAGAAAATGACGGTTTCCCAGGTTTGATTGCTGATGTGTATGCATCTGTTTTGGTCGTAAAACTATATTCTGAAATTTGGTTACCATATTTATCAACCATTTTACCAATGCTTCAAGAAACAGCACAAGCCAAAACGGTTGTCATTAGGTTAAGTCGTGGATTACAAAATTCAAAAGCACACCAACTAAAAGATGGCGATGTAGTTTTTGGAACGTTAGAAAATGAAGTTGTTCAGTTTGTAGAGCATGGCGTAAATTTTTCGGCAAACGTTATTAAAGGTCATAAAACTGGTTATTTTTTAGATCATCGCGAAAACCGAAAACGCGTAGGTGAGTTGAGTCAAGGTAAAACAGTGTTAGACGTATTTTCGTATGCTGGCGGATTTTCGGTGCATGCTTTGGCTAATGATGCTACAGAAGTAACAAGTTTAGATATTAGTGAGCAAGCCCTAGAAATTGCTATTGAAAACGGAAAGCTAAACACCTATTCAGGGATTCATAAAACCATTGCAGGCGATGCTTTTGACGAAATGCAAAAACTGATTAATGTAGGTAAAACCTTTGATGTAGTAGTGATAGATCCTCCAAGTTTTGCCAAACAAGCATCTGAAATAACATTAGCCAAGAAAAAGTATGCACAATTAGCTGTGTTGGGAGAACAGTTAACAGCTAAAAAAGGCATGTTAGTATTGGCTTCTTGTTCGTCAAGGGTGCAATATCAAGCCTTTTTTGATATTAATTCGCAAGCTTTAAAACAAACTGGCAGATCTTTTCAATTACAGTTAAAAACACAACACGATAGTGACCATCCAATAGGGTTTCCTGAAGGTGCTTACTTAAAATGTGGTTACTATAAGCTTGGGTAGTTCATTACAGACTAACTAATTATCTGCATGTTTAAAATGTCAAATTGACAATGTTTTTGTGTGTAAAGTTTTTTAAATCAGTTGGTTTAGCAAATGAAATGTTAAAATAAATGACAAAGATTCATTTTGGTATTTTTTTTGAAATATAGCATCATGAAATCAGATTAGATTTCAAATTTGAAATAATGTTTAACTTAAATTTTTTAATTATGAGCAATTTAGTAACTGTTCCAAAAAATGGAAGTTTAGCAACTACAAATTCAAATTTAAACTTCCCAACATGGTCTAATTGGTTAGATGATTTATTTAATAGAGAATTACCTTCGGTTTTCACTTCCAACTTTAATACTGGAATTACCTTACCAAAAGTAAATATTAAAGAAACAGCAGACGCTTATTATGTTGAAATGGCTGTTCCAGGACTTAAAAAATCAGATTTCCAAATAGATTTAGACAATCAAGTTTTATCAATATCTACTGAAGTAAAGCAAGAAAATGAACAAAAAGAAGCGAATTACACACGTAGAGAGTTTGGTTACTCATCATTTAAACGCACCTTCACATTACCTGAAACAGTAGATGAGGATAAAATCCAAGCAAGCTACACAGAAGGTATTTTAAATATTCATTTACCTAAAAAAGAAGAAGCCAAACAAAAACCGGCTAGGACTATTAAAATATCTTAAGTGTTTTTTCTAGAGTTTTAATACAATATTCAAGAAGAGGTTCATAGACAATCTCTTCTTGAATTTAATACAGTTTTGTTTAACTTTTTAAGGCTTTTAGTTATGAAGAAGTATATGTTTTTACTCGTGTTATTTTCATGGTGTGTAAGTTGTAATGGACAAAATTCAGAAGAGAAAAAAGAGTTAAGCAACTTAAAAGAGCATGTTAATAATGATAAACCAAAAGGCAGCTGGAAGGTAGATAAAGAGTTTGATGAACACGGAAACTTAATTAAGTATGATAGCATTTATTCATGGTCTTCTAGTAGCCATTTAAATAATTTGTCTTCTTTAGACAGAGATAGTATAATAGAATCTTTTAAATCAAAATTTCATTCTAGCTTTTCAAAATTTAATGATGATAATTTTGCCGGCATTTTTTCTCAAGATTCACTCTTTAACCAACGCTTTTTTAACGATACTTTTTTTGATAGTAACTTTGGAATGGATTTAATGGAGTTAGATAAGTTAAGGGAACAGATGATAGCTAGACAAAAAGAATTTCTTAAAAATTACTATCCACAGATTATCAGTGCAGAAAAATAAGAACTTAACCAATAGGGTGTTTTTTTTCTTTGGCTTGCTTTTAGAATTCACTTAAAATATTATGCATGCATAATAAAAATATAGTATATTTGTTTGACAAAATATACAACAATGAGCACAAAGTTAACCGAGTTATTAGATATAAAACACCCTATTATTATGGCGCCAATGTTTTTGGTGTCTAATGTAGCAATGGTTAAAGAAGCTATGAAATGTGGTATTGCAGGTTGCATTCCAGCATTAAACTACAGAACTTTAGAGGAGTTACGTGCAGCAATTAAAGAGTTAAAAGCAGCAAAAGTAGAAGGCGGTTCGTTTGGTTTTAATTTGATAGTGAATAAATCTAATCCGAAAGCTAAAGACCAACTGCGCGTATTGTGCGAAGAAGGTTGCGATTTTATTTTAACCTCATTAGGAAGTCCTGAAGAAACCATCAATCAAGCACATGCTGTAGGAATTAAAGTTTTTTGTGATATAACCGATTTAAAATTCGGTCAAAAAGTGGAAAGTTTAGGTGCTGATGCTGTTGTGGCTGTAAATAATCAAGCTGGTGGACATCGTGGTAATATAGACCCACAAGCACTTATAAAAACGCTAAACGATAATTTATCTATTCCTGTTATTTCAGCAGGTGGAGTAGGAACTAAAGCTGATGTTGATACTATGTTAGCTTATGGAGCTGCTGGTGTTTCAGTTGGTAGTCCGTTTATTGCTTCAGAAGAGGCAGGAGTTACTAATGAGTACAAACAAGCTTGTGTAGATTATGGTGCTGATGATATTGTTATGACCGAACGTATTTCAGGAACTCCATGTACAGTAATCAATACACCTTATGTAAAAAAAATTGGCACCAAATCACCTTGGTTAGAACGTATGCTTAACAAAAACCGAAAGCTTAAAAAATGGGTGAAAATGGTCCGTTTTTATATTGGCATGAAAGCCACAGAAAAAGCAGCACAACAAGCCACTTATAAAACGGTTTGGGTTGCAGGACCAAGTATAGAACATACCAACGCTATTTTACCTGTTAAAGACATTGTAAGTAAATTAATTTAGAAGTATTGAAACGGTTAAGCTTTCTAGTTCTCATTTTAAGTGTTGTTTTTGCGTGTAGTGATTCAAACAAAATACAATCAGGAGATATTGTTTTTAGAAGCGCAACAAGCAGTTCGCTCTCTGAAGCAATTAATAATGTAACACAAACTCAAAAAGCAACAAACTATAGCCACATTGGTGTTTGTGATGTGGTAGAGGGTACAGTTTACATCTATCATTCCGATTTAGGTAAAGGTGTCGTTCACGAGCCTCTTGAAGCCTTTATGAAAGCAACTGATAGTGTAAAATATGTTGCTGACTTTTACAGAATTAAAAACATAACTTCAAATCAGGTTGAAAATGCGCTCGATCGTGCCAAAACATTTTTGGGTCAACCTTATAACACCACATATATTTTAGAAGACGATGGACTCTATTGTTCAGAATATATCTACGAAGTGTTTAAAGAAGACACTATTTTTGAGCTAGAGCCTATGACTTTTAAAAACCCTGAAACCAAGGCATTTCACGAAGGTTGGATTAAGCATTATGAAGAATTAGGTATTGAAATTCCTGAAGGAAAACTAGGTTGTAATCCTAATGGAATGGCAAACAGCAAACATTTAGAGTTTGTAAAAAGTTTAACAACCAATTAATAACAAAAGTTTTGTAGCTTTAAAGTATGAAAATCACTCTAGAGCATACAGACGCTTCACATTCAGACTTTATAACATTAGTCAGTCATTTAGATGCCGATTTAAAAATTCGTGATGGCGACGACCACGAGTTTTACAATCAGTTTAATGGTATTGAAGCCTTAAAACATTGTATTGTAGCTTATCATGGCAAACATGCAGTAGGTTGTGGCGCCATAAAACCTTTAGATGATACCTCAATGGAAGTAAAACGAATGTTTGTATTTCCAGAACAACGCGGTAAAGGGATTGCTACTACAATTTTAAAAGCCCTAGAACAATGGACCAAAACATTGGGTTATACCTCTTGTAAACTAGAAACAGGAATTAAACAACCAGAGGCCATTGCACTCTACAAACGCAACGGTTATAACATCATTTCTAATTACGGTCAATACGCAGGAGTAGAAAATAGCGTGTGTTTTGAGAAGCAAGTATAGCGCATAATTGCTTTTTTGAATTGAGAACACTAAATTAGTTAACACGTAATTTAATCCTATTCTATGTATACTAAAAAAGTTTTCGGCATTAAAGACATGGCGATGTGGACGCGCTATGAAACCATTGTATTTTTAATAATAGCAATTGTTGAAGTAGCACTATTTGTATGGAGTGACCAAGTCATTCAATTTCCATTTACACCTGTTGCACTTATTGGTACAGCTGTAGCATTTATCATAGGTTTTCAGAGTAATTCGGCTTATGGTCGTATTTGGGAAGCTAGACAAATTTGGGGAGCAATTGTCAATTCGTCTAGAACATTCGGTATGATGGCTCAAGATTTTATCACTAATGAGCATACTAAAAACCCAATTTCAGAAGAAGAACTCCAAAACGAACGTAAAATAGTTATCCATAGGCATATTGCTTGGTTAACCGCTTTACGCTATTCTATGAGGCAATCAAAACCTTGGGAATATGTGATGCGAGAACACACCAACAAAGAATGGGCAAAAAAAATATATGTTCCAGAATTTAACGAAGACTTTGATGCTACGATAAAAAACTATCTTACAGAAGACGATTTTAAATACCTTTCCAATAAAGGTAACAAGCAAACCGCAGTACTATATTTACAATCTAACCATTTGCGTCAATTAAAAGAACGCGGACTCATTTGGGAATTCTCATTTTTAGAGTTAGAAAACGTAATAGAAGAATTATTTACACATCAAGGAAAATCTGAACGTATTAAAAACTTCCCATATCCAAGGCAGTTTGCTTCGTTAATGCATTATTTTACATGGATTTTCTTGTTGATTTTACCTTTAGCAATGGCATCACAGTTTGGTGAAATATCAGTAAAAATTTCAGATAAAATAGGGTCTTGTCCAGATTGGATTATCTGGTTGTCAGTTCCGTTTTCAATGGCAGTAATGTGGGTATTTCATACCATGAATAGAATAGGACGTGTTGGTGAAAATCCGTTTGAAGGTTCAGCAAACGATGTGCCTATTTCAACCATAGCAAGAGGCATTGAAATTGATATGCGCCAAAATTTAGGCGAACCAAAAGAGGACATTCCAGCACCTTTTGAAGTTAGAAACCACACGCAAATGTAAACCAAAAAGCAGCTTAAAAATGAGCTGCTTTTTTTATATCTTTAAGAAATGAGAGAAGACTTTAAAACTATTCCGTTAGTAAAAAATGAAACCCAAAAACGTTTCGAGTTAGAGGTAGATGGTCATTTTGCTTTTATCAATTATGGCGAATATGGTAATCAAATCGCATTAGTACATACCGAAGTTCCCGAAGCATTAAGAGGTAGAGGTGTAGCAGCAGTTTTGGTTGAGAAAACCTTGAACTACCTAGAAGGACAAGGCAATTCACTTTTACCATTTTGTCCGTATGTATTTGCCTATATCAAAAAGCATCCAGAATGGAAACGTATAGTAAACCCAAAATTTAAGGGTTATGATAAACTTTAAACACAACAAAAATTATGTCTAATACCAAATTAATAATTGAAGAACGCGCAGCTAACATAGGCAATTTTATTGTTGGTAGATTGTTACCCTTTCGTCAAAAACGAATGGTAGGACCATTCATTTTTATTGACCACATGGGTCCAGCTTGTATGAGCGACCAAGATAATATGGATATTGCTATGCATCCGCATATAGGTTTATCTACCTTAACCTTTTTGTTTGAAGGTGCTGTAATGCATCGCGATAGTTTAGGAACAGCTATGGAAATTACTCCTGGAGCTGTAAACTGGATGACCGCAGGAAAAGGCGTCGTACATACCGAGCGTACACCAGACCGTTTACGAGATTCTAAAAAAATGCTTCATGGGTTACAAATTTGGGTAGCTTTACCAAAAGCCGATGAGCAATGCGAACCATCGTTTACACACGTTTCTGCAAACGACATTCCTAGTTGGACAGACAACAACGTACAATTTAAACTCATAGCAGGTAAAGCCTTTGGTAAGCAGTCGCCTGTGCCAGTGTATAGTCCGTTGTATTTTATCGAAATTAAAACAACCGAAACCAAAACCGTTTCCATTGGCGAACATTTATTTGGCGAAAGCGCGCTTTATATTCTAGAAGGTAGCATTACTAGCGATGGTCATAACTATGGATCTAAACAACTTTTGGTAGCTAAAGACGCGACACTTTGTGCTTTTGAAATTGAAGCCAATTCAACTGTGTATATTTTTGGTGGTGACGCCTTTCCGGAAGAACGTTTTATTGAGTGGAATTTTGTAGCTTCAGAAAAAGCGCTTATTGAAAAAGCCAAACAAGATTGGAAAGACAACAAATTCCCTAGTGTACCAACCGAAACCGTTCGTATTCCTTTACCAGAACTAAAACGCTTTGGAGGATGATATTTTCATTGAAAATAAAGTCGAAATCGAAGATGAAATTTAAGTTGAATTACATTAATAATACCAATAAACAATAATGAAAACCGTATCAGCTGCCATTGGCACACAACTTTATAAAACCGAAATTCAAGCTAAAAATCATATTATAACTGCCGATGAGCCAGAATCGGTTGGCGGACAAAATTTAGGCTTAACACCAACCGAGTTGTTAGAGTCGTCATTAGCTGCATGTTCTGCTATGACTATCAGGATGTATGCCAATAGAAAGGAATGGGATTTACAACAAGTAATTGTTAATGTTGGTTTTAAACGCAATATAACCACACAAACGGTAACCTTTAAAAAGGAGATTGAGCTCATTGGTAACCTTGATGATGAACAACGCCAAAAACTCTTACAAATGGGTTCAAAATGTCCTATTGAAAAAATGATTACAGGTGAGATTGTTGTTGAGTCTGCGTTAAAATAACACAAGTTAAAACATAAAATTATGAGAGATTTTGAAACCTTAAGTCAAGCTATGAACGCACTACGCGAAGAAGGCTATGTTGAAGACTTTAACCTTAAGCAAAACTGTATTGAGTGTAGAAATGGTGAGTATACAGTATTTCATAATGAGTTTGAAATAGATGAGTACTTCCGTTTTGAAGGCATGAGCGATCCAGGAGATAATAGTATACTGTATGCCATTTCATCAGAAAAGTATGGTTTAAAAGGACAATTGGTAAACGGTTATGGTATTTATACCGAACCTATTACCAACGAAATGCTACAAAAGCTTAAGATGGATTAAAGCTATTTGTTAGCTGACCTTTTTGTTGATAACTGTTTATAAGTTAAAATCTTAAGACATTGGTTTTAAGACGATAAAAAATTAACTTCGCTTAACAAACGATATGATTTATATCTAAATATTAGTATTAATTAAAATGAATGAAGAGAAAAAATCAAATAATAAAGATTTAGTCAGCGCTGGGTTTTTGTTTTTATTAGTAATTAGTGTATGGTATTTTTCTTGGCAATATATTGATAAATCAATTTTATCAAAAGAGGATGGACTATCAGATATAGAAGCTAGAGGGCTTTTTGGAGATAAATTTGGAGCAATAAATGCACTTTTTTCAGCTCTTGCTTTCGCGGGAATTATATTTACAATTTTTCTTCAAAAACGAGAACTAAAGCTACAAAGAGAGGAAATGAAAGAAACAAGAGGTGAGTTTATAAAGCAAAATGAGACATTAATTCATCAAAAATTTGAAAATACGTTCTTTCAACTATTAAAATTACTAAATACGAATATTGATTCTATTGATTTAAGAGATAAGCGGTCAGGGATTGTAAAAAACACAGGAAGAGATTGTTTTAAGGAGATTTACAAATATTGGATAAATTCTATTAAAAGAGAAATAAACAAAGAAGACAATAATGACAAGAAAATAAATAATGTATCAATAGATAAGGCATTGATTGTTTTCAGTGAAATATATGATCAATTCAAATCAGATTTAAGCCACTACTTTAGAACATTGTATCATATTATCAAGTTTATTGACCAATCAGGCATTGACGATAAAAAGCAGTATATCTCAATCATGAGAGCTCAATTATCAAGTTATGAGCAAACTCTCTTATTTTATAATTGTCTTCATTCGAATGGTAGTGAAAAGTTTAAACCTTTAATTGAGAAATACTCACTTTTGAAAAATATTGATAAAGATTTAATCATAAATAAAAACCATTTGAATGAATATCATACAGATGCTTACGGGAGAAATACTAGTGTTAAAGCCATATATAGTTAATTGCTTAGTTCTAAATTTCTTACGAAAGCCCTAGCGCTGAATTACAACTCATTTTTGCTTATTATTTAAGCTCAAAAGAAGATTAACTATATGTGAATGACGATACAAAACGAAACAGGAACTCGAAAAATAGAACTAAACATATCTGATTCAGAGACTGCAAATTACCCAAGTTGTCGCTTGAAAATAAATTTAGTGACAGAGGAATTGAATGCTGAATTTGATCGACCAATTTGGATTGCGTTATCAGATTTAGAAGCTTTTATTCATAAGCTAACTGAAATGGAAAAAAACAGAATTGGAGACGAGAAACTGGAAAGTATGAGTCCAAACGAATTTTATTTGAGATTCAGGAATATTGACAACCTTGGACATTTGTCAGTCGAATTGAAAGTTGAAAAAAGAAGCCCTCATCAAAAAGACTATTCAGATTTTATTAAAGTGGAATTTGAATTTAACCCAACTAATTTTCCAAATATAATAAATGAACTAACTGAATTAAAAAACAGTTGCTAACAAGATTTATAGCTCATTTCGGCTAAACTTTTTTTAAATTAAAAGACTATTAACAACAAATAGCAACAATTTTAAATAGATATAGATATTGATTATTAAAGCAATCTATATTTTTATAAAGTTGATTTTAATATGAAAAAACTAATAATCATATTATTTCTGGGACTTCTTTCATGTAAAACAGAAAAAAATATTTCATCTAAAAAATGTTATGAAAGTGAACAACGGGATGTTTTGGAGAATTCAGTTCGATTGTTTGAACTTAAATTAAAAAAACAATATCCTGAGCTTTCCAATGAAGCAGCTTATTTTGAATTTATTTCTGATTGGAGTGACAAAAAACTGTCAGTAGATTTTTTTAAAGATTCACTGGAGTTAAAAATCCGTAATCTGAATTTGTGGACAGAGTCCAATCGTTCGGGAAAAGACATGGAGTTGGAAAAGAGGTTATTCAATGTTGATTCAATGAATCCAATTAGGATTAAATTGAACGAACAATTTTCTAAATGTATTGCATTTTCAACAAAAGCAGAAGGGATTAGAAATTTTTTAATAGTAAATACTAAGTATCGATACAGTTCAAAACTTGCCAAGAAAAGTTTATTACATACAAGTGAATATGATTTAAAAGAATTTGATAATAGATTAGCTATAGTTCTTGGTGTATATTATCAGACAATGTTTAACATAAAAGTACTTTAGACAGCAACTTTTATAGCTTATTGCAGCTAAACTTTTTTAAACTAAAAAGAACAACACTGAAAAAACATGAATAACGATAAACTTTTGAAAACGGTAAACGAGATTAAAAATTCAGACATTTATGAGAATTCTGAAAATTGGGAAGCTCGTGGACTTAACTCTTCAGACCAGCAAGTAATTACTATACTCAGAAAAGCAACTAATAACTTTCTCGATAGACTTGTCAAAATTGACAATTCAAATGAAACATCTGAAACAAAATTGAAACAGATTTCTAATCTCGTTGACGAATTGCCTTGGGACGAACTCGACACAGAAGAAAAAGAGTTTATGGCAGACACTCTAGCACCTGCAATTGAAGCGGCTGGATTCAACCCATGGAAGATATTTTAAAAAACCATTCCTTCCTATCAATTTGGCACACAGCTTGTTTGTAACAAAACACAATAGTTTACTACTTATAAGTAAACACGTTTAACCTTAAAAAATATAGTTATGATACATAAAGGTGCAATAGTACTAGGTGTACTAATAGGAGCAGGAGTAGGAGTGTTGCTAGCTCCAGAAAAAGGCAAAGTAACCAGAGATAAGCTTAAAAAAGAAGGTAAGGACATAAAAGACCAAATAGTAAGTGACTTTACCGAAGTAAAAGACGATGTGTCTAAAGCTGCACAATCTGGCAAAGAAAAGTTTAAGGCAGAGGCAAAGGATTTTGCATCAAAAGCCAGTTACAAAACCGAAAAAGCCATTACTTTTTTAGAAAAACAATTGGCTGTGCTTAAAGAAAAAAATAAAACCTTACAGCAAACCAGTTAATCGTTTTTTAATGTTTTGGTGACTACTGTTTACCAAAAAAAGTGTAACTTCAAGATTAATAAAAACACATCTAAGACATGAAAAAACTATCTTTTGTACTACTGCTGTTAGTATTAGTGACAGCTTGTAATTCTTCAAAATCTTCAAGCGAAGATGCGTTGTATAACACACAATGGGAACTGGAGCATTTATCTGGTCCACGAATCGCTTTTGAGGGTCTTTTTCCTGATAAGAAACCGCAAATAACATTTAATAAAGAAGACCAAAAAGTCACTGGTAATAGTGGTTGTAATGGGTATTCGGCTAGTGTTACTATTGATGGTAATAGCATTTCTTTTGGCGAACCAGGACCTGCAACTATGATGTATTGTGGTGAAGGTGAAAACCATTTTAAAAATATTATTAAAAAAGTAAATGCCTATACAATTGATGAGGAAGGTAAACTACATTTATTGATAGACGATGTCACAATGATGCGATTTAAAAGCGTAACACCTTAACCTATTAAGCAATGAAACAAATCGTTTTAATAGTATGTGCTATACTAAGCTTAAGTAGCTGTAAAGACAATAAAGACACTACAAAAGAGGTAATACACGATGTTAAAGAGGTTATTGCAAACGAAGAAACACTAACCGCTTTGGTGGAATTGAGTTGCTTTGAGTATAGTAAAGACAATAACAAGGTCAGGTTTAAAATCACCAATATTCTAGAAGATAGTATTACAGGAACTTTAAGTTATGCCTATGCTGAAAAAGATGCAAACCAAGGTGTATTTAAAGGAACTTTAAACGATGATAAACTTATAGGAACTTATACATTTACTTCAGAAGGTGTTGAAAGTAAGCGTGAAGTTGCATTTAAGGTTAATGATTCTGTTTTAATTGAAGGCTATGGAGAATTAAACGACTCTGGAACAGCGTTTAAAGACAGAGCAACTATTAAGTACACGTCTACAATGCCATTGGTAAGAACTGCTTGTGAATAATACAACTTTAATTAAACTCTTTAAAAATGGTCAACTTTATAGTTGGCCATTCGTCTTTTAAAATACCATAGCAGCAGGTATTACGTCGGAAGCCATCTTTTAAAACCACATCGCGTCTAAGAATGCCTTCAAGTGTAGCACCAAGTTTTTCTACAGCTTTCCTAGAACGTATGTTGCGCTCATCTATTCTGAATTCTACTTTTTCAAACGCTAAAGTTTCAAACGCATATTGCAGCATTAAAAACTTCATGTTGGTATTGAGTCCGCTACCTTGAAACTCGCGTCCTATCCAAGTCCAACCAATATGCAGTGTTTTATTGTCCCAGTTGATGTGACCAAAGCGTGTGCTACCAGCAAATTTCTGTTTCTGTTTATCGTAGATAATAAACGGAATAATGGTTTTATGGTAAAATCCATCAACAGCAGTTTGCACGTAGTTTTTTAGCTTTTCAGGAGAAGAAATATCGCTAGGCGAATAGGCAATTAAGTCTTTTTCGTTAGCGACCTCTTGTAACTTTTTATAATTGCTTAAACCCAGTAAGGTTAAGCTAACACGATCGTTTTCTATTGGAGGAATATTCATGCTCTTAGTGTCTTGTGGTAACAGGTAAATGTTTCACTATAAAGATACTAGTTTTATCAATTGAATGTTACAATACACGCATAAGTATTAAATAAAGGTTAATGTGCTTTTTAAATTCTAACCGATTGTTTAGTTTTGTATGGTAATTTAGATGTTTATTTAGTTACATGGCAAGAAAAAAAGAATATAACGAAGATGTTGTAGTTGAAAAAGCTATGAATGTGTTTTGGCGCAATGGCTATGAAGCTACATCTATGCAAATGCTAGAAAAAGAAATGGGAATTAACAAATTTTCTATTTACTCTAGCTTTGGCAATAAACACGGTCTTTTCTTAAAAAGTTTGCAATGCTATAAAAACAAGGTAAGTATCATTTTTGAGAAGTTTAAAAACGCTAGCAATGGCGTAGATGATATTAAACAGTTTTTTTATGATTCAGTTGATTTGGAGATTAAGAATACGACTCAAAAAGGCTGTTTAGTAACGAATACCTATAATGAGTTTTGTAATAGTGAAGATGCATTGATAAAATCACAGATGGATGATTTTATGTCTAACCTCAAAGCTATTATCATTGAAAAGTTACAAACAGACACTAGCAAGTCCCAAGACACGATTTTAAAACAAGCTAATTACTTGTTATTAGCAAAACATGGACTTGCAGCAGCAGCAAGAGTAAACACAGATCAAGAGATTAAAGATTATATAGAAATGACCTTTAGCAATCTATAATCCTTTTTTTTGCACTAAAACTAAACGAACGTTTAGAAATAATTAACATAAAAATTAAAATCTATTATTATGACAACATTAAAAATTCATAACATTGAAACTGCTCCAGAAGCGAGTAAAGCATTATTAGAAAACTCACAAAAAGCTTACGGAATGATTCCTGGTTTACATGGTGTATTGGCAGCAGCTCCTCAAGCTTTAGAGGCGTATCAAAAAATACACGAATTGTTTACACAAACGTCGTTTAATGAAGAAGAGTTAACTGTGGTATGGCAAACTATAAATGTAGAGCACGAATGTCATTACTGTGTGCCAGCACATACAGGAATTGCAAAAATGATGAAAGTAGACGATGCTATTACTGAAGCTTTACGTAACGAAACACCTTTGGCTGATTCAAAACTAGAAGCCTTACGTACTATGACACTAACCATTGTTAGAAATAGAGGTAATGTTACTCAAGCAGATTTAGATGCGTTTTATGCAGCAGGTTATGGTGAAACACAAGTACTAGAAATTATTTTAGGACTGTCGCAAAAAACCATAAGTAACTATGTAAACCATATTGCAAATACACCAGTTGATGCAGGTTTTAAAAAGTATGAATGGACTAAAGAGACTGTAAATTCATAATCAGAAAAACCAATAGCAACTGTATGAAAAAGAATAGGAGAGACTTTATTAAAAATATGGGTTTAATGGGAACAACAGGTCTTTTAATGCCCAATATAGTATTAGCAAACACAAAAGAGAACACACAAAGTATGATACAAAAAGAGCGACCAAAAGTTTTGTTTTTTGATGTAAATGAAACGCTTTTAGATTTAACCGATATGAAAAAGCAAGTAGGAGAAGCTTTAAACGGTCGCGAAGACTTACTATCGCTTTGGTTTACAACAATGCTTCAATATTCATTAGTAACAACAGCATCCAATCAATATGAGCATTTTGGATATATTGGAGCAGCAGCATTACAAATGGTTGCTGCAAATAATAATATTAGTATGTCGCAAGATGAAGCCAGAAACATTATTGTAAAGTCTTTACGTGGTTTGCCTGCGCATCCTGAAGTAAAAGAGAGTTTAGCGCAACTAAAAGAAGCAGGTTATAAATTGGTGTCGTTTACAAATTCTTCAAACGAAGGTGTTAAAAAGCAATTTGAAAGTGCAGGATTAACTCATTTTTTTGATGAACGATTGAGTGTGGAAGACATCGGGAAGTTTAAACCGTTTACTGATACCTATACTTGGGGAGCACGTAAAATGGGCATTAAACCAGAAGAATGTATGCTAGTAGCAGCTCATGGTTGGGATGTTGCTGGAGCACTTTGGGCAGGTTGGAGAGCAGCTTTTATTAGCAGACCAGGACAACAACTGTTTCCGTTGGCACCTAAAACAGAAATCTCTGAACCTGATTTAAAAAAGATTGCTGATATTTTAGTAACTTATAAGTAATTCTTAATTCTTTACATACAAAAAAGGCCATCATTACTGATGGTCTTTTTTTATGCTAAGCGTTTAATTAAATCAGCATTTACAACATGTTTGCCTTCAAAAGGATGAATGCTTACAGTATCACCAAAAAGGGACTTTGCACGTTCTATTTCATAAGCAATGCGTTCTTCGTTTAGATATTCGTCTTCAGTACCATAAATTAGAGAGACTTTGGTGCTTAAATAACTAAAATCTTCAGGAGTTAGCTCTTTAGGAATTCCACCAGAATGAATAAATAAATGAGAACATTGTAGTTTGCGTTTTGCTAGATAACGCATTGCTACACTAACACCTTGCGAGTAACCAAGCACAATAAAATTGAGGTTGTTAGGTATATTTTCAGCTTCAAAAACAGCATCAAAATAACACATGACATTTTCGGTTTCTTTCACAGTGTTTTCTTTGGTAAGCCAACTTGCACCAACATATTTAAATTTTGGAGGAATATAATATTTACTTTGTGCTTGTGGTGCAATAAAATAGTTTTCGCTAGCATCAAATTGTTTGAAATATTTTAAAAAATACCGACTTAAATAACCCATGCCATGACACACAAACCATACAGTTTTAGTGCTTTTGGTTAACGTGTTTAAAGTGGAGTATGAGTTTGTAGTTGTATAGCTTATTTCCTTTTCAACTTGAGTCATATTTTGCTCTTTGTTTTTGTATTTTTGTTAGCGACATTAAAAATACAGTATTTATGCCATTAACTAAAGAAGAGATATTAAAACAAGCAAACGCAATTAGTAAAAACACTTTAATGGAAACCTTGCAAATTGAAATGATTGATTATGGTGATGATTTTCTAGTTGCAAAAATGCCTGTAAACTCTAGAGTGTATCAGCCAGATGGAGTATTGCATGGTGGAGCAACAGCTGCTTTGGCTGAAAGTGTTGGTAGTTTTGCGTCAAATATATTCTCAAACTTAGAAGAGGTTTTTGTGCGTGGTATTGAAATTACTGCTAACCATGTAAAAAGTGTAACCGAAGGTCACGTTTACGCTAAAGCTACTTTTTTACATAAAGGAAGAACAACACAGTTGTTAGACATTCGTGTTACTGATGATAACGATAACTTAGTCTCTATTTGTAGATTGTCTACTATTAGTTTGCCTAAAAAGAAATAATGGAGTTTCAGTCTTTAATAGCGCGATTATCTCAGCAATATAATAATCAATTGCCTTTTGTGGTTTACCGATCACCAAACCAGTCAAGGCTAAACGCTTATTTGCAGTTAAATGATATCTTGTTTTCGGTTGAAAATTTCTCAGAAAGAGGTTTTGTTTTTGCACCTTTTAATTCTGAAGCTAAAACAGTTTTAATTCCGCAAGCAGCTTCAAAACATATTGTTAGTGATTATAAATCTACTAATACCAAAGTTGAGGTTGAGGTTTATACTGAAGAGGATGAAGATGAAAAGCAACAACATATTCAACTTATAAAACAAGGTGTTGAGGCCATTGTTTCTGGAGAATTTGAAAAGGTAGTATTGTCTAGAAAAGAGACTGTAAACATAAAGACCAAAACCATATTTCAATTGTTTGAAGATGTCTTGAAAAATTATCCTACTGCGTTTGTGTACCTATGGTACCACCCAAAAGTTGGGTTGTGGATAGGTGCGACACCTGAAACATTGTTATCGGTAGAGAATAATAGATTTTCAACAATGGCATTGGCTGGAACCCAAGAATATAAAGGGAATATGGATGTGGTTTGGGGACAAAAGGAACAACAAGAGCAGCAAATAGTAACTGATTTTATTGTTGACGGACTGTCTAAAACTGTAAAAAGTATAAGCATTGGTGAGGTCAATACAGTAAAAGCTGGAAATTTATTGCACCTTAAAACTAAAATAACAGGTTTACTTAAGGACGATTTACAGCATGTGATAGAAATTTTGCATCCAACACCAGCTGTATGTGGTTTGCCTAAAGAGGCAGCTAAGACCTTTATTTTAAAACACGAAAACTATCAAAGATCCTTTTACTCAGGGTTTTTGGGAACTCTTAATTTACAAGACAGTAAAACTAGAAATCGCAATCGACGAAATGTTGAAAACAATGCGTATGCAACAGTAAAAACAACCACAAATTTGTATGTGAATTTACGTTGTATGGAAATTGTAGATGATACTGCTACTGTTTTTGTAGGAGGAGGGATTACAAAAGACTCCAATCCTGAAGCTGAATGGTTAGAAACGGTTGCTAAAGCCAAAGTGATGAAACGAGCAATATTGTTATGACAGCATCTCATTTACACGAATGGCAAAGTAAGTTACCTTACAAAGACACAGTACAGCCTGTGTTATTTGTAGGACATGGTTCGCCTATGAATGCTATTCAAAACAATGCATTTACACAAGAGTGGAATGCACTAGGCGAAACTTTGGAAACACCTATTGCTATTTTATGTATTTCCGCACATTGGTTAACTAACGGTACGTTTGTTACTAATATGGAAGCACCAAAAACCATTCATGATTTTGGCGGTTTTCCTCAAGAGCTTTTTGATGTTCAATATCCTGCAAAGGGATTACCTACGTTAGCTGAAGAAATTACGCATCATATCACATCAACTCATGTAGGATTAGATGATGAATGGGGACTCGATCATGGTGCTTGGAGTGTTATCAGTCATATGTATCCAAAAGCTAACATTCCTGTTGTGCAAATGAGTATAGACTATTTTAAACCACCTGAATATCATTATAAATTAGCGCAACAGTTGTTAGAATTAAGAAAAAAAGGAGTGCTTATTGTTGGTAGTGGTAATATGGTACACAACTTAAAAATGATTGCTTGGGATAAGGTTGAGCAGACTTATGGTTTTGATTGGGCTTTAGAGATTAATGAGCTTTTCAAAACCAAAATAACAGATGGTAATCATAAGGATTTAATCAATTATAAATCATTGCATAACGACATTGTTAAAGCCATACCAACTCCAGATCATTACTATCCTTTGTTGTATACTTTAGGACTTCAAACATCTAAAGATGATATACAATTTTTTAATGATACACCTGTTGCAGGTTCACTAACGATGACTTCGGTAAAAATAGGGTAGTATTAAAATTCGTTAAGTCGTGCATATTAAGTAATTTTGTAAGACTATTTTATAGAATTGTATGTCATACCCAAAAATTCCGCTAGCACAAACAGTTATTCAGCTTTGTAAAGCTAAAAATATTAAGCATATAGTATTGTCTCCAGGTAGCAGAAATGCACCTTTAACTATAGGTTTTACTCACGATCCATTTTTTATTTGCTATAGCATAGTAGATGAACGTAGTGCTGCTTTTTTTGCTTTAGGAATCGCACAAAATATTCAGCATCCTACTGCGTTAGTGTGTACTTCAGGAAGTGCATTATTAAACTATTATCCAGCTGTTGCTGAAGCATTTTATAGCGATGTTCCCTTAGTGGTGATTTCCGCAGATAGACCTAAACACCTAGTTGGTATTGGAGATGGACAAACCATCAATCAAAAAGACGTTTATAAAAATCATATTTTATATTCAGCAAATTTAAAGCTCGACATTAAAAACTTGCCAAAAACAAGTGGAGACGATGATGAGCCTGCTATAATAAAGAGTATTGAAAATAAATTAGAACGCTTTTTAGGAATTAAACAAGCTCTACAGGAAGAAAACGAAGAAGAAATAAATCTTGCTCTAAATACTGCAATTCACAAATTAGGACCTGTGCATATCAATGTTCCGTTTGATGAACCTTTGTATGAAACGGTTAAGGAATTGTCAGTTAACCCAAAAGTAATTACAGTTGATGCTTCACCGAAAAAAGTTGATAGTGTCGATTTAAAGCTGTGTTTAGAAGATTGGAGTGATGCTTCCAAAAAAATGATTTTGGTAGGTGTTAATCCTCCAAACGAGATTGAGCAAAAATGGTTAGATGAATTGGCGAACGACAATAGTGTTATTGTGTTTACAGAGACCACATCTAATTTGCATCATAAAGAGTTTTTTCCAAGTATCGATAAAATAATTGCACCACTTACTGATGCTGAGTTTACTGAGTTGCAACCTGATATTTTGTTAACTTTTGGTGGTATGGTAGTGTCTAAAAAAGTGAAAGCTTTTTTAAGAAACTACAAACCTAAACAGCATTGGCATATTGACAGTAAAAAAGCAAATGATACCTTTTTTTGTTTAGAAAAGCATATTGAAACTACTCCTAATGAGTTTTTCTCTGAGTTTCTTCCAAAAATAACACACTTTAAAAAGAGTAACTATAAGTCAGTTTGGAAAGCAGTAAAACAAAAACGAAACGATTTACATAAAGCGTATTTAGCAGAAATTCCTTTTAGTGATTTTAAAGTTTTTGATACTGTTTTTAAAGCATTACCAAAACAAACAGCATTACAAATAGGTAATAGTTCAGCCATTAGATATTCGCAATTGTTTAATATTAGCAAAACTTTGCAGGTATTTTGCAACAGAGGAACAAGTGGTATTGATGGAAGTACAAGTACAGCCATAGGTTTTGCAGTTGCAAATAAAAACCAAACAACCTTTGTTACTGGTGATTTGAGTTTTTTATATGATAACAATGCCTTGTGGAATAACTATATTCCTAAAGATTTCAGGATTATTGTTATTAACAATGGAGGAGGAGGTATTTTCCGTATTCTTCCAGGACATAAAAACACCGAAAACTTTGATCAGTATTTTGAAACCAAACACAACCTTACAGCAAAGCAGTTGTGCGAAATGCACGGTTTAGATTATAAAACAGCTCATGATCAAACGCAGTTGAACGAGCAGTTATCGACGTTCTTTAATGCATCAAAACAACCAATGTTGCTTGAGGTGTTTACACCTTCAACAGTAAATGACGAAATATTGCTTAACTACTTCAGTTACATTAAGTAATCGTTAAAAAGTGACTTTTAGGCTTTTTAGGTGTCTAAAAAATAGCTATATTTAATAACGATTAATTTTTTAAAAACTAAAATTTTACAAAATGAGCAAAAGAGACGAACTAATTGCAAAATATGCAGCTGATTTAAAAGACAAAGTTGGTGTAACACCAGATATGGACTTATTAACAAAAGTAACTATTGGTTGTGGACCATCAATATATAATGCTGATGCATCTACTGTATCAGGTTCTGATGAGTCAGAGTTGACTACTGTAAAAAACAACTTCTTAATCAAGAAATTAGGATTAAAAGACAGTCCAGATTTAGATAAAGGTATTGCTAAAGTAATGGAGCAATATGGTCAGTCTAACAGAAATAAATACAGAGCAGTTGTATATTATTTATTGACTAAGCATTTTAAGAAAGAATCGGCTTACTAAAAGTCTGTTTTAAAACAATATATAAGCGTTACAAACTTGTAGCGCTTTTTTTATATCCATAAACTAATATCATTACCTTTGCAACATGATAAATATAGGAGAATACAATACATTAGAAATCCTTAGAGAAACCGATCCAGGATTGTTCTTAGGAGATGATGAAGGGAATGAAGTTTTATTGCCTAATCGTTACGTACCTGAGTCTTTTGAAATTGAAGACAAACTAGAAGTATTTGTTTATCTTGATAACGAAGAACGTCTTGTTGCGGTTACTGACAAACCCTACATTAAAAAAGGCGATTTCGCAGTATTAAGATGTAATCAGGTTACTAAGTTTGGTGCTTTTTTAGATTGGGGAATGGTAAAAGAACTGTTTTGTCCATTTAAAGAACAAGCATTTAAAATGAGAACAGGTGGTTGGTATTTGGTGTATTGCTATTTAGATGAAGAAACTGAACGTCTTGTAGCTTCAAGTAAAACCAACAGGTTTTTAGATAATAAAGAATTGACTGTATCACAGTTTGAAGAAGTTGATATCATTGTATCCCATCCTTCTGAAATAGGAATGAATGTAATTGTCAATAAAAAGCATTCAGGACTTATTTTTAACGAAGACATTTTTAAAGATATTAGCATAGGAGACCAACTTAAAGGTTATGTGAAAAAAATACGTCATAACAACAAGTTAGATATTGTTTTAGAACAAATAGGTTACAGAAGTATCGAACCAAATGCTGAACTCATTTTAAAAGAACTTGAAGATAACTCAGGTTATTTAAATCTTAATGACAAGTCTGATCCAGACACCATTAAAGACCAGCTTCAAATGAGTAAAAAGAGCTTTAAAAAAGCAATTGGTACATTATACAAGCAAAAACGTATTGAAATTAAGGAAGACGGAATTTACCTTAAATAGTCACATTAGAGTTATTTAACTCTTTTCTCATCCATTTTTCACTTTCTAGTAGGCAAGTAAAGTCTTTTCTTTTTATATGACAAAAGTAGCTTTCTAGTTTAGAAATATCTGTAGTACGATTAGAATAAGCGACAACAGCTTTGGCTTTAGCGTTTGGAAATCTCTGTTTAAATTTTTCAGAATCTAAAATATTTATGGAGTAAGAATTTACTCGGTTTGAGATAATGCCAAAAGGCTTTTGAGTACCAAAATGTAAATCGATAAGCGAAATTAAGTCTTTAGAATTTTCAAAATCACTAAAAACACCTTCACTTGTTTCAATAACAACAAAGTTTTCAAAAAAATGAGCGATACCATTTTTTAAGTTGTAGGTTTTTAGGATTTTAGATTTTAATTGGGACTCTGTTAATCGCATTAAATAGGTTGTTTTTAAAAAATCAGCGGCAAAGATACTGTGTAACAAGAGGTCTTAAATGTAATCCATTGCACTTTAACGTTTTTAGTGTTAATTTTATAACAGTTAATGTGTTTTAGTGAGAAGTTTTTAAAGTTTTGCTTTTGAGCTTAATTGGTTTGCAAACAGTTGATTAATAATTGTTTGTGTGTTGTTTGTAGCGAAAACGATTGCGTTTGTTTACAAGTGATACAAAACGTCAAATAAAGCTTGTTTTAATGATTTTCTTTAACGCTTTGAGTAGCTAAAACTACTTTTTTGTTCACCCAATTAAAAGCATCAATGAACGCGTTAAACCTTTTTCTTTTTAAATTGAAATAGTGGTCTTCCACTATAAGCATTCGTTTTGAATTATGGCTATAAGTAACTATAGCATAAGCGTGCAACAGTTTAAGTTTTTTTCGATGCTCTTGTGCATCAACTAGGTTTATAGAATAAGAATTAACTCTGTTAGAAATAAAGCCAAAAGGCGTATTATTAAAAATATCAAGACATAGCTCATAAGCTTCTTTATAATCTTCAAAAGAAACATAAGCACCTTGTTTAAATTCTGCAACTACAAGATTTTTGAAAAAATGAAAATCGCCAACCTCAAGGCAATACGTAGCCTCGACCTGATTTGCTATAGGAGAATCTAAAACCTTCATTTATCAATCGTCTTTTGTGCAAAATTAGTTACGCGTCAAAGTCCGACCAAAAAAATGAATTTAAATTAGATGTAAATATGTATTTTTACGCTGAAAACAATTCTTATGAGTAAAATTGATTGGCAAACAGCCCAAGAGTATACAGATATTACCTACAAAAAGTGTAATGGAGTTGCTAGGATAGCCTTTAACAGACCTGATATTAGAAACGCTTTTAGACCAAAAACAACAAGCGAACTTTACGATGCATTTTACGATGCTAATGAAGATACAAGTATTGGTGTAGTGTTACTTTCTGCCGAAGGACCTTCAAGCAAAGATGGAATTTGGAGTTTTTGTAGTGGAGGAGACCAAAAAGCTAGAGGACATCAAGGGTATGTTGGTGAAGATGGTTACCACAGACTTAATATTCTTGAAGTACAACGTTTAATTCGTTTTATGCCAAAAGCGGTTATAGCTGTTGTTCCTGGTTGGGCAGTTGGTGGAGGACATAGTTTACACGTAGTTTGCGATTTAACGCTTGCTAGTAAAGAGCACGCTATTTTTAAACAAACTGATGCTGATGTTACCAGTTTTGATGGTGGTTATGGATCGGCTTATTTAGCTAAAATGGTAGGTCAAAAGAAAGCACGTGAAATCTTTTTCTTAGGAAGAAACTACTCTGCACAGGAAGCCTTTGAAATGGGAATGGTAAACGCTGTAATTCCTCACGACGAGCTTGAAGATACAGCCTATGAGTGGGCTCAAGAGATATTGGCAAAATCACCAACCTCTATAAAAATGCTTAAATTTGCTATGAACCTAACCGATGATGGTATGGTAGGGCAGCAAGTATTTGCTGGTGAAGCAACACGTTTGGCTTATATGACTGATGAAGCTAAAGAAGGTAGAGATGCCTTTTTAGAAAAAAGAAAGCCAAATTTTGATAAAAAGTGGATTCCTTGATTTAGCCATAAAAATTATTTGAATGAGTAAACTTAAACCTTGGTTGTCTGCTTTTCGACTAAGAACACTTCCTTTATCTGTTTCTGGAATTATTATTGGAACCTGTTTCGCGTTTTATAGCGGAAACTATAATACAGCCATTTTTGTACTTGCTATTTTAACTACTGTAGCGTTACAAATTTTATCAAATCTTGCTAACGATTATGGCGATGGTATTAAAGGTACCGACAATAATGAACGACAAGGACCAGAACGTGCTATACAAAGCGGAAGTATTACTCCAGCTCAAATGTTGGAAGCCATTAAGGTAAATATACTTATAGTTATTGTATTGTCTCTTTTACTTATTTACATGTCTTTTGGGCAAGGTAATCTATTGTATTCTCTATTGTTTATCGTGTTGGCAGGACTTAGTATTTATGCAGCAATCAACTACACTATGGGTTCAAAAGCCTATGGTTATAGAGGATTAGGAGATGTTTTTGTGTTTATCTTTTTTGGACTTGTAAGTGTAATGGGTAGCTACTTTTTATATGCTAATAAGATAGACCACAATGTGGTTTTACCTTCAATTTCATTAGGGTTATTAAGTGTTGGTGTACTCAATTTAAACAATATGCGAGATATCGATTCTGATATATTGTCAAACAAAATTACTCTTGCCGTAAAACTAGGTAAGCAACGTTCTAAAACGTATCATTTAGCATTAATTTTTGGAGCTATATTGGTTTCGCTGGTGTTTACTATTTTGTATTACACCTCACCATTAAACTTTTTGTTTTTCGTGGCTTACATTCCGTTGATAATTCATGCCAAAAAAATAAGTAAAGCTAAAACTGCTTCAGACTTCGATTCGCAGTTAAAAATATTAGCACTTACTACATTTTTATTTTCTGTACTTTTAGGTGTAGGGTATATCTTATAAAAAAATATTTTCATAAATACTTGTAAATCAATAAATTAATTTATATATTTAATTCGAAAATTTTGTAGGTCAGCATATTTTGCTACAGTGTTGGCAATGAAATTTGGGGCTTTAAAACTCAGACATATGTATTTCAATGTGTCTGAGTTTTTTTGTACTTTTCTTCCTTAAATTAACAATAAAACACTTACATGAAAAAACTCGCCCTAATTGTAATGCTTTTGGCATTACATTTTACTACAGCCCAAGAAAGTACTACTAAACTAACCGTTACCGAAAGTGAAGAATACAAAGACAAAGTTAAAGCAAACGATATCCTTTCAATTCATACTACAGAGTCTGGACTTACAGGTATAGTGCGTAATAGTAAAAGAGATATTCTGTTTGATATTTTTGACGCTAATCTTAAAAAAGTATTTAATGAGGTTGTAGAGAGCGATAAAAAAGAAACGTTTGTAGGTGAGTTATTTTATGACAACGAGATTAAATTTTTTACTGTTTATGCGCCAAAAAAGACTGAGCGTATTGTGTACTGCCATATTTTTGACATTGCAGCTAAAACTCATAAAAAGGTCAAACTTTTTGAAACTACAGTAGAGAAGAAGCAGTTGTTGTTTTCAGGACAAAACAAGCGTCAAACCAGTTTTGCCATTTCACCAAACGGAAATTATTTTGCCATAACTACCGATAATATTAAAAAGAACAGCAACTCTTACACTATTAGAGTGTTTAATTCTAACAATTTAAGCCTGCTTTACGAAAAGGCGTACCAAGAACACGAAAAGCGTTTTTATGAGCACAACGATTTATCTATTGACGATAACGCAACAGTTTACGGACTAGGAAAATTGTTTATTAAAGGACGTTCGTTAAAACGAAAAGGAGATGCTAATTACGAGTTTGTACTCAACAAAGTCACACAGTCTGGTACAAATGATATTACAATTTCTTTAGGTGAAGATGAGCACATCCAGTCGCTTAATATTTCTATCATTCAAGATGAATTGCACTTGCTTGGGTTCTATTCTGAAAAAAATGTATTTAAGATTAAAGGAGGTTGCAATTTTGTAATTGATACCAATGCGCTTGCTGTAAAACGTAAACGTTCTTATGAGCTGCCAATTGAGGTGTATAAAGACTTGTATGGTGAAAACAGAGCAGACCGAAAAAAATCTAAAGGGAAAGAAATTTCTAACTTTTATGTAGATTACGTATTGCAAGATAACAATGGCAATACCTACATTTTAGCCGAAGAGTTTTATATTACACAAACCTATGTGTCAACAGGAACTACAGGAGGTTATTGGGTAACAACCTACCATTATGACGATATTTTAATTATGAAATTTGATGCTAAAGGTGAGTTAAGTTGGGGACGAAGCATATTTAAAAAAGCAACAGCACCTTCGTATAATGCCTTTTTAAAAGACGACCAATTGCACGTTATTTTAAATTCTGGTAAGCGACTTACCGAAAAGAATGATGGAAGAACCAAAGTGTCAAAAGGTTTCCTAGAATCTACTGCGTTATTTGATTTTGTATATTCAGCTGATGGAAAAGTGTCTTACGACAAAATACAAGACAATAAAGGCAATACCTACTACACACCATACTTTGGTACCTTTGAAAACAACACCTTTATTATGGCTAGTGATGGTAGAAAGAAAAAACAATTTATGATTTTAAAATAAAACAGTAATCCTATGAAAATTACATTTTACGGTCATGCCGCTTTAGGCATTGAGGTTAACGACGTACATATTTTGGTAGACCCTTTTATTACTGCCAATGACAAGGCAAAACATATAGACATCAACAGTTTAAAAGCCGATTATATTTTGATTACGCATGCGCATCAAGATCATATTTTAGATGTCGAAGCCATTGCAAAACACACCAATGCAGTTATTGTATCTAATTTTGAAATTACCTCGTATTATGAAGCCCAAGGCTTTGAAGTACACCCAATGAATCATGGTGGTTCGTGGGATTTTGAATTTGGTATGGTAAAATACGTTAACGCTATTCATACCTCGTCGTTTCCTGATGGTAGCTATGGTGGACAACCAGGAGGTTTTGTGATTGAAGGCGAACACAAAAACATTTACATAGCTGGTGATACAGCCTTAACTATGGATATGAAGCTGATACCATTGCGTACTAAACTAGACTTAGCCATTTTGCCAATAGGTGACAATTTTACCATGGGAATTGAAGATGCCATTACAGCGAGCGATTTTGTGCAATGTGATAAAGTATTGGGTTACCACTTTGATACCTTTGGATATATTGAAATTGACCACGAAGAAGCCAAACGCCAGTTTTTTGATAAAAACAAAGACTTAATGCTGCTAGAAATAGGTGAGAGTATTGAGTTATAACTGTTGATAAAAATGTATAACTAACTATTTGTTTTTTAGTTTTTTAAATTAATTTGGTTGAACGAAAAAATGCTTGACTAAAGGTGTGGGTTGTTAAAGCAATCCATGTCTTTTAAAAGTTGTTCACAATATAAAAACAGAAAACAAATAAGATAATAATGAAAAATAATATTGATAGTTCACTAATTTTAAATCGTAAAGTAATTATTGAATTACGATATAGTCCAGCACCAAAATTCCTTGACTTAAAAGGAACAATACTTGATAAAATTAATTCCTTGAATATTATCAAAGGAGCAGATTGGAGCATTGGTGATTCTGCTTTAAAAATTGCTGACAATAGTAATGAGGAACTTATCAAAAATATAGTTCAAGTGGAAATAAGCCGCTTATCACTAATCAGTTCTAAAATTGACTCAATAGAAAAATTTGTTAGTGATTTTATGAAAGTATATGACTCAATTAGCGAAATTATTGGAACATTAAATATCACTAGAATAGGTTGCAGAATACAAGGAACTTACAAAACTAAATCTCGAGAATTTAATAAAGTCCTTGAGAATTTTAAAAATGCTTTTCCATCTCAAATATTCCTTGAGAATTTTCCGACGAATGATTTAAGGTTACAAATTGTTTATCAAAATGGTACATATCATATTGGACCAGTTAAAGAAAATGACCCTTTTCTAATAAGAGAGTTTAAAAATACAGACCGAAAAAATGATATTGGGATTGGAATTGACACAGACAATTATTTACTCAAAACAGCAAATGACAGTATAGGTAGTAAAAGCAAAATTAAAGATGTGATAACAGCTTCATTGGCAGTTGAGAAATCCTTAGTTGAAAATTTAAAGGACTTCTAATTATGGGTAGAGGTAACAAGAAAAAGAAAGTCATATCTCAGAAAAACGATGAGTATGACCTAAAACAAAGTCTTAGTAAACTAAATCAGCGAAAGGAACTACCTAATTCGCAAACGTCAACTGATTTTGAAATTAGTAAATCACAAACTAGCGGAATAAATCAAAAAATTTTAAATGAAAATTTAAACTCTGAAACGGCAACAATATATTTTAAACTTAATGAAAGTTTTAATTCACGCTATGATACTTTAAACGATAGCATACAAACTGTTCGTGATAAAATTAGTGACTCTAGTGACACATTAAGACAAGAACTTGAAGGTAAAATCGACTCTAAACTTGAAACAAAATTCTTTATTTGGACTGTTGTTGCTCTTGTAGCTATAGCGACTTTGATATTTACACTTTCTTACTCAAACTTAATTTCGGAAACAAAAGAGAACTCTAATTCGGTAAAATCTTTACAAAAAGATATGGAAAATCAAAAAGGAGAAATTAAAGATTTGGAAAAGGATATAGAAAGAATTGAAGAAAAACAAAAGGATTTAGAAATCGAAATGATAAAGTCTAATAAATAAATACTGTGGGCAACAATGTATAACAACAATTACGACTGATTAGACTACGTCCAAATCCACTCAGAAATTTCTCAAGTTCGTTAAAGTTTGCTAACTTAGTTACTTAAACACACAACACACCATACACAAACACGTTAAACGATATCGGTCAAAAAAAAATCTACTAGCAACTAGTAGATTTTTTTTATGTTTTAAAACGACGCTTCATTAAAAATAATGAGAGGTACTTTAGCGTGATGGCTTATAGATTTACTCTGGCTTTTATTAAATAGCTTTTCAAAGAAATTGTGTTTTTTAGCAATGACACACATCATGTCTAATTGTCTGCTTTCACTAAAAATACGAGTTCCTTTTGCTACTGAGACATCAGTTAATTGATAAAAATGAGTTGGTACTGGTTTTAAAAACGCGATAAGTTTCTCTTTACTAGACGCTTTTTCAGGCGTTAATGCTTTATCTTTTAAAATATGAACCACAGAAACTTGTGCTTCAAAATGTTCAGCTAGCGCTTTTAATAAGCTTAAACCATTGGTATAAGAATTTATAGAGTAGTCTACAGCAAAACCAATTTCGTTAATGTCATTAAATACAACGTTAGAAGGTACTGCAATTATTGGGCAAGTGAGTTTACCAATTAAACCAGCAGTGTTGCTACCCAACGTTACTTCTTTTAAACCACTAGCACCTTTGGTTCCTAAAATTACTGCATCAATACTGTGTTCTTTTACTTTTGCCTTTACAGCACTTGTAAAATAGTCGTTAATTATAGAGGTTTTAAACGTGTGATTTTCGTTTTTAGGTAAGGCATCTATCTGTTTTTTTAAGCGGTTTAGTTCAGAGATAGCTTCGTTTTTCATAGACTCCATAATTATAGAGTTGGCACGTTTAGAGGTAACTGCTGTTGATGGAGCAGCAACTTGTGGCTCGTACGAATGCATTAAGTAAAATGTACATTCAGCATCTTTAAGCAGCTCTAAAGCGTATGAAATCGCTTTCCATGAATTATCAGAAAAATCGGTAGGTAATAGTATATTCTTCATTTTTTTGCTTTGAAATAATTACACTATAAAATTAAAGGTTTTTTGGCAAACAGTATATGATAATTATCAGTAGTTTTTATCTGTTTTAGCAGACTTTAACCATTCCTCTCGTAAATCGTCACTAAGTTTTCCTGTACCATCGTGTTTCCAACCTGGTGGCTTGGTAAGGTAATGCCAACGGTCTTTTAACGATTTTTTTCCTGAAAACGCATCTTTAAGCATATTGTACCATTCAACAAAAGCAATCTTTACAGGATTGTATGTGTTAATATTAGTTACCAAACCATAACGTACTTTTTCCTCGCTAAGTTCGGGTTGAAATGTACCGAACATCTTATCCCAAATAATTAAGATGCCAGCGTGATTTCGATCTAAATAAATAGGGTTACTACCATGATGTACTCTGTGATGCGAAGGTGTGTTCATAACAGCTTCAAACCACTTTGGCATTTTATGGATAGCTTCGGTATGAATCCAGAATTGATATAGTAAGCTAATAGACATTTGCAGTAAAATCATAGCAGGATGAAAGCCCAAAAGCGGTAACCACAACCAAAAAATAAACGAGTAAAAGCCACCAGACCACGTTTGTCTTAATGCTGTACTTAAATTGTAATGTTGCGACGAATGGTGCACCACATGAGATGCCCAAAACAAACGACACTCATGCGAAATACGATGAAACCAGTAGTAAGAGAAATCATCAGCAAAGAAAATTAAAATAAAACTCCACCAAGCCACAGGAATGGTAAAGAGCCTAAAGTTTTCATAAATCACTACAAAAGCTCCAAGCACAATAGCTTTACTAAAAAAGCCTAAAAACACATTGCCTAAACCCATAGCAATAGAGGCAAAGGCATCTTTGGGTTCGTAACCTTTAGTTTCTTTAAATTTTTCGCGTGTGGTAACATATAATTCCAGTGCCATTGATAAGATGAAAAAAGGAATGGCAAAGTGGATGATATTTGGAAATTCAGGCATTAAGTAAGATATTTGTGTTTCTAAATTTAATACTTTTTTTATTATCCTAAATCAGGATTAAAACAATCCAAAAATATAAATGCTATGACCAAAACAGCTCGTGTTTTATTATTATTTTCCATTTTAACAGTATCATTTACGCAATCCACTAAAGCCCAAAACCCAGACCAAATGGGAGCGTGGTACATGTATTTTTTTGATACTCAGTTTAAAGAGAGCAAATTTGGGTTGCAAGGTGATGTGCAGTACAGAAACTGGAACATCATGGGAGATTTAGAGCAGTTGCTTATACGTTCTGGTGTAACGTACAGACCAAAAAATACGTCAGTAAAATTAACCTTAGGATATGCGCATATTACATCTGGAGCCTTAGGTGAAAGCGATGATACTTCGGTTGAAAGTAGAATTTACCAAGAAGCACTTTTGCCACAAAAAATAGGAGGACGTGTGTATTTAACGCATCGTTTTAGATATGAGCAACGTTTTGTTGAAGACCAAGATTTTAGAACGCGTTATCGTTATAACCTGTTTATGAATATTCCGTTTAATAAAAAAACGTTCGAGAAGAATACCATTTATGCAGCGTTATACAACGAATTATTTATCAACGGACAACAAGATATAGGTGATGATAGAACGGTTGAGTTTTTTGATAGAAACCGTACGTATTTAGGATTGGGTTATGTGTTGAACTCAAAAATTAAGTTTCAATTGGGTTGGATGAACCAAAAAACCAATGCACAAGGAAAAGGGCAACTACAAGTGAGTATGCACCATAAATTTTAATGTATTTCATCATGTTGATTACCCAATGAAAGCCACATACCACAAGTACATTCTTAATTTTAAACAACCTAGCGGAACATCCAGAGGGATTCTTAAAACCAAAGAAACTTGGTTTATTAGTATAGAAGCCAATGGACAACAAGGTATAGGCGAATGTGGGATTTTACGTGGTTTAAGTGCAGACGACAGACCAGATTACGAAGAAAAACTAAAATGGACTTGTAATAATATTCATTTAGGTTTAGAGGAGTTGTATAGTGAGCTTGTTGAATTTCCAAGTATTCAATTTGGTTTGGAAATGGCTTTTAAATCTCTTGAAAGCGCATCATCGTTTCAATTATTTCCTTCAGAATTTACTAACGGAACAGACGCTATTTCAATTAATGGATTGATATGGATGGGAACCGAAGCCTTTATGAAGCAACAGATTAAAGAGAAAATTGAAGCAGGTTTTTCATGTATTAAAATGAAAATTGGCGCTATCGATTTTCAAACAGAATACAATCTGCTTAAATCTATAAGAAAAGAGTTTTCAAAAAGCGATATCGAGCTTAGGGTTGACGCTAATGGTGCATTTTCGGTTGATGATGCTTTAGATAAATTAAACTATTTAAGCGAGCTCGATTTACATTCTATTGAGCAACCTATTAAGCAAAGGAATTGGTATGAAATGGCGAGTTTGTGTGAAGATACACCATTGCCAATTGCTTTAGATGAAGAACTTATAGGTGTTTTTGAAGCCTCTGAAAAGCAAAAACTATTACAAATCATTAATCCGCAATACATTATTTTAAAACCAAGTTTTATAGGTGGTTTTAAAGGAAGCAAAGCGTGGATTGACTTAGCTGAAGAGCGAAGTATAGGTTGGTGGATTACCAGCGCATTAGAGAGTAATGTTGGGTTAAATGCCATCGCACAATGGACGTATACTTTACAAAATACAATGCCACAAGGCTTAGGCACAGGCAGTTTGTTTACTAATAATTTTGATAGTCCGTTATTGGTAAAAAATGGTAAATTGCACTTCAATAAAAATTTAGATTGGAATTTTAACTTACTTATATGATGAATTATATACAACAAGCGTTTAAAGGAAATATTGGCTTTTGGAAATACATATTGATTCCTTTAGGATTTTTTGGACTTATGGTACTTCAATATATTGCCATTAAAGTTTTTAATTTAGATATGGACGCTATTATTCAAAGTGAAGTAGAAAAAAAAGGGGAAAACAGGTTTTTAATTGAGACATTGTTGCCTCTTGCAATAGGTCTTTTTGTATTGTTAGCTTGGGTTAAGTATATACATAAACAGTCCATTACTTCTTTAACGACTTCTCGCCCAAAAGTAGATTGGAAACGTATTTGGTTTTCCTTTTTTCTTTGGGGAACCATTACTACTGTAATTACTTTACTTGGCTATTTTTTAGCTCCTGATGATTATGTGCTAAATTTTAATTTAGTTCCATTTTTGATTTTAGCTGTTATTGCAATTTTATTAGTGCCATTACAAACCAGCTTTGAAGAATATTTATTCAGAGGTTATTTAATGCAAGGAATAGGAGCTTTTACTAAGTCTAGAGCAATACCTTTATTTTTTACATCCATAATGTTTGGTTTGATGCATATAGCTAACCCAGAAGTAGAAAAGGTTGGTCCTACAATTATGATTTACTATATAGGAACTGGTTTCTTTTTGGGAATTATGACTTTAATGGATGAAGGGTTGGAGTTAGCTTTAGGGTTTCATGCGGCAAATAACCTATTTGGTGCATTGTTAATTACAGCGGACTGGACAGTTTTTCAAACACCATCTATATTTAAGAGTGTAGCAGATCCTCAAGATTCTGGACTAATAGATATTATTGTACCAGTGTTTGTGATGTTTCCAATACTATTATTTATCTTTTCTAAAAAGTACAAATGGACGAATTGGAAGGATAAATTATTTGGTACTGTACAAGAACCACCGAAAGAAGATTATAAAATATTAGAATAAAAAAAGCGACCAAATGGTCGCTTTTTTGTTGTCTTGTTTTTGCTTTCTATTCTATAGGTTTAAATAGAATAGCTGCTTTGTTAAAATCTGACGCTGCATTAATTACATTTCTGAATTCTTCGTAACGGTCCAAATCATATTCTAACGTCTTATAAAATTCTTGAATGGTAATTACTAATGTATTGCCATCTAACTTATAACCAGATTCAAACTTACATACTTTGTTACCCTTACTGTCTTTGTAGCTTTCGTCAATGTTTAAACTACTTAAACCTTCAACTGTATAACCTTCAGGAATATTAACTGTAATAGTGTAGTTGTATTCATTAGGATAGGTCATTTCAATTGGGTTAACTCTTTCGGTTTCTTGATACAATTCACTTTGTGTACCAATAATTAGTCCAGCTTGAAAGATATAACTGTCACCAGCATCTTCAATTAAGGATTCTGAAGAAATTTTACAGTCAATTATAAATGGTATGTTATATTCTGTTTGGTTTATTTCACCATTTTTAGTTTCAAAATTTAAGGTCTCCTTATCTTCAATGCCAGAACCTGTAAGATAGTCTTTAAACTCTTTTACACCTTGCTCTGACGATAAGTTAAGAACAGCTCTGTTAGTAGCAGACCAATGTCCTGAGTACTCTTGGTGCATGTCGATAATAGTACTTTCAAAATCTTCGGTAAACGTAATGTCTGTAATACGATTCACTTGACTATAATCAGGATCTGCCTGAGAAATTTTAGAGAAATAGTGGCTAAAATCGCTCTTAATAAACAATCCGTAGTTGCCTAAAATATTGAAAGGAGCTTCACCAACTCTGTATTCAATTCTGTCTGGAGCGATGTATTTTTTCTCAGTAGGTAAGTAGATTAAGAAATCTCTAAGCATATTAGGAATAAAGAAGTCTGGATCAAACTTATACTGAAATCTATTAGCAGTAATAACTACTTCGTATTCAATATCTAAAGCTTTTAAAAAGTTTGCATATACTTTTATGATACCAAAATCACTTGCTGAACGGTTTTTAAGAATATAGTCTAAATCAGACAGCTCGTCATTGTTGTTTTTGATAACATTAAAGTTACTTTTAATAAAATTATCTACTCTAGACGCTTTTTCAAATACCGAAAGATCAGTTTTTCCTTCGATTATGGTAGCTAAATCTGCATCAATTTTACTGGTTGCAGTTTCAGGGAAAAATCTTCCGCCAACATTATTGGAAACGTTAGTCCAAAACATGTCTTGGGTAATGTCTTGACCTTGCGGAAAACATTGATATACTACTGTAATTTTATTGGCATCTGGTGTAGCATATTCTTCTTCAACCATTGCAGGAATGTTTTTTAATGTCAACGATTTGGCATTGTCACCATCAATTGTAACGTCTTTAAATGTAGAGTCAGTTCTATATGCTTTAACATTGGAATTAAGTTTTCCTGTGATAAAAATAAACTGTGCTTCGTTGATTTTGTAGTTACTCTGCATAGTTTCTGAACCATACATGTCAAACTCTTTTTCAACTGTGTAAAGCACTTCTATTTCTGAACCTTTTTCAACACCTTCAATAGCAAAAATCTTGAAGTCTCCATATTCGTCAACATTTTTAACCTCTTTAATATTGTCTTGGTTTAGCACAGTAACTTTTCCTTTGGCGTTAATGGTTCTTGCTTTTATGTCTACAACCTTTTTTACTTCGTACATTGGGATGTAAACTGTGTTGTGTCTTGCAATACCTTTATCGTCGTTTACTCGTGTAATGGTGTGTTCTGTCTCATAGCGTTTGGGCTCTGGAGACATCATACTAGACGCGTATTCAACAATATGCTTTTTTAAAATACCTATTGAGGATTCTTTTTCATCTTCAGCAGATAGTTTATGAAGTTTAGGTTTTTCGGTCCAATCGTAGGTTCTAAAATGTTGGGAAAAACTACTACTTGTACTTACAAATAGTAATACAATCAATGCTTTTTTTATCATTATATCTTTTCTATTATTATACTTTTTTTGTAGGCTTTTATAAGGCTTTTGATAAAGCTGTTCCAAGTTTCAAAATCTTTGTTTTGAATACTTAGTGTTTTTACATAAATAGATTTGTTTTGAGTAATGGTATCTCCATCTACAGTGTAAGAAATGGTGTAACCATACTCTGGGTTATCAAACGTAAGGTCTTTAGGAACATAGTTTACTTTGTAGCCTTCAGGAACTTTAAACGTTGTGGTGAAGCTTTTTATAAACTCGTGGTCAATTTTCTTACTGTATTTTCGGTCTTCTAAATCAATACTACTGTTTGATAACGATCTGTCTATGTTTAGGTTAATATACGTTTTATTGCCAATAGTTTTAGCATAACTGTCAATACTAAGGTCATAACCTAATTGTAATGGAGTACTTTTGTTATCAAAATTCTCCAGTGTAATGTTGGAGTAGTTGGTCTTGTTGTTTCCAAGAGATAACGTAGTATTTAGGAATTCCTCTTCGGTTTTATCATCTTTTTTATAGGTGTAATCTGAAATGAAATTCACTTTTTCATAACCTTTAAGCGCTCTTTTTTCAGAGACTTTTACAATACCATCTTCTAATGAAAAATGACTGGTAATGGTAGATGTATTTTTATCTGCACTTTGAACAGGTACTTTTATAACCTTGAAATTATCAGCATCAATACCTAAAAGCGCTTCTTTGGTTTGTGTAAACTCACTAGGCATTCCAAAAGGCACATAACTATCAGTCGCATCTAAAAATATAGTGTCGTTTTCTACCATAGCAGTTGTAATCATGTGGTTGTCTACCATTGGAGTAGGTACTTCAAAATAAGAATAGTGTCTGTCTCTAGTTCCAATCCAAGTTCTGTAAGATTCAATACCTACATGATTAAGCATTTCGTAGAGCAAGTTTGCCATGTCTTTACAATCGCCATAACGCTTGTCGCAAACACTTGCAGCACCACGAGGAATAAATCCTCCAAGACCATCTTCAAAAGCAACATAAGTAATATTGTCTTGTACCCAATTAAAAATGGTTTCGGCTTTTTCTCTATCAGTAGTAAGGTCTTTTGTGATGTCTTCAGCAATAGCATATACTTTTTGTAAAGAAGAAGTATCTATTTGATCAACCAAAGAGCTGTACCATTTGTATAAATCATTTACATCGTTTAATACATTGTGGACTTTACCGTCTTCTTCATAGTTTTTGATGTAAACGATAATGTGTGGTAAATAATATAAAATAGCTTCACTGTCTTCTTCACCTTGGTAGCCTTTAATATTATCTACTGTCCAAGTGTAGGTGTAACCGTTTTTGGTGTCTTCTTTTTTGAAATCTAAGTTTATGTTTTCGGTATTAAAATCGATATACCCAATATTTACATTTTTAGGAAACTCAATAGAGAGTTGCGCACTTTTAGTAGGTACATAAGTTCCAAATCTGAATAGTCCTAAAAAATGAGGGTCCTTAATAATTTCTTTATAGCTTAAATTGGTAATTGCACCTTTAGTAACAGCAGGAAAAATAAAGTTTTTTGACTCTTGGTCACTGTAAAACACACCATTGTCAAAAGCACGTTTGGTTTCGATATAATCTACCTTTACTTTTTTATCTTGACTAGGAATGTAGGTGTAAGCATCAATATCTTCTATTGAAGTAAAGCTGTCAAAGTGCATAGATTCGTTAGCAAAATAAAGTTTGTTAGAAGTTAAAAATTCAGCTTGTTCTGATATGTTTTTGGCAATATCAAACTTGTGATTTTTTAAACCAATTTTTATGTGTTCGTGACGTTTTAAATAAATATAATCCTCGTTCGAAAAATCTTGAGCAAATAGAAAAAGAGGACATAACAATAGGGTTAACAGGGACTTCTTCATAATTCGTGCTTTATTGTCAAATATATATTTTTTTAATTTTAAATTTTTAGTACAATTCGTTAAAAATACTATAATTTTAACACATCTAATATCATACCAAAAATGATTCCTACTTTTGACAAGATACATTTAAAATTTAAGCTTAATAATACTAGTTATAACCATGAGGAGCTTAAAGAAGTCTCGTATAGTTTAATAAAAGAAGGTGAAGCTTATGAAAAAATTATAGGCAATTTTCTTTTAGATTGGTTAGACGAAAAGGATTTTCTGTATGTGAAAACCTCAGGTTCTACAGGTAACCCAAAGCTTATAAAAGTAAGCAAGCAAGCTATGGTGAATTCTGCAATAGCAACAGGGAATAGGTTTAAGTTATCTCCAGGAGATACAGCATTACATTGTTTGCCTACAAACTTTATTGCAGGTAAGATGATGCTAGTAAGAGCAATGATTTTAGGTTTAGAACTGGACATTGTTGAACCAAGTACACTACCAGCTTATGACGATGAAAAGCCATATAAATTTTGTGCTATGGTACCAATGCAACTACAAAAATCATTGAAAAGACTACAAAATATAAATACATTAATTGTTGGAGGAGCTGCAGTTTCAAAATCATTATTAAAAGATATTGAGCCATTAAAAACAAAAGTATTTGCTACTTATGGTATGGCAGAAACCTTAAGCCATATCGCTATTAAACCATTAAACAATTACAAAGGAGAAGCGCATTTTAAGTTACTAAAAGACGTTAAAATATCACAAGACGATAGAGACTGTTTAGTGGTTGAAGCGCCAAAGCTTACAGATAAAACTATTGTAACCAACGATATTGTAAAATTATATTCTAAAACAGAATTTGAGGTTATAGGTCGTTATGATAATATGATTAATTCAGGTGGTGTTAAATTATTTCCTGAGCAAATTGAAGCAAAGCTAGACGGAAAAATAAGCCAACGTTTTTTTGTGGCTTCTCAACCAGATGACACTTTGGGAGAACGTGTGGTATTGGTTTTAGAAGGACAATCAACTGAATTAGATACAGCTATTTTTTCTGATTTAGAAAAATACGAAGTGCCAAAACAAATACTTTCTGTAGAACAATTTGCAGAGACATCATCGAAAAAAATCCAGAGGGCTAAAACGCTAAGTAAATTAAACTAATTTGTTTCTAGTTTTTTTAATTCATTAGTAAATGCATTTGAAGTATCAATACTAAAATGACTTGTTTTAAATAGGTATACACCCATGCTGTTGATGGTTAACATAAAATCACAGGTTTCATAACCTCTGTCAAAAAGTGATGAAATAATTTTTTTTTCATCATGTAAGCTGTAAAAAGAGTTGTAGCCTGAATCATAATGAGCTATTAATAAATCGGAATTCATTTTTGTTTTCAATTTATTTAATAAGTCTTTGTTACTATCACTACTTATATTTTGATAATTATCGTACCAACATTTATTCTTGGACTTTAAATATGATATGGTTAAATATTTTAAACTATCTAAATCTTTATTGAAAGTTTCTTTTAAATATTTTTTTAAATCAACAATTTCTTGCTTTTTTAGTTCTCCAACTTCTATTGATGACGCACTTGTTTTTATATCTGAAAGGGTGTAGTTTTTCGTATTCTTTTCAGTATTGTTTTTAGTAGATTTACAGGAAAAGGCAAATAAAACGAATAAAATCAAAAATAAATTTTTCATAAGAAAGCAAAGCGTTTTTGTTTTTAGTCTTTATGAAGAAATAACATAGTATGATTTGTGGTATTTAGTATCTCTTTAGCTCTTTCATGTTGGTCTTCAAAAGTTTGTAAATCAGTGCCTTTACAAATACCATAAGAATAATGATATCTTAGAATTTCTAAATCTATTTTTGAGAGCTCGATTATAGATGAATTGCATTCAGCCAAAAAACTATCACATGATAATATTACTGTTTTATGAAAAAAGCCTAAAGAAGAGAAAAAATCTTTCTTAGCATCAAATATTAATCGTTCTTTGTTAAATAAAATTTGAGGATTTAATTCTAACATACACTTGTAAAACTGTTGCTTTCCATCCCAATTTATATAATAGCCAACTCCATCTTTTCCTTTTATTCTTTGTTCGTATTTATAATCTTTTTCTGAATTTAAGCTATAGATAAAATAATTAGCATCATTTTTAGAATTAACTTCTCTAATTTTTAAAGAATCAACTTTATCAGATAAATCTAAAGCAAACTTTAAAAGTTCTTTTTTAACAGTTTTATCGACAGTTTTGTCAAAAAATAATTTTACTTCATCTTTCCAATATTTTATGGTTTGCTTTTCTTTAACATGTTTCTTCCAATGTTTACTGCTTTGAAAAACAACATCTTTATACAATTCTAAAAATACAGAATCTCTTTCCTCGTAAGGAACCGTAACTCCATCAGTTCTATTTCCATGATTTAATGATACTACAGAGTCTTTATAAATAATTTTATTTGTTTCTAAGCTATCTTGAGACCTTAGGCTATTAGAACCCAAAAAAAGTACTAAAGCTATAATGAAGAAGTTGTTTTTTTTGTGCAATACCATTAGTTTAATCAATTATAAATTTAGTTTGGGTTGGATGCTCTTTTTTTAATAAAGAATATTTTTCAATTAAACGTTCGTAATTAAAGATGGTTACATCAGAATCATAAACGTTTTTATAGTGAAAATTTAAAATATTAAAATCTAAATCAGTAAGCCTTTTGGTTGGACTATAGCAATCGGCTAGTATGCTTTCACATGGTACATTGTTAATCAACCAAAATTGACCTAAAGATTTGAAGAATTGAACTTTTAGACTATTGATTTGATCATTAAATGAAAAAAAAGATAAAGTATTTAATCGTAAAACACCACTGTAGAATTTGTTGTTAGAGTGTAATAAATTATAGGTTATTGGTTTTTGTTGAATAATATTAGGATGCTCTTTATCTTTTTTTGAATTAATATAGTAGATTAAATAATTAGAGAGTTCTAATTTTGAAACGACACTTATTTTTAAAGAATTAGAATTTTTTGAGATTTCATTAAAAAAAGAACTTAGTTCTTTTTTTGTCTTCTTATCAACACTTTTATCAAAATAAACTTTGATGTCAGATGTCCATAATTTAACATGAGATAATTTGAAGTTTTTTCGTCTAGTTTCTTTATTTCCAAAAACAGCGTCCTTATAGTGTTCAATAAATTCAGGGTCGAAATCTCCAAAATCAACCTCAAATTCTCCCATTGGAATACTTTTTTCAACAACTAGCGTGTCGCTTTCAAGATAAATTGCATTTTTTAAATTGATATTTTTTGAATTTTTTAAGCTTTTTATACTTACATACTTTCTATTAATATCTAAATTATTTTGCCCAATACTTATTGAACTTATTAAAACGAATAAAATCAAAAATAAATTTTTCATAAGAAAGCAAAGTGTTTTTAAGTTAAACCTGCAACACACCCAAATTAAAAGGTTTTTCAATAGGAGCGTGGTTAGCGGCTTCAATACCCATACTAATCCAGGTTCTGGTGTCTAAAGGATCAATAACCGCATCGGTCCATAATCTGGCAGCAGCATAGTAAGGCGATACTTGGTTGTCATAACGTGCTTTTATTTTGTTGTAAAGTTCGTCTTCTTTCTCTTTGGTGAATTTTTCACCTTGTTTTTCTAAAGAGGCTTTTTCTATTTGTAATAATACTTTAGCAGCACTTTTACCACTCATTACAGCTAGTTCAGCACTAGGCCATGCAAAAATAAGTCTTGGGTCGTAAGCCTTACCACACATAGCATAATTACCAGCACCATAACTATTACCAACTACAACGGTGAATTTTGGCACCACACTATTACTCACAGCGTTTACCATTTTAGCACCATCTTTTATGATCCCTGAATGTTCACTCTTACTACCTACCATAAAACCGGTAACATCCTGTAAAAACACTAACGGAATCTTCTTCTGGTTACAATTGGCAATAAAACGCGTGGCTTTATCGGCAGAATCATTGTAAATCACACCACCAAATTGCATTTCGGCTGGTTTGGTTTTAGATCCAGTAGTTTTTACAATATGACGCTGATTTGCAACAATACCAACAGCCCAACCATCAATTCTGGCATAACATGTAATAATGGTTTGTCCGTAACCAGCTTTATATTCTTCAAATTCACTATTATCTACAAGACGTTTTATAACCTCATACATATCGTATTGATCGGCACGACTTTTTGGTAAAATACCATAAATATCTTGAGGATTTTCTTTAGGTTTTTTAGCCGTAGTACGATTAAAACCAGCCTTGTCAAAATCACCTATTTTATCAACAATATTTTTTATTTTATCCAATGCATCTTTATCATCTTTAGCCTTGTAGTCCGTAACACCGCTAATTTCACTATGAGTTGTTGCGCCACCAAGCGTTTCGTTGTCAATACTTTCGCCAATAGCAGCTTTTACCAAATAACTACCAGCAAGAAAGATACTTCCAGTTTTATCCACAATAAGCGCTTCGTCACTCATAATAGGTAAGTAAGCACCACCAGCAACACAGCTACCCATTACAGCAGCAATTTGTGTAATGCCCATACTACTCATTACAGCATTGTTTCTAAAAATACGACCAAAATGCTCCTTATCAGGGAAAATCTCGTCTTGCATTGGCAAATACACACCAGCCGAATCCACAAGGTAAATAATTGGTAATTTGTTTTCAATGGCAAGCTCTTGTGCACGCAAATTCTTTTTCCCAGTTATAGGAAACCACGCACCAGCTTTCACAGTCGCATCATTAGCCACTACAATACATTGTTTCCCTTTTATGTAGCCAATTTTCACTACAACACCGCCAGACGGACAACCACCATGTTCTTTATACATGTCATCACCTGCAAAAGCACCAATTTCAATACTTTTGGCTTTATCATCAAGCAAATAATCAATACGTTCTCTAGCAGTCATTTTTCCTTTAGCGTTATGTTTTTCAATACGCTTTTCGCCACCGCCAAGTTTTACTTTTGCAAGTCGTTTCTTAAGTTCAGAAACCAATAATTTATTATGATCTTCGTTTTTGTTGAAGTTTAAATCCATCAGATGTTATATAGTTAATTAGGGCGTTACCACGCAAAAGCGTGGTCGGGTTTTTCGCTATATCTCCCTAAAAAAAAGGGAGGATGCCGCTGCAACCCCTAACGCAAGTTGTTAATGCAGGCTAAAAATACAAAACTTAACCTTGCTACGAAAACGTTGTAATGTAAAAGCTATGTTAAAAATATTACCATGTAAATAGTTTCCTTGGAAAATAAAATGTTTTGTTATATATTTGCCATGGAAAATAAAAACAATCACACATGAAACATATTATAGCATTCGCAGGAAGTAACAGCACAACATCAATCAACAAACAATTGGCAACATACGCTTCAGGGTTAGTAGAAGGAGCCAAAGCAGAAGTATTAGACTTAAATGATTTTGATGTACCGCTATTTAGTACAGATTTAGAAAAAAGCATGGGCGGACAACCAGAAAACGCTCACAAGTTATTCAATAAAATAAAGGAAGCTGATGGTATGGTTATTTCATTAGCAGAACACAATGGCGCTTATGCTTCAGTTTTTAAAAACCTATTTGATTGGATATCGCGTATAGAAGCTAAAACATTTTTAGGAAAACCTATGCTGCTTATGGCAACATCACCAGGAGCAAGAGGCGGACAATCGGTATTAACCATTGCTGAAGACCGTTTTCCAAGACATGAAGCAGATATTGTAGGCGTGTTTTCTTTACCGCAATTCGGAAATAATTTTTCTGAAGGAAAGATTACTAATAAGGAATTAAACGACCAATTATTAGTTGAAGTAGATAAATTTCAAAACGCAATATAGTTATGAACATCCAGCAAGAAGACGATACTAAAAAAGGTGCTTTTTATATAGAGCAAGATGCGAAACGAATAGCTGAAATGACTTACGTTTATGCAGGAGAACAAAAAATTATTATCGATCATACCGAAGTAGATGCAAGTCTAAAAGGTCAAGGCGTTGGTTACAAACTAGTAGAAGAAGCTGTAGCATTTGCAAGAGAAAAAGCGTTTAAAATTTTACCACTTTGTCCGTTTGCAGCAGCAGTTTTTAAAAAGAAAGCTGATGATTATAATGATGTAAAAGCCTAAAAACTATGGGAGATATTTCAAAAGACGTTAATTCTTCGTTTAAGGATAACCGCACAAAAGCGCTGATTAATATTTTGTACACAGCCAATTGGATTACTGGAAAACAAAATACATTTTTTGCAAAGTTCGGGTTATCACCACAACAATATAATATTTTACGCATTTTACGTGGAGCTGATAAACCATTGACGATGCAAGATGTAAAATCAAGAATGATAGACAGAGCTCCAAATGCCACACGATTGGCAGACAAGCTTTGTGCAAAACAACTCATTGAGCGCATTCCCTCTGAAACCGATAGGCGCGTGGTACAAGTTGCTATCACCAGCGAAGGATTAAAACTTTTAGAAGATATATCAGACAATTTTAATGACGATTGGTTAAAAAATATCACAGAAAAAGAAGCATCACAATTAAGTGATTTATTAGATAAATTAAGATAAAAGGGGAAGCCCAGAAAGGATAATAAAATGAAAACAGTAGTTCACAAAGCAGGAACAAGAGGATTTGCAAATCACGGATGGTTACAAGCCAATCATTCGTTTAGCTTTGCAGGTTGGTTTAATCCAGAGCGCATTCATTTTGGAGCGTTACGCGTATTAAATGATGATGTTATTGCACCAAAAATGGGTTTTGGAACACATCCACACGATAATATGGAAATTATCACCATTCCTTTAAGTGGAGAGCTTAAACATCGTGATTCTATGCATAACGAATGGCAATCTGTATTACCAGGTGAAGTGCAAGTAATGAGTGCTGGAACTGGTGTGCAACATTCTGAAATTAATGGTTCTGAAGATTCGCATTTAAGTTTGTTTCAAATATGGATAATACCTAACAAACAAGGTGTTTCACCACGTTATGATCAAAAAACATTTAGTGATTCTGACAGGAAAAATAAATTACAAACCTTGGTAACATCTATTGATGATAATCATGAAGGAAGTTTAAAAATTCATCAAGATGCTAAACTATCTCGCATTGATTTAAGTCAAGGTGAAACGTTTACCTATAACCTAAAAAGTAGTAATCATGGTGTTTACGTAATGACTATTTATGGAGACATTATTATAGGTGATCAAAACCTTGAAACAAGAGACGCTATAGGTGTTTCAGAAACCGAAAGTTTTTCAATAGAAACAAAACAAGATTCTGAATTGTTGTTTATTGAAGTTCCTATGATGACTTTGTAAAATAGGTAACAATTATAATATAAAAAGCACTTATGAAAATGAGTGCTTTTTTACTTTTTTGGCTTGTCTATTTTTTAAAGTAAATATTACTAAAGCAATAAAAATACCACAACCAGCCATAGCAGCACCAACCCAATCAGCAGCTGTATATCCATAACCCATAGCAATAGGAAGTCCTGCAAAATAAGCTCCAGATGCATTACCAACATTAAAAGCACTTTGATTTAACGAAGAACCTAATGTTTCAGAGCCTTTAGCCGATTTTATAATAAGCATTTGTATAGGTGTTGATATAGAAAAAGAAACAATACCTATTATAAAAGTCATCACTAATACAAGTACTTTATCTGATGCTAAAAACGTATTTAGAGAAAGGCATAAAACCATCATGCAAAGCACAATTGTTACAGTGTTTAATGGAGAGAACTTTTCAGTAAGTTTTGCGCCTAAAAAATTACCAATTACCATTCCTAATCCAGCTAAAATCATGGCATAAGACACAACACTTTCAGGATGTCCAGCAACATCAGTAATCAATGGAGCTATATAACTATACCAAGCAAAAAATCCACCTGTACCAATGGTTGTTAGTAGTATTATCAACCATAACTCCAAACGTTTAAAAACCTTAAATTCACTTAAAAAATTAGTGTTGTTTGATTGTCTTATTTTTGGCATCCAAAACTTTACACCAAGAACAGCTAGAACACCAACAAATCCAACCATTAAAAATGAAATACTCCAACTAAAGTTTTTACCTAAATAGGTTCCTAAAGGCACGCCCAAAAGGTTTGCAACAGTTAATCCGCTAAACATAATAGCAATTCCTTGTGCTTCTTTACCTTCTTTAGATAGTTTTCCTGCAACTACAGCACCAATACCAAAGAAAGCACCATGTGGTAAGCCAGATAAAAAGCGTAAAATCATAAATGAATTGTAGCCAGTAGCAAAGGCAGAAAGTGTATTAAAAACTGTAAACCAAAGCATAAGTATTAATAGCACTTTATTTGCAGGCCATTTACTTCCTAAACCTGTAAGAATAGGAGCACCAATTACAACACCTAAAGCGTAGGCTGAAATAAAATGTCCAGCATCAGGGATACTAATACTAAAAGCATTTGCAACATCAGGTAAAATACCCATAATAACAAACTCTGTGAGTCCTATTCCAAATCCTCCAATAGCTAATGATAGTAAGGCTTTATTCATATTTTTATACGTAGATTTTTCAAAAAGAAATAAACAACAAAATTAGTTCTATTATTAAGTAATCGACGTATAAAAAATGATAAGAAAAAGTTAATTAAGAAATTAAGAAAAAAGGGTTGTTAGAATTAAGAATTTCAAAATTTATTGTGATATATACAGCGTATTTGTGAGGCTAAATTTACAGCTTGAAAAAGGTGTTTTCTTAAAGAATAATTAAAAGCACCTTACTTTGGTTGAATTTTGTTAGTTAAAACACGATATTTGTATTTGCTAACTAAAAATAAAGATTAAGAAATGGCAATGAATAAAAATACAGTGTTGGCTTGGGCCACATGGATTATGATTTTTGTAGGATTAGGTTTAATAGGACTAGGAGCTTTTCGCTATGACGATGTTGCAGGTTGGGGATTTGCTGCTGTTGGTTTTGGCTTTTTCTGTATTGCTTGGGTGTTTAATGCATTAAAAGGAAGAGTATAATTATGAGCGACGATAAAAAAGTAATTTTTTCAATGTCTGGTGTAACCAAGACATTTAAATCGGCTAATACGCCAGTACTTAAAAATATTTATTTAAGCTTCTTTTACGGAGCTAAAATTGGTATTTTAGGTCTTAACGGTTCAGGTAAATCTACATTATTAAAGATTATTGCAGGTGTAGATAAAAACTATCAAGGCGATGTGGTTTTTTCACCTGGATATTCTGTTGGTTATCTAGAACAAGAACCACAACTAGATGATGAAAAAACAGTGATGGAAGTAGTGCGTGAAGGCGCTGCTGAAACTGTAGCTATTCTAGATGAATACAACAAAATAAACGATATGTTTGGTTTGGAAGAAGTGTATAGCAATCCTGAAAAAATGGAAAAGCTTATGAACCGTCAAGCCGAATTACAAGATCAAATAGATGCTTCCAATGCTTGGGAATTAGATACCAAATTAGAAATTGCCATGGATGCATTACGTACTCCTGATGGCGATAAAAAAATAGGTGTACTTTCTGGTGGTGAGCGTCGTCGTGTAGCCTTATGTCGTTTATTACTACAAGAACCAGACGTATTACTTCTTGATGAGCCTACCAACCACTTGGATGCAGAATCGGTACATTGGTTGGAGCATCATTTAGCACAGTACAAAGGAACAGTTATCGCTGTAACGCACGATAGATATTTCTTGGATAACGTTGCAGGTTGGATTTTAGAGCTGGATAGAGGTGAAGGTATTCCTTGGAAAGGGAATTACTCTTCATGGTTAGACCAAAAGTCTAAACGTATGGCTCAAGAAGGAAAAGCAGCTTCAAAACGTCAAAAGACATTAGAACGCGAGTTAGAATGGGTACGTCAAGGAGCAAAAGGACGTCAAACCAAGCAAAAAGCGCGTTTAAAGAACTACGATAAATTAATGAGTCAAGACCAAAAGCAACTTGACGAAAAGCTTGAAATTTACATACCAAATGGACCGCGTTTAGGAACCAATGTTATTGAAGCAAAAGGTGTAAGTAAAGGTTATGGCGATAAGTTATTGTATGAAGACTTAAACTTCAACCTACCTCAAGCTGGAATTGTTGGTGTTATTGGACCAAATGGTGCAGGTAAAACCACAATTTTCAGAATGATAATGGGCGAAGAAACACCTGACAAAGGAGAGTTTGTAGTAGGTGATACTTCAAAAATTGCTTATGTAGACCAAAGTCATTCTAATATAGATCCAGAAAAAACCATTTGGCAAAACTTTAGTGATGAGCAAGAATTGGTAATGATGGGAGGAAAGCAAGTCAATTCTCGTGCGTATTTAAGTCGTTTTAATTTCTCTGGAAGTGAACAAAACAAAAAAGTAAAATTACTATCAGGAGGAGAGCGTAACCGTTTGCATTTAGCAATGACACTAAAAGAAGAAGGAAACGTACTACTTTTAGATGAGCCTACAAACGACCTTGATGTAAATACGTTACGTGCGCTAGAAGAAGGTTTAGAAAACTTTGCTGGTTGTGCTGTGGTTATTTCTCACGACCGTTGGTTTTTAGATCGTATTTGTACGCACATATTAGCTTTTGAAGGCGATAGCCAAGTCTATTTCTTTGAAGGTAGTTTTAGTGATTATGAAGAGAACAAGAAAAAACGTTTGGGTGGTGACTTAATGCCGAAACGAATTAAGTATAAAAAATTAGTTAGATAGATAAAAAAAGCCTGCAAAATGCAGGCTTTTTTATTTAAGTGATTTTAATTTATTCATACAAATGGCCATTTGTAAAATCTTTATAGCTCTCCTCAACGTCATTTTTTAAAGATTCCATTTCAGTAAGCTTCTTATTTTCAGCCTTTAACTTTCTCATTTTTATTACTGCAACCACAATAAAAAACATAAATACTGCTGCTGTAATAATGAGTACAACCGTAAGCTGAGTAGTGCTTACAAGTAACTTTGAAATTGAATATAAAGCATTCATAATTAGGTTGATAGTTGGGGTTAATCAAGCCAAATATACAATTTTAATTAAAACCGTAACTATTTCATTATAAATTTGTTAATAAAAAATGGAGTAATCACTATTTGTACCAATCTAATTGAACGACTTCAATAGCATCATTTTTATCATTCACAATGGCTTTAAATTTTTCTACATCGCTAAGTCCACCTTGTCCTCTGTAATGGTATGGATATACTTGCTTTGGTTTAAAATCCAGAACAGCACTTGCAGCACTTTCAACAGTCATGGTGTATGGTAAGTTCATGCATACAAATGCCATATCTATATCTTTTAAGTTGCGCATTTCAGGAATGTCTTCAGTATCACCTGAAATATAAATTCGTTTTCCTCCCATAGTTAAAATGTAACCATTACCACGTCCCTTTTCATGGAATTTTAAAGCCTCTTCTCTTAAGTTGTACATTGGTACAGCTTCAATATTAATTTCAACACCATCAAAAGTGTAGTCTCTATTTTGCGAATTATTAAGAACCAATGTACGATCTCTTAGCGGTTTTGGTAGCAATTCAGCTACAGCACTAGGAGCTATAATCTTAACAGCATTTCCTAATATTCCTGACAAGGTTTCTTCATTAAAATGATCACCATGAATGTCAGTAACCAAAATAATACTAGGTGGTTTTTGTTCAGTAAATTTTTCTGCTCCTCCAACAGGATCAACATACACAACAACATTTTTATACTCCAAGACCATAGTAGCGTGTTCAATAGGAATAATTTTTATTTCAGAAGAAGTATCGGAAGTTGTTGTTTCAACATCAACATTGTTTTCAATAATTGTCTCAGTGGTTGCTGATTCTTTTTTATCTGTGTTACAGCTTATAAAACACAATGCTAAAATAGCGGTAATAAAAATTGAATTTCTCATAATAGAAGTGTTTGAGTACTAAAGATAATGATTGCGTTACATTTTTTAAAGCCTGTAACATTTTTAATTTTTTTACTACTGATATTTTAAGAGCATTAGTTTTGAAAATGATATTTTTTAACGAAATTGCTTATCCAAAAATTGTTCAACTATAAAAACACTACACAATATGTCTGATGATTTTGATTTATTAGAAACCAATTCCAATGAAAAACAGGAAAAAGTAGATGTTAATTGGGGAAAAGCCATTGACACTATGAAATCTAAATTAGCACAGGAAGATGATCCTGAAGTGCGTCAAAAAATACTTAATGCAACATTGGACGATGTAGTGCATATGGCAGAAAAAGATAGAACGTCTTTACTTGATGCCATTAAAGATTTAACTGATTATCAAGACGAAGTTGGGATTATTTTTGAAGATTTCTCTAGCTTAAATGCTGATGAACAAAAAATCATTGATAATGCCATAAAACGTCTAGAACGCGCAAGAGTTGAACTAGAAGATGCCGAAGCTAAACCAGACACTTGGTGGAACAACCTTTGGGGAAGAAAAAGCAAAATCAAAAAAGCGCAAGACGAACTTACTGCTGCCCAAAAATCTCGTGACGAAGCAGATAACAAAGCCAAAGCGATGTTTCAGCAACGTATAGAATCGGCAGATGTACAAACTTTATTAAATGAGTTATCGTTTAAAAGTCAGGCAGCTGTAAAGCGTTTAAAAGATCGTGAAGTAGAAATTAAAGAAGTTGAAGACAAACTTCAAGATGCGATTGTTGAAGCCACAAAAAACCATACAAAAGCTTTAGAGAAGAAGAAAGAAGTAGAAGCAAAGCTTGAAGAAAACTATGCTTTATTAAAACAAGCACGTCAAGAGTTAGAAGAAATTGTTGATAAGCAATCTGCTGAATATGCTGAAGCGGTTGGTAAAGTTACCACTTTAGAACAAAAAGTAGAAGAGCTTGAAGGACTTAAAAACGCCTATACAACACTTGCTGCAAGTAAAGACAGCTTTGTGCATAAGCATAATTTAACCATTAAGGTATTAACCTCTTTACGTAGTAATTTACAAACACATCGTGCAAAATTAAAGAGTGATACTGAAGAGCGTTTAAAATATTACGATGGTTACGTAGTGGCTTTAAAAGCGCGAACTGACCAAGAATTTGCAGCTATTTTAGAGCATTTAGGTGTAAAAACTGACGAACATATTGGAGAAACTCTTGCATCAATGCATACAGCAAGTGCAAGAGCACGTCAAGAAATGATGGATAATATTCCTGTGCATGAAAAAGTAATGCAAGGTGTTTACAGCAGTTATGCTGAAGCGTTACAGGAAATTCGTACCAAAGATTCTGAAATTCAAAAGAATTTTGCTGAGCGTTATGGTATTGATATGAAAGAAATTTTTGAAGACTACTATAAGGCAGATGCTAATAAACCTTCAGGTGAAGGAGAGCCAACTGGCGACAAAAAGCCTGAAAATAATGACGACTTATTATCTTAAAAAGTAATTGGTATTCAGTTTGCAGTTAGCAGTATTTTTATAATTGACTGCAAACCGAATACTGTTCACTGCAAACTCAAAACATGATTGTAACTCCTTTAGATTCCGCTACACTAGACTCCAAAGCGCAATATGTATTCTATCATAAAATGGTAGACTTTGCTCTAAAGGAACTCATTGTAAGTGTTCAAAATCAAGGATTATGTAGCACACAAGAAGTTGTTTATTTTAAGCAGTTTTGTGATTTGTTATTGTATTCAGTCGAGGCTATGCGTATTAAATATATGTACGACGATGAAGACAATATGAAAGTAGATTTAACCGATTCTGGTTTCCCTAACTATTTGGAGTTTAGGTATCTTTTTAATGATTTATCCTTAAAAGAAGACTACATTTCTAAACTCAAAAATGTTAGCCAATTACAAGATGAGTTTTTACATGAGTTACTTCATAAAAAACAACCCATAAAACGAGAAAAACTGTTTCAAGCGGCTTCAATAGTTTATTACACCTCAGTAGAGCAAAAGTATATTTTTAATCGTTTTGTACAAGGTCGCATTATGGAAACACCAAAAGACGTTTCGCCTGAGTTTATGACCAGTTGGAGTTTTTATGATGTAGCACATAATAGGCCATTTATATGCTTCATGTACTTTGATTATAGTGGAGGACGAAATCCGTTAAAAGACAGAGATAAAATTTATGAAGTCTTAAAGACCACTGCGGACAGAGATATGGATTTAGACACTATGGCTTATGGAATAGACAGAAAGCTGCCTGAAGTACATCCAAAACACATTAAACGAATAGATTTAGGCCCTTTTCATAATGTATTTGCAAAAGATGAAAATGAAATTACTCATGCTATATTAGAAAGCATAGCCAAAAAAGAATTAAGTATAGAGTCGTATGCGTTGTCGCTGAGTATTGATGAAGTATTCTCAGGAAGTGAGTTTAAAGAAGGTAGCTTTTTCAATAAGCAAACCTTACAAAAGTGGAGCGAACCGATACATCAAAAATATGTATTTGCACCACATCGTATTATACAAATGCTGTATAACAAAACACCTGAAATTATGAATAGACTAGCTAAACCGCCTATTCAGGTTTCTGAATTAAAAATTAAAAAAACAACGTCATAACGAGGAACAAAGTGACGTGGTTATCTTTTAAACAAGAGATTACTTCATTTCATTTATAAATGACGACAAAATAGAAACATGGAACACAACTCAACATTTCCTATAAAGCAAACAGAACTTGATATGCTTCGTGATGAAGCAACATCGTATTTAAAAAGTGTACAGTGGGAGCAAGGTCAACGTGCAAAAAACAAAGACAAAGATGCTAAAGATGAATCTATTTTACTGTATTTGTCGCGTGCCAATAATGGAAGCAATGTTGAGTTGACTTCAGTTTCAAAAACCATATTAGCTTTAAAAAAACGCTTATTACCAGACTCTGTTGCTATTCCAATTCATTTAAATCAAACCTTATTTGCAGTTCAAGAAGGTATTACTTTGGGTATTTGGATTAAAGATAGTTACTATGATGCTTCAGGATTATCAAGTTTAAACGAGCGAAAATCTGCTTTAGATAGTTCAGGAAAACGAGAGTACGAAAGCAAAATGCAAACAGCAACAGCTTTTATGCTATATGCTACGGCTTACAATATTTTGCATAACCTTAAAACCGTTGCTTCAGATGATTTAAGCGTTATGAAGCAAAAATTTGCAGGTCTGCCAGAAGTATCTTTGTTATCACCATTAAAAGGAATTTCGTGTTGTCTTTATTATTACGACAAGTATTTGTCGCATCCAGATATTATAAAAAGCGATAAAGACGTTACCGATTTTACGGTTGTGTATTTTGAAGCCTTAATAGATGAAATCCAAATGCGTAAAAGCACGTTGGAGTACACCGAAACTATTTTAGATAGAACCTATAAATTAGAAAAATCAGACTTTGCTGTATCTGGTTGGGACAATGTATTTGCAGGAGCTGCCAAAAGTGTAGAGTTTAATAAAATTCAATTTGAACAAATAGTAGGTAACAGAGATGCAAAACACTTTGCACGACGTTTAACCGAGCGTATGTTAAGCTACGATTTTACAGCAAAAAAGAATCCATTTCAGGAACTAGGAGGTTTTATGCCAGTGTTTATGGGTTACGGAATTCCAGGAACAGGAAAAAGTATGCTTATTGCAGCTATTGCAACACGTTTAAAAGAGCATTGTGACAATCTTGATATTCCATTTTTATTCCATCCAATGCCTGATACGTTGATATCAACATTTCAAGGTGGATCTGCCGAAAAAATGGTAGAGTGGATGAAACCATTACAAGATCCTTCAAAACTCATTTTTGCTCCAATTGATGATGCTGAAAATAATCTTCAAGAGCGTACTGCACAAGGTGTTTCGGCAGGTATAAAAGAAGTAATAGGTGTGTTTTTAAGATATACCGAAGGTGCTTATGCTGTTAATTACGGTAATAGCTCAATAGGGTTATTTACCAACCTTCCAGAAATGTTGGATAAAGCAGTAATTTCACGTGTTCAAGGACGTTTTAAAATTGATGGAGCACGTACCGAACACGACTTTTTAGACCAAGATCATTTATGGTGGCGAAAATTACAAGACACTATGCCTGATTTTGTAAATATGCAAGGACCAGAAAATTACAGCTATCTACAAAATCAAGGATTAGCCAAGAGTATGGGCGATATCTTACAAAATATAGATAAACCTACAGAAGTTCGAGTTCATGATATATATGATCAAGTAGAGAAGCATTTTAAAACCAATGAGCATTTATTTTTTGCAAACTTATATAAAGAAATACAAGCTGTTTTTCCGTTTTTCTCGTCTAGAGATGTTCGTAATATACAAAGCGCTATATCTTTAAGGTTAACTGATTTTGATTTAGAAGAAGATTGGTTTAGTAACCCTGATTTTTACTTTAAAAAGGATTATGATACCAAACTCAATATGTTACAAGAATTGATGCGAACCAATATGAGAGGTTTGGATTTTTCTGAAATTCGTCGTCAAGAGGTTGTGCGTTATCTAGACAATGTTGCTACAATTGCAGATACTGATTTTAAACGAAAAGTAGATGCAAGAGTTAATCAGCTTAATATTGAATTGGAAGCAAGAACTCAGTTTGACAAAAAGTAATTTTACTGTCATTCCGCACTTGATGCGGAATCCAAAAGAGAATTAGAATAAAAATAAGATTTCCACTTTTGTGGGAAATAATTATGAATAAACTAAAAGCAGCAAATCTATATCAAAGTGAGCTACTTCCTGTAAGTGGTAAGTTGGTTGAGCGTTATAATGAGTGCTTAAAAACATTAGGGTTTTCGCCAACAGAGCTTACTAGTTTTTCAATTGATGGTATAGGTTGGAGCCCTGAAATTGCTGAAGAAAAAAAGGAATTACTTTACTTAAACCATGGCGAAGCCAATGCACATGCCATTATTATTTCTCCGTTGCAAAAAGGAAAACCTGTCTATTTGCCTACACATACGTTTGACAGAGAGTTAATGAAATTGGTTTTTAAAACCTATGGTAATAAAATAAACGATATAACTAGAGACTCGGCAATTTGTCTCGATTTTGATCAAGGTATCGATGCATTTTATGGACCTATGGATGTTTTAAAATACAAAACTATAAACATTCATTTTAGGTTAATAAACAACCTTAATAAAGCACAAAAAAAACAACACGAACTTATTGAGCAGTTTAAAGAAGGTAATAATTTTATTGATGAAACCTTACACGAAAAATTATTGCAATCGGCAAATACCTATGGAGATTTGCGTAACAGGGATTTAGAATTACCAGAACTTCAATATAGTGTGAGTTCGTTTTATACAAGAGCTTTTGGAGGTGTGTATGTGTTACGCGATTTTATTTCGGATATTATCGTGTTTGAAGATGAAAAATGGTACAAAGAAGCTATTAATGATACTACACACGATGTGTTGATGTACCATATCAATCATGATGAATTAATTGAAAAACTACGAAATCATTTAATTGCCGAATGCGATTTGGATGAAGTGGTTAAAACCCCAAGATACGATCGTGTAAAAAAATATGAACTCTCTCAACAACTTAAAGAGACTCAACACTCTCTAAAAGAAATATTTGAGAGTAAAATTTTATATAAGAGTTATTTAAATAAAATAGATATCAATGCACTTAAAAAAATTAATTGTGTAGAGTTATATTTAGAACGCTTAGAGGTTAGCAACGAGTATAAATTAAAAGATATGGTAGATGTTGATCTATACCATGCATTACACCAACCTCATTCATCTTTAGAGCCAATGCATCAGGATTTAATATGGAAGCTTTTAATAAATGTTTCTCCAAAGGATGTATTGTTTCTGTATTGGTATGATAAAGAGCAGTTTTATAAAACCTATGAGACTTGGGACGACTCGTTTAAAGATTGGGTAATTGACACTATACGTAACAATATTTAAATAAAATAGACTAATTTTATAAAGCATTCACTTAAAAAACAAACACATGGGACTAGATCTTGTAATTTTTATAGCTGCTATACTTTTTGGCATTTTCTTGTATTGGAGAGAGTCTAATGGTAATGGAGCATATCGTTTTGTGAATAAAATTGTAAACAGTAAAGAGTTACAAATGAAGCCTGATAGTAAAAAAGGATTCATTTATAAGCAAACCTTTATACCTAGATTAATTTTTGTTGTAGCCTTATTTTTGGTTGTAGCTGTGGCTGTTCAATTTTTAACTCCGTTTCAAATCTTTGGAAGCTATAATGGTGTTTCAGCTTTTGCTTCAGTTATTGTTGGTACACTTGTAGGAACTTACATTGCAAATTTTGTAATTAAATCAACTAAAATAATTGAAGAGAAAAGTGATTCTTTAGAAGATAAGTTTGATGACGCTGTTGAAAAAGGAAAAGACTTTATTGAAGACTTAAGAACTAAAGACAGCGATGTCAGTTCGAGCGCAGTCGAGAACAAAATCGAACCTGAAGCTGAAGCACCAAAAACTAACGAGAAAAGTGCTCGTGAACGCTTGAAGGATAAAGGATTGATGTAATTCACTAACAACTAAAAACTAAACATGAGACTATTCTGGAAAAACGGAAAGCCTGCAATTTTAACTTACATTTTATTAGTGTTGGCATTATTCTTCTTTAGGGACGATTATCAACCAGTTTTATTATTTCTTAGAAAATACATTTTCATTATCTTGTTAAGTGGTATAGTCTTGTTTTTTGGATTACGAAAGTTTAGAAAAACAGCAAGTACAGGTGGTCGATTAGGTATTTTGGGTATTTTGCTTGTGTTTTTTGGTTTGCTCTATGCAGTAGGATGGCATTTTAAAATGTACGATTACATGAAGACCTACAATGTCTTTAATCATTTAAATAAAGTTGAAATCAACGAGCTTCCTCTAACTCAAAACGAGCGTATACAACCACTTCGTAACATTTTTTCAATGGCAAACGAAAGTGTAGGAGAGACTAAAGACGTGTCGTTACCTCACTTAGTTCGTGTCGATGGTGAAAACAAATGGACTATGGCCATTCAACCTTCAGAAAAATATACATTACAACAAATAAGCGACAATACCGAAGAGGTTTTTTCAGTCTCTAGTACAACACCATTTCCTAGGTTTTCAAGTGAAAATCGTATTCCTGTAGTGTTTTCAATAGGTGAGTCTTTAAAATTTAGTAGAAACACTTACAACGCAGTAGTGCAACGTTTCAACCCTTGGATGTTGTTTAATTATGAACCTGGAGATGTGTTTTATATGAAAAACGATTCCGGAAAATGGGTAGAAGTAGTGAGTTTGATAAAATGGAAAGGGTTCTTGTTTCCTTATCCAACTTTTGGAGGTGTTATGGTTATTGATAATGGAGAACACGATATTAACGATTATTTTGAGCGTGTTTTAATAGGAAAAGGAACCTATATAAGTCCTGATGAAATGAACAACCATCCGTATTTAACACGTCAAAATACATTGTCTGAAAAAGTATCTCGCATACAAGCAGAATCTTTAAAATTCCTTGGAGGGTTTAGTGATCCACTACCTTGGAACATGGAAACAGCAGTGAAGATACCAGATTTACCAGACGATCAAAACGAACAGCCTTTTGTAACTGATTTTGATTTTTCTGACACAGACACCAATGCTTATAGCGGATTGTACCATTGGTTTGGTTTAGAGCCAGTTGGTGATGAGCGCACAAGTTTAACATTTAGTGTTTTTATTCCTGCAGATGGAACTGATAAGCTGTATTATTATGATCATGCAGCTAAAAAACAAGGTTATGCAGGTGTTTCGGCAATGCCTTTAAAAGTGATAGAATCTCGTAAAGAGTTTGACTGGACAGTAAATAAACCTGTTGAATTTAGACCTTATATAAAAGATATTGCAGGAAGAAAACGTATGTTCTTTTTAGGAACTATTTCGGCAATTCGTGAAGGTTCAGACAATTTTGATGGCTCTGCAACACCAGACTTAGCCTTAATTGATGCTGAATATAGAGATGTTATTTGGATTGATGTAAAACACCCAAGTCAATGGGATAAAACAGTTTATGACCAATTAAATGAAGCTTGGAGATCAAGTGAGGGTATTGGGTATTATTTTGTTGAACAGACAAAAGATATTGATATTGTTGAGCAAGCTATAGACTCGGTTTTGGCAATCCCTAGAGTAGATAAAAATGCTGAAGAAATTGAACGCTTACAACGTCAAATAGACTCTTTAAAATCTATTGAGAATTAAGACTGTTAGAATTCAAGATATGATTTAATTTGAAAAAGGAAGAGAAAATTGTTGAAACCTATTTTAAGTCTATTGGCTATAAAAATATAGTATTTGAACCGAAAGGAAACCGAACACCTGACTTTGAAATTGATGGTGAAATAGCAATTGAGGTAAGAAGATTAAATCAGTTGCATAGAGGGAAACCGTTAGAAAAGACAAGATTTAAACTTCTACCGAAAATTATACATCAAATAGAATCTTATGAGAATAACAATCATCTTAAATCTGCTTTTGTTGGAATAAGATACTTAAGGCCTATTAATTTTAGCAAGAGGCTTAGATCGGAAATAAATTCTATTCTTCAAAATCACTCCTCGATTATAGAGTATTCAAGAGAATACAGAGTTAACAATAATCTTGAGTTAAGTATATTTCCATCTCCTGAAAGACTTGACGTAATGTATCATTTTGGGTATTCAGTTGATCTAAATGAAGGAGGTATGGTGTTAGAAAATATACACCAAAGTTTGAAAGCTATAATATCTGAGAAGTCCGAAAAGATAAAAAAATATAAAGATGAATATAAGTTTTGGTGGTTGGCTCTTGTAGATAATATTGGTGGTGGTTTAAGTGATTCGGAATTAAGTAAATTAAAGGATAAAATAGATTTTGATTTAAAATTTGACAAAATATTTATCATTTCTAACATAAATCCACTTAAAGGGTCTTCAATTTAAACCTTTAAAATCATCTTTATATCACTACGTTTATAAGGAGAATTTTCTTCAACAGGAATTTCTATAAAACCATATTTTCGGTATATATAAATAGCGTTTTCCAACTTGGTGTTAGAGTACAACATCAAAGCTTTAAACTGATGTTGTTTTGCGAATTCTATACAATATTGCATAAGTTGCTGCCCAATTTTATAACCACGATGTTTTGGTGAAACCGCCATTTTAGTGAGTTCAAACACATTTTTAGTACTAGTTGGCATTAATGCAACAGTTCCAAGAATAGTTTCATTAAGTTTAGCAAAAAAGATAAAACCGCCTTTATTAATGATGTACCCTTCAGGTTTACTTAAGACTTCTTCATCGTAAGGTTCTACATAAAAATAAGTTTTAAGCCATTCAATATTCAAATCATAAAAATGTTGAGAATATCTACTATCAAAAGGTATGATTTCAGTTTGCATGAGCTTTAATAAAATCGGTAATCAAATAGGTGATTAATTTTCCAACTTGGGTTTCGGTTTCTAGAGTAGGAGCAGCTTCGCAAATATGCAAATATTTTGCACTTTCATGCGTACCAAAAAAGGAGGCAAACTGTCGTGCTTTGTTAGTGCTAAAACCACTTGGTGTCATTGCACTGCTTGGAATATTCAATATAGCATCGCAATCTATTTCAACACCAAAAGCACTACCAGAAACATGCTCTAAAGCACGTTGCATCTCTGCTTTAAACTTAAGCTCTTTTCTAATTTGTATAGCCTCAAAAGTATTATATGCCACAGATTTTACTTTATCTAAAGTTTTAAATGTAGTTGAAGATGTATAGTTTTCGTGCAAGCCAAACACAAAATAGTTTTTCAAAAAGCCTTCAGCGTAAGCATAACTAAATCCATTGCCACTGTGTCGGCCTTCTTCAGCTCTAAAATCACTATGCGCATCAAAATTTACAGCGTTAATTGTTGAGTTTAGCGCTAGCGAAGTTCCTTTAATATTTCCGTAGGCATTATTGTGTCCTCCACCAATAACAATTGGTGTTTTACCTGCTTTAACTATTTGATGGATTAAATGTGAAACTTGTTTGTCGATTTTAGCTACTTTTCGACGTGCTTTAGCAATATCCTTTTTGTTGGTTTTATCTAAGTTTTGAAGTTTTTGTAATGATTTAGAATAGTCTAAATGACCTAGGATAACTACTTTACTAGCATTTAAAAACGCGTTACTTTGTATATTTGTTAAAATTTTTATTGTAGCATCCCATGCTTTTGAAGTGCCTGTATTTCCTAGGTTTCCAAAGACTCCAATGTCTTCAGAAATACCAAAAATTACATAGTCAACATCTAAATTTACTAATTCATCGTATATATTAGTGGAGTTAGGAAGTAAAATAACTTGTTCTCCAAACTTGGTTTCGCCTGAGCGTTTTTTTAAGATGGTTTTTAAAGTATCTTTATCAAAAAGTATAAGGTTGTCCATATTGGAAATGTTATTAAAAAATAATAATTAAAAATACAGTTTTATTTATTTTCAGGCTTAAAATTAAATTTAATTAAAAGATTAAAAACAAGAATTAACGTTTAAATAATTTAAAAAGAAAAAACAATGGAGAATTCAAACAGTAAAAGTACAGGATTAAAAGTTGCTTTAGGTATTTTGTTGGCTCTTTTCTTAGGAACAGGATTTTATACCTCTAAACTTTATAATGACAAGAAAGAAACCGAAGCAGTTTTAACCAAAGAAAAAGAACAGGTAATGGCAGACCTAAATAACATGGCTAAGCAATATGATATTGCTATTGGCGAGAATGAAGTTGCCAATCAAAATTTAGTTGAGGCTAGAGCACGTATTGAAGGCTTAATGGACTCACTAAAAATATCTCAAAATAGTGTTAACAGTTTATGGAGATACAAAAAACAATTTTTAGCATTACAAGAAGAAATGGATGTATTGCTAGCTGAAAATGACAAGCTAAAAGTAGAAAACTCTTTATTAGCAACATCATTAGATAGTACTCAGTTACAATTAGCAGAACGTACAATGTTTACTGATTCATTATTAGTACAAAATACTGAGTTAGCAACAGTAGTTGAAAATGCTGCAGTATTACAAACAGTTGGACTTAAAGCGTACGGAGTTATTGAGAGAACTTCAGGTAAATTAATACCAACAGAGCGTTCTAGAAGAAGTGATAAAATTAGAGTTTGCTATACTGTTGCTAAAAACACTTTAGTAGGTGCAGGTGATAAAGAATTATATGTTCAGGTATTAGATCCTAATGATAATGTACTTGGTGCTAACGAGCAAATACAGTTTGAAGATAAAATATTAAACTATAGCTTGGTGAGTAAATTTAACTACGAAAACAGAAGTTTAAACATTTGCGAATTTGTAGCTCCTAACAACGATGAGTTTGAAGAAGGACGTTATACAGTAAATGTTTTCAATGAAAAAGAATTAATCTCATCAACTGAGTTTACATTGAAATAAGCAAATTAATTGATTGATTGTAAAAAGCCGAATGAAAACACTTTCATTCGGCTTTTTTATTTTAATCTAATCTAATCTAATACCATTAATAATAACTTCATCAATTAAGTTTTCTCCAAACGCATAAGGAATAAACTGGTAATTAGGAATCTCTTTTGTAATGATTATATTCGCTTTTTTACCTCTACAAATACTGCCATACATATTGCTTAATCCCATTGCATAAGCACCATTTATGGTTGCGGCATTTATAGCTTCTTCAGGTGTCATTTTCATTTTTATACATGCAGTACTTACTACAAAATTCATATTTCCACTAGGTGTCGAACCTGGATTATAATCGGTTGCTAATGCTAGTGGTAAGCCTGCGTCGATCATTTGTCTTGCAGGTGTATAAGGAATACTTAAAAAATAGGAGCAAGAGGGTAGAGCAACAGGCATTGTATTACTGTTTTTAAGTGCTTCAATATCTTCTTTATTCATTTCTTCTAAATGATCTACTGAAAGCGCATCATATTTCACTCCTAAAGCTACACCTCCAAAAGCATTAAATTGGTTTACATGTATTTTAGGTTTTAAACCATGAGCGACACCTGCTTTAAGTATTCTTTCTGTATCGTCTAGGTCAAAATAGCCTTTTTCACAAAATACATCAATGTATTCGGCTAGGTGCTCTTCTGTAGCTTTTGGTATAAGTTCGTTTACTACCAAATCTACATAAACACTTTTATTATTACTGTATTCTTTAGGAACAGCATGAGCGCCTAATAGTGTAGGCTTAATAAAAGCAAGCGATTCGCGTTTTAATCGTTTTATCACTCGCAACATTTTAAGTTCTGCATCAACGGTTAAGCCGTAACCCGATTTTATTTCGACAGTACCAGTACCTAGTTTTATGACTTCATTAAGACGTTTTAGTGATTGTTGGTAAAGTTCTTCTTCGGAAGTATTTTGAAGTTTTTCAGCAGAATTTAAAATACCACCACCATTATTGGCAATTTCTTCGTAGGACAAGCCATTAATTCTATCTACAAATTCTCGCACTCTATTTCCTGCGTATACAATGTGTGTATGAGAATCGCACCAAGAAGGCATCACCACTTTTCCTGTGGCATCAATAACTTCATCAGCATCAATATCTTGGTAATCGTCCATTGAGCCATACTCAACTATAGTATCATGCTCAATAAATAAGTAGGCGTTTTTTATTACAGGAAGTGTTTTCATGTCACTGCCTTTTACAATGGTAACATTGGTATCACGAACTTGAATAAGTTCTTTTATGTTGGTTATTAGTATTGACATAGCTAAGGGTAAAATCATAAAATTAACAAAATTACTTCTGTTATCAGGAAATGGCATCGAAAATTTTTCTAAATACGATGTATAAAAAAAGCGCTGACTGTCTGTCAACGCTTTCTATAAGATGTATTTAAAAGTTTATTCTTTAACAAACTTAAAAGTTTTATTATACCTTTCAAATTTGATAATGTAAATTCCATTGTATAGAGATGATACATCTAAAGGGTTATTTGGTGAAATAGTTGAATTAACAACGTTTTTTCCTAAAATATCATAAACTGATACATTGTAATTTTCATTATTAGGAGACTTAACATAAAGCTCATTTTTAACTGGGTTAGGGTAGATGTTAAAAGTGTTTAATATAGAGCTATTTAGACCTAGAGAATATTTAGCATTTTTATACCAATTTAAATCGTTTTCATTAAAGGATACTGCAGCAATATCCATATCAGTGTCATTATCAAGATCGTTTATTGAAAAAGAAAATATTTGACTAGTGCTTGTACTTATGATGTTTTCTGAACTATAGACACCATTGTTTAAGTTTCTAAACCATACAAGGTCAGGTTCGGTTGCATTACTTGCTCCATTAGCAGTAACAACATCTTTTAGTCCATCGTCATCTAAGTCTTCAAAACCAATGAACGAAGGATTGTTAATTGATGTTGTTAAAGTAGTTCTGGTATAAGTTCCGTTCGTTTCTTTTTTATACCAATAAAGGTAACCAGTAACGCCACCATCTCCAATGTCAGTAACTAATATATCGATGTTATTATCATTGTCAACATCAGCAAATTTTGTGTAAAAAACATAATACAAACCACTGTCAACAGTATTGGTGTCTTTGGTATATGTTACAGTTCCATTTTGTATAAAGTTGTTATAATATACTTCGACTGTACCATTTCCATAGGAATATATATTAGTAATTACCATGTCAAGATCAAGATCATTATCAAAATCAATAATATCTATATGTCCTGGATAGCTATTTGCAACAGAAATTAAAGTTTGAGCAGTTGAAAAACTACCTCCTCCAAGGTTTGAATACCAAACTGTTTGACCAGCATAATATAAAAGAACAACTAAATCTCTAGTACCATTATTATCAATATCAGCAAAAACCATACTTACTGGTGAAGATGCATTAGCAATCAATTGTTCTGTGCCGAAATTACCGAAGCCATCATTTTGAAACCATACAATCTTATTACCGTCTAAAGAGCCAGCAACAATATCAATATGATTATCACCATTGACGTCCTCTAAAACTAAAGCATAAACAAAAGAAAGCGTTGTAGATACTTGTGTTTGTTCAGTAAATGTACCGTCTCCATTATTTTTATATAATTGTATTCCAGTACTGGTTTGAGTGGTTACTACAAGTTCTGGATATTGATCATTATCAAGATTAGCAGACTCTATAATATAAGGAGTATTATTAGTTTCAGTATCAATAGGCATTTTTGACGAAAATGTAGTTTGCGCAGTTGAAGTAGCCAATAATAAAGCTCCAAATAGTAAAGTAAGTAATATTCTTTTCATAGATATTGTGTGATTGAATTAGCTGCTAATATATTGATTTATTTCATGTTACCAATCATGTCTTCTGGTTTTACCCATTCGTCATATTCTTCAGCTGTAACATAGCCTAAATTAATTGCTTCTTCTTTTAATGTAGTTCCATTTTTATGAGCTGTATTAGCAATTTCAGCAGCTTTGTAATAGCCTATTTTAGTATTTAATGCTGTTACAAGCATTAAAGAATTGTTTAGTAGCTGCTTTATTACTGAATGATTAGGTTCAATACCACTAGCGCAGTTTTCTTCAAAGCTTACACAAGCATCTCCTATGAGTTGAGCAGATTCTAAAATATTTGCAGCCATCATAGGTTTAAAAACATTTAATTCATAATGTCCTTGAGTGCCACCAACAGTAATAGCAACGTCATTACCCATAACTTGCGCACAAACCATTGTAAGAGCTTCACATTGTGTTGGGTTAACTTTTCCAGGCATAATTGAGCTACCAGGTTCGTTAGCAGGAATTATGATTTCTCCAATACCAGAACGAGGTCCTGAAGCCATCATTCTAATATCATTTGCTATTTTATTTAATGATACCGCAAGTTGCTTTAAAGCACCATGAGTTTCAACAATTGCATCATGAGCAGCTAGAGCTTCAAACTTATTTTCAGCAGATACAAATGGAAGGTTAGTAAATTTAGCAATGTATTGTGCTACCAGTTCGGCATAACCCTCAGGAGTATTAAGACCAGTTCCAACAGCTGTTCCTCCTAAAGCTAACTCAGCAAGGTGAGGTAAAGTGTTTTCAAGTGCTTTTAAACCATGGTCTAATTGTGAAACATAACCTGAAAACTCTTGCCCTAAAGTTAAAGGTGTTGCATCCATAAGGTGTGTTCTACCAATTTTTACACAGTCTTTAAACTCAATAGATTTTGTGTGTAAAGTGTTTCTAAGTTTTATAACTCCTGGAATTGTAGTTTCTACAACTTTTTTATAAGCTGCAATATGCATTCCTGTAGGGAAGGTATCGTTTGATGATTGTGATTTGTTAACATCGTCATTAGGTTGGATGGTTTTATCGCCTTCACCAATAACTTTACCAGCAAGTTGATGTGCTCTATTGGCAATAACCTCATTTACGTTCATGTTGCTTTGTGTTCCTGAGCCTGTTTGCCAGATTACTAACGGAAACTGATCGTCGTGTTTTCCTTCTAAAATTTCATCACAAACTTGAGCAATTAAATCGCGTTTTTCGTCTTCTAAAACACCTAACTCATTATTAGTATAAGCAGCAGCTTTTTTTAAATATGCAAAACCATATACTATTTCTAAAGGCATAGAAGCTGGTGCACCAATTTTAAAATTATTTCTTGAGCGCTCAGTTTGCGCTCCCCAAAGTTTATCTGATGGGACTTTTACTTCTCCCATCGTGTCTTTTTCTATTCTATAAGTCATGATGTTTGTTTTATTAGATGCACAAATTTAACATTTTTCATCGTTCTTTTAGGTTTTAAAAGCATGAAGTTATGTGCTTAAATATTAAAAAAAACTTAAATATTTTTAATTCCTACTAGTTTAGTAGATTAATGAGTATCTTTATACTTTAATTTTTAAAATCATAAACATGGCAACAATTAGATTAGGAGATGTAGCACCAAACTTTACAGCGCAATCTTCAGAAGGACAGATTAATTTTCATGACTGGTTAGGTGATGGTTGGGGAATCTTGTTTTCGCATCCTGCTGATTATACTCCAGTTTGTACTACAGAGCTTGGTACTGTAGCTAAATATAAATCAGAATTTGATAAGCGAAATGTTAAAGTAGTAGCGTTAAGTGTTGATGGAGTAGAGTCTCATAAAGGATGGATTAACGATATTAATGAAACGCAAAACACAACAGTTAACTTTCCAATAATTGCTGATGAAGATCGAAAAGTATCAGAACTTTATGATATGATACATCCTAATGCAGATAGTAAATTAACTGTTCGTTCTGTATTCGTGATTGATCCTGATAAAAAAGTAAAACTTATTATTACTTATCCAGCTTCAACAGGTAGAAATTTTGATGAGTTATTACGAGTTGTCGATTCGTTACAGCTTACAGCTTATCATAAAGTAGCTACACCTGCTAACTGGAATAATGGAGATGACTGTGTTATCGTTCCTGCGGTTGCTGATAAAGATATTCCTGAGCTTTTCCCTAAAGGACACAAAGTTGTAAAGCCTTATTTGCGAACAACTCCACAACCTAATTTAGATTAGGATCAACAATTAAAAAGATTAAAAAACATCATGTAGTCAATTCATGGTGTTTTTTTATATTTATAAATCAAAAATGGTTTATATATGAAGCAAGTTATAGTAGTCCTTTTTTTAGTTTTTACAGTTTCTTTTTCTTTTTCGCAAACCGAAGTTAAATCAAAACCATTAACGATAGGAGAGGTAAAAACAATTCATTCAAAGGTTTTAAATGAAAACCGAACACTGAATGTGTATTTGCCATCAACTTATGATGCAGCTAAAGCATATCCTGTTATATATCTTTTAGATGGCTCAATCAATGAAGATTTTATTCATGTCGTTGGCTTAGTGCAGTTTTTTAATTTACAGTTTAAAATGCCTGATGTTATTGTTGTAGGTATTGCTAATGTAGATAGAAAACGCGATTTCACATTTCATACAAATTTAAAATCTCTAAAAAAAAATTATCCAACAACAGGACACTCTAAATCGTTTATCACTTTTTTAGAAACCGAATTGCAACCTTACATTGAAAAAACCTATAAAACTACTAATGAGAAATATTTAATTGGCCAATCATTAGGAGGTTTGTTAGCCACTGAGGTTTTATTGAAAAAACAGTCATTATTTACGCATTACTTAATTGTTAGTCCTAGTTTATGGTGGGATGATGAAAGTATGCTTAACGAAGCTAATATGTTGTTTAGTCACCAACCAGATGTTGAAACGTATGTGTATGTTTCAGTAGGGAAGGAAGAAGACCCAATTATGCAAAGAGAAGCTAGTGCAATTGCTGAAGTTTTAAAATCCTCAGGTAAAGAACATTTAACAGTTGATTATTTACTAATGGACAATGAAAATCATGCTACTATTTTACATAGAAGTTTGTATGAAGGTTTCTTAAAATTGTTTCCATACAAAGATTAGTGAAAAAGAGTAGTGAATAAGCTGTTAATAAATTTTAGTTTCGTATTGTAAAACAAAACACTTTGTTTTATCTTTGCATCAACAACAAAAAAATAGCACATGTTTGAATTTGATCAATACTTAGGATTTTTAGCATTTTTAACCATTTTAACAATTGGATTTTGGTTAATGATATTTTTATTGACTTTCGTAATCCCTTACTGGATTTTTGGTGCTTCAATTGAAAGACTTAAAGAAATTAGAGCTGAAAAGAAAGCTCAAAGATTACAACAATAATTTTTCTATATATTATAAAAAAAGGACGCAATTGCGTCCTTTTTTAGTTTTATACATTTTAGGTTTACCCTTCAAACTCAAAATCGTCTCCACCACCATTACCATCGCCACCTCTTTGACGTTGGTTGTTTCTGTTTTGTTGGTTAAATCTATAAGTGAACGATAAGTTAAAAGTACGTTGTCTCCATTGAAACTCACTATGACTAATAAACGTATCGGTTGTAGAGTCAGAAATTCTTTTTCTGCTGTTAAATACATCACTCACATTAAAAGCTATTGAAGCATTTTCATTTAAGATATCTTTACTAAAAGCAACATCAGTTGAAAACATTCCCTTTGTTTTATTTTGAGCATCTTCACTTGGTCCTCTATAAAATAAACGTGTTTGCCAATCGATTTTTCCTGGTAAAGTATATTTATTGTTTAATCGAGCAAACCAACTAATGTTTTCAGCTCCAAAATCGGTTCCGTTATAAAAACCTTCGGTTTTAGATTGGAATAAGTTGAAGTTTCCGTTTAAGTTCCATTTTTTTGATGGTCTGTAGGTTACGGTAAACTCAAAACCAAAACGGTCGTTTGTTGCTAAGTTAATAGGAACACGTCTTATTACTGGTACTTCAGTTCCTCCAACAGTAACTGTTTGTCCTGTATCTTCTGTAATGAAAGTAAATACATCTGTAGCATGTTGAAAGTAAATAGAAGAGTTTAAAGTTACTTTTCCAAATTTGTTTAAGTATCCAATGTCAACAGTATTTGAGTAACTTGGGTCAATATCAGGATTTCCTTGAAACAGGTTAGTTGCACTACTTCTTGATGGAAATGGATTTATAAAACGAGAACGTGGTCTTCTAATTCTTCGGTTATAACCAAATGTGATACTTTGGTTTTCAGTAATTTCATACCCTAAATTTACAGTTGGGAAAAAACCAACATAGTTTTTCTTGTCGAAATCACCACTTGTAACTTGGTCAATAGTTATACGTGTAGATTCCATACGTAAACCTAATAAATAAGAAAATTTGTCTTTTATTTTACTACCAAATTGAGAGTATACAGCGTTAATATATTCTCTGTAAACTAAGTTATTACTTACATCAGTGTCTAAAACATAATCATTACCATCATAAAACTCTAACGCATAATCGGTATCTAATTCGTTAAAGTTACCTCTATACCCAAATTCAAATTGACCTTTTTCACCAATAGGCATTACGTAGTCACTTTGTAATAAAATTTGATCTTGTTCTTCAAGAGTTGTTACTCTTTCAGAAGCATCTCCATCTTGCTGAATTAAAGAAAATTCATCCTCGTTACTATTTTCATATTGAAAATCAAACGTAAATCTGTGCTCACTGTTTCCATTAAATTGCTTGTCGAAATTAACAGAGTACTGTAAGTTTCTGTCGTCTTCTTTTTCAAGTTCAAGTCTTGGAGATTCATTAATTAATGCTCCAGTTGCATCAACCTCTCTAATAGTGTTAGTAGTTTCATCATCATCATCACTTTTTCTGTACACAACCGAAGCTGTTAATGAAGCAGTGTCATTAATGTACCATTCAACACCTGTATTAGTTGTAATTCCTTTTCGCTGTCTGTCAAAATCTCTGTATTCGTTTAAGAATGTGTTAGGGTCGTCACCATTAAAATATTCAGTTTCAGTAAGTGAATTACCAGGAGATTCTCTGTAATTATATCCAGTAGTATTGAAAAAATTGAAATCTCCAGTTCTGTAGTTAATATTCCCAGAAATTCCAGCTTGTGTTGGGTGTCCTGCATTTACAGTAACAGCTCCATTTAACCCTTGTAATTTACTACGTCTTAAAATAATGTTTAAAATACCTGCAGTTCCTTCGGCATCATAACGAGCAGAAGGAGAGGTGATTACTTCAACACGCTCAATAGATTCAGCAGGTAGTTGTCGTAAAGCATCGGTTGAATTTAAACCTACCAATCCTGAAGGTTTACCGTTAATTAAAATACGTACGTTGTCTTGACCTCTTAAAGATACATTTCCTTCAACATCAACAGAAACCGAAGGAACGTTGTCTAGTACATCACTTACTGTACCACCACGAACCGTAAGGTCTTTACCAACATTATATATTTTCTTGTCTAGTTTTATTTCAACAGTAGTACGCTCTGCAATAACTTCAACCTCTCCAAGAGCTTCAACATCTAAAGCTAAACCTACAGTGCCAAGATTTATATCGCTAGTTAATGATTTATCATAATAGGTTTTCTTTTCGTAAGAAATGTATTCAACTGATATGTCATAAGTTCCTGCAGGTACATTTATTGAGAATTTACCTTCGCTATCTGTAATGCCTCCAGTAACTATTTTATTCTCTTTTTTACTAAAAAAAGCAACAGTTGCATACTCTAATGGTAAGTTTACCTCACTGTCCATTACTATACCAGAAACGGTTATTTCGTTAGGTGTTTGCGCAACAATTGAGTTGAAGCTTAAAAGTAGAATAAGTGTTTTAAATAGATGTTTCATGAATTGATTTTGGTTGGGTTAATTTTTGTTTTTCTTTTTTCTCTTGTTCTTTTTTTTATGTTCCAAAGGGTTTTTAACTGCTTCTTGAATTTTACTAATAACTTCATCTTTACATATATCTTTTAATTCAGTAAAATGAGTTCTGTCCAATTCATTTAATTTTTCTTCGCGTATATATGAAGGGAAGTTTGCTTGATGAATTTTCTGTTTTTCATCAAAATAGGAGTTTAGTTTTTGCTTGATGATTTCTTTTTGAAAATCGTCAACGCTTAAGCTGCTAACAAGATTTTCTATAAATTCAAGTTTGTCAGCTTCATATTGTTCTTTCATCTCTTGCATTTGCTTCTCATTACTGTTTTGAGAATGAGTAGCTAGAGAATAAAAACTGAAAAAAAGTAAAAAAAAGAATAGTTTTTGCATGCCTAGTTTTTTAGTTAGACAGCAAAAATATGGTAAGGTTTAGTGGGTTTTGGTTAAAGTTGTGTTAAAGAAATAAACCTTATTAAGGCTAAATAATTTCTAAAATTTTGGTAGCAGGTCTACCAATAACAGCCTTTTTACCATTAATAGCTATTGGTCTTTCAATAAGTTTTGGGTTTTCAGTCATAGCTTTTATAATTTGATCGTCAGTAAGGTCTTTACCTTTAAATTCTGATTTCCAAATAGCTTCATTTTTACGCACTAATTCAATAGGTAGAATTCCTAATAAATTAATGATGTCTTTTAATTCTTTTTCAGAAGGAACGTCTTCTAAATATTTAATAACTTTAAATGGTTTTCCATAAGTTTCAAGAACTTCAATACCTTGTCTTGATTTACTACATCTAGGGTTGTGGTAAATTTTAAGCATAATAATTTTTTATAGTGTTTGTTGTGTGTCTTCTTTTTGTCCCATCATCATTAAATAGGCTTTTAAAAATGGCTCAATATCTCCATCCATAACAGCGTCTACATTACCTGTTTCATGACCAGACCTTACATCTTTTACTAGTTTATAAGGGTGCATAACGTAATTACGTATTTGACTTCCCCATTCAATCTTCATTTTTTCGGCTTCAATATCATCTCTTTGAGCCAATTGTTTTTGCAATTCTATTTCGTACAACTGCGATTTAAGCATTTGCATTGCTCTTGCTCTGTTATCATGTTGCGAGCGCGTTTCGGAACAAGAAATTTGAATTCCTGTAGGCTTGTGAGTAAGCTGTACTTTGGTTTCAACTTTATTTACATTTTGTCCACCAGCACCACTTGAACGCGCTGTTGTAATTTCAATATCGGCAGGATTGATTTCTATTTCAATAGTATCATCTACCAAAGGATAAACATATACCGAAACAAAGCTTGTGTGTCGTTTGGCATTACTGTCAAATGGTGAAATACGTACCAAACGATGCACACCATTTTCACCTTTTAGCCACCCAAAAGCAAAATCGCCTTCAATCTCTAAAGTTACTGTTTTTATACCTGCAACATCTCCTTCTTGAAAGTTAAGTTCTTTAACCTTAAAGCCATTTTTTTCAGCATACATAAGGTACATACGCATAAGCATACTTGCCCAATCGCAGCTTTCGGTTCCACCAGCTCCAGCAGTAATTTGAAGTACAGCACTAAGGCTATCTCCTTCATCTGAAAGCATGTTTTTAAACTCTAATTTTTCAATTTGAGTTACAGCTTTTTCAAATCGGTCATCAACATCTTCAGCAGTAGCTTCATCTTCTTTATGAAACTCGTAAATAACTTCTAAGTCTTCTACAAGTGTTTTTGCAGTGTTATAATCTTCAACCCATTTTTTCTTTTCTCTTAGCGACTTCATTATGGCTTCAGCAGCTTTGGAGTCGTTCCAGAAGTTTGGGTCAAATGTTTTTTCTTCTTCGTTAGCTATTTCAATTAATTTGGCATCTACGTCAAAGATATTGTCTAAGCGAACCTAGACGGGAATTAAGATCTTTTATTTGATCTGATGTAGTCATAAAATTGTAAATTTTGACAAATTTAAAATTAAAACCTGCATTGTAAAAGATTTACAAGGATATTTTTAAAGGAATTTGTTTAGTTTTATGCCTTAATACTCAATTATGAAAACGCTTTTTTTACATTCATTTTTACTTTTATGTATTACTACTTCCTTTGCTCAAGGATTAACAGGAAAAGATTTAAAAAATTACGAAGGATATTTTAATTTCTTTTATGAAGAAGCTCAAGATAAAATCTATCTAGAAGTTACTCAGTTAGATGAGGAGTTTTTATATGTAAACTCACTAGCAACAGGAGTTGGTTCTAATGATATTGGTTTAGATAGAGGACAACTTGGAGATAACAGAATTGTAAAATTTGTAAAAGCAGGAAACAAATTACTTTTAGTACAACCTAATCAAAATTACAGAGCAATAACCGATAACGAGTTAGAAAAGAAAAGTATTGAACAAGCTTTTGCAAAATCGGTGTTATTTGGGTTTAAAATAGAAGAGGAGTCCAACGGAAAATACATTATCGATATTACTTCGTTTTTAATGCAAGATGCTCATGGAGTAGCTGATAGACTGCAAAGCCAAAATGAAGGACGCTACAGTTTAGATATGAGTAAAAGTGCATTGTCACTAGAGCGTACAAAGGCTTTCCCAAAAAATGTTGAGTTTGAAGCATTGTTAACTTTTAGTGGAGACCCAAAAGGCCGAAACATAAGAAGTGTAACACCAACAGCTTCTTTAGTGAGTGTTATTCAGCATCATTCATTTGTAGAATTACCGGACGATAATTATAAAAAGCGTGAGTTTGATGTGCGTAGTGGAGCCATTTCCATTTCGTATATGGATTATGCAACTCCTGTACAGGAGCAAATAAAGAAGCATTATATTATTCGTCATCGTTTAGAAAAAAAGAACCCAAACGATTCCATTAGTGAAGCAGTTGAACCTATTATTTATTATTTAGATTCTGGTACTCCTGAACCTATTCGTTCTGCTTTATTAGATGGAGCACGTTGGTGGAATGAAGCCTACGAAGCTATTGGTTTTAAAAATGCTTTTCAAGTTGAAGTGTTGCCTGAAGATGCAGATCCTATGGATTGCAGATACAATGTTATTCAATGGGTACATCGCTCAACAAGAGGTTGGAGCTATGGTGGAAGTGTTATTGACCCAAGAACAGGAGAGATTATTAAAGGACATGTTAGCCTTGGTAGTTTACGTATTAGACAAGATTTTATGATTGCTCAGGCGTTATTAAATAAGCCATTCGCTAATCGTGATGATAATTACCAACCTATGTTACAAATGGCTTTGGCAAGAATACGTCAGTTGAGCGCGCACGAAGTGGGACATACTATTGGTTTTGCTCATAATTTTGCAGCAAGTACTAACAATAGAGCTTCGGTTATGGATTATCCGCATCCAAAAGTAAAACTTACAAATGGCGAAGTTGATTTAAGCGATGCTTATGATGTTGGTATTGGAGATTGGGATAAAGTTACTGTGGCGTATAGTTATTCTCAATTTAAAGACACTGAAAATGAAACAGAAGCATTAAACAATATTTTAAAAGAAGCAACCAATTCTGGTCTTCGATTTATAACCGATAGTGATGCACGAGCGCAAAATGGTGCTCATGCCTATGCTCACCTTTGGGATAACGGTAAAAGTGCTTCTGAGGAGTTAGAAAACGTGCTTAAAGTGAGAGCTAAAGCAATTTCAAATTTTTCAAAAGATAATATTAAGACAGGAGAACCTTATTCAGTTTTAGAAGATGTGTTTGTGCCTTTATATTTCTTTCATCGTTATCAAACCGAAGCAGCTACTAAGCTTGTAGGTGGATTGGATTATAACTATGCGGTAAAAGGCGATGGTCAAATGATTACAAAAGCTATCGATGCTAAAACTCAAAAAGAAGCACTACAAGCTATACTTAAAACCCTTTCTGCAGAGACATTGGCTATTCCACAAGATAAGTTAGAGTTGTTTCCTCCAAGAGCATTTCAGTATTGGCGAACAAGAGAATCATTTCGTGGTAATACAGGAGTCGCTTTTGATCCTTTTGCACCTGTAGAAACGTCAAGCGATATGACTTTGGGATTATTATTAAATCCTGAACGAATGAACAGAGTGTATCAACAAAAGGTTTTAGATAAATCGCAATTAGGTTTAAAAGAATTTTTAGAAATCTTGATAGATGCCACTATAAAAAAGAAAACAGAAAACAGTTACCAAGGCGAAGTACAGCAGATTATCAATCTTTCGGTTTTAAATAATATTATGGCGTTATCAGCTAGCGAAAAATTAATGCCACAAGCTCAGGCTTTAGTAAATTTTGAAGTGATGAAACTAAAAGTGAAATTACAAGAGCGAAGAGTTGACCCAATGGCAATGTTTATGGTGAAAGAGATAGATAAATTTTTAGGAAATCCTAAAGGTTTTAAAGCACCAAGTTCACCAAAAATTCCTGATGGTTCTCCAATAGGAAGTGATGCTTGTTTTTATCATTCAAACTAAACATAACAGAAAAATAGTTTAAAAATTCCCATTTCTTAGAAAATAGATATGATTATAGATTTAAGAAGCGATACAGTTACAAAGCCAACAAAAGACATGTTGGAAGCAATGATGCAAGCGCAAGTTGGCGATGATGTTTTTGATGAAGATGTTACTGTAAAAATGCTAGAGAGCAAACTAGCAGCTCAATTTGGAAAATCACACGCCTTATTTTTTCCTAGCGGAAGTATGGCAAACCAAACTGCTTTAAAACTGCATACGCAACCAGGAGAGCAGGTAATTTGTGATAAAACAGCTCACATCTATAATTACGAAGCTGGTGGAGCGTCGTTTAATAGTGGTATTTCGTGTAAGTTGGTTGATGGTAACAGAGGAATGTTTACAGCACAACAAGTAGAAGAAGCTATTAATCCTGATGCATTTTATTATGCTAAAACAACTTTAGTAGAAGTTGAAAATACAGCAAATAGAGGAGGAGGTTCTTGTTGGGATTTTGAAGAGTTGAAAAAAATACGTCAGGTTTGTGATACACACAAACTAGGGTATCATCTTGATGGTGCTCGATTATGGAATGCGCTTGTTGAAAAGGACGAAACCACAATGCAATATGGGAAACTGTTTGATACTATTTCAGTGTGTTTGAGTAAAGGTTTAGGTTGTCCTATAGGTTCTGTTTTAATTGGTGATGAAGCGCTTATGAAAAACGCAGTGAGAATTAGAAAAGTATTTGGTGGAAATATGCGACAAGTAGGATATTTAGCTGCTGCTGGATTATATGCTTTAGAAAACAATATCAACAGACTAAAAGACGATCACACTAAAGCTAAAGACATTGAAGCGGTTTTAAAAGCATTGCCTTTTATACAATCGGTTGAACCTGTAGAGACCAACATTATCATTTTTGAGCTACAGAAAGGAATTAGCGAATCTGCATTTGTACAAAAGCTAGATGATAATGGTATTAAGATTATTGGTATGGGAAGTGGAAAGCTACGTATTGTAACACATCTTGATTATACCAATGTAATGCACGATAAGTTTTTGAGCGTATTGAGAAAGCTTGAGTTTTAGTTTGAAACTTTTATTAAGTACTACTATTAATAAATACAGCTTGTATAACTCCATTAGCTAACCAAACTAACCCTAAAATTAGATTTAGGGTTAGTTGTTTCTTTTTATAATGAATTTTCATTTTAAGGGATTTACATCAACACGCTAAAAAATCACTTAAACATATCCAAACCAGGAATGTTTGGCATACCGTCTTTGGCAACTGCAGCAATTTCGGTTTCGTTTACAGTTGTAGCACGCTCAATAGCTTTGTTTAGGGTTAAAACAAGGTAATCTTCAAGCATATCTTTGTCTTCAAGCAATGCATCGTCAATAACAATATTTTTTATGGTTCTGTTTGCAGTAATAGTTACTTTAAGTTTATTATCAGTACTGCTTTCATCAATTAAAACAGTGTTTAAACGAGCTTTAGTGTCTTCAACTTTTTTTTGGGTTTCTTTCAATTTATTCATCATACCCATCATATCTCCAAACATAATTTTTTCTTTTTATTAGGTTAAGTCACAAAATTACTAAAATCATTAGTAATGCATTAACAGTTCAATTCTAATTTTAATTCTATTTTTGCATACTTCTTAAACTAATTTTTAATGATAAAAGAAAGGGTTGTACCTCCTGTAGCTAAAAGAGTTCCTAAAACTTTAAGCATTCACAACGATACCAGAATTGACGATTATTTTTGGCTAAACCAAAGAGAAGACCAAGATGTTTTGGATTATTTAAACGCTGAAAATGCTTACTTTGAAGAAATGACAGCGCATACCAAAGCCTTTGAAGACAACTTGTTTAAAGAAATGAAAGCAAGAATTAAGGAAGATGATGAGTCGGTTCCTTATAAGTACAATGGGTATTGGTATATTGTGAAGTACGAAACAGGAAAAGATTATCCAATTTATATAAGAAGAAAAGACACTTTAGATGCTCCTGATGAGTTGATGTTTGATTGTAACGAAATGGCAAAAGGACACGACTATTTTAAACTAGCAGGTATAAGCATAAGCCCTGATAATACCAAAGTAGCGTATGGTTTAGATACAGTAGGAAGGCGTCAGTATACTATTAATTTTAAAAGTTTAGTTGATAATGAACCAATTACTGATACTATAGAAAACACTACAGGTTCAGCGTCTTGGGCTAACGATAGCGCGACTTTATTTTACACTAAAAAAGATGAAGAAACGCTGAGGTCTGATAAAGTGTTTAAACACAAATTAGGGACTAATGAAAGTGAAGATAAATTGGTTTTTCACGAAACCGACGACACATTTGGAGTAGCAGTTTACAAGTCAAAATCTAGAAAATATATCATTATTGCTTGTTACAGTACTTTAACTAATGAGTATCACATTTTAGATGCCAACACACCTAATGCTGATTTTAAGGTGTTTCAAGAGCGTATAAGAGGTTTGGAGTACAGTATTTCGCATTTTGAAGGCCATTTTTATATGGTTACCAATAAAGATGAGGCTACTAACTTTAAGCTAATGAAAACAGATGAAACCAAAACAGAAGTTTCAAATTGGGTTGAGGTTATTCCGCATCGAGAAGATGTGTTACTTGAGGATATTGATATTTTCAAAGAATTTTTAGTTATTAGTGAGCGTAGTAATGGTTTAAACCAAATACGAATTACACGTTGGGATGAAACCGATGATTACTACTTACCTTTTGATAGTGAAACCTATACAGCCTACACAGGTACTAATGTCGATTTTGATACTGAAGTGTTGAGGTATAGTTACAATTCGTTAACCAATCCTGCGTCAACCATTGATTTTAATATGGTAACTAAAACCAAAACCATAAAAAAGGAGCAGCAGGTTTTAGGAGGTACATTTGATAAAAACAATTATCAATCAGAGCGCTTATGGGCAACTGCTGATGATGGTACCAAAATACCAATGTCTGTAGTATATAAAAAAGGTGTTAAAAAGGATGGCAACAGTCCAGTGTTACAATATGCTTATGGCTCTTACGGTTCAACTATAGACCCTTATTTCTCTAGCATACGTTTAAGCTTGTTAGATAGAGGCTTTATTTATGTAATTGCTCATGTAAGAGGCGGAGAGTATTTGGGTAGAAATTGGTATGAGCAAGGTAAACTACTTCAAAAGAAAAACACTTTTACCGATTTTATTGCGTGTTCAAAATTTTTAATAGAAAACAATTACACCTCTCCTAAGCATCTATACGCTTTAGGCGGAAGTGCAGGAGGGCTTTTAATAGGAGCTGTAATTAATATGGCACCACAGTTATATCATGGTGTTATTGCTGCTGTACCTTTTGTAGACGTGGTAACCACAATGTTAGATGATAGTATTCCGCTAACAACAGGAGAATATGACGAATGGGGAAACCCAAATACCTTAGAGTATTATAACTACATGAAATCCTATTCGCCATACGATAATGTAAAAGCGCAAGACTATCCACATATTTTAGTAACTACAGGACTTCATGACTCTCAAGTACAATATTGGGAGCCAGCAAAATGGGTTGCAAAAATGAGATTTCTAAAAACTGACACTAATAAATTGTTTTTAAAAACCAACATGAATGCAGGTCATGGTGGCGCTTCAGGACGTTTTGAAGCTTTAAAAGAAGATGCCGAAGAGTATGCCTTTTTATTAGACTTAGAGAATATTACTAGTTAATTAAAAAAAAACTCTTATTTTTGCGAGGTTTTAGGTTACTTTTTTTAATTTGTGACTGATAAATAGCATTTATGAAAGACAACTTACAAGTGTTTGATAACGTGTTGGATCTTATAGGAAAAACACCTCTAATCAAATTAAATAAGCTAACTGCAAGTTTTGATGGTGATTTCTACGCTAAGGTAGAAGCCTTTAATCCAGGACACTCTTCAAAAGATAGAATAGCACTTCATATTATAGAAGAAGCTGAAAGACAAGGAATTTTAACTCCAGGAGATACAATTATTGAAACCACATCTGGTAATACAGGATTTAGTATTGCTATGGTAAGTATCATTAAAGGATACGAGTGTATTTTGGCTGTGAGCTCAAAGTCGTCAGCTGATAAAATAGATATGCTTAAAGCCATGGGAGCAACTGTGTATGTTTGTCCTGCTCATGTAAGTGCTGATGACCCAAGGTCGTATTATCAAGTTGCAAAACGCTTACATGAAGAACGAAAAGGTTCAATCTATATCAATCAGTATTTTAATCAATTAAATATTGATGCACATTATAACACTACAGGTCCTGAAATTTGGAAACAAACAGAAGGAAAAATTACACATTTAATTGCTTGTAGTGGAACAGGAGGAACAATTTCAGGAACTTCTAAGTTTTTGAAAGAGCAAAATCCAAACGTTAAAATAATAGGAGTAGATGCTTATGGTTCGGTATTAAAAAAATACCACGAAACCAGAGAGTTTGACGAAAACGAAATCTACCCATACAGAATTGAAGGCTTAGGAAAAAACTTAATTCCTACAGCAACAGATTTTGACCTTATTGACAAGTTTGTAAAAGTAACCGACGAAGACAGTGCGCACACTGCAAGGGAAATTTCTAGAACCGAAGGTTTATTTGTTGGTTATACAAGTGGAGCAGCAATGCAAGCCATAAAACAACTTAGTGAAGAAGGAGAATTTAAAAAAGGAGACAAAATTGTTGTGATTTTCCCAGACCATGGTTCAAGATACATGAGTAAAGTGTATAGTGACAAGTGGATGGAAAGTCAAGGTTTCTTTGACAGTAAAAATGTCACTTCCGAAACAATTCAGTACATAAAGTAAATACATTACCTATCCTATTTCACCCTAATAATATGATAGGTTTTTTGTGTCTTATTAGGTTATGAACACAAGTTTATAAATTAATTATGTTGTCATAATATAATTAATTAATTTTGCCTCTCAAACTAGACTAATTTAGCTTAAATGAAAGATTTATTTGAAAAGATATACAAGGATAAAGGTCCTTTAGGAAAATGGGCGTCTCAAGCAGAAGGATATTTTGTGTTTCCTAAACTTGAAGGTCAAATATCCAACAGAATGAAGTTCCAGGGAAAAGATGTAATTACCTGGAGTATTAATGATTATCTTGGTTTAGCTAACCATCCTGAAGTACGAAAAACCGATGCTGAAGCTGGTGCAGCTTATGGATCGGCTTACCCAATGGGAGCTCGTATGATGTCTGGTCACACAGATTTACACGAAAAACTTCAAAATGAGTTGGCTTCATTTGTAAGTAAAGAAGCAGCTTACCTTTTAAACTTTGGTTATCAAGGAATGGTATCTACTATTGATGCTTTGGTATCTAAAGATGATATTATCGTTTACGATGTTGATGCACACGCTTGTATTATAGATGGAGTACGTTTACACATGGGTAAACGTTTTACTTACAAGCACAACGATGTTGAAAGTTTAGAAAAAAACCTTGAGCGTGCTACCAAAATGGCAGAACAAACAGGAGGTGGAATTTTAGTAATTTCAGAAGGTGTGTTTGGAATGCGTGGTGAGCAAGGTCGTTTAAAAGAAATCGTAGCGCTTAAAGAAAAATACAATTTCAGATTTTTAGTTGATGATGCTCACGGTTTTGGAACCTTAGGAAAAACAGGAGCTGGAGCAGGTGAAGAGCAAGGTGTACAAGACGGAATAGATGTGTATTTTGCAACTTTTGCTAAGTCTTTAGCAAGTACAGGTGCTTTTATTGCTGCAGATCAAGAAATTATTGATTATTTAAAATACAATTTACGTTCTCAAATGTTTGCTAAATCATTGCAAATGCAATTGGTTGTTGGTGCGTTAAAACGTTTAGAGATGTTAAAGACAATGCCAGAGCTTAAAGCAAAACTTTGGGAGAATGTAAATGCATTACAAAAAGGTTTAAAAGAACGTGGTTTTGATATTGGTACAACACAAAGTTGTGTAACACCAGTATATTTAAAAGGAAGTATTCCTGAAGCTATGGCTTTAGTAAAAGACTTACGCGAAAACTATGGTATTTTTTGTTCAATAGTAGTGTATCCAGTAATCCCTAAAGGGCTAATATTATTACGTTTAATACCTACTGCTACACACACGCTAGAAGATGTTAATGAAACTTTAGATGCGTTTGATGGTATTAGAAGTAGATTAGAAAACGGAACTTACAAACGTTTATCTGCTGCAGTTGCTGCTGCAATGGGAGAGTAAACGATAGTTAAATATATCAACAAAAAAGCCGATGATTTTTCATCGGCTTTTTTTATTAAAGATCTTTTCTAAGTGTAAAACGCCTTTTGTTGGTTTTAGGATTAAAATGTTTCCATATTTGATGAATAGCTTTATTATCTGCTAATTCAGGTGTTCTAATACAGTTTTGAATGCCTTTTTCCTTAAATACCTTATAGTATTCATCAAATATAATTGCTGTAACTCCTTTGTTTTGATATTCTGGTAAAACACCAATTAAGTAGAATACCACATCCTTACTTTCTTTTTTAGCTTTTAATAACTTAAGAAACCCAAACGGAAATAGTTTTCCTTTTGCTTCCTGTAAAGCTCTAGCAAATGATGGCATTACTATTGAAAACGCAATTAATTCATCGTTTTTATCAACAACAAACTTGATGTATTCAGGGTTTACAAAGCTTATAAACTTCTTTTTAAAGTAAGCCTTTTGAATATCGGTAATCTCAACAAACGATGATAACGACGAATAACTCTTATTGAATAAGTCAAACATTTTATCAGCATAAGGCATTACCTCTTCTGTTTTGGTAAAAGCCAATGAACGTAACTGATATCTTCTTTTTATAAGGTCTTGCACTTTAGCAAAGAACTCAGGTTTTACATTTTTAAAAGGGAAAAAGTTCTCGATGTATTCTTTTTCCTCAGTATACCCATGAGATTTGTAATGGTTGATGTAGTATGGATGGTTATACCATGTAATCATAGTGCTAAGTTGGTCAAAACCTTCGGTAAGCACACCTACTTTGTCTAAATTTGAGAAGCCAACAGGACCTTCGCAATACTCAAGGTTATTTTCTTTACCAATTTCTTCTACTTTTTCAAGAAGCGCTTTAGAAACTTCTAAATCATCAATAAAATCAAACCATCCAAATCGCATTTTCTTTTGGTCTTGCTTTTTTACTTCAAGCCAATTGATAATTGCAGCGACTCTACCTACAATTTCATTATTCTTATATGCTAAAAAGAAACGAGCTTCAGCATCTTTAAATATTGGGTTAACATCTTTGTTAAAGGTTTCTAACTCTTGTTTTATAATAGGAGGAACCCAATACTTGGAGTCTTTATAAATTTTAAACGGAAACTTTACAAATTCCTTAAGCTCATTTTTAGAGCTAATTTCTTTAACTGTAATCATAAAATAGTTGGCTTAGTTGCCATTATCGTCATTAAAATCGGTTTCAGCTCTTCTGCTTTTTTTACCTCTTGATTTTCGTTTAGCTTCTTCATCGGCAGAATTGCCATTGTCAATTTTATCCTTATGGAAATCAAATCTATAAGATGCTCCAAAGTTAACGCTGAATACCGAAGGTGTATCTTTAGTGTTCAAGGTTAAAGCTGTGTCTAACTGTAAGTCTTTGCTTAAGAGGTAAGCACCTCCAAATCTAAATAAATTATCGGCATAAAAGTCACTCTTAATACCATGGGCTTCTCCAAAAATCACCCATTTTGGATTGAAAGAATGCGTTAGTGTGAGGATATATTGAAAATCAGAAAAGTCACTACCAATTCTGTCTTTAATTAAATTCATAACAAGTACCCAACCACCAGCAAAGTTGTTTTGTGTTGCAACCATTACTTTAGGACTAAAACCTTCAACATCTGGAGCAGTGTAAGGGTTATTTTTAGAATCGTAATTTGCACCTAAATATACAGCAACAGCAGGAATTAAGGATTTCCATTTAAAAGCTCTATTGGCATGGTAGCTATAAATGTTTGGTTTGTCTTCTTCTGCATTTTTATAAGGATCGTAAACTAAATACTTAGCACCAAGTGTGAAGTTTTTAAAGTTTGAGCGTTTATCTTCAGTTGAGAATGTTGAGCGATTATCGGTAAACGTATCGTTTTGGTAAGTACCTTCAAGGTTGATTTCCAACTCTTCAAATAGTAGTCCGTAACGCGCAGCAAAATCTACTCCAAAACCAGACACTTCATACATTAAAGGCGTGTGTTTTTCTTTAACAATGTAAGGGCCAACCTCTAATTGAGCTACATTGGTTCCCACAGAAAAAGCACTTCTAGAAACTCCAGGTCTATTGGAATTTATAACTTCGGTATATTGCGAAAATGTATTGAAAGACACTGCAAAACACACCAATAACATATACTGTTTAATAGATTTCATCTGTTTGTGTTTTAGTTTTTTAATTGTCAAACGGAATGCCTTTTTCATTTTATATTCTGATGTAAAAATTAGCTTTGTAGGCATTTCATAGGTGATTTGTTAAATTCAAATATAGAGATTTTATACTTTTTTTAAGTATTTATAACTTATTTTAAAGTATGATAATTGTATTTTTGAAAAAAATATCTTTTTAATGGTACAAACGGCTTCTTTTATTGGTTTTTTAAGAACCATTTTAATCATACTATTAGTGTATTATGGTATAAAGCTACTTATGCGAATTTTTGCTCCATACCTTATGCGCTATATGTCTAAAAAGATGCAAGAACGTTTTGGAGGTCAATTTCAACAATACCAAAATAACCAACAAACACAACAAAGAGAAGGCGAGACTGTAATTGATAAAATGCCTGAGCGTCAGAAGTCTTCAAATAAAACTGTTGGTGAGTACGTGGATTACGAAGAAATTGATTAATTTTCACAATCATTCTTTAAAACATATTCATGCAGTTTTCAATCAAAAGAATTCTTCCTCATCTTTTAATTTTAGTAGGGTTTGTTATTGTTTCATTAGCATATTTTAACCCAGTTTTAAAAGGCAAAAAGATTTTTCAAAGTGATATTAAGCACTACATTGGAATGTCTCAACAGCAAAATGACTTTAGAGCAGCCACTGGAGAGGAAACCTACTGGACCAACAGTGCTTTTGGAGGTATGCCCACGTATCAGTTAGGTGCAAAATACCCTCATAATTATATTAAAAAACTAGACCTTTCACTACGTTTTTTACCACGACCAGCCGATTATTTATTTCTTTACTTTCTAGGGTTTTATGTGCTGTTACTTGTACTAAAAGTAGATTTTAAACTTGCTGCACTTGGTGCATTGGCCTTTGGTTTTTCTACCTATCTCATTATTATATTAGGTGTAGGACATAATAGTAAAGCGCATGCTATTGCCTATATGCCTTTAGTGCTTAGTGGTATTCTACTCACGTTCAGAAAACATTACATAGGTGGTTTTTTACTAACTACAGTGGCTATGGCTTTAGAGATATGTACTAACCATTTTCAAATGACTTATTATTTAATGCTGTTAGTTGTGGTTTTAGGAATAGCTTATTTAATAGACGCTTACCGAAAAAAGGTATTGCCACATTTTTTCAAATCGGTTGGAATGCTAGTTGTTGCAGTACTATTAGCTGTTGGGTTAAATGCCAGCAATATTATGGCGACCAAAGAGTATGTTAATGAAAGTACACGAGGAAAAAGTGAACTTACTATAAATCCTGATGGCTCTCCTAAAGCAGTGACTACTGGATTGGATAAAGATTATATTACAGAATATAGCTATGGTATAGCGGAAAGTCTTAATTTGTTTATTCCGAGGCTTTTTGGTGGTGGAAGTCATGAAGATGTTGGTGTCGACTCTGAAACATTTAAATTTTATAGAAATATTGGAGCGTCGCCTGTTGAAGCCACTCGCGAAGTAAAAACTACACCTACTTATTGGGGAGCACAAACCATTGTTGAAGCACCAGCGTATGTTGGAGCAGTAGTTATTTTCTTGTTTGTATTTGCTTTGTTTTTGGTTAAAGGCAGACTCAAATGGTGGCTAGTTGGCGGTACTGTACTATCATTATTGCTGTCTTACGGAAAGCATTTAGGGTTTTTAACCGATTTCTTTATAGACTTTGTACCTATGTACAACAAGTTTAGAGCAGTAAGTTCTATTCAGGTAATTTTAGAACTCTGCATACCTGTATTGGCTATTTTTGGTTTGGTACGTTTATTCAATGATTTTGAAAGCAAAGATGAAAAGCTAAAAGCGTTAAAATATTCCGCGATAATTACAGGAGGACTTGCAATTTTATTCTTGCTTATAAAATCGTCATTCGATTTTGTTGGTGTAAACGATGGGTATTACAGACAAGCCTATGGCGAGTATGGACAAAGCTTTGTTGATGCACTAAGAGCAGACAGACAAACCTTCTTTACACAAGACACATTAAGAACTTTGCTTTTAGTAGTGCTTGCAGCAGCAACAATTTTTGGATTCTTAAAACAAAAGTTATCAGAAGGAAAAGTGATTATTGTATTTGCTGCTTTAATTTTATTTGATTTGGTTGGTGTAGACAGACGCTACGTTAATAACGATAATTTTGTGTCTGCAATTCAAGTTGAAAAACCTTATAAAGCTAATGCTGCTGATAAAGAGATATTAAAGGACAAGACACATTTTAGAGTTTTAGATTTATCTAGTGAAGGCTCTAGAAATCCAGGGAAAGCTGCTTATTTTCATAACTCATTAAGTGGTTATCATGCTGCAAAACTTGGACGATTTGATGAACTGTATGATTTTCATATTTCAAAAAACAATATGGAAGTCATTAATATGTTGAATACCAAATATTTTATTGGAGAAGACGACAAGGGTAATGTATTTCCTTATAACAATGAAGAAGCCAATGGAAATGCTTGGTTTGTTTCGTCATTACAACAGGTTAGTTCTGCTAATGAAGAAATAGTTGCTTTAGACAGTTTAAATACTAAAACAAAAGCGATTACATCAATGCCATTGGAGTCTAGAACCTATACTTTAGACTCTTTATCTACAATTAAATTAGTAGCACATCAACCAAACTATTTAAAGTACGAATCTAACAACAGTAACGATGGTTTTGCTGTGTTTTCTGAAGTGTATTATGGCCATGGTTGGGTAGCAACAATTGATGGAACCGAAGCACCTATTCAGCGTGTTAATTATGTATTGAGAGGACTTGAAATTCCTAAAGGAAACCATACTATTGAGTTTAAATTTGAGCCTCAAGTAGTAAAAACAGGAAGTACTATTGCATTGTCTAGTTCAATTATACTAGCATTATTGCTTCTAGGAGGCCTATTGTATTCGTTTAAAAAAGACCAAGCTAGTGCGTAAAAAAGCACTTATAATAACATACTATTGGCCACCTGCAGGAGGACCAGGTGTACAGCGTTGGTTGAAATTTGTAAAATACTTACCAGAATTTGGAGTAGACCCTGTTGTTTATTGTCCTGAGAATCCTAGTTATCCAATTACAGACTTGCAGTTGGAAGATGAAGTGTCTAATACTGTAACTGTTTTAAAGCAACCTATAAACGAACCTTATAAGTTTGCTAATTTACTTTCAAAAAAGAGTTCTAAAACGATAAGTTCAGGCATTATTCCGAAGAAAAAAAAGCAATCTCTTATTGAGCGTTTATTATTGTATGTAAGAGGAAATTTCTTTATTCCTGATGCGAGAAAAGGTTGGGTAAAACCTTCGGTAGCTTATCTTTCAGAATATATAAAAAAAGAAAGTATTGAAACGATTATCACTACTGGACCACCACATAGTTTACACCTTATAGGTTTGCAGTTAAAAGCGCAATTGAATGTAAAATGGATAGCCGATTTTAGAGACCCTTGGACAACTATAGGTTACCATAAAGATTTAAAACTCACCAAAAGCTCTAGACAAAAACACGAATTGTTAGAGCAGAATGTTTTACAATCTGCCAACCAAATTATAGTTACGAGCACAGTTACAAAACAAGAGTTTGCGCTTAAAACCCAACAACCTATAACTGTTATTACCAATGGTTACGACACATATGCTATTGAACGACCAGAGAAGGACCAACGTTTTACAATAGCTCATATTGGCTCATTACTTTCTGAACGTAACCCAACTCAATTATGGGACGCATTACGTGAGTTGATAGCTGAAAACGAAGCTTTTAAAACTGCGTTTCAGTTGAACTTGATAGGTGTTGTGAGCGATGATGTGTTACAGACATTATCACATTACCAACTAGATGATTATGTAAATGTTGTTGGTTATGTCAACCATGAGGAAGCGATGCAGTTTCAAATGCAATCGCAAGTGTTGTTGTTAATTGAAATAGACTCACAAGTAAGTAAAGCTATTATTCCTGGGAAGTTGTTTGAATATATGGTTTCCAATACGCCAATACTAGCTATAGGACCACAAGAGTCTGATGTTGAAGACATCATTAAAACTACAAATACAGGACATTATTTTTATTACAATGAAAAGCAGCAGATAAAATCTCAAATTTTATTGTATTTTAATGCCTATAAAACCAATTCGCTGAAAACGCAACCTATAGGATTGCAAAAGTACAGTAGAAGGGAACTAACAAAAACTCTAGCGCAACTTGTATAAATGGGAATTGTAGTTAAACAATCCTTTAAAAACACTATTAGTACCTATTTGGGGTTTGGTATAGGAGCAATTAATACATTGTTTCTATACACTAATTTTATTACAGATGAGTACTATGGTTTAATTGCCTTTGTGCTATCTACAGCAAATATTATGATGCCTCTAATGGCTTTTGGAGTTCATAATACACTTATAAAGTTCTATTCTACATTTAAAACCAAAAATTCACTTAACAGCTTTTTAACCTTAATGCTTATACTACCCATGTTTGTAGTAGTTCCTGTAGCATTGATTGGCTATTTTGGTTATGATGTTATAAGTGATTTGTTATCACAAAGAAATGGTATTGTAAAAGACTATGTGTGGCATATTATTATTGCTGCTATTTCTATGGGTTATTTTGAAGTGTTTTTTGCATGGGCAAAAACCCAAATGCAGACTGTTTTTGGCAACTTTATGAAAGAGGTGTTTCATAGAATTGGGATAATGGTACTGCTGTTTTGTGTGTATTTGGGATATCTTAATGTACACGAGTTTATCAATGCAATTATTATAGTATATGTATTGCGTATGGTTATAATGAAACTCTACGCATTTATTATTCGTTGGCCAGTACTTAAGTTTAATAGAATAGAGAGCTTTAGGGCTATTATTAAATACTCATCGCTTATTATACTTGCTGGTTCGGTAGCGACACTTATTTTAGATATAGATAAGTTTATGCTTGGACAGTATATTGATATAGAGGAAGTCGCTTACTATAGTGTTGCAATTTATATCGCATCGGTAATTTCGGTTCCGCAACGGTCTATGCATCAAATATTAATGCCTATTACTGCTAATTATTTAAATGAAAAAAATAAGGTTGCTTTAAAGGATTTGTATCAACGCTCGTCACTTAGCCTTTTTATTATTAGTGGATTGATATTTTTACTGATTGTGCTTAATATTAATCAGTTGTATTTAATTATCCCTGAAGAATTTAGTTATGGACTAACCGTTGTGTTTTTAATAAGCTTAGCAAAACTCTACGACACGCTTTTAGGAAACAATAATGCTATTTTATTCAATAGCGATTATTATAGAGTGGTACTACTTTTTGGAGTGTTACTTACGGTATTGATAGTTATTTTAAATATGGTATTTATTCCGTTATTAGGAATTGATGGAGCAGCAGTTGCAACTTTTATAGCTATTTTTATTTACAATACAGCTAAAATTTACTTTGTAAACCGAAAGTTTAAAATGCTTCCTTTTACAAAAGATTCATTAAAAGTAGGAGTATTGATTTTAGTAAGTGTTGCTGTGTTTTATTTTTGGGAATTTCCTTTTCATCCTATAGTTAATATAGCATTTAAGTCTTTATTGATAGGGTGTGTGTATGTCTTTGCAGTGTATAAGATGAATGTCTCTAAAGACATTACAGGAATACTAAAAAAGTACTTACCAATTAAATAGTTTTTGCTGTGTTGCTAGCCTAAAACGGGAAAATCCCACAAGGTGCTTTGAGGCATACGACTTGCAGGACTTTCCAACTAACCAACCAAAAAATTATGTATCGTTATATTATCTTCTAGATCTTGTACTGTTTTGTGAACTTCTAGATTTAGTCGCATTTGACGACTTTGTTCTGTTATTTTGAGTTACACGCTGAGTACTTTTGTTTTGTCTTGTATTATATTTACGTATTTGAGACGTATTTGGTTTTCTTACCGTTGAATTTTTTTTAGTGTTCACTTTATTAGACACAGTAGTTCTTGTTTTGGTCACATTTCTTTTGGTAGTAACCGAACTATTTTTAGGCCTATTAGTATTAACTGTAGCTCTAGGCGATGTGTTTGTTCTATTAGTAGAACTTGATACTCTAGGAGTGGTAGTTCTTGTTCTAGTAGGAGCTGTTACAGCACTATTATTACGTCTTGTGGTATTGCTTCTATCTACAGAAGTACTTCTTCTAGGTGTAGCATCTTGTCTATATCTATCACTTATACGTGTTTGTTGTGCGTTTGAACGTCTTCCGTTGTTAGCTACAGTATTACGACGACTGTTTATGTTAACAGGCTGACGGTAATTGTTTCTGTATGGTCTGTAATAGTGATGTCTAATAGGAGTGTAATACTGTCTATAAGGTCTAGTGTTTACAATACAGAAGTTTACTGAAGGTACAGCATAATATCTGTGCCATGGACGGTACACATAGTATCTATTATAAACGTTTATAAACCCTGTGTAGTGAGAAAATACTCTGTTACGATAGTGAATGTATAAACCACCTACACGAGCAACACGTCCAAAACTGTTATAGTGAATGTTTACATTTCCTGCTCTTGTAATTCTTCCGTAGAAGTCATAATAAATAGGTGTGTTTTCTATTTGAACAATAGCACCAAAATCGTCATATTGTACATAAGGGTTGTAATCATAACCAGTGTTAAAGCTTATGGATACATTAGGAGTACTAAAGCCAACATTTACGTTTGGACCATAATTAGGGATGTAAAAGTCAAACTGACCATCAGGAAATACCGAAAATTCAATACCATTCTCTACAAATATGAAAGAGTTGCCATAACCATTAGCATAAGTGTTAAAAGTATTTACTGAATTTGTGCTGGTGGTTGTTGCGTTTACAGATACGCTTCCTAAGAGTATTGCTGTAAAAAAATAAATAATTCGTTTCATAATTGTAAGGGTTTTAATTATACAACTAATAGTAAACAAACAGCGTGCCAAAAAACCGAAACAATATTTAATGTATTGATTTTGAGTAGTTTGTATTTATTTGGATTTTTTGTAGGAAAAACCGCGTTTTACATGGACTATCCATGGACTAGCTATGGAGTAGCTATGACCTAGGTATAGAGAAGCCATTTGTGAGTGGTTTTTAAGGAAAATATAACTACAATTTACTATCTTTCAATTGTAACAAGTATATCAAAAGTTGATATTTGATTAAGTTTTATAAGCATGAAATATAGAAGATTATCTAAATACTGTTTATTTTATCTTTTATTTATAGTACAAACATTAGCAGTATCACAAACCAATCCTTTTACTGATTTAGTTTATGATACTGTTGTTGCTTATGAATTTAAAGGTGATGGAGAAACTTTGATAGATTATTGTCTTAAAAATGCTAAAGAGAGAATAAACAAAGAATCCGTTTTAAGCTCCGAACAAGTGAAAGATTTTGAGACTATTATAACCAGTAAAACAGCTTATGGTAGTACAACAGCCTTTTGTTTTGATCCTCATTTTGCAGTTGTTTATTTTTTAAAAGGAAAACCTGTTGAGACAATTGATGTTTGTCTTAGTTGTAATTACTTAGTGTCAAGGACTGAAATACCTTCAACAACATTAAAGTATATAAAAATATCAGATGATTATTCTTATCCAGCTAATGGTTTTAGTTCAGCTGCTAGAAAACAAATTTATCAGTTTATAAAGGATTTAGGATTTACAAAATATTTACAACCTTTGAACTCAATATATGATAATCAACCATGATTCATATCTTTAAGTTAATGTAAGTGCAATTTACTATCTTTCCATACCAAAATTAACACATTCAGTACTATGAGTATTACCACACCAGAACACGATGAACGTATTGCAAAAATGACTTTTGCATCGGTATATCCACATTATGTTACTAAAGTTGAGAAAAAGAATCGTACCAAAGCCGAGTTACACCAAGTTATAGAGTGGTTAACAGGATTTGACGACAATAAGTTGCAACAACTTATAGACGATAAGGTAACTTTTAAAACGTTTTTTGAGCAAGCAACCATTCACCCAAATGCACACTTAATTAAGGGTGTAATATGTGGTTACAGGATAGAAGATATTACTACCACGTTAACCCAACAGACTAGATATTTAGATAAGTTGGTTGATGAGTTAGCAAAAGGTAGAAAAATGGAAAAGATACTTAGAGAAGGATAAGCTTTTTATAGTTAGTATTGATGCTCTATAAAAAAGACAATCCCGAAGTACTTGGGGATGTACAACGGGATTATCAATTAACTAACCAATCAAAAAAATCTATTTATACTTTTATTTTAATCTTTTTTTGTTTTTTCACTTCACTTCCTTGTCTGTAGTAATAGTAATCATCAGCATCATCAAAATCACTATAGTAACCATATCCAAAATCACCTGAAGTGTTGTTACTGTATACATAACCTGAATTGCTATGGTTTACTACGCCAGAAGCATGAACAATTTCTCCCCAAGCGTTGTAGTTTACACGTAAACCACCAACTTGTTTTAATCTTCCATTACCTCTTTGGTAACTCATATATACAGTTCCAGCTCTTTTAATTCTGCCTTGTCTGTCATAATTTAAGTACACATTACCAATTCTTCTAATTTTACCATCACTATCATGTTGAATAAATACGCCTTGATTAGATCTTGGAGTAGAATAGTGTACTCTACTAACAGTACCAGGGGCTCCATAAGTAACGTTTACCGAGCTTCTATGAGTAGTTGTTGATCTGTAGTACACATTACCTGTTTGGTAGGTGTTTTCAATATTAGTATTGAAATCGAAACTTCCGTCAGGAAAAATCATAAACTCTACACCACGCTCTACAAACATTATTGGTTGTGCATAACGATAGCGTGTATTGTTTAAACCTTCACCTTGTGCTGTTGCTGTTGCAGATGTTAAACCTAGTAACATCGATGCTAATATGAATACAAATTTTTTCATAATAATAGGGTTTTAGATTATGCCTACTCATTTAGCTTTTCGGCTTACGCTATTTGTTATGTTAGTTTTCAATTTGCGTGCCAAAAATGTAAGTATTTCATTATTAATGCGTTATTAGTTGTTAAGAACGTTTGTGAAAAACACTTTACATGAGCGTTCAATTTTTTTTATACTTTTATATAGCCAATCAATTATTATGGGAAAAACTCAGGTTAACTGTCCAAATTGCGAAAAGCAATTTGAAGAAGGGTTTCAATTTTGTCCGCACTGTGGGCAAAAAGCAAAAGACGACCTTACTCTTGGTGTGTTGTTTTACAACACTATTAGCAACTACTTTTCTTTTGATGCTCGTTTTTTTAAGAGCTTTATTCCCTTAATGATACAACCAGGTTATTTGGCTAGACGTTTTGTAGAAGGAAAACGCTTGTTGTATTTGCATCCAGCTCAGATGTATCTGTTTATATCGGTAGTATTTTTCTTTTTATTCTCTTTTATTGCAAGACAAACTACGCAAAGCGTTGATGAGGCTATGAAACGCGAACTAGAGCGTTCAAAAACGGTTATAGACTCTTTGAGAAATAAACCTTTAGATTCGGCTCAAATAGCTCAAATAATGCAGCCTCTTGAGGCAAATAAAGAGAAACTAGGATTAAAAGATAAAGAGTTTAAAGAGCTTGATTCTATTATAAAACAAGAAGCTACTAAGGAATCTAAAATGAATACTAATTTTAGTTTTAGCCGAAGTGAGATTGATTCTTTAATTGATGCAGGAGCAAGTGAGGATGAGATCTATAAGGCTATGGGAATGGATGACGATGATGGCTATTTTACCAGAAGACTATACGCACAAGCCTTAAAGTTTTTTAAGAATAGGAGTGGAGGTTCAATATTGCAAGCGTTTTATGATAATATCCCAATAGCAATGTTTATACTCTTGCCAATATTTGCATTTATTTTAAAGTTGTTATACTATAGAAAAGGACGTTTTGCACATCATTTGGTGTTTAGCTTTTATTTCTTTTCGTTTTTGTTTACAGTTTTTAGCGTGCTTATGTTGTGTAATTTTATTTGGGATAATTTTCCAGGTTGGATTATGACATTGGTTATGCTATCAACTTTCTTTTACCTCTTTATAGCTGTAAAACGATTTTATGGACAAGGTTGGTTTTTAAGCTTCTTTAAAAGTAGTGTGGCAACCTTTGTGTTTTTAATGTTTGTAATACCATTTGCTGCTGGTATTATGGCACTTATGGCGTTGTTGACTTATTGAGCATTGTGTGTTTTTGCATGCCATATTGGGATGTTTAAAAAATCACTTAAGATATGTGCATCGTTGATTATGGATTTTAGATTTCCGTGATCCACTACATTTTTTCTAGAATAGTCATTTAATACTAGATTAAGCTCAAAACTTCCATAAGAACCATCATCACTAGTTATGCGTTCTCCAATGATTTGAATAGCTATAATTGATTTTAAAGGAATTTGTTTTTTTGAAGTGTTTTTATCTCTATTAAAATCAACTTTATAAGCTTTATAGTAAAGACCAAGTTGTTTATCGAAAACCCTAGGCATATAAGACCAATACGTTAGTATTACTCCAGCTGCAGCAAAGATAGTTCCTATTAATAGCATAAACCAACTTACTGGTTTTACCGTTGAAAAAACACCAATAATATTAAGTAGGCAAGCTATTGTAATTATAAGTCCAATACTGAGAAACAAAATAGGAAATGCAGCTCCACCTACTGAAGGTTGATAGGCATATTTTGAAGACGATTTTTTTACTAAAGAGTGTGTTTTAAAATTCGCACCTCCAGGTTTTAAAGGTGTGACAGCTATATTAACGTTTTTTGGAGTATTTGTAGAAAAATCAATAGACTCAATAGAATGAAGTTCATCCTTATTGTTGTCTATGTTTTCTGAGAGCTTCACAACTATAGTTTTTCCTTTAAGTAGCTACCAGTAACCGAGTTTTTATCAGCTACAATGTCTTCGGGAGTACCATGCGCTACAAGATGACCTCCTTGTTCGCCACCATCTGGACCTAAATCAATAATGTAATCGGCACATTTGATAAGCTCTAAATTATGTTCAATAACAATTATAGAATGTCCTTTGGCAATTAAAGCTTGAAAAGAGGTTAGTAGTTTTTGAATATCATGAAAATGTAAACCTGTTGTAGGTTCATCAAAAATAAATAGTGCATTATCACTTTTACTTCCTTTGCCTAAAAACGATGCTAGTTTAATACGTTGAGCTTCACCACCAGATAAGGTTGAAGAACTTTGACCTAAAGTAACGTACCCTAAACCAACATCTTGAAGCGGTTGTAACTTGCCTTGAATTTTAGATTGGTCATGCTTGCTAAAAAACGCAATAGCATCATCAATAGTAAGGTTTAAGATGTCATCAATAGTCTTATCTTCAAAGGTAACTTCAAGTACTTCTTTTTTAAAGCGTTTACCATTACAAGTTTCGCAAGTAAGATGAACATCTGCCATAAACTGCATTTCTATGGTTACTTCACCTTCGCCTTTACAAGTTTCGCAACGTCCACCATCCACATTAAACGAAAAATGTTTTGCTTGGTAGTTTCTTATTTTGCTCAGCTTTTGATTAGCAAATAAAGCTCTTATGTCGTCATAAGCTTTAATATAAGTTACAGGGTTTGAGCGCGAAGAACGACCTATTGGATTTTGGTCAACAAACTCAACATGCTTTATATTACTAAAGTTGCCTTTTATTTCAGTAAACTGTCCAGGTTTATCGCCAAAATCAGTTAGTTTTTTCTGTATGGCAGGAAACAGTATTTTTTTAACCAAAGTACTCTTTCCACTTCCAGATACTCCAGTAATAACGGTTAACATTTCCAAAGGAAACGTAACGTCAATGTTTTTTAAGTTGTTTTCGCGAGCTCCAATAACATCAATATGATATTTTGAAGTGCGCCTTTTTTTAGGAACTTCAATAGATAGATTTCCATTAAGGTATTTAGCAGTTAACGAATCTGAAGCTAAAATAGTGTCATAGCTACCAGTTGCTACAACATGTCCTCCAAAAGTACCAGCTTCAGGACCAATATCTATAATTTCATCAGCAGCTTGCATAATGTCTTCGTCATGCTCAACAACAATTACTGTATTGCCTAAATCGCGTAAGGCTTCTAAAACTTTAATTAGTTTTTGAGTGTCTTTAGGATGTAAGCCAATACTAGGTTCATCTAAAATATACATTGAGCCTACTAAACTGCTTCCTAGTGAAGTCGCTAGGTTAATACGTTGACTTTCACCACCAGATAAGGTGTTTGAACGACGGTTAAGCGTTAAATAATCTAAGCCAACATTTGATAAAAACGACAAACGATTATTGATTTCTTTTAATAGTCTGCTAGCGATTTGAGTGTCATAATCATTTAACTCTAGCTCTTTAAAAAACTGAGTGAGTTTTTTAAGAGGCATTTCAACCAAATCAGTTATTGTGGTTTGTCCAACTTTTACATAGTTAGCTTCAGGACGTAAGCGTTTTCCTTTACAAGCACTACATTTTGTTTTTCCTCTGTAACGCGAAAGCATTACTCGATTTTGAATTTTATAAGCTTTAGCTTCAAGTTCCTCAAAGAAACTGTTTAATCCTTCAAAATACTCGTTACCATCCCAAATGAGTTGTTTTTGCTCATTAGACAGTTCAAAATAGGGTTTGTGTATTGGGAAATCGAATTTATGCGAATTATTGACCAGCATATCTCTATACCAACTCATGCTTTCTCCACGCCAAGCGAAAATTGCATTTTCGTAAACCGACAAACTAGTATTTGGGATGACTAAGTCTTCATCAATTCCTATAATATCTCCATAACCCTCACATTTAGGACAAGCTCCATACGGATTGTTAAAACTAAAAAGATGAACATTAGGCTCTAAAAAAGACATGCCATCTAGTTCGAACTTATTATTGAAAGCATGTAGTTTTTTTGTTGAAAGCGATTCAATAATACAAGCGCCTTTTCCTTCAAAAAAAGCAGTTTCGATGGCATCAGCAAGTCGGTTGTAAAAATCCTCTTCGTGTTTAACCACAATTCTATCCACCACTAAAAAGACGTCTTTGGCTAGTTTTTTATCGATAGCATCATCTATACGCAATACATCATCACCAGATTTTATTCTAGCATACCCTTGTTGAAGTAGCACTTTAAGTTTATCTGCCATAGTACGTCCTTCTTCTAAAATAATAGGAGCAAGGAGTAATAGTTTTTCTTTCTCTTCAAATTGTTTTACCAACTCTAGTACATCTTTAGTGGTGTGTTTTTTTACCAATTCACCAGAAATAGGAGAGTAGGTTTTACCAATTCGCGCAAAAAGAAGTTTTAAGTAGTCGTAAATTTCGGTAGTTGTACCTACAGTAGAGCGTGGGTTTGTTGAGTTTACTTTTTGCTCAATAGCAATAGCAGGAGCAATACCTTTAATGAAATCTACTTTTGGTTTATTTAATCGTCCTAAAAACTGACGCGCGTAACTAGATAAGCTTTCAACGTAACGACGCTGACCTTCAGCATAAAGCGTGTCGAATGCTAAACTTGATTTACCAGAACCTGATAAACCAGTTATAACCACAAGCTTGTTTCTTGGTATAACAACATCAATATTTTTTAAATTATGAAGTTTAGCACCTTTTATGATGATATTTTGCTTTTGATTAACTTCAGAAATATTAACGCTCATATTGAAAATTATGCTTTAGAATTCGCAAAGATACTACAACTATCTCAGCCTTGAAAATGGATTTTTGCTGATTAAAATGTTAAATTTTAGTCTGTTTTTTTGGAATTTCGGAATGATTGTTGTTATATTTGAGACATAAACAGTTAAAAACCATTTGCCTATAGCGTAACATTACTTTAGAAATTAACCCCAAGCTAAGAAGTAAATTCTTTGCCCTTAAAGTAATGATTATGAAACACGAACTTATCACTGACGCTGTTTTAGTAAAAAACTACATTCAAGGAGACGAAAGCGCTCTTTCGGTTTTAATCCACAGACACAAACAAAAGATTTACAGTTTTATCTATTCAAAAGTATTTGATAAAGATATTACTGAAGATATTTTCCAAGACACTTTTATTAAGGTTATTAAAACGCTTAAGCTTGGAAAATACAATGAAGAAGGTAAATTTTTACCTTGGGTTATGCGTATTGCGCATAATTTAGTTATTGATCATTTTAGAAAAAGCAACAGAATGCCAAAGTTTGATAACTCTGGTGAGTTCAGTATTTTTTCGGTATTAGGAGATTCTGCCTTAAATGCTGAAAAACAGCTTATCAAAGAACAGGTAGAATGTGATTTAAGACGACTTATTGAAGAGTTGCCAGACGACCAAAAAGACGTTTTAGTAATGCGTATGTATAAGGATATGAGTTTTAAAGAAATAAGTGATAGTACTGGTGTTAGCATCAATACAGCTTTGGGTAGAATGCGTTATGCATTGATTAATTTGAGGAAGGTAATCGAAAAAAATAATATAGTTTTAACAAATTGATATAATAAATAGAGTTTTACTGCGTTATTGAAATTGTACTAACTTAAAATTCCGATAATGGCAAAACTTTACTCTAATTATCCTCAAACAAAAAACAACCTGAACCCTAAAAAAGAAACTGTAGATTTTCTTTTAAATTACTCTAAGGCTTTAAGTGTTATACATTGTAATAAATTGAAGTTTGAAGCACTTCTAAATTAAATTTTGAAAAGTCCTGATCGGTTAGTCGTCAGGACTTTTTTGATTTGTAATAGTCTTTTATTACAGATGCCCTACCAATAGTTTTGGTGATGATGTCTTTTTCTAAATTCCAACCTCTAGCAGGAGAGTATTCTCTACCATACCAAATGATTTGCAAATGAAGATCATTCCATAATTCTTCAGGAAATAATCGTTTTGCATCTTTTTCGGTTTGTACAACATTTTTACCATTACTAAAACCCCAACGATACATTAATCGATGTATGTGTGTATCTACAGGAAAAGCAGGAATACCAAACGCTTGCGATAATACAACTGCTGCAGTTTTATGTCCAACAGCAGGGAGTTTTTCTAGGTCTTCGTAGGTTTGAGGAACTTCTCCGTTGTGTTCCTCAATAAGTATTTTTGAAAGCCCATGTATACCTTTACTTTTCATAGGTGATAGTCCAACAGGCTTAATAATTTCACGAATTTCTTCAACCGTAAGTTTTATCATGTCATAAGGGTTATCAGCTTTTTCAAAAAGTAAAGGTGTAATTTGATTTACCCTAACATCTGTACTTTGTGCAGACATAAGTACAGCTATTAACAATGTATAAGGGTCTTTATGGTCTAAAGGAATAGGAATGGTTGGATAAATAGATTTTAAGGTATTTATAACAAAATCTACCTTTTCTTGCTTAGTCATTAATTGTATTTTTACATAAAATTCAAAGTTAATAAATATGACTAAATTAAAAGCAGGAGATAAAGCTCCAGATTTTACAGCAAAAGACGAACAAGGAAACACAGTATCGCTTTCAGACTATAAAGGAAAAAAGCTTGTAATTTTCTTTTATCCTAAAGCCAATACACCTACTTGTACTGTAGAAGCTTGTAATTTAAGAGATAATTACAGTGAGCTTACTGATAAAGGCTACGAAATTTTAGGTGTGAGTGCTGATACTGAAAAACGACAAACTAACTTTAAAAATAAGTTTAGTTTTCCTTATCCATTATTAGCAGACGTTGATAAAGAAGTAATTAATGCGTTTGGTGTTTGGGGACCAAAAAAGTTCATGGGACGAACATTTGATGGTATCCATAGAGCAACTTTTGTTATTAATGAAGATGGTATCATCGAAAAAGTTATAGATAAGGTTAAGGCTAAAATACATTCAGAGCAAATATTGGAATAGCAATATTTTTCACAAAAAATACATAGGTTATTTAAGAAAATGTTAAAAATTAGATCAAAAAGTTTATTTTAGCTGTATAACTAACTAATACTTTAGATTATGATAAAGAACTTTTTAACAATTATTTTTTTAGTAACATGTTGTTTAGGAGCATATGCTCAAGAAGAACAACCAGAAGAAGAAACTGTAGATCCTTATGAATTTAGAGCTGCATTTAGTGTAGGAGGTACTGTAGGCGGAGACTATGCTAATGAAGTTTTCTCAACCAATGCAGCGTTTGACGTTACGTATTTGTACAATTTAACTAAGGATTTAAAAGTAGGAGGAACGCTTGGAGCAATGTATGCATTTCAAAACAACTCTAGCAACACTCTTATAAAAGAAGGTGACGGGAAGTTTGTATCGTTTGCAGGAACGTTTAGATTTCATACTGATAATGATAAGTTTCACATAGGTGGAGACGCAGGTTATGCTTATGGATTAGATGAAGGCGGTTTCTTATATAGACTTAGGCTTGGTATGCAAGTTTCAAAATGTTCAGGTATTGTAGCTTCATACACAGAAGTTATGGATACCTACAGTTATTCTGCAGTTAATATAGGATATGAGTTTACATTTTAAGTAAAGCTTACCCTCTTAACCATAAATAAAAAAAGCGACCATTTGGTCGCTTTTTTTATTCTTTATGAAATATTTCTTCCGATTCACATCCGAAGAGGCTTTTTTCTTTAATTAATTTAGAAACACCTTCAGGTAGCATAGTTTCCCATCCATCTTCCCCTTTGGCAATCATTTTAAGTACTTTTCTTGAGAAAATAGCTAAAGTAGAAGGGTCAAAATCGGTAATGTCTACTACTTTTCCGTTGTATTTGAAGAACTTGTAAAGTTCTTTCATTCTAGGATGTACTTTAAGATTTTCACTATTAGTTAGTGTACCATCTTCATTTTGCATTGGATATAAGTAAACTCTTAAATCTTTAAAGAATAACTTACCAAAAGCTTCTAGAATACCTCCACTTAAGTGTCTGTAGTACTTTTCATCAAAAATATCTACTAAGTTGTTGACACCCATTGATAAGCCCATTCTGTTTTTAGAGTATTGAGAAAAATATTCAACAAGTTTATAATACTCCTGAAAGTTTGAGATAAGAACTGTTTGCCCTAAAGAACATAATAGTTTTGCTCTATCCATGAAATCTTGCTCATCAATTTCACCTTCAGCACGAAGGTTGGATAAGGTAATTTCAAAGATGACTTGAGTTTTATCGACATCAACTTTATTTTCTTTAATGAACATGTCATAAGACTTTTGAAACATGTCCATATTTACTTTGGTTACAGGTCTAAAACTACCACGTAACGCTAGTATATTCTTTTTATATAAAACCCTTGCTGGTAATACGTTGTTTCCGTCAGGAGCAAACATTACGGCATCAGTCATACCGTTTTTAACTAGTTGTAAGCTCATTAAACGGTTATCAATGTCTTTAAACACAGGTCCAGAGAAGTTAATCGTATCGATTTCTAACTGGTCTTTATCTAAATGGTCGTATAAGTAACGCAATAATTTTTTAGGTTCATTGTACTTATAAAACGCACCATAAATTAAATTTGTACCTAAAACCCCAAGAGTTTCTTGTTGTAAACGCGCATCAGTTTCTTTAAACCTAATATGAATAATGATGTCGTTATACTCTTGGTCTGGTTCTATTTGGTATTTAATACCTACCCAACCATGTCCTTTATAGTTTTTAGCAAAATCTATTGTAGCAACAGTATTTGCATAAGAGAAAAACAATTTATTAGGATGTTTGTCTCTAGGTAGTCTTTTTTCAATTAAGTTAACCTCATGATTTAGCATTTTTCTTAAACGCGCTTCAGTAACATAACGTTTGTCATCTTCTATACCATAAATAGCGTCGCTAAAATCCTTGTCATAAGCAGACATTGCTTTTGCAATTGTACCCGAAGCACCACCAGCTCTAAAAAACTGACGTACAGTTTCTTGTCCAGCTCCAATTTCGGCAAAAGTACCGTAGATATTTTCATTAAGGTTAATTCGAAGTGCCTTAGTTTTTAACGAAGGTACGTCATCAAATTCTCTGTCTCCCTTTAAGGTTATTTCCATCTTTTAAATCCGGGTTTTAGTATTGCACAAAGGTATTAAAATAGCATGGTAAACAAAAAAATAACATTATTTTTGTTTCAAACTTCTAGAATTGAAAATAACATTTTTGGGTACAGGCACATCGCAAGGAATTCCAGTTATAGGAAGCACACACCCAGTATGTTTAAGTGATAATCCAAAAGATAAGCGACTTAGAGTTTCTGTGTTAATTGAATGGGACAATTATGCTTACGTTATTGATTGTGGTCCTGATTTTAGACAGCAAATGCTTACTACTAATTGTAATAAAATTGATGGTATTTTATTTACTCATGAACATGCAGATCATACAGCAGGATTGGACGATATTAGACCTTTTAATTTTAGGCAAGGTGACATGCCTATTTATGCTCATAAAAGAGTTGTAAAAGCTTTGCAACAGCGATTTGCGTATGTTTTTGAAACTAAAAATAAATATCCAGGAGCTCCTGGAGTTGATATACGCGAGATTGAGAATACACCTTTTAAATTAGGAGATACTACTGTAGTACCAATAAACCTAATGCATGGTAACTTGCAGGTGTTTGGGTTTAGAGTTAATGATTTTGCTTATTTAACAGACATGAAAACCATTGAAGAAGCGGAAATGGAAAAATTAAAGCATTTAAAAGTTTTGGTTATAAATGCCTTAAGAGAAGAATCTCACCACTCACATTTAAATTTAGAGGAAGCCTTAGCATTTATTGACAAAGTAAAACCTGAAAAAGCATACCTTACTCACATTAGTCATTTATTAGGTTTTCATGATGAAGTTGAACAAAAATTGCCAAAACATGTATTTTTGGCTTATGATAATCTACAAATAACACTTTAAAATTATGAAGAGCAGAATATTTATGTACTTGTTTATTTTTTCAGTACTACTAATCATTTTTCAGTATGTAAACTCAAAGAATATACTTGATGTTTATGAAAAGGATATAAATATCTTGAAGGAAAAGGTTGATAAATACGAAGCTGAAATATCAAGCTTAACAGAAAAAAATTCTGAACTCATGCATTTTAATATCGACAACGATGATGATGCACTTACCTATTTTGAAGATAGAGGTTATGATACTGAAACCTTAATTCCGTTTATAAAAGATGAATTGTATAAGTTAAACGTTTATGAAGGTGATGACCATCCAATTGTACCTTATGCATCAATGACAGACTCTAAAATGTCAATAAACACAGTAAAAGTGCTTAACCATAAATGGATTTTAGCCGATTTTACTGATGGAAAACATTGGGGACAAATGTTCTTAACCTATGAAATTGTCGGTCAGGAAGAACTTAAGTTTAAGCTAGTAGAATATTTTTTATACAGACCTAGTTACTAAAGCTTGTCGTTTAACCAAGTTCTAAACTCATAAAAATTTTGTGGTGCAACACCATGGCCTACAGGAAATTCAGAGTACTTGTGTTTAATGTTTAAAGCCTCTAAAAACTTAGGTGTTTTTCTTGCCCATTCAACAGGAATAACTTGATCTACACTACCATGAGAGCAGTAAAAATCTAGTTTGGTGTAATCATTAGGGTTTAAGTTTTCAGGCAAAATATCTTCACTTACATAACCGCTAAGTGCTATAATATTATTTACCTTGTTAGGGTAGGTAAGTGCAACAGCGTAGCTTAAAATACTTCCTTGACTAAAACCTAATAATGTAACACTGTCCTTGTTTACAGGGTAAGTATCGCAAGCCTCATCAATGAACTGAGCAATTAAATCTCTTGATGCAGTAGCTTGTTCATTGTCGTTCCATTTGTTGTGTTCAGCATCAAAATTAATAGCATACCAAGCATTGCCAAAAGGTTGCATTGGGTATGGAGCTCTCAAGGAAATGATAAACAATTCTTCAGGAAGTTCAGATGCAAATGAAAACAAATCGTTTTCGTCACTACCATAACCATGAAGCATGATTAATAGTGGAGCATTTTCTTTTATAGAAGAAGGTCTTGTGATGTGGTGTATACTTAATTCAGCCATTAGTTGTTAGTTAATTTTTCTAAACCAATCTTGAAACAATTCACCAACTACAGGAATTGGCTTTTTTTCTCCTGTAAAGGCATTGTATAAACCATATAGCCAGCAAACAAAAGTGATAATCCATAAAACCGTACCAAACCAGCTATTTATATATTTTTCTGAAACGTTAGAAACCAATAGCATTATAATGAGTCCTAACATTTGCCTTATATGGAAAAACGTAAACGGATTGCGTTTTTCTAAATTCATAATAATGGCTATAATTAAACCTATAAAGGTCATGTAGCTTACTATAGCTAAGGTTTTTCCTTCTTTTATAATATTTTCTGTCATTATTTTAAAACAAGTTGGTTGTTAGCGTAAATACCGTAAACAATTCCTTTTAAGTCATGGTTTTCAAAGCAACTGTTTTTGGAGCTTGAAACTATATTATCTTTTGTAAACGTATAACTTTGGTTTGGGTTAAAAAGTGTGATGTTTGCTTTTTCGCCTTGTTGTATTGAGCTGGATTGCAGATCAAAACGTTCTTTTCCTTTTGTAAGTAAGTCTATAGTTTTCTTAAGTGTGAAAATAGTTTGTAACGCACCAAAAGCACTTTCTAAACCTATTGTACCATACATTGCGTGGTCAAACTCAACTTTTTTGTGTTCAATATCAATAGGGTTATGGTCACTAGTAACCATATCAATTGTACCATCTTTTACGCCTTCTATTAATGCATCTATATCAGATTGCGAACGTAATGGAGGTAACACTTTATAATTGGTGTTGAAATTCACCAAATCTTTATCTGTTAGTATCAGGTTGTGTATAGCTACACTACAGGTAACATTAAGCTTTTTCTGTTTTGCAGCTCGTATAAGCTCAACAGATTTTGCTGTTGAAATTGTTGGAATATGAAGTTTTCCTTCGGTGTATTCTAAGATAAACAAATCTCTTGCTATTTGCAGTTCTTCAGCTAAGGAAGGGTTTCCTTTAAGTCCTAAAGACGTACTTGTGACATGTTCGTGCATGACACCAAGACCAGAAATTTTTGATTCTTGTGGAAAAGACATCACTAAACCATCAAAATTGCTAGTATACTGAAGCGCAATCTTTATAAGGTTAGGATTGCTTATGGGTTTTTGGTAGTCATAAAAGGCTACAGCTCCAGCGCTTTTCATGTCAAACAGTTCAGCTAAATCAACACCTTTACTTTCTTTGGTTAAAGCACCTAAAGGATGTAAGTCTACAGCATTTCCATTGGCTTTTGCTTTTAAAAACGAAACATCAGCATTAGTATCAATTACTGGATGTGTATTAGAATTTAATACAACAGATGTAAATCCTGATAATGCAGCAGTTTTTAAGCCGTTTTCAATGGTTTCGCGTTCTTCATAACCTGGTTCTCCAAAACTCACACTACTATCAAACCAACCTTTTGAAACATGAAGATTGTCTAGCTTAATTTCTTTGTAGTTTTTTGGATTGCTAATACGTTTTGAAATCTGCGAAATGACTCCTTTTTCAATTAAAATATCAACAGTTTGATTGTGAAAATCGCTTTTTGGGTCAACTATTGTCGCAGATTTTAGGAGTACGTTCATTTAAAATATTTTAAGATGAGCATTTCAATGATTAAAAAAGCTAATGCAAAAATAACAAACCATTTCCATAGCTCATTAACATTTGTAGCACTTTTTATGTCGTTAATTGCCGAAGCGACACTTTTAGTTACGTTTAAACCTTCAATGGTTTCTAAATCATGATAGTATAAATCACTTTCAGTTCTATTGTAATTAAAACTTAATTGTTTTAATACTTCATTCTTGTTCATTACAGGGATAATACCAGCTTTTTCAGGATATTCATTAGTAATTAACTCCACTTTATTGGTAAAGGTTTGTTGTAAAGGAATACTAGCGTTGTTTTCGTTTCCTAGTTTTAATATATCGTCTTGTTGTAGCTTGGTGTTTATGTCTATTTTATTTTCCTTTCCAATAGTGTAGTATAATTGAGACAGTTTAAGACTTTGCTTCCCAATATTATATAACACAGGAACAATTAAAGGCGAATTTTTGAAGTTTGAATTGTCTTCATTTAAAGCCGCTGTAAAAGTGTATAGATTTTCGTTTTGGCTTAAAAAAGGAGTATTGTCTTCAAAGTTTAAAACCGAAGCACCACTAGGTCCTGAAAACACATATCTTTTATTAGTTTTTGGATATTGAAAATTGCTGATTTTTTTATCAAAAACATTAGTCAATAAAGGATGTGAAAACTGAATAGAAGTTATCTTTTTCTCCTCAGGAGTTGTAGCATTGAATGTTGAAATGTTGTAATTTATAAATAATTGATTATAAGAACTTAATTCAGAATTGCCTGAAGGAATAATTAATAGTGCTCCACCATCATCAGTAAATGCTTTTAAAGCAGTTGTTAGCGAATTTGGAATGTTTTTTATCTCGTTTAAAACAATTAAATTTTGAGATGAAATGGTATTGTAATCTAGCTCGTTTAGCTTGTATGATGTGTAGCTAAATTCATCATCAGTATATATCTTTTTTAAGAAGGTGTCATCAGCTTCATTTATGGATAATACCTTTATAGTTTCACTTTTATCTAAGTTAAAAAACAAGGTGTTGTCATAAGTTAAACCAGCATCTTCAATACTTAGTTTACCATTAAACATTTGATTAAAAGGAAGTGTGAAAACCACAGAGCTATTTTCAGTACTACTTACTGAACTTTTAGCTACTAAATTGTCGTCATTGTATAATGATACAGGTAAGTTATCAATAGGATTGCCAGAGTTTTTTATGGTAACGCTCAACTCAATGTTTTCAGCATTAGCTTTTGAAATATAAGCACTATCAATAGCTACATTGTAGTTGTTAACAGGTTTTAGCTGTACTAATTTTAACTGTATAGAAGAATCGGTAACTGTGTTGAATGCGTTATTGTGCTGTTGAAAATCGGAAATCAGCACCAAATTTTTAAGCGTACTTTTATCTTTAGAAAAGGCATTTTTTCCTTTTAATAGTGCAGCATCATAAGTAATTTGATTTGGCGAATTTGATAGTTGAATCAATTCGTTCTTTATAGCTTTAACGGTTGTGTTGGGTTTGTAACTGTTATTAGTAAAAAACGTAATCTTTTCGTTTTCGTCAATATGTTCAATAATATCTTGTATAGCACTGTTTAAAAGCGTTCCGTTACTTCCTTTGGCTTGCATGCTAAACGAATTGTCTAAGTAAATTACCGTTTCGCTTTTGGTTTTATAACTACTAGATTTAGAAATGTAAGGTTGTGCAAATGCAATTATAGCACAAGCTAAAAGTAGTAAACGAGTAAGTAGTGTTAACCACTTTTTTAGTTGGGAACTTTTACGAGTTTGTAAAGTGATGTTTTTTAAAAACTGAACATTTGTAAATTCAACCTTTTTAAATCTACGTAGCTGAAATAAATGAACAATTATAGGAATGATAAGCAGGAGTAAGGCGTAAAGAAGTTCTGGGTGTTTAAACTGCATTCCTATTGATTAATTGTACTAGCTTTCAAATATAGAAAATGATGAGCGATTATTGCGGTTGGGTTTTGAGAAATTTAACGTTTTGTCTGGTAATTGAAATCTAACAAAAGAAAAAATAATCAATCATTGGTTCCATTTGTTGTTGTTTAAAATATGCGGTAATCTCTTGTTGTGCTTGCTCATTAGCAACTGTAACAATACTTTGTGGTTGGTGTAACTGTTTTAAATGTACAAAGTTATGCAGTTTAACACCATAAATGCTTTTGCCTATTTTTTTAGGGTTGTCGCAAATCCAAACAAAAGGTATTTGTTTAGCTTTAAGTTGTTTGGCAATGCTTTTTCCTTTGGCACCAGCTCCCCAAACTGTAAGTGTTCTATTAGAATTGTAATCTAGCTCTAAAAAATAATGAAGTTTTAATTCTAAAAATGTGTTTTCGGCATAATGCTCGTGGGTTCGTGAGCTGCGATAACTGTAATCTCTCCAATGATGCAATACTGTATCACAAGGAATACACTTGTAATTATGCTTGTAAAACCTAAAGGTTAAATCGTAGTCTTCAGGATATCTATTTGGGTTAAAAGCATCACAAGCAATAAAATCTTCTCTGTGAATTAACCAACAAGGTGAAGGAATGACACATTCTTTATAGATTTCAGAATAGTTACTGCCAGTTTCTGTAAGGTTATTCAGCCAAGTTTCATAACGTGCATAACCATCGCTAATTCCAACATCACTAAAATACTTTACCTTGCCAACAGCTACATGTTTTTTACCATAATCCAATAAGCTATTGAGCATGAGTTGTAATCGGTCTACATGCATAATATCGTCACTATCCATCCTAGTTACATAACTCCCTTTACTTTCTTTAAAAGCTAGTTGTAGTGCATCAATAATACCACTTCCAGAATTTGTAAATAGTTTTATTCTAGGGTCTTGCTGCGAAAAAGCGTTAACAATTTCAAAGCTATTATCTGTTGAGTGGTCGTCAATTATCAAGAGTTCCCAGTGTGTATAACTTTGATTAATAATAGAGTTTATGCAGTCTGGTAAAAAGGCTGCTGTGTTTTTAAAAGGCGTAAAAATACTTATCAAAGGTTTAGGCATGCTGCTAAGATAGTGATTCATCATTTTAACAAAATATTGGCTCGTAAAAATGTAACATAATCCTAAATTTGTTGTCCCTTAAAATAAAATAATAGCATGAAGAATATACTTGCCCTAATTGGGATTAGCGTCCTTATAACTTCTTGTGGTTCTGTATCTAAGTCAGCTGATGATTTAGCTGTAAGCAACCCAATTAATACCTCTATCGATATTACAGCTGTTGATAACGATAAATTGCCTGTTACAATAAATCCTGGTCGTTTTACTCAAGATTCAGTGATTTATAGATTACCAAGAGTGGTACAAGGAACTTATGATGTAAGTAATTTTGGAGCTTTTATTGATGATTTTGTAGCTAAAGATTACAATGGTAATGTATTGCCTTCTAAAAAGATAGATGAAAATTCTTGGGTTATTACCAACGCACAACAATTGGATCTTATTACATATTGGGTGAATGATAGTTATGATGTAGAAAGTGACCCTGATTACCCTAGTTTGTTTTCACCGCAAGGAACAAATATTGAACCAGAAAACTATGTCCTGAATTTACATGGTTTCATTGGATATTTTGATAACCTAAAAAATGCACAATACAATTTAGATGTTACTGCACCTGCAACTTTTGAGCGTACTTCGGCATTACAAAATGTAGGAATAAAATCTAGTAGCGATGGCACTAAAATAACGACAAGCTATTTTGCTCCACGATATTTTGATATTACTGATAACCCAATGATGTATGGGAAACTTGATGTAGAGGAGTTTATGGTAGGTGATATTAAAATTGTACTTAGCGTTTATTCTCCAAACAAAAAACACACTGCTGCAAGTTTAAAAGAAACGATGTTTACTATGATGGAAGCCCAAAAGAACTACTTGGGAGACATTAACAGTACAGCACGTTATGATATTTATTTATACCTATCTGATGGTTCAGATAAAGCACCTAAAGGGTTTGGAGCTCTAGAGCATCATACTTCAACAGTTGTGGTTTTACGCGAATGGGCTTCAGCAGAATATTTAGCAAAGTCTATGGTTGATGTGGTGTCTCATGAGTTTTTTCATATTGTAACACCGCTTTCAGTACATTCTGAAGATGTGCATTATTTTGATTATAATGACCCAACATTTTCAAAACATTTATGGATGTACGAAGGTGTAACAGAGTTTTTTGCACAACACTTTCAAGTGTATGAAGGATTAGTAACACCTAAAGAATACTACAGAACAATTCAAAATCAAATAACAAGATCAAAATATTATGACGATAGCATGAGTTTCACTGAAATGAGTGAGAATGTTATTGAAGACCCTTATGCTAAAAACTATACTAACGTTTATCAAAAAGGCGCTTTAATAGGGATGTGTATTGATATTTTAATGCGAGAAGAAAGTAATGGAAACAGAAGTATGTTGTCTTTAATGAAAGAACTTTCGGCTAAATATGGAGTGCATAAACCGTTTGATGACGATACTATTATTGAAGAAATTACTAAAATGACCTATCCATCAATTGGGGAATTTTTACAAACACATGTGGTTGAAGGTGTGCCAATTGACTATGGTGCGTTTTTTGAAAAAGTAGGTTTAATGTATGAGTTAACACAAACAGAAACCAATTATGTACAATCAGGAATGGGCTTTGTTTTTGACGCAAATGAAGAAGAAGATTACGTGTTCTTTTCAAGTAACGTTTCAGAAAACACTTTTTGGGAATCACAAGGTGTAAGAGAAAACGACATTATTACTTCGGTTAATGGAACAGATGTTAAACTTAACAATCTTAGAACGGTTATGGGACAAATGTTTAGATGGAAAGCAGGTGACGATGTTGAAGTAAAATTGTTAAGAGATGGAGAAGAAAAAGTTATTAAAACTAAGTTAACTCCAGCATTTACAAAAATTAAAACAATAGTAGAAAACTTAGAGGCTACCAAGTTTCAGGTAAAACTAAGAAATGCTTGGTTAAACCAAAGTGATACTTTGTAATTAATTACATATAAAAAATAGAAAAGCGAATTAAAATTTTTTAATTCGCTTTTTTGTTTTCTGTTGTGTCTTCAATGAACTCAGTAAACTTTTTAATAGTTTTAAAAAAGTCTTTTTTATCTCTTTCAGGATTAAGTTCTAATTGAAAACTTACTGAAGTATTGATAAAATTGTAACTACAGTCTATCGGATTAAGATAACTGTCAAGGTCGTTAAAAACTAAAATGTTTGTGATTGCATTCTCAACATCAGACTTATTTTCAATAGAAACCGATTTTATATCCAATTTCTCAAAAAAAACAGTCTTTATTTGAGATTTTTTCAATCTAAAAGAGTGCTTCATTTTTTGGTTAGTTAAATTAGGGTAATATGGAGCAAATATATAAAATTAAAAGCTTTCAAATACACCAAGCCCAAAAAGTGCAAAATCGTATTTTACAGGGTCTTTAGGGTCTAATTTCCTTAAGTTAGTATCAAGTTCAAACAATGCTTTTGTATCATTTTGTTTACGTGTTAAAAGCCCTAATTTTCTAGCTACATTTCCTGAGTGTACGTCTAAAGGGCAGGAGAGTTGACTAGGTGAAATGTTATTCCAAATTCCAAAATCTACTCCAGTATTATCATTTCTAACCATCCAACGTAAATACATGTTGATTCGTTTTGCTGCTGAATTTTTTAAAGGATCACTAACGTGTTTTTGAGTTCTTGCTAAATGTTCAATTTCAAAAAAGTGAGTTTTAAATTGACTTATTGCTGTTTGAAGGGATTCGTTTTTTGCTGTTTTACTAAACACCGTTTCTAATCCTCCATGATTGTTATAAATGTGTTTTAGAGCTTTTACAAAAGTGATTAAATCGGTTCCATTAAATGTTCGATGTACAAAATGCAATAAAGATTCTAGGTCTTTTTCCTTATGGTTTAGTACAAAATCATAAGGTGAGTTGTCTAGTAAGTCCATCATTTTAGATGCATTGTTGATAATGCTTTTTCGGTTTCCCCAAGCAATAGTAGCCGTTAAAAATGCTGCAATTTCAATGTCTTCTTTTTTTGAAAACCGATGCGGTATTTGTATTGGGTCGCTTTCAATAAACTTAGGGTGGTTGTATTGTTCAACTTTATTGTCTAAAAACTCTTTAAGTGCTTCTGTTTTGATTTCTTTTATAAATAAATATTAGTAACTACTTGAGTTGCAAAAATAGTAAACAAACTCAGTTTAAATAACAATGCTATCATCAAAGTATTAAAACAACTAAGCAAATAGTATACAACAATTGGCAATTTGCATACACTTACAGAAATTAGTTGCTCTAATTTTGCTTCATCATTAAAAACGAAACACATGAGCAACATAGCATTAATAACAGGAGCATCTTCAGGAATGGGGAAATCAACAGCCAAAATATTACAAAACCAAGGCTATAAAGTTTACGGAGCAGCAAGACGATTAGAACAAATGCAAGATTTAAAAGATCTAGGTATTGCTATAATTTCATTAGATTTAACCAAAGACGAATCTATTGTAAATTGCGTAAATACTATAATAGCAAAAGAAGGACGTATAGATATTCTTATTAACAATGCTGGTTATGGGGCTTATGGCGCTGTAGAAGATGTGCCAATTGCTGAAGCCAAACGACAATTTGAAGTAAATATGTTCGGTCTAGCACGTATTACGCAGCTAGTGTTACCAAGTATGAGAGCAAATAACTTTGGTCGTATAGTAAATATTTCTTCAATAGGCGGAAAAATTTATACACCATTAGGAGCTTGGTATCACGCTACAAAACATGCTGTTGAAGGTTGGAGCGATTGTTTACGACTAGAAGTAAAGCCTTTTGGTATTGACGTGGTTGTTGTAGAACCAGGTGGTATAAAAACACCTTGGGGAACAATTGCTGCAGATAATTTAAAAAAAACATCTGGTAACGGAGCTTATGCTACTTTTGCAAATAAAATTGCAAATGGCATGCAAAAAATGTACAGCAACAATAGCCTGACCAATGTTGACGTTCTAGGGACTGTTATTGCTCAAGCAGCAACCCATAAAAAACCAAAAACCAGATACGTAAAAGGGTATATGGCAAAACCCGCTATAGCTATTCGTAAATGGTTTGGAGACCGAGTTTTTGAGAACATGATAATGCGTGAGTTTAAATAACATGATAAAAAAAATTATAAAAAGAACAATGATTACATTAGTATCTATTATGGCTCTTTTGGTAATAACCTACCTTTTGTTTACTAGCTTCTACCCAAGTTTTGGAGGCGCAATTTCAAAAGAGCAAAAATTGATTTATCAAAATTCAAAACAATATAACGACGGTAAATTCCGAAATACGAATCCTGTACCTAAAGACTTAAGTTTTTCAGAAACCATGTCGCTAGCCTATAAGTTTTTTACAACCAAAGTGCCTAATGCAAGACCAAAATCTGATTTAATAGCAAACAAATTAGATAGTACCAGTATTGCCAACTACAAAGGAGAAGCGCGTATGTTTTGGTTCGGTCACTCTTCATTTTTACTGCAAATAGATGGAAAAACAATTTTGCTAGACCCTATGTTTGGTAAGGTTGCAGCGCCACATCCATTGTTGGGAGCTAACCGATTTAATAAAGAATTTCCTTTGCAAATAGAGCAATTACCTAAAATTGATGCGGTTATATACTCGCATGATCATTACGATCATTTAGATTATGAAACGGTTTTAAAAATTAAAGCAAAAACCAAGCATTTCTATACACCACTTGGTGTAGGAGAACATCTTAAAGCTTGGGGAGTTTCAAACGAAAATATTACAGAGTTAGATTGGTGGGAAACAACCAAAATAGACCACCTTAATTTGGTCTGCACACCAGCGCAACATTTTTCAGGAAGAAAATTAAACACCAATCAAAGTACATTATGGTCTTCTTGGGTTATACAATCTGATACCGAAAACATCTACTTTAGTGGTGATAGTGGCTATGCAGAGCATTTTAAGGAAATAGGTGAAAAATACGGACCTTTTGATTTGGCTTTGTTAGAATGCGGACAATACAACGAAATGTGGTCTGATATCCATATGATGCCTGAAGAAACTGCTCAAGCTGGACTAGACATCAATGCAAAAAGAATAATGCCTATTCATTGGGGAGGCTTTAAACTAGCTTTGCATTCATGGACAGACCCTATAGATCGTGTACAAGCCAAAGCTAGAACTTTGGGCGTAGATATCATAACACCACAGCTAGGACAAGAGATTTTAATTAAGCACGATACGTTAAGCAACTATAACAATTGGTGGCAAAAAGAAACGTATAATTAGCAAGCCATGAAAGACATTATTAAAATAGGAAGCATTGCTGAAGTTCATCAGTTTTTAGGATTAGCAAAGCCAAAGCATCCATTAATTTCAGTAATACGCGTTGCAGATATTATAAAAGATCTAGACGTTGATAATTTAAGGTATTCATTAGGTTTGTATCAAATAAGCTTAAAAGATAATTGCCCTTTTACCATTGTAAATTACGGCAGAAACTCTTATGATTATCAAGAAGGTACTATGGTTTTTACAGCACCCAATCAGGTATTAGAGTTTAAGAAAAATCAAATTGCAGAAGAAGACAAAGGTTGGTCGTTAGCATTTCATCCTGATTTAATCCGAAAATCTGAATTAGGCAATACCATTGATAACTATTCCTTTTTTTCCTATGCATCAAACGAAGCGCTTCACCTGTCTGATGAAGAGCGAAAAACAGTCACTGAAATTGTTGAAAAAATAGAGAAGGAGTTCAGTACAAATATTGATGCGCATAGTCAAACCTTGATTATTTCAAATTTAGAATTATTGCTGAATTATTGTGTTAGGTTTTACGATAGGCAGTTTTATACCAGAACCAATCTCAACCAGGATTTAGCAAGTCAGTTTGAGCAAATTTTAAAAGATTATTACCAACAAGATAAACAACTTGAGTTAGGAATTCCAACAGTACAATACTGCGGTGAAGCCATGAATATGTCACCAAAATATTTAAGTGACTTACTGCGAAAAGAAACCGGACAAAGCACACAAGACCACATACATCAATACATCATTGAAAAAGCAAAAAACAGGCTATTAAACTCTACCGAAAGTGCAAGTGAGATAGCGTATGCGTTAGGGTTTGAATATCCGCAATACTTCAGTAAAATTTTTAAAAAGAAAACAACTATGAGTCCCAATGAGTTTAGGCAAAGCCTGAATTAAAACACAAAAAGAATAGTTTAAGATTTAACCTATAATCTTCCCATCAACCATAGTAAGTTTGCGGTCAGCCATATTAGCGAGTTCCTCGTTGTGCGTAACAATTACAAAGGTTTGACCAAACTCATCTCTTAGTTTAAAAAATAGGTTGTGAAGGTTTTCAGCACTTTCGCTATCAAGGTTTCCTGAAGGTTCGTCGGCAAAGATTAATCCAGGATTATTTATCAAAGCTCTAGCTACTGCAACACGTTGTTGCTCACCACCTGAAAGTTCGTTAGGTTTATGATTGTAGCGTTCTTTAAGGCCTAAAAAATCCAGTAATTCTTTTGCGCGTTTTTCGGCTTCAGCTTTAGGAGTATTTTTTATAAAAGCTGGTAGGCACACATTTTCTAAAGCTGTAAATTCAGGTAGCAATTGATGAAATTGAAAGATAAACCCAATATGCTCATTTCTAAATTTAGCTAAAGCCTTATCTTTTAATTGCAATACATCAACGTCGTTAATCAATAACTGACTTTCATTGTTGCTACTGGCTTTGTCTAAAGTACCAAGAATTTGCAGTAAAGTGGTTTTTCCTGCACCAGAAGCACCAACTATAGAGACTACTTCACCTTTAGAAATAGTAATATCAACACCTTTTAAAACGTGTAAATCGTTATAGTATTTATGAATATTTTTGGCTTTAATCATGCTTTAGAAAATAATAACGTAAACATACTATTTTAAGCTGTGATGCACAATTTAAGAGTTAGTTTTGTTTTTCTTCTTAAAGACATTTTTTAAGTCGCTGTAATTTAAAAAGTATTGTAATCGTAATGAAAATGTATGCTGAATAGGTTGGTCAAAGAGTCTGTCCAGGCTTTGTCTGTAAGTCTCAGTAGCTGCAGTGTCAGAGTTAAATAATTGATTTCTGTATAACGCAGTTAGAAAACTTCCAGGAGCAAATTGCCACGAGTAATTTAAATCCAAATTCCATGTGCTGAAATTGATATTTGGGTTGTTTTCTAAATCACCAACCGTAAAACCTGAGTCTTTTGTAAGTCTGCCATTATCTCTTAACGTGAATAATTCATCTTGATAAATAACGGTTGACCAATAGTTTCTAAACGTTAAACCTAAAGAGTGGAAGGAGTTAAAGTTATAAGTCCCAGAAATACTGTTTACCAATATTTTTCGGTCTCTTTCTCCAAAAATGATATTATCATCTGAAAGCGTTGTAAATCCTCTATCCTTGAAAATTTTATTGTAGTCAAAAGAATACACGACTAAAAACTTATCATTAAATCGTACTCTTGGGTTTAACCCAAACCAATACTCGTTGGTATCTCTATTATCTTCAAAATAAGTTGCTCCACCAAGATTAGCATCTATAGCAAAGGTGTTGTTGTAATTTGAAGAAATCCAAACGTTTGAGTTTATTCGGTTTTCATAGATAAAATAACGTCCTTCAACACGTGGTTCAAAGTAATCAAACTGTTTACCAACTTGGAAATTTATGTTTCCACCAAAGTTGTGAAGGGTTTTAGTTACTGCGTCAAAGTTTACGCCAAAGCTGCTTCCTGTGTACTCTCCAGGATTAGCTAATCTTGTATAATTAACATAAGTGCCAATATAGTAGTTGTTAAGCTTTTTGGTAGGTTCAAAAATTCGATAGGTAAGGTCCACACCAAAGTTGTTGTAATTGTTTCTTGAGATAAATCCTAAATCGTTAATGTCATACTTGGTGTCAGCATAACTATGGTCAAAACTATATCTTAATTTTCCATGTGATTTTCCTGCAAAAAAGAAAGTGCTGTAACCTGTTTGGTTTCCGTCAGCTAAGTTTAGATTACTCATTTTAGCTTCACCATAGAGGTTATAGGTATTTCGTTTGTTTGAAATATCAAACAGTAAACCAGTAACATTGGCATCTCTAAAATTTCCATCTCTAGTTACGTTGGTGTTAATTAAACTTACTGATGAGTTTTGATTAAATTGTTGGTCAAGTACCAAAATGTTATAGTTAGCAAGAGGTTCAACAACTTCTTCTCTTACTTCACCAGTTTCATTATCTCTAATTTTAGCTTTGGTTTTTTCGGTAATAGCATTAAAAACACCAATTCCTAATCCTTTTTTAGTTCGACCAGAAACTTTAGCTGCATTAAGTACTTTAACTGTGTTAGGACGATCAATAATTTCCTCGTTTTCATTGAGCTCTACATTACCTGTTGGTCTACTACCTACACGTCTTGAAAAAAATAAATTACCTTTATTAAATAAGTCTACACCTTCAGTGAAAAACTGGCGTTGTTCAGAAAAGGTTTGCTCAAAAGGTCCAAGGTTTAGTACCAAATTATCAAATCCTGCTTGACTAAAATCAGGTATTAAAGTCATGTCTAACGTAAAGTTTTCGGTAATTCCGTATTTGATGTCTAAGCCTAAGTTAAAATCAGTATCGGTTTCACCATCATAAGTGTTTAAAAGCCCTGAAGTAAAAGGGTAGAAGCTAAGCCTTACAGGAGGCTCAATATTTTCAATGCCTTTTAATTCACCATGATACAATCCTATGTTACCTTTGGTTCGGTCTATTGGATTCCATGAATATTGAGATCTAGTAGTTCTAAAATGTCTATGGAATTGTAATCCCCAAGTTTGAACATCTTGGTTTGAAAATCGTAAATTAAAGTATGGGATTTTCATTTCAACTATCCAACCATCATCTACAATTTTTACAGCGCTTTCCCAAACAGCATTCCATCCAAAATCTTCACCAATACTTGGAGAAGCAATAGCATCTGCTTGATTTCCTGACGGAAAAATAAAAAATTCAGTATCGTTTTGAGCGTCGTTGTTAGGGTTGAAGATAACGCCAAAAAAATCTTGTTGACCAAAATTATCTCTGCTGTTAAACTGCTTCATGATTTCCTCTGGCTTATCATAGAGGTATGCACCAACATATATAGCATCGTCGTCATAAGTAATTTTCACAACCGTTTTTTGATAATCGGTTTCAGGAACACCCATTTCAGGTCTAAATTGAGTAAAGTCTTTTGCTTCATCAGCATTTTGCCAAACAGCATCGTTTAATACTCCGTCAATTTTAGGAGGTGTCGTCGTTCTGGTAATAGTTAAGGTTTTTTTATCCTGAGCTTGAATTGTAGAAAAACAAAAAAGCACAGAGAGAAAGATGGTTAAGCGGAAAAACATTTTAATGATTGATGATTTAATTAATTTCTAAAAGAAAGACATTAATTAATTTAATTTGTTACAGTTAGTGATACAAATCTATTAGTTGAAACCGTTTTTTCTCTTAAATAAAAGTTAAATGAGCTTTTTGTGCTACTAGGGTTTCAATTGAATTTTACGTATTTTTATGTATCAAAAAAAAATTGAATATGCCTTATAACAAATTTGAAGAGTATAATATTAATATCACAGACGACACTAAAAATCGCTTTAAAGACATAATTAAAGATATAGGTGAAGATGTGGAAAGAGAAGGTTTGCTCAAAACGCCTGAGCGCGCTTCAAAAGCAATGAAATTTTTAACACAAGGCTATCATCAAGATGCAGCGGAGATTCTTAAAAGTGCAATGTTTAAAGAGTCTTACAACGAAATGGTAATCGTAAAAGACATTGAGCTATACTCCTTATGCGAACACCACATGTTGCCATTTTTTGGAAAAGCGCATATTGCCTATATACCAAACGGACAAATTGTAGGGCTTAGCAAAATACCAAGAATTGTAGATGTTTTTGCACGACGATTGCAAGTACAAGAGCGCTTAACAGAGCAAATATTAGACTGTATTAACGATACTTTAAAGCCACAAGGAGTGGCTGTTGTAATTGAAGCCTCTCATATGTGTATGATGATGCGTGGTGTGCAAAAGCAAAACTCTGTAACAACAACATCAGGGTTTAGAGGTCAATTTGAAAAAATTGAAACGCGAAATGAGTTTTTAAAGCTCATAAGCGAAAAATTGTCATAATACTATTTTGGTATGTTTCTTGTTATAATATAAAGTATAACAACACATTATAAATTATGAATTTAGAAGGATTAAGCAAATACAAAAAACTAGCATTAAGTATTCTTTTTGATGCTATTGGTTTTATTACCATTATAGATATTATTTGGGCACCACTTTCAGGGGTTTTGATGGCTAAAATGTATAGTGGAAACAAAGGTAAGGTTGCTGGTGTTATATCTTTTATAGAAGAGATTATACCAGGACTAGATATTATACCAACTTTTACAATTATGTGGTTTTATACCTATGTATTCAGTAAAGAGAAAGAAACAGTTATAGAAATTAAATAAAAAAAGCGTTCATTTAGAACGCTTTTTTTATAACTGTATTACAAGGCTTAATTTATTGAACTGTTATAGGGAAAGTAACCTCTACATCAGTACTTCCTCCAGCAGCAGCAGCTGTTCCATCGTTAGGTTTTGTTGGCTCATGCTTTAAGATGATAGTTAAAGATCCTGTACCAGCAGCTCCTGTAGTTAATGTAGACTCAATTCCAATTGGATTACCATCTACATCCATGTCATCTTTAGTAATAGTGATGTCATTAATTGTTGATGAAAAGAAAAACTCGTGTTCATCGCCTTCTTCTTCAACTTCTGAAGTAATGTTATCAGCAGGACTTTCAGTTTCATTTAAAAGTTGTAATGTACCTGTGTAAGTTGTGCTTGCTGCTAAAGGACCAGAAACAGTAGTAGTTCCGTCTTCACCACCTTCACCATCTAAATCTTGAAAAGTTAATGTAACTACGTTTGTACCATCACTTAAAGTGTAAGTTACAGTAGTGATTAATTCTTCCTCGTGGTCGTGGTCATCGTGATCGCCATCATCGTCACTTGAACAGCTTACAAGTGCTAAACTTGAAACAAAGAATAAAGCTAAGAGTTTTATTGTTTTAATAGATTTTAAATTTTTCATGATTTTTGTTGTTTTAGTAATTTATTTTAATTTTTAAATTGAAGTTCCTACCCAATTCATCAGCAAAATATCTTAGTCTGTTAAGATGTTCTCTGTAAGATGTGTTAAATAGGTTTTCTATATTAAATTCTAGTTTTAAGTTCCCTTTTTTAAACGCCTTAAAATTCATTGAACTGTTAAAGCCAAATAGGGAATAGGCAGATGGCGTAGAGCTAATGTCTACATATACATCTTCTTGCGAAATAGGGTTGAAGGTGTAAAAATTGTAATCAGGATATCTGTTTTGTTGTAATACAGTTTTGTGACTTAAACCTATAGTTAACTGGTTTAGGTCTTCGTTATAGTAAGATATTCTGTTTGAAAAATTAGTAGCAGGCATAAGTATTAAAGGAATGTCATCGGATTTGTTGTCACCTTTTAATAGGCTTATGCTTCCGTTATAATTAAATGAGTTGCTAATTTTTTTATTTACATCTATATCAACACCAAATATTTGCGCGTTAATTTGATTATATTCCCAAACAGGAAAAGCACCTCTTATTGTGGTGGTAATTCCAACAGGAATGAGTTGTATATAATCATTTATATACTTGTAATACGGACTAATTGAAAATCCGAAATTTTCATTATTACGTTCAAAAGAAGCCACAAATTTATGGGCAACTTCTTTATTTAGTGTTAACAAACCTGTTTCTATTCTTGCTGCACTATGGTGTAAACCGTCGCTAAACAATTCTGACGGATTAGGAACTCTTGTTGCTAATCCGTAATTAAGATATATTGACATATCGTTATTAAATTGTTTTGAATACCCAAGATTAGCAGATATGTTATGATATGAAAACTCAGGATAAGTCAATATTTGAGAATTATCAGTTGTGTTTGATTCAAACTGAGGGAATAACTCATCGTAGTTATTGTCTTCCCAGTCAGAAATATTATACCATTTTGTGGCTTCTATCCTCGAGTAATCATAACGTATTCCTGCACTTAATTCAGCAGTATCACTTAAGTCATAGTTTCCTATAGCATAAATACTTGCATCGTATTTGTCAAAATCGGGAATTAAAGGACTTGCTCCAGTACCAGAGATAGCATCGTTTTGCTGATAACGCACCATGATACCTGTGTCAATTTTAAGGTCATCTATATAATCAATATGTAAATTAGATTGTAAAGCGTTTGTAAATAATCTAAGATCAATAACTGGTGTGTTAGCTAAATCACCTCTTCTTAAATCAAACTCTTTACGTCTATTAATTTGTAAATCATATTGAACAGACAGTTTCCCTAAACCCTTAAAACGTTTGTAAGCTTCAATTTTTCCTAAATGATGTAAAATTTCTTGCTTTGGATAATCTATATCATAAGAAAAATCTTCAATAACTCTAGGCTCTTTACTGTTAATAGCTGTAACCAAATCGTTTACATTACCAATGTGTGACGATTGTAGAATAGCTATTTCATTGCTTACTACACTGTAATAAGCATCAAAACCTTTTTCAAAGCTATTGTAACCAGCTGTTAAAGAAGCGTTGAAATTTTTAAGTCCACTATTTGTTAAATAGTAATCAGGTGCTTTAAAATCTCCAAACTGCTTATAACTAGATTGTAGCTTAGCATAATAACCCGATTTAAACGTTTTTACGAGTTCGGTATTGATATTACCTCCACGACCATTTGAGTTTAATGATAGCATTGTGCTTCCAAATAAACTATCTACAGGAGAATATTTTTTAGGCTTTACTAAAATTAATCCACCAACGGCATCACTACCATATTTTAAGGTGTTTGCGCCTTTAACAACTTCTATTTTGTTGCTGGAGTTAATATCAATATTTGGTGCATGTTCGTCTCCCCATTCTTGGTCAAATAAACGTACATTATTATTGATAATTAGTAGTCTGCTACTGTGTAAACCATGAATCATTGGTTTTACAATAGTGTTTCCAGTATTTAAAGACGAAACTCCACTTAAAGAGTTTAGTGCATCACCAAGAGATTTGTCGGTGTAATTTTCAATGATTTCTTTATTAAGAGATTGCTCTATGCTAGTGTTTTCTGTTTTAAGATTAGAATTCACAACAACTTCAGTTAACTCTTCTAAATGGTGTTCTAAATAAATTTCTTTAAACACATCATTATTAACTTGATATGAAACTGTTTTTGTTTCACAACCTATATGAGAAATAGTTAATGTTATTGTACCAGAGCATAGGTTTTCTATTTTAAACTTTCCATCAAAATCTGAAACTATATACTTGTCTTGTTCGTTTATATAGATAGTTGCAGAAGGGATGGAAGATTTATCATGGAAATCCTTAACTTCTCCTAAAAAAGTGTAATTGCAATCTTGACCATATGTATAGCAACTTAAAGCTATAAATAAGCCAAAAAATATTTTTTTCATTGTAATTGTTTTGTTTGTAATAATAGAAAATGAAGTTCTAAACAAACAAAGGAGGCCCTCTTAAGGAAAAATGTAAGCGTTGATAATCACTTAAAAAGAAGTATTGAGATACTATTATTTCGTGGTTGTCTCTTATTTCTGGGATTTCGAAATTAAACTCAGGAAGAGTGTAAGAATTATTAAGCTTAAATTTATAAAAACTACAATCTACATCTAGTGTATGAAGGTGAGTTTCACTTTCTCCATGACAAACTTCATGCTTATGATGATTGAATGCGTGTGCAAACTTTTCAGCTTCAGGTGCAAACAACCCAAGCACTAATAAAAGTGCTGATAATTTTATAAAAATATGTCGTTTTGTTTGCTGCATCAATCAATAAACCGTTTTAAACCAAACCTACGAAGCATCTTTTTTTCAAATTCCCAAAAGAAATTGAACTGACCAAAGAGCCATCCAAAAAACACCAAAAGCAGTTGGTAAAAAATGAGCCCAATAATAATAAATAAAACCCAATAAACTATAGGGTTTAAGTTTTCTTTAGTAATTCCAAGCAATGAAAAAATAGGCTTGCCTATATATGCCGAAGTTGATCCAGTTATAGCAAATACAATAAAAACCCTAATCATTTCCCACTTGTATTGTAATATCCATTTCTTTTCCAGTTTTTTAAAAAGAAATAAAAAGAACTTAAGCAAGGCATAAAAAACAGGGACACTCACTAATACTATTAACCAAACTGTATCTATAAACAAAGATGAAAGTTTATAGGAAGAGTAGAGTAAAGCAACTATAGCTATAATTGGAAAGAGTAGTTGCCAATTATGTTGTATTTCCCAGTTTTCTTTAAATTTTTTCATAGCAATTTTTGCTATGCAAATATAGTTTAAATTCTAGGAACAAAGCCTGCTAATTTTTGTTTGTAAGTGAGTTGAAAATAGATAAAGTAGTTGTACAGTTTATAATTTACCTCATAGCCATAATCAATTCCATTTTGATAGTCAATTTGCATAGCGTAAAGATCTGGATTGAATTGTTGAGGCTGCATAACACGTTGGTTCCAAGCTATAACGTATTGTAAGTTTCTGTTTTCTAAAAAATCTTGAGAGTAGTAGCCTTCAGGTCTAGCAACACTTTGTAACCAAGTATTAAAACCTGGTTCAATAATAATGATTTCATACTCTAGTTCATCATTAGTTATTCTAACTGTATCTTCTTCTGAAATTGTTTTAGGAGTAGAATTTTCAGTAACAGTTTTTGTGCTATTGCAACTAAAGACAAAAAGGGCTAACAGTATTGTGTAAACAAAGGCTTTCATAGCTAAACGTTTCTGTTAAAGATACAAAAATTATGCCTTAAATTATTGGTTTTTAACTCATTTAACACTACAAAAAAAGCCAAACATTTCGTTTGGCTTTTAGTATTTATGATTTAGAAAAATTTATTTGTTTACAAATAAACCTCCTAGAAGTCCTCCTAATCCACTTTTCTTTTTGCTTCCTCCAAGAACCATTCCTGCAACATCATCAATTACACTTCCGTCGCCATCAGCATCAAGTATCGATTCTAAAAAGCTTTGTTCTTGTTGTGGAGAGTTTCCTTTAATTAAACCTCCTAAAAGTCCTTCAAGTCCTGATTGACTAGATACATTACTTTGTCTACTTTCTTTACCTAAAACACCCATTAAAATAGGAGCAGCTACTTTAAGTATTTGTGCTACAGAAGCAGCATCCATACCAGATTTAGCTCCTAAGGTATTAGTTACATTTTGTTGCTTGTTTCCAAGTACATGTCCTAAAATTTTGCTTCCATCGTCTAGCACACTAGAGTCAACACCACCACTAAATAATCCACCAAGATTATCTAAGATACTTCCATCGTGTTTAGAGTTGTTTAATGCACCTAATAATCCTTCAGCTCCTTGAGGAGTAGAAGCATTACGTTTCATAGCTTGCATCAAAACAGGCAAAGCCATTGTTAATACACTGCTTGTTTTGTCTTCTGGTTGATTGGTTTGCCCAGAAACTCCACTAATGATAGTTTTTCCTAGGTCGCTGTTTAATAAGTCTAGTATACCTGACATGATTTTTAATTGTTATTTGGTTAATAAAATGACTATACAATTTACAAAAAAAGTCCTAATTGTATTAATTAGGACTCACTTTTAATGATTTGGTCACATTATTATTTTAGCAACTCTATAATTTGAGTGGCTAATTCGGTTCCAATTCTATCTTGCGCTTCGTTTGTTGCAGCTCCTGTATGAGGTGTAAGCGATAACGAAGGATTCATTAATAATTGAATTTCTGGTTTAGGTTCTTTTTCAAAAACGTCTAACGCAGCACTTGCAACTTTACCTGATGTAATGGCTTCTACCAAAGCTACTTCATTAATAACACCACCACGAGCAGCATTAGCTAAAATTACACCATCTTTCATAGTGTCAAACTCGGCTTTGTCAATAACGTAGTCTTTTTGAGCAGGTACATGAAGTGTGATAAAATCTGATTGTTTTAAAACGTCTTCTTTTGAAATGGTTTTAATTTCAAAACTTAATTTTTGACCGTCAAAAAACTCTAACTCTAAATCGGTTTTCTCAATGAAAGGATCAAAAGCAAGTACTTTCATGCCAAGTCCTAAAGCTACTTTTGCTGTAGCTTGACCAATTCGTCCAAAACCAATTACACCTATTGTTTTTCCTTTTAATTCAGTTCCTTTAGAATAGTTTTTCTTAAGACCTTTAAAATTACTATCACCTTCTAATGGCATATCTCTATTAGATTGATGTAAAAATCTTGAAAGACCCAATAGGTGAGCAAAAACAAGTTCAGCAACCGAATGTGAAGAAGCTGCTGGTGTGTTTATAACGTGAATGCCTTTGCTGCGAGCATAGTCAACATCAATATTATCCATACCAACACCACCACGACCAATGATTTTTAAATTTGGACAATTATCGATAATGTCTTTTCTAACTTTAGTTGCACTACGCACTAAAAGCACATCTATTTGATTGTCGTTTAAATAATTTGCCAATTGCTCTTGAGCAACTGTTGTAGTGTTTACTTCAAAACCTGCATTTTCTAAAGCATCAATACCACTTTGAGAAACACCATCGTTTGCTAATACTTTCATTATTTAAGTTAAAAGTTAAAAGTTATAGACTAAAAGTTGCGAAACAATTAGCTTAAACTTTTAGGGTTAATTATTTTTTAAAATTTGAGTAAAACTAACAGCATACTGCAATTGGTTTACTGATTTTTGAATTATGCTTTTCGTTCTAATTCGCTCATAACTTCAACAAGTACAGCAACACTTTCTAATGGAAGTGCATTATACATTGAAGCTCTGTAGCCACCAACACTTCTATGACCATTTAAACCATTAATCCCTGCATCTTTTACCATAGTATCAAATGTTTCTTTAAGGTCTTCGTTTTCAAGAGTAAACGTAGCATTCATGTTTGAACGGTCTGCTTTTGTAGCGAATCCTTTAAAGAGTGGGTTTAGGTCAATTTCAGAATAAATTAGCTGTGCTTTTTTCTCGTTTTCTTTTTCAATAGCTTCAATACCTCCTAGGTTTTTTAACCATTCTAGAGTAAGCATTGATGTGTATACTGCAAAAACAGGAGGTGTATTAAACATGCTGCTTTTATCAATATGTACTTTATAATCCATCATTGAAGGGATTTTACGAGATACTTTTCCTAGTACATCTTCTTTAACAACAACTAGAGTAGTACCTGCTGGACCCATATTTTTTTGAGCTCCTGCATATATAATGTCGAACTTTGAAAAATCTAGTTGACGAGAAAAAATATCACTACTCATGTCACATACCATAGGAATAGGACAATCAGGAAATTCTTTTATCTGCGTTCCAAAAATAGTGTTGTTTGATGTACAGTGAAAATAATCGTAATCAGTTGGGATATCATATCCTTTCGGAATATAGTTATAGTTAGCATCTTTAGAAGACGCTACTTCGTAAATGTCGTCATAAATTTGAGCTTCTTTAATGGCTTTAGCACTCCAAGTACCTGTATTAAGGTAACCAGCTCTTTTTTCTAACATGTTAAGCGCAACCATTAAAAACTGAGTACTTGCCCCACCTTGAAGAAATAATGCTTTGTAACCTTTACCTTCTAGACCTAAAAGTTCAAGAGCTAATGCTCTGGCGTTTTCCATAACGTCTACAAACGCTTTACTACGATGGGATATTTCTATTAGCGATAAACCGTTGTCGTAATCTAAAACTGCTTGAGCAGATTTTTCAATAACTTCTCTTGGTAATACGCAAGGTCCTGCGCTAAAATTGTGTCTTTTCATTCTTGTAAATGTTTAAATGTAGTCTTGACAAAGGTGGTAAATTCTATTAAAAAACTCGTTAAATAATCTATAATTTATCAACTATATTTTTAACAAAAATTCAATGGTATCTACATTATCTGCATAATCCCAAAGATTTGGTTTTTGAGTGTTGCCAAAAGCAATTTCAGATGCAAAAATACCATCGGAAACTATACATTGAATTTTGTCGTAATCTTCAGTTAGCATTTCTTTAAGCGTATCAATACCATCATAATACTCATAAAATACAGTTGCTATTGGTGAAGCGTAGCTTTTATCTTCTTTAATCATTAAAAACCCGTTCTCAAGCATATCAAATTCGCTCATTAAATACACTGCTTTGTTGTAGTCGTAATTGTTAGCGTATTTAGCTTGATTAATAATAGGATTCCATTTATACATTGCCTTAAAGAACTTAGTAAAATCATAACCTTTTGGTACAAATAACTTAGAAACACTCCTACAGCCTAAGCCATAGTATCTAAAAATATCTTCAGATAAACTATCTAGTTGTTCTTCGGTTTCATTTCCTGTAAGTATAGCAACCGAATTTCTGTTTTTTCTAATTATAGAAGGTTTGTTTTTAAAGTAATATTCAAAATAGCGTGCAGTATTATCACTTCCTGTAGCTATTACAGCGTCAAAATTGTTTAGTTTTTCTTCTGTAAAACTAATTTTTTCTTTAAAACCTGGTTCAACATACTCTATATATTTAGCTAAAAAAGGAAGTAAACTCTTATCGTTTGATGATTGCTTAACCAACACATCATGACCAGATATTAGGACAGATAAAAAATCATGAAAGCCAACTAAAGGAATATTTCCTGCCATTATAATGGCTATTTTTTTAGGGTTTACTGTATTAAAGTTATAGTTCTTAATCCATTCTTTAATGTTTTCTATTTCAAGTGATTTGCTCCAGCCTTCTAAAGCAAATAAAACATTACTTTCAGTAAACCAACCATTTTGCTCTTCGGAAATTTTAATTTGATGTTTAAAGCCATCAAAAAATAATTCGTTGTGAGGAATGGTGTCTTTTTTTGAGTAACCTTCTGTAGTAAATTGACTTAAAAACTTGCCTAATTTTACGAATGCATTAATTCTTTGTTCTAAATTCATTCTTAGTTTGGTTATGAATTGTTTTGGCTTTATTTTTGTTGTGCAAAGTTAGAAAAATGAAAGTGAACCTGAGTTTTATTTTATGGATTAAATAAAATTCAAAAAACCAAGAACAACCTATGGCAATAATTATAACAGACGAATGCATAAACTGTGGTGCTTGCGAGCCAGAATGCCCAAATACAGCAATTTATGAAGGTGCTGACGATTGGAGATATAATGATGGAACTAGTTTATCTGGTTCGGTAGTGTTACCAAACGGAAAGCAAGTAGATGCTGATGAGGCGCAAGAACCTATTAGTGATGAAATTTATTATATAGTTCCTGATAAATGTACTGAGTGTAAAGGGTTTCATGAAGAGCCTCAATGCGCAGCAGTATGTCCTGTGGATTGTTGTGTGCCTGATGACGACCATGTTGAAACAGATGAAGAGTTATTAGGAAAACAAGCGTTTATGCATCCTGAGGATTAAAAAAACATTTTTAAGTATTAAAATTTAAAAAACCTCAAGTTTAACTTGGGGTTTTTTGTTAGCTATATCTTATTTTAGTAAAAAAAATATAATGCGTTATATAAGTGTAATTTGTGTTTTGGCTCTTTTTCTGTTTTCGTGTAATGAAACAAAAAATAATGTAGATGACTTGCCTCAGTCGGTAAATTGGAACGAAAGAAAAGCAATAGCGGTAAATGATTCTTTATTAAAAGATAGTGGAAGCACTTACTTATCAGTTTATTCGCAAATTTATAGTTTAACCGAACATAGAACACATAATCTTACGGCTACAATAAGTATGCGAAATGTGAGTAGAACAGATACTATTTATCTTAAAACGGCAGATTTGTATGATACTCATGGTGATTTAGTAAAAAAACATATTGATTTTCCTGTGTTTTTAAAACCGTTGGAAACATTGGAGATTGTAATAAAAGAATCTGATAGAAGTGGAGGTACAGGAGGTAATTTTGTTTTTGATTGGGTAACGCCAAACAATGCTCCTGAACCCTTATTTGAAGCTATAATGATTTCTACTATGGGACAACAAGGCTTGTCGTTTAGTACACAAGGTAAGCGTATTCGTTAAAAATTTTATGGAGTATTGAATTAAAACTAGTGCTTGTAAATTGATTTAACTTCCTTTTTATTTAGTGTTATTATTTTGTTGTTGGTTTTGTCTATTTATCTACCTTTGCACATGCTAAACCAAACACTTGGTTTTATATATTAAATTTAATTGCCAAATAAACTATGAAAGCAGGAATTGTAGGATTGCCAAACGTAGGTAAATCAACGTTGTTCAATTGTTTGTCTAATGCTAAAGCGCAAAGTGCAAACTTTCCGTTTTGTACTATCGAGCCTAACGTAGGAGTGGTAAATGTACCAGACCCAAGACTCGAAAAACTTGAAGAATTAGTAAAACCTGAGCGTGTTATTCCTGCAACTGTTGAGATTGTTGATATTGCAGGTTTAGTTAAAGGAGCAAGTAAAGGTGAAGGTTTAGGAAATCAATTTTTAGCAAACATTAGAGAAACTGATGCAATTCTACATGTGTTACGTTGCTTTGATAATGATAATATTGTACATGTTGATGGAAATGTAAACCCTATAAGGGATAAGGAAACCATTGATATGGAACTTCAGCTAAAAGATTTAGAAACCGTTGAAAAGAAACTTGACAAGGTTAAGCGTGCTGCAAAAACAGGAAACAAAGAAGCACAAAAAGAAGAAGAAGTTTTAAGTAAGATAAAAGCAGGCTTAGAGTCTGGAGTTTCTGTGAGAGCTGTTGAAGTGTCTGAAGATGATTATCTAGAATTCGTTAAGCCACTACAATTTATAACAGATAAACCAGTAATGTATGTTTGTAATGTTGATGAAGGTTCTGCTGTTTCAGGTAATGCTTATGTTGAACAAGTAAGAGAAGCTGTAAAAGATGAAAATGCCGAAGTATTGGTATTAGCTGTAGGTACTGAGGCAGATATTAATGAGCTAGATGATTATGAAGAACGCCAAATGTTTTTACAAGACATAGGTCTAGAAGAACCTGGTTCATCAAAATTAATTAGAGCTGCTTATAAGCTATTGAGTCTTCAAACGTATTTTACTGCTGGTGTTAAAGAGGTTAGAGCATGGACAGTAAATATTGGAGCAACTGCACCACAAGCTGCAGGAGTAATTCATACCGATTTTGAAAAAGGTTTCATTCGTGCTGAAGTAATCGCTTACAGTGATTACACAAGCTATGGTAGCGAAGCAAAAGTTAAAGAAGCAGGAAAGATGCGAGTTGAAGGTAAAAACTACATTGTAAAAGATGGCGATGTTATGCATTTCCTATTTAATGTATAATGTTACTTTTTTATGTGACTTTGTTAATATGTTGTGTCTAAACTTTAAAAGCAAAGACTAAGTCTTGTGATCTAATAAGTTAGCTAAACATATGCCCTCTATAAAAACAGAAACTTTAATCAATGCGAATATAAAATTGTGCTTTGATTTAGCTCGAGATGTAGCTATTCATGAACAATCCCTAGACAGAGCCTCATTGAGAGCTGTATCTGGTAAAACTTCAGGAATATTAGAATTAGGTGAATGGGTGAGTTGGGAAGAAGAGCATTTTGGGTTTCTTCAACATTTAACATTGAAAATTTCAGAACTTGAAGCACCTAATTATTTTGTAGAAGAAATGGTTGAAGGTATTTTTGAGTCCTTTCGTAATGAATTTCACTTTAAAGCTTACGGAGAAAAAACGTTACTTGTAAATGTTCTTAGTTTTGAATTGCCTTATGGGTTTTTAGGAAAAATGACTAAGAAGGTAATTATGAGAAATTATGCCAAAAGTTTACTTAAAAGTAGGGTTGAATATTTAAAATCAGCTATTGAAGATTCAGCTAAAAAATAGATTTGCTCCTCATTAGCAAATTTTTAACCTCTTAGCCTACGTTATCAACGACATAGGCTTTTTTATTGTTAATTACTTTATGGGTTGTGTATTTCATTTTTTAAAGTGATATATTATATTAGCATCCTATCACTAAATTCACTCAATTCTATGTCAGAACAAACCAATTATACCGAAGATAATATACGCTCACTCGACTGGAAAGAACATATTAGAATGCGTCCTGGAATGTATATTGGTAAACTTGGTGATGGCTCATCTCCAGACGATGGTATTTACATTCTTTTAAAAGAAGTATTAGATAACTCTATTGACGAGTATGTCATGGGAGCAGGAAAAACCATTGAAATTTCCATACAAGGAAACAAGGTTATAGTTCGAGATTATGGACGTGGTATTCCGCTTGGTAAAGTTGTAGATGTTGTGTCTAAAATGAATACAGGTGGTAAGTACGATTCTAGAGCGTTTAAAAAATCGGTAGGACTTAATGGTGTTGGTACAAAAGCTGTAAATGCATTATCAAACTATTTTAGAGTAGAATCTACACGTGATGGAAAATCAGCTTCAGCAGAGTTTGAACAAGGAAATCTTACAAACCAAGAAACTTTAGACGATACATCAAGACGAAAAGGAACCAAAGTATCGTTTGTTCCTGACGAAACCATATTTAAAAACTATAAGTACAGAAATGAGTATGTAGAAAAAATGCTCAAAAACTATGTGTACTTAAATCCTGGTTTAACCATTGTCTTTAATGGAGAAAAGTATTATAGTGAAAATGGTCTTAAGGATTTACTGTCTGAAAACATTAGTGAGACTGATGTGCTATATCCAATTGTGCATCTAAAAGGAGATGATATTGAAATAGCTTTAACTCACAGTAAAACGCAGTATAGCGAGCAATATCATTCTTTTGTTAACGGACAAAATACCACTCAAGGAGGTACGCACTTAGCGGCTTTTAGAGAAGCTTTGGTGAAGACCATCCGTGAATTTTACGGTAAAAACTATGAAGCTTCAGATGTTAGAAAATCTATAGTTGCTGCTATTTCAATAAAAGTAATGGAGCCTGTTTTTGAAAGTCAAACGAAAACAAAATTAGGTTCAACTGATATGGGAGGCGATTTGCCCACTGTAAGAACTTATGTAAATGACTTTATAAAAACATACTTAGACAACTTTTTACATAAAAATCCTGATACTGCTGAGAAAATTCAACGTAAAATTTTACAGGCTGAACGTGAGCGTAAAGAATTGTCAGGAATTAGAAAACTAGCAAAGGACAGAGCTAAAAAGGCAAGTCTTCATAATAAAAAATTAAGAGACTGTCGTGTTCATTTTGGTGATACCAAAAACGAAAGAAACTTAGAAACTACCTTATTTATTACTGAGGGAGATTCTGCATCAGGAAGTATTACAAAGTCTAGAGACGTGAATACTCAAGCGGTTTTCAGCTTAAAAGGAAAACCTTTAAACTGCTATGGACTAAGTAAGAAAATTGTATACGAAAACGAAGAGTTCAACCTATTACAAGCTGCTTTAAATATTGAAGAGTCCTTAGAAGACTTACGTTATAACAATGTGGTTATCGCTACTGATGCCGATGTTGATGGTATGCATATTAGATTGTTGTTGATTACGTTTTTCCTGCAGTTTTTCCCAGAAGTTATAAAAGAAGGTCATTTATATATATTACAAACACCTTTATTTAGGGTTCGTAATAAGAAAAAAACCATTTATTGCTATACAGACGAAGAACGTCTAAATGCTATAGAAGAATTAAAGCCAAAACCAGAAATCACACGATTTAAAGGTCTTGGTGAGATTTCACCAGATGAGTTTAAACACTTTATTGGCGAAGATATTCGTTTAGATCCTGTAATGTTAGACAAAGACATGTCTATTGAAGAATTACTGTCGTTTTATATGGGTAAAAACACACCAGACAGACAAGAATTTATCATTAATAACCTTAAAGTTGAGTTAGATATCGTTGAGGAGAGTGTATGAGAACCAACAACTCAAAAGTTAGAAATGTGATAATATCGGTATATTTTATACTGATAGTGCTTGCCATATTTTTTGCAACCGTTTTTAGCGCATTTAAGGATTTAACTAGCAATCCGTTACTTACGTTTGTCATTATAGCCTTAAGTTTTGCGTTTTTGTTCTTTGTGGTGCATAGTATTTCTAAATATTTTGAGTATGATAGTGATGGACTTAAAGTAGTAGTGTCTAATAAAGGTTTATTGCTTTCAGATCATTTTAACTATCGTGAGCATACTGTAGAGTTTGAAAAAGAAAATCTCACAGGATATAAGTTTGTGAATTTTATAATTTATAAAGGCTTAATACTTTATATTAAAGATAGAAGAGGACACACAAAAAAAGAACGTTTTAATGTAACTTTGGTTTCTAAAAAAAAGCGCAAGTATATAAGACAGTCATTGAGTAAAATGATTAAATTAAACCGAAAACAACACTAATTAATGAGCGAAGAAAAAGACGATTTGTTGAATGAACATGATGATAACCAGGAAACAATTACCAGAGTTACTGGTATGTATAAAGACTGGTTTTTGGATTACGCATCGTATGTAATTCTAGAACGTGCTGTACCAGCAATTGAAGATGGTTTTAAACCAGTTCAACGACGTATTATGCACTCTATGAAAGACTTAGATGATGGTCGTTATAACAAAGTAGCTAATATAGTTGGTCATACTATGCAGTACCATCCTCATGGAGATGCAAGTATTGCTGATGCCATGGTACAAATTGGTCAAAAAGATTTACTCATTGATACCCAAGGAAACTGGGGAAATATTCTTACAGGAGATAGTGCTGCAGCATCGCGTTATATTGAAGCACGCTTGTCTAAATTTGCTTTAGATGTGGTGTATAACCCAAAAATTACTGAGTGGCAAGCTAGTTATGACGGTCGTCGTAAAGAGCCTGTAAACCTTCCTGTGATGTTTCCGTTATTATTAGCTCAAGGTGGAGAAGGTATTGCAGTTGGACTGTCAACTAAAATTTTACCACACAACTTTATTGAGTTAATCGATGCTTCTGTTAAACACTTAAAAGGAAAACGCTTTACTATATATCCAGATTTTCCTACTGCAGGAATCGCTGATTTCACCAACTATAATGATGGAAACAGAGGAGGTAAAGTTCGTGTTAGAGCAAAAATTTCTCAGTTAGATAAAAATACTTTAGTAATTACCGAAATTCCTTTTGGTACTAACACCTCTTCATTAATTGATTCTATCCTTAAGGCGAATGAAAAAGGAAAAATCAAGATTAAAAAGATTGAAGACAATACTGCAGCAGAAGTAGAAATACTTGTGCATTTACCTAACGGAATTTCGCCTGATAAAACCATTGATGCACTTTATGCGTTTACCAATTGCGAGACCTCAATTTCGCCATTAGGTTGTGTTATTGAAGATAACAAACCCTTATTTATTGGTGTCTCTGAAATGTTACGTCGTTCTACAGACAATACTGTTCAGCTTTTAAAAAGTGAATTAGAAATAAAGCTAGGAGAGTTTGAAGAGCAGTGGCATTTTGCATCTTTAGAGCGTATTTTCATTGAAAACAGAATTTATCGTGATATTGAAGAAGAAGAAACTTGGGAAGGTGTTATAAAAGCTATAGATAAAGGACTTCAGCCACATATTAAACATCTAAAACGCGCAATTACTGAAGACGATATTGTTAGATTAACTGAAATACGAATTAAGCGTATTTCAAAATTTGATATTGAAAAAGCACAACAAAAAATAGATGCTCTTGAAGAACAAATCGCCGAAGTAAAACACCATTTAGATAACCTTATCGACTATGCTATTGCTTATTTTGAGCGATTGAAAAAAGACTATGGCGAAGGTAAGGAGCGAATGACCGAAATTCGTGTGTTTGATGATGTTGATGCTACAAAAGTTGTAATTAGAAACACAAAACTTTATGTGAATAGAGAGGAAGGTTTTGTAGGTACTTCGCTTAAAAGAGATGAGTATGTGTGCGATTGTAGTGATATTGATGACATTATAGTATTTACACGAGAAGGCAAAATGATGGTTACCAAAGTGGATTCAAAAACATTTATTGGTAAAGACATTATTCACGTAGCTGTATTTAAGAAAAAGGACAAGCGTACCATCTATAATATGATTTATAGAGATGGAAAAGGAGGTCCAACGTATGTAAAACGTTTTGCCGTAACTTCAATAACTCGAGATAGAGAGTACGATTTAACTAATGGCTCGAAGAGTTCTTTAGTGTATTATTTCTCTGCTAATCCTAATGGCGAAGCAGAGGTGGTAACCGTTTTGTTACGTCAAGTAGGAAGTATCAAAAAACTAAAATGGGATTTGGATTTTGCCGATGTACTTATAAAAGGTCGAGCTTCTAAAGGAAATTTGGTTACTAAATACTCTGTAAAACGCATTGAGCTTAAAGAAAAAGGAGTTTCGACTTTAAAACCAAGAAAAATTTGGTTTGATGATACAGTACAACGATTAAATGTTGATGGTAGAGGAGAGCTGGTTGGTGAGTTTAGAGGAGAAGATCGTATTTTAATCATAACTCAATCTGGTATAGTAAAGACTATTATTCCTGAAATTACCACGCATTTTGATGACGATATGATTGTCATGGAAAAATGGGTGCCTAAAAAGCCTATTTCAGCTATATATTATAATGGCGAAAAAGAGTTGTACTATGTCAAGCGTTTTTTAATTGAGAATGAAGGAAAGGAAGAAGTTTTTATCTCGGAACATCCTGAGTCTCGTTTAGAAATTGTTTCAACCGATTGGAAGCCTGTTGCTGAAATTGAATTTACCAAAGAAAGAGGTAAAGACCGTAAACCTAATTTAGAAATCAATCTTGAAGAGTTTATTGCTATAAAAGGAATTACAGCTCTAGGAAATCAACTAACAAAAGACAAAGTAAACCAAGTAAGCTTACTTGAGCCATTGCCTTATGAAGCTCCAGAGGAAGTGCCTGCTGATGATATAGAAGTTGTTGACGAAACTGAAGTTAGTAATGATGACAATGCTCCTAAAGCATCAAGCGACAATAAGCAAGAGTCGAACTCATCAAACAGTTCAACTAATAATGACGACAACAATTTTGAAACTGATGAAGAAGGACAAATTACACTGTTTTAAGCTTTAATTAGCTAAGAACAAAATTTATTTGTTCTTGTTTTTTGTAACTCTGTAATTTAAAAATTCTACAAATAGTGAAAATGCTATAGCAAAGTACAAATATCCTTTTGGTATAGCTCCAACAGTTTGTCCAAAAACAGAAGTGTGAGATAAATGCGCAGCTTCAGTAATAAGCATAAAGCCAATAAGTATTAGAAACGCTAACCCTAATATTTGCATACTTGGATGTGTGTCTATAAATTTTCTAATTGGGTTTGCAAAACCTATCATGATTATTATTGAAATAACTACAGCAATAATCATAAGTACTAAAGCGTAATTATGGTTTGGGTGTAAACCATTGGTCATTCCTACAGCAGTTAAAATAGAGTCTACCGAAAAGATAAAGTCAATAATCAAAATTTGAGTAATGGCTTGCGATAACGAGGTAATCTTTTTGTGTTTTACATTATTTTCGTCATGGCTTGGAGTTTCAACTTTTTCTCTAATTTCAGAAGTACTTTTATAGATAAGAAAAAGTCCACCAGCAAATAAAATAATAGCTTGCCAACTAATACCAACATGTAGCCAAGAGTTATCTATCGTATAAAAAGGTTCTTTAAGTCCAATTAAAAAGGAAACGAAAAACAACAAAATAATACGTTGTAACATAGCTAGTAGTAAACCAATGTTTGTGGCTTTGCTACGTTGGTGTTCAGGCAGCTTGTTGGCAGCAATAGATATGAAAACGATATTGTCTATTCCTAAGATGATTTCAAGGAATGTCAATGTTAACAATGCCATTATAGCATCTGGTGTAAGTAAAAACTCTAACATTTTTTAATCGATTTTAGTGGCAACTCCTTTTTCAACACGGTTAGATCTATTTTGCTCTTTTACAGCATAGGTGTATTCAAACGTATATGAATTGTCAGTTGTATTTAGAATTTTCATATGGATAGCTTTTGCTTCTTGTGTAGACTTAGGGTGTAGTTTTTTTAAAATAAACTCGCAGTCATTTATCCATCGTACAGAAGACGAATCAGCTTTTCCTTCAATAAAATCAATACTATAATCTTCCGTTCTGGTAAATTTTGCAGTTTTATCAACACCATTGTCGAGATAAGAAAATTCAAAAGTTCCTGTTTTGTAATCACTACAATTACGTTCAGTTTGAAAACAGCTCGAAAACAAGGCTAAAAAGCAAATACAAATAAGTAGTCTCATAAAAGTTAATTGTAATACAAAATTACGAAAAGAAACCTACCAATTTATTTGTTGCTATTATAAAAAGAATGTGAGTAAAACTATTTAACAAAATCTTCAAAAGTACCATCGTCATAAAATATCACAATTCTATTTATTTTCTTTTCAGATGGATTTGAAGTAGGAGAAGGTGATTGGGTTATTGTTTCAATAGTTTTAATTTCGGGTTGAACAATTTTTTGATTTTCGGTAGCAGGAAATTCTCCCTTACCATTCATTAACCAATACAATTCAACTTCGGGATAGGAGTGTAGCACTTTCAAAACAAAATCTAAACTAGGCTTATTTCGTCCTGAAAGCATATGCGAAATACTAGAGCGTTGCACACCAATTTTTTCTGCAAAAGACGATGCACTTTCACCATAAAAATCGATGACTTTTTGTAGTCGGATAATGAATTCTTCGTTGTTTATCATTGTAAACATACAAATTTAAGATTTGGTGTTACAAATGTAACAAATAATATGATATGTAGATTATTATTGTTTCATATTTAATAATTTTATATATATTTTTACTTCAAGTAAAATATATTAAATACCTGATAAATAATATTTTAAATAAATAAACACGCAATTGTTAAAAATTGGATATTTAAATGAAGTGTTCCCAGTTTAAAAATTAAATTTTCTGTTTACAAGTGTATTTATTCCATCAATTTTTTGTGTTTACAATTGTAAATTTACAATTGTATACCTTTGTAGCATTAAAGAAAATCTATGGATATTGAATTGATTAAAAACGCCTATAGTTTTAGTAAGGAAAAGTCATTGTATCATCGATATATTTGTAATGATCATATTGTTTCTTTGCTTAATAATTTACCATCAAATTTTAGTGTTGATGTCATTGGAGAATCGGTTAATGGAGAAGATATTTTTTCTGTTACTGTTGGTAAAGGTGAAAAACGTTTATTGTTATGGTCGCAAATGCACGGTAATGAAAGCACAACTACCAAAGCGCTTTTTGATGTGTTTAACTTCCTTACATCTAATAATAGTTACGCTAAGGCTATTTTAAATAACTGTACTTTAAAAATCATTCCTATACTTAATCCTGATGGTGCTAGAGCATATACACGAGTTAATGCAAATGAGGTTGACCTAAATAGAGATGCTCAAAACCTTACTCAGCCAGAAAGTTTAGTTCTTAAAACGTGTTTTGAAGGCTTTAAACCAGACTATTGCTATAATTTACATGGGCAGCGTACAATTTTTAGTGCAGGAAAGTCCAATAACTCAGCCATAGTATCTTTTTTGTCTCCAGCGCAAGATGAAGCTCGCAGTCTTTCTAAAAATAGAAGAATAGCTATGGAAGTGATTTCGGTTATGAATAATGCATTGCAACAAGTTATACCTAATAAGGTTGGTATTTATGATGATGCGTTTAATATAAATTGTGTAGGAGACACGTTTCAACATAAAGGTGTGCCTACTATTTTGTTTGAAGCTGGACATTTCCCAAATGATTATGCTAGAGAAGAAACCAGAGCGCTTATTTTTAATTCGCTATTAACATCTTTCAATTATATTTCAAGTAATAATGTTGAAGGAGAAGGTTATGAGTCTTATTTTGATATTCCAGCAAATGAGAAGCTGTTTTTTGATATTATTATCAGAAATGCAGATGTAAATGGTGAAATTTTGGACATTGCGATTCAATATGAAGAGCGATTGAAAGAAAATTCCATCATTTTTGTGCCGAAAATTCAAAAAATTTCAAAATTAGAAAACTTTTATGCTCACAGGGAAATAAACGCCAACAATAGCAAGGTTTTAGATGCTAAAAATGGTACTCTAAAAGTGGAAAGCGAAAACGATTTCGTTTTGATAAATAATCAAAAAACTTCATTATATCTTTAAAAAAATCACTTTTCCTTGTATTATCTTCAATAAAAATCTACTATTTTTGCTTTAAATTTAAAGAAAATTAAAAATGGCAAAATTCAAATTAGACGATATAGATCACCAAATTCTAGATATGTTGATCGATAATACAAGAGTTCCTTTTACAGATATTGCAAAAAAATTAGTTATTTCTGCAGGTACTGTACATGTGAGAGTGAAAAAAATGGAGGAAGCTGGTATTATACAAGGTTCGTCTTTGACACTCGACTATAAAAAGTTGGGATATTCTTTTATAGCTTATGTTGGTATATTTTTACAAAACACCTCTCAGACTAAGTTTGTTTTAGAGCGTATTAATGAAATACCTTTTGTTACTGTAGCTCATATTACTACAGGGAAATTCAATATTTTCTGTAAAATTAGAGCAAGAAATACTGACCATGCTAAGGATGTCATTTTTAAACTAGACGATATTGAAGGTGTTTATAGAACAGAAACTATGATTTCTCTTGAGGAAAGCATTAACGATAAAAAACGTTTAATGCACACTATTTTTAATGATATGTAACCATCACTAACTAATAAACATAACAAGAAGCCCTTTGCTCTAGAGTAAAGGGTTTATTTTTTGTAGTATTCAAAGGCTTCAATTATAAGCTCGTTGTCCACTAAACAATCAATTTTTGGTGTTCCTATGGCTTCTAGTAGCACAAAATTGATGTTTCCGTGTTCGTTTTTCTTATCGTGTTTTAGGAGTTCAATTATCTCAGGGTAATCACTATCATCAAAATCTACTTGAGTAAATACATTTAAAATCACTTTTTTCACTTCTTCTAAATCTGCTTCAGGGAAATTGAATAGTCTTGACGAGATATAAGTTTCTAAAATCATACCAATAGCTATAGCTTCACCATGAAGTAAATCAGTTTTATTCGGATTACTTAAAAAGTAAGACTCTATAGCATGACCAAGTGTGTGACCATAATTAAGTGTTTTTCTAACGCTATTTTCAAAAGGATCTTTAGTAACAATAGTATTTTTTATAATAACAGATTCGTGGATAAGTGCATCTAAATCGTCAAGGTTGAGTTTTGATAAGTCGGTCATTTTATCCCAATAATTTCTATCGTAGATTAAACCATGCTTTAGCATTTCAGCTAACCCTGATTTTAAATGACTTTGTGGTAAAGTAGAAAGGAAGTTAGTGTCAATTAACACCATATCTCCAGAGTCAATAACTCCTATTTGATTTTTTAAGCTCCCTAAGTCAACTCCAGTTTTTCCTCCCACAGAGGCATCTACCATAGCTAAAAGAGAAGTAGGAATGTTTATGTATTTAATTCCACGTTTAAAGGTACAAGCAACAAATCCGCCTAAATCGGTTACGACACCTCCACCAAGGTTAAGTATTAAGCTTTTTCGGTCTCCACCAAGCTCAGAAAGCGCATTCCAAACACCAACGCAAGTCTCAATGGTTTTATGAGTTTCTCCTGGTTCAATTTCAATAATTTCAATAGCAACATCAGTTTCTAGACGCGATAAAAACTCAGGTAAGCAATTTGTATTCGTGTTAGAATCGGTAATTATAAAAATTTTAGAAAACCTTTTAGAAGCCAAATACTCATTAATGGCAGTGTAACAGTTTGAATTAAAATGAATTGTGCTGTCTTTGGTTGTAATGGAGTTCATAAAATGCATCTGTACTTTAAATAGGGTATGAAAATAAGTAGATTTTGATTAAAAATAGAAGATGAATAAATATATTTGCTATTATTTTGTTCAGATAATGATAGATAAAAATTTATTTGAAAACACTGAGGTTGCTTTTCAGTTAAAAAGTGACTCAGAGTTAGAGCGTGCTTATTTTTTGTTTAAAATGATTTCTCACGAGCCTTTAGTGAGAATAGGAACTGCGGCTACAAACTTTGCGCTAAAAGCACATTTACCTGTTGAAGGTTTAATTAGGTCAACTGTTTTTGATCACTTTTGTGGTGGTGTAAGTGAAGATGATTGTCTTAATGTGATTGATAAGATGTATGAAAAGGGAGTGTGTTCGGTTTTAGATTATTCGGTAGAAGGAAAAGAAGTTGAATCACATTTTGATGATGCTATGGAGAAAACCTTGAAGATTATAAGGTTTTCAGATGAAAAGGATGCGATGCCTATTGCTGTATTTAAGCCTACTGGTTTTGGTAGATTTCACTTATATCAAAAAAAAGGCGAAGGAAAAGCGTTTACTAGTGAGGAGCAAGATGAGTGGAATAGAGTAGTAGAACGATTTCATGCTGTATGTAAATTGGCAAAAGAACGCGATGTTGAATTGCTTGTTGATGCTGAAGAGAGTTGGATGCAAGATGCAGCTGATGATCTAATTGAAGAAATGATGTCTATTTACAATAAAGAAAAACCTATTGTTTACAATACACTGCAAACGTATCGTTGGGATAGATTAGATTATTTAAAGAATTTACACACTAGAGCTAAAGAAAAGGGCTTTACAATAGGTGTGAAAATTGTTAGAGGTGCATATATGGAGAAGGAACGTGAGCGTGCTGAAAAGAAAGGTTACGAATCTCCTATCTGTGAAAACAAGCTAGCTACTGACAATTGTTTTAATGATACGCTTACTTATGCTTTAGAGCATTTAAAGGATATTTCGGTTTTTATAGGTACTCATAATGAATACAGTTGTTATCTAGCTATGGACTTGATGGAGCAGCTTAAAATAGAGAAAGAAGATAACAGAGTGTGGTTTGGTCAACTTTATGGAATGAGTGATCATATCAGTTTTAATCTAGCTGATAATGGCTATAATGTTGCTAAATATGTTCCATTTGGACCAGTTAAAGATGTAATGCCATATTTGATAAGAAGAGCAGAAGAGAACACATCTGTTGCAGGACAAACGAGTAGAGAGCTTAGTTTATTAAAAACTGAAAAGAAAAGAAGAAAACTATAAAAAAAACTCCAATCGATTGATTGGAGTTTTTTGTTTATTTAAACTGATACCATTTTTTCTTTCTGTTTGGGTTGTTGCCATAACCGTATCCATAACCTCTTTTGTGTAATGTGCCATTAAGTAAAACAGCCATATTAGGTAAACGCTTTTCAGTGTACATGGTTTGAGCAATGTGTAATTGACGTTTGTCAATGTTATTTGCACTAACAACATAAATAAACATATCTGCAAACTTGCTAATCAATAAAGTATCAGTGACTAAACCTACTGCAGCTGTGTCTACAATAATATAATCATATTTTTTCTTTACGGTATCAAATAAGTGCTTTAGTCTGTCGCTCATTAATAATTCAGCAGGATTTGGAGGGATAGCTCCAGAAGGAATGACATCAAGAAAAGGGTTGTCTTTTACTTTTATAGTAACATCTTCAACTTTGAGTGACTTGTCGGAAATATAATTGGTTAATCCTACGTCGCCTTTAATGTTTAAATAGTCATTAACTCTAGGTACTCTAATGTCAGTTTCAACAATTAGGGTTTTCTTTTCTGAAAAAGAAAAAGACGAAGCTAAGTTTATTGAAGTATGTGATTTCCCTTCTTGACTAGTGGTTGATGTTACAAAAATAGTCTTACACTCAGTTTCAATATCCTGAAGTAAAAAATGAGCATTTGTTCTTATTATTCTAAATGCTTCAGCTTTAGGAGAGTAATCTATTTTTTTGATTAGTTTTGATTTAGTGTTTGATTTTGGAATATCACCAATAAAAGGAGCACTTACTGCTTTTAAAACATCATCTTTATCTTGTATCGTATTGTTAAGTAGATCTCTAGTGTAGATTACAGAAAAAGGAACTAGAAGACCTAATAAGATAGCTGCTAGATAAATTACTTTTGGTTTTGGAGATATTGGACTATCAAGAGTATATGCATAATCTATAATTTTAGCATTAGGTGAAGACATGCCAAGAGTAATAGCTGTTTCTTCACGTTTTTCTAGCAAGTATAGGTATAACGACTCTTTAATGTCTTGCTGGCGTTTAATATCTCTAAATTGTCGTTCTTTACCTGGAGCAGAGTATATTTGCCCACGTATTCTTGAATCCTCTTGATTAAGGTTATCTAAAGTTATCTTATTGGCAGACCTGATGTTGCTCAAGCTTTGTTGAAGATTAGCTTTAAGTGCCATAATCTCATTGTTTAAGTTGATAACAACAGGGTTTTTTTCACTTGAATTTTTTAGAATTCTATTTCTCTTCAATACAAGCTCATTGTGAATTTTTGTTATTTGAGAAACATCACTATCAGCAATTCCTACATCAGGAGGTAGTAAATCAGAATTGCTATTGTTTTCTGATAGGTGATCGCTCATGTAATCAATAAGCTGTATTTGGTTTGAAGTGTTGATTATTTTTTCTTCATTAATTTTTTCACTTTCCAGAAAGATATTTGCTTGAGAGGATAAAGCTGTTAGCCTATTGTTTTTTTGAAGGTTTTCAGCAGTGAAATCTACTTGTTCGAGTTCGTTGGATACTACGTTTAGTCTGTTGTTAATGAAGTCAGAAGTTGCTTTTACAATTTGTTCTTTATCATTGATAACATCTTCATTGTATTTTTCGATAAGCTTGTTAAGGATTAATCGAGCTTTTTCTTTGTTTGCTTCTGTTAAAGATAGTTTTACAACATTAGAGGTTGGGTCAGAAGCAAGTTTGATTTTTCCAAGATAAGATTCAACAACGCTATGTACTGGTCTTATATGTATTTCAACTAAAGAACCAGGAGTAGAGCCATAGGTGTTTGTATTGGGTGTTAGAATAAAATCACCAAAACTACTGGTTACTTTTTCTCCAAAGTTGTGGCTAGTAGTAACACCACTATCAAACTCTAAAACTTTCATAGTGTTAGTGGTTGACATTTCAAATTTTTCTGAAGAAATTATCTTTATGTAAAGATTTGTGTTTATGTGGTTTATAATAGAGTCTTCAACAAAAAAATTAATATTTACAGGAGGGTTTAGGTAGACTTCCTCTTCTTTGACTTTACCACTTACATAATAACTTATGTTTAGGTTTAAATCTTGTACTACTTGAGAAATAATAGATCTAGATTTAATAATTTCAATTTCGTCTGTAACATTAGTAAAGTTGTTTGAAAACAAACCATAATTTTGAAGACTTGAAATTTCTGATAATTTTTGAGAATTCTCATCTTCCTTTATTTTTATAGTAGCATTTGCTTGGTATTCAAACGTACTGTATCTAACTTTTACGTAAGCAATACCAATTGCTATAATTAAGCAAAGTAAAATAAACTTCCACTTAGATAAATATAGCTCAACTGCTTTTATTATGCTTTCTTTTGTGTTTTGAGTGTTTTGTGGCATTTTTGAAAGGTTAGTTCTAACGAATTAATATAGCAGCTATGGTTGCTAAGGTTGAAATTGCTGAGATAATTACAGCTGTGTTTGGGTTGTAAGTAGATGATTTTACTTTGGCATCATTAGGTTCAACATATATCACATCGTTTTGAGCAAGGTAGTATAAAGGAGAGCTAGTTATGCTAATTGATGTTAAATCTAGTTTCGCAAAACGTTTTTCACCATTTACTTCTCGTATTAAAAAAATGTTATTCCTTTTTCCTGTATTAGTTAAATCACCTGCTAAACCAAGAGCTTCAGGGATAGATACTCTCTCATCTTGTATTGTATATGTTCCAGGTCTGTTAACATCTCCTATAACAGTTATTGTAAAATTCACCAACCTAATGTTTACTATTGGGTCTTTAACATATTCAGAGAGTTTCTCTTTCATCATTTCTGTTGCTTGCTCTCTAGTTAGTCCGCCAATTTTTATTGTTCCTAAAGTAGGAAATTGAATGTTGCCACTATTGTCAACTAGGTATGTTCTCATTGTGAGTGTACCTTGAACTGTTAATGCGCTTTCACTGTAGCTAACTGCAGGTAGGTTAAATGGTTTTACAACTTCTGGATCTAATGCTGCTACATCTATTGTTAATAAATCGTTTGGTTGATAAGTTATATCAACAATGTTGCTTAAAGTGGAAGATTCAATAGCTGGTTCGTCTTGAAAATATACATACTCTTTTCTTGAAGCACAAGAAGATAGTGTTATTAATATTAAGACAGCTAGTTTAAAGAGTATTTTGTTATTCATGATAAATTTATTTGTTAGGGATTTTATTTTTTCGAGTCTAAAACTTCAAATTTTGAATTGTTAGAAATGTACTCAGGGATAATTTCTTTTATTAAAGACACTATTTCTAGTGTTTGTGTTTTTGAGTTTATATTGCAAAGATTGAGTATTCTGGATTCTGTATCTTCAGCTATATTTACTTGTTTTGTTTTTGCAATCATTATCTTTTCATGATAGGTTGGTATTGTGTTTTCACCATCAGCGAGCAGTTCTTCAAATATTTTCTCACCAGGTCTAAGTCCGGTTATTTTTATATCAACATCCTCAGGGTACTGTAGGCCTGAAAGAATAATCATGTTTTTTGCAAGGTCAAATATTTTGATTGATTTACCCATATCAAACACAAAAATTTCACCTCCATTTCCCATTGTAGCTGCCTCCAAGACTAATTGGCAAGCCTCTGAGATGGTCATAAAATAACGAGTGATTTCTTTATGGGTAACTGTAAGAGGTCCTCCAGCTTCAATTTGTCTTTTAAATAAAGGAATTACTGATCCATTTGAGCCTAAAACGTTGCCAAAACGAGTAGTTATAAATTTTGTTTGACCTTTTCCTTTAAGACAGTTAACATAAAGCTCTGCAATGCGTTTTGATGCACCCATTACATTGGTTGGGTTAACTGCTTTATCGGTTGAAATTAGTACAAATTTTGCTATGCTGTGCCTAACAGCTAAACTAGCAATGTTTTTTGTGCCTCTAATATTTACACTTACAGCTTCGTATGGATTGTTTTCCATTAGAGGAACATGTTTATATGCTGCAGCATGGAAAACAATTTTTGGTTTGTAAACATTAAATAAATATTCCATTCTACCATAATCTCTAACATCAGCCACTATTGCTATGAAGTTTTTGATTCCATTCTGGATAAACTCTTGCTGTAAATCGTACAATGCAGACTCAGCGGAATCTATTAAGATGAGCTTTTTGTAACTGTAATTATTGATTTTCCTAGCAATTTCACTTCCAATAGAGCCAGCAGCTCCTGTTATTAAGATAACTTGATTTTCATATTCGTTATTAAGGCTAGGGTTAATGATGTTTATAGGTTCTCTACCTAATAAATCTTCAATTTTAACGTCTTTTATTTGTCCAACACTCAAGTCTCCATCAATCCATTGTTGAACAGGAGGGACAATTTTAACTTTAAGACCTAATTCGAATAATTGAGCTGTAATTTGTAATAAGCGAGTAGAATCAACACTTTGAATGGAGATGATAACTTCTTCAATGTTGTTTTTTTCTATGAAATTTTTGGTTATTTTATCTAGACCATAAACAATTAGTAAGTTTATTTTCTTTCCTATTTTACTAGGATTGTCATCAATAAACCCAACAACTTCATATCCTCTTTTAGGGTCGTTAGAAATAGCATCATATGTTATTAGTCCTGAGTTTCCAGCTCCATAAATAAGTACATTGGTAAAAGTTTTGTAGTCTTGCTGTAAGTTGTTGTAAATGGACTTAATTACTAATTTAGAGCCTACTAGCAATAATATATTAAGTAGTAGGTGTATATATATAATTGTTCCAGAAATGTTGAAAGTACTATCAAAATTAAATTTTCTACTGAAAAAAGTAGATATAATTAATATAGTAGCTAATATGTTAACACCAATTATTATATTGATAACATCTTTATATCCTGTAAATCTAACTACTCCTTTGTGGGACCCAACAGCCAAAAAACTAATTAAAGCAGCTAATACAACAAAAGGCAGTTGTTTAAGCATTAATGTGAGGTTAAAAACAAGGCTGAAATTAAATCTAATTAAATATGCAATGAAAAAAGTGAAAACTACAATACATAAATCAAAGATGAGCACCAACCATTTTGATGCATATCTGTTTGAAATTTTATGTAAAAGTTCCATTAACATATTCAAAAATAGGCTTTTATTGTTGAAATTACTCTATTTAGTTCATTGTCAGTTAAATTTGAACCACTTGGTAAGCATAAACCACGTTCAAATAATCCATCAGAAATCCCGTTAAGATATTTAGGAGTATCTTTAAATACAGGTTGCTGGTGCATTGGTTTCCATAATGGACGCGTTTCAATGTTTTCTTTTTCTAGCTTAAGCCTGATGTTTTCTCTTGTTTTAAAATCGGGTGTTAATATGCAACTTAACCATCTATTTGAAAAACAATCTCCAGGTTCATCTAAAAACTCAATAGCATCAATTTTATTTAATTGGTTGTAGTAAAACTCAAAGTTTTGTCTTCTTTTAATTACATACTGGTCTAAAACAGTCATTTGACCACGACCAATACCTGCTAAAACATTAGACATTCTGTAATTATATCCTATGTTTGAATGTAGATATGAAGGGTCTTTATCACGAGCTTGGGTAGCTAAAAAAACAGCTTTATCTTTTATGTTATTATCTTTTGTTACAAGAGCTCCACCTCCAGAAGTGGTAATTATCTTATTTCCGTTAAAGGATAGAATAGAGATATTAGCTAAAGTTCCACATTTTTTGTTTTTGTAAACACTGCCTAAAGCTTCTGCGCTGTCTTCAATTACTGGTATATTGTAAGTATTAGCAATACTGTTTATTTGGTCAGCTTTATAAGGCATTCCGTATAGGTGTACAGCAATAATGGCTTTTGGTTTTTTTCCTTTCTTAATTCTGTCTTTTATAGCAATTTCAAGTAATTCAGGACACATGTTCCAAGTGTCTTTCTCACTGTCAATAAAAATTGGTTGAGCGCCTTGATAAATTATTGGGTTTGCAGATGCAGCAAAAGTAAAACTTTGGCATATAACTTCATCACCAGAGGAAACTCCTAGTAAAACAAGAGCTAAGTGTATTGCGGCAGTTCCAGAGCTTAATGCAGCTACGTAACTATTGCTTTTAAGGTAACTTTCTAAATCAGATTCAAAACCCGATACATTAGGACCTAAAGGAGCAATCCAATTTGATGCAAAGGCTTCACTGATAAAAGATTGCTCTTTACCAGACATATGAGGAGAAGAAAGCCAAATTTTAGGATTCATAGGTTAATGTTTGAGTATTAAAACTAATGCTAAAAATATTTTTTTTAGGGCTCGAGTTAAAAATAGCTTAATTATATCTAACTAATTATTGTATTTCTTGTTAAATATCATTCAAATAGAGAGGACTAAACAAATAAACACGATAAAAAACAATTTTTTACGTTGATAAAAGGTAATTGTTGAGTAAAGTGTTTAGTTTGTTGTGTTAATCATTGATAATCAGTTTTATTGTTAGGATTTAGTAATTCTTTTAAAGATGAAGGAAGGCTAAAGATGGTTAATACATCATCATCTTTTTTTTTATTGCAAAAAGCGACAGATGCAATGTAGCTTTTATTTAATGCAAAGCTTAATACTTTTAAACTTTTAAACTTATTTAAAGAGTTAAGGTTTGTAATGTGTCTTCCATCAATTGAAGGGATTTGACTTAAGTTGTCATTAATTCCTTGTCCAGAAAATTTTGCAATAGCCTCTTTTCTTGTCCAGTATTTGAAAAATGTATCTATTTGATTTTTAGAGTTTAAAACATGTTTTGTTTCAGCTTCACTATAAGAGTGGTTTGTTATTTCAAGAACATCGAATTCATTATTTTTATACTCTAAATCAACTCCAACATTAGAATTGCTTATAGCTATAATAGCACTGTCTTCACTGTGGGAAAGGTTGAAATTTATAGAGTTATTAGAAACTAAATAAGGTTTTTGGTTAGTATCTTTTTTAAGTTTTATATCCAAAATATCTTGTTCTGTGTACTGAGCTAGTATAATTTTTAATATGCTTCGGCAAATTATAAACCTGTTTTTGTCTTTTTCGAAATGATAACGTTCAGCTCTGCTTGTTTCGGTTTCGTCTAGAATCGCTTTAAGAGTTGTGATGTCTTTATAATAGTTGGGTATATCAATATGAAATAAAAATAAACCGGATTTATCAATTGGTTTAACTTTATAACTTTGATTCAATACTTTAACAGTTTCACAATGCACATTAGTCATAATGCTCTAAGTTATAGTTGTCTAAAACATTTTGGAGTTTATTGGCAAAGTCCTTAACGTGTGGTTTTTCAAACATATCTACATGATTACCTGTGACCATTTGTTTTCTAATACCCTTGAGAGCCATTTTTTTCCAGCCCAAATATTTATGATCATGTACTAAATTGACTTCTTCAGAAGCTCTAAAAAGATCTATAACAATATTTTGTGGTGAAATTGTATACTTGCTAGTTGCTTTATTGTGGTAGTCAAGGAGTTTTATAGGTACATTAAACTGCATTTCATATTGTTTGGCTCTTCCATGTCGTAATCTAAGATAATAGCCTTTAAATAACAGCTTGAGTAACTCATAACGCCTTACAAAATTCTTCTTGCTGCTAAACATGTTAAGTATTAAATATCCTATTTTTCCTATAACATAAAGTATGGAGATTGCTTTTTTTATTATAGGGCTTTTATAGTAATATTGAGGAAACACATAGGTGTCAAACTGAGCAAGAATAGTAACTTTTTTTCCTTGGGCTCTTAATTGCCTTGCCATTTCATAGGCAACTATCCCACCATAAGAAAAGCCTGCTAGTGCATAGGGACCTTTTGGGTTTGATGCTACAATTTCTTTAATATAATCAGCAGCCATTTGATCAATAGAATCATGAGGTTCATCAACACCATTTAAACCTCTTGATTGAAGCCCATAAACAGGTTGGTCTTTATCCATAAATTGCGCTAATGCATCAAAAATTAATACTTGGTGGTTTGCTCCATGTACAATGTATAATGGAGGTTTTGTTCCGGTTGGTTTTAATGCAACTAAAGAGTCCCAAGTAAAGAATTCTGTATCCATATAGGCTGAAAAAGTCCTGATTGTTGGATTTTTGAGTAAACCTACCAAAGGAATACGTTTACCTGTTTCTTTTTCAAGTTTAGCCATTACCTTTACACCAATTATTGAATGTCCACCAATTTCAAAGAAATCGCTATCTATATCAATATTATCTAGCCCAAGTACTTCTTCCCAAATTCCGGCAACGATTTTTTCAGAAGTTGTTGAAGCAGTTGTGTGGTTTTTGGTGACTGATTTGCTTGGTAGTTGTTCCAACAAAGCTTTTCGATCAATTTTCCCATTTAGTGTTTTGGGGAATTCTTTAACTAGATTAAAACGTTGCGGAATCATGTGTTTTGGAAGATATTCCTTTAGTGCATTTTTCCATTCGGAAATTTGATGCTTATCCTCATTAGTATAGTTTGATGTGATTAAATTAGCAATTAATTGATCGTCATTTAAAATCACAACAGAGGATTGGACGCTATTTAAACTATCTAGAGCTTGCTCAATTTCTCCTAATTCAATACGTTGCCCTCTAATCTTTACCTGATGATCTAATCGACCTAAACACTGTACTCTTCCATCAGGAAGCAAGCGTGCTAAATCACCTGTTTTATAAAGTTTTGAACCCGAATCGTTACTAAATGGGTTAGGTATAAATTTTTCAGAAGTCAATTCTGGTCGTTTCCAATATCCTTTAGTGACACCGTCGCCAGCAATACATAGTTCGCCTGTATTTCCTGGCGGAACAATTTTTCCGTTTTCGTTAACTATATACAGTTGGGTGTTATTCATAGGAAAACCAATAGTAATCAAATCATCAGACTCTTTAATTTCGGTAAAAGCTGACCAAATAGTTGTTTCTGTTGGCCCATATAAGTTCCAGAGTTCATCAACTAAAGGAAGCATCTTTTTAGCAAGAGCTATAGGTAAAGCTTCTCCAGTACTTATAATTCGCATTGGTAAATGCTCATTCCACCCAGAGTCTAATAACATCTGCCAAGTTGCAGGTGTAGCTTGCATAATGGAGATATTCTCGTTCTTCATTACATCTAGCAACATTCTTGTATCTTTAGCTGTTTCTTCACTAGTCAATATTAGTGTAGAGCCTTTTAAAAGAGGAGCAAATATCTCTGCCATGGCGATATCAAATGATATGGTTGTAATGGAAAGAAATTTATCAGACTCTTTTAATCCAGGTTGCTTTAAGAAACTATATAAAAGATTGACTAAGTTTTTATGTGTTACCTCAACACCTTTAGGTTTTCCTGTTGATCCTGAGGTATATAGTGTGTAAGCTGTTGTAGAGTTGTCAATTTTTAGGTTTAAAGGCGTTTGAGGGAAATTGTAACTATTTGTAAATAAATGGTTTAAAAACAATAGCTTCGAGTTTGTGTTTAAAGTTGAAGCTAATGTTTCAGTAGTAATAACATATTTTGCTTCAGCATCTTCAAGCATAAACTCAATTCTTTTTTTAGGGTAACTTGGGTCTAAGGGTAGGTAAGTGGCACCACATTCCATAATTCCCATTAAAATTGAAATCAGTTTTATGGATCTTGGCATTAAAACAGCGATACGATCATTATGTTCAATACCTATGCTTTGAAGATAATGGGCTAATTGATGGGCTTGTTTTTCTAAGTCTTTGTATGAAATTTGATCATTCTCAAATTTCAAAGCTACTTTATTTGGTGAAATTTTAGCTTGTTTAGCTAATAATTCATGTAATGGTAAATTAGGATAAGTTGAAGCTGTATCATTCAACATGCTATAGGCTGATTGATCAAACTCAATAATATTCCCTAATTGAATGTTTGGGTTTTCAATTATTTTTTTTAGAATTTTTTCAAAAGTGAGCATCATGCCTTCAATAGTTGATGCTTTAAATAATGTTGTATTATATGACCATTCTAAAACAAAACTATCTTCTGATCCACTTGCATTCAGAAAAATTTCAAACGTTTCAAAAGCTCTTGGGTTGCTTAGCAATTTAAAGGTTAAGCCTTCAAAATTAACATTACTATCCATACCCATATCAATATTGAAAACAACAGGAATTAAAGGTATTCTCGAAGGGTCTCTTTGAATTTTCAACTCTTGAAGTAATTCTCCAAAGCTTAATTGTTGATGATCATATGCATCAAAAACAGCTAGTTTGCGCGCCTTTAAATAATCACTGAAAGACTGTTCAGCGTTTATTTGACTTCTTAAAGGAAGTAAATTTACACAATGTCCTATTAAATGTTGTTGACCTGTGGCTGCTTGTCCTGCAGAGGGTAACCCAATAACAATATCGTCTTGTCCTGTTTGTACGTAGAGTAGTACTTCAAAAGCTGCCATTAACGCAGTTACAAAACTACAACCAGATTTAACACCAACTTTCTTAAAATTAGCAACTAATTCCCTGTTCATGTGAAAGTCAAGACGTGCACTGTTGTGAGTTCTTAGTTCTGGTCTTGGATAATCAATAGGTAAGTTTAACTGCGGAACAGATTGTTTGTATTGATCTAACCAAAATTGTACTGTTTTCTTGTGTTCAATACTGTCAGTATACGATGTTAACTCATCGGCAAAAACACTAAAACTATCAGCTTCAGGAAGTGCATGTGCTGTTTTATTGATTTGAGCAGAATATAATATACCTAATTCATATAAAATAGTACCTAATGACCAACCATCACAAATAATGTGGTGTCCAGTTATGACAAGATGATGCTCAGTAGCCTTTGTTTTTAGTAATCCCATTTTTAGTAATGGACCGTTAACCAAATCAAAAACATAGTTGGCTTCAGCTTTGAGGTAATTTGATATTGATGATTTTTGTTCTAACTCAGTTTGATTTGAAATATCTAAATACTCTAGTTTGAACGGTTCATATTCTAGAATACTCATAAAACGACCATTAGCACTAAATATAGATCTAATTGCTTCATGTCGTTGTACCAATTGTTGAATAGCAGTATCTAAAGCTTTATAATGCAATTGACCATTAAAAACTAGAGAGATAGACTCATTATAAGCTCTATTGGCGTCGTCACCACCAAGAGAGCAAGAAATCCAGATTTCAGCTTGTGGCTGAGTAATAGGTACTACCTTTTCAATTTGAGGTCCTTTAAATGGATTAAAACTGATTATGTTTTTTGAAGAGTTCATCAAATTAATTCGAAAAATAAGATGAATATAATAATTTAAAAAGTTAGAATGGTTTAGTTATCAGTGATACTGGTTTTTATTTAATTATAGGCTTTACAACAGAGAGATATACACTAACCATTTTAGCTAGTGTTTTATTTCTTTTAGAAACTTTTGTTACAACTTCATTTTTAAATCTTTTCCAATTAGAATTGTTTAAAGAATCTAAAGCCACTGAAAGTGTAATGCTTAATGAGTGTGCTGTATGCCACCAACCATTAGGGATAAACAAGGTTTCTCCAGGACCAACAGTAAAGGTGACAGGTGTAATGTTTTTACATAGAGGAAATTTATCTAAATCTATGTTTTTAATGTCTGGTACTTCAGAAACCCATGGGTCATTGGGTTTAGGGTAAACATATTCAGTTTGTTCAGGAGGGATTACCGTAAATTCTTTTACACCATATAGTTGAGTGATAAAAGCGTGTAATCCCATATAATCATAATGTACATATGGGAATTGACCTCCAGGACTTCCAAGAAAAACCTCATAAGTATCAGCGCTACCAAGAAGAGGTTCTATAAGTTTGTTGTGACACCAATCTGGTTCTGAAAATTTAAACCTAGGGGAAATATCTGGTAAAAGCTCTGGGTAGTCTCTGTCTAGTTGTAGCTTGCATGGATAAGGTGCTGGGTTTTCAATTGAAGACTTTTCCATTAAATCAATAAAATCTTTCAAAAGATAGTCTTTACCTTCAACTGTAACCTTTCGGTCTCCGTATTCAGATTTAAAGAAATCTGGTGTAAATTTATCTTTTGCTTTCCAGTCTTTACAGGCATCACCTATTACAACAGGCTTACACGCAAAAAGATGGTCTTTGGCAAATTCTTCGTAGGTCATGCCATATTTCTTCTCTACTACAAGATTTTCATTGTTTACTAACTCAATAACTTTTGTCGCCATAATTTTTTGTTATAAATCTATTTGTAAATATTCTCCAACATTATCTTTGTCAGCAACAAACCAAGCTGGATTGCCTTCTCTGTCAATCCCTAAACGTGCTCCAGAAACTGGAGGTTGATTTAAGTCTTTTGTTGTAGTCTTATTACTATTGTTTGAATTCGTTGAAGAAATTGTTTTAGGTTGAAGAATGCCAACTTCAGAAAGGATTTCTACACACTCAATAGAAGTGTTAATTAAGCGTGTGATATCATCTTCTGTGTATGCTGTTGTAACATAACAAGGAAAACCATCCCAAACATGAATACAACGTTCTCTCATTAACACAAAGAATAATTCAGCGTAAGGTACATCTTCAAGCATTACTAGTTTCCAAAGCGAACGATAGTATACAATTTCCATTGGAAGTTTGTGTGATTTTAAATAATTATTTACTTCGGTAGCAAAGCGTTCTGTTTTTCTAGCTAATTCATCTTGAAGCGCAACACCTTGTTCTTTCATGTGTAAAAGAGAAGCTTTACAAGTAGCTAAGGCTAGTGGATGGCGTACAAAAGTTCCTGCAAAATAGGTAACACCTGCTTCAGGAATAGAGTCATCTCCAAAGGACCAGAAACCACCATCAAGTGCGTCCATACATCTTTTACTCCCAACAATTGCACCAATAGAGATACCGCCACCTATAACTTTTCCATAGGTTCCTAAATCGGCTTTTACACCAAATAGAGCTTGGGTGCCACCAGGATGCATCCTAAATCCAGTAATGATTTCATCAAATATTAGTACAGATTCTGATGCTTCGGTTATTTTTCTAACTTCCTTAAGGAATTCTATTGGTCTAAAGTTTGGTCTTCTACTTTGTACTGGTTCTACTAATACCGCTGCAATTTCATCAGCACGTTCTCTAATGATGTTTAAACTCTCTTCAGTGCCATAATCTAATATGAGCATATTTTTCACGGCTTCAGGTAAAATACCTGAGGCAGCAGGGAATGATTTTAATTTTTTAGATCCTCTAACAATAACCTCATCATTAATACCATGGTATGATCTTGAAAAGGCTACAATTAATGAGCGTCCAGTTACTGTTCTTGCAATACGCATAGCGCCTAAAACAGCTTCAGATCCTGTGTTGCATAACGCAGCACGATCTTGATTGGTAAACTCACATAATAATTCACAAACTTCTCCTGCTAATGGATGTTGAGGACCTACTTCAAAACCACGTTCTACTTGGTCATTAATAGCTTTTTTAATGAAGTCTGGTTGATGACCAAATAAACAAGCTCCAAAACTGTTTAGCACATCTAGGTATTCATTGCCATCAATGTCCCAAAGACGACTACCAGAGGATTTATCTACCACAAGAGGGTACACTAACTCCTTGGTTTCAGGTTTAAAACCTGTAACCACTCTTGGGTCTGACATATGAGCTCTGTGTTTTTGCGTATAGGCTTTACTGCTAGCAGTTTTTTTATTGTAACTAGCAATTAAGTCGTTTAAAAATGCTTGTTGTTCTTTATTTAGCCCTGTAGATTGCTTTTGAATTTTTGGAGATGCACCAAACGGTTTTTCATGCTCTTTCTTTTCGTCTTCATCTAAATCATCATTTGATGTGGTGCTTATATTGTTGGCTAAAGGCGTTGGTGTAGTTTGAGGAGTAGTATGATTAATAGAAGGAGAAGCAATAGGTTGGCTTGTGCCTTGCATTAATTGTATTTGTTGACCTAACAATTGGATTTGCTGTGCAATAAGACTTAATGCTGTATTAGGGTCTCCAGTGCCAATATTGGCCATGGGTTGCGACAATGGAATTTGTTGGTTTGAGCTATTGTTAGTTGAAATGGTATGACTAGCTTGGGCTATTGGAGCAGGAGCTAGCTCTTCTTTAGGTAGTATCTTATCAATGTGGGTTGCTAATAAGTCGGGTGAACCTAATTCACCATTTAATTGTCTAAAAGTTATTGGTGTATTAAATTCATTTTTCAGATTGATTGCCATTTGAGTAAGTACTAACGAATCTAACCCAAGTTCTAAAAAGCTCAGATTATACTCGCTTGCTTCTATTTCGATTCCAGAATTATCTTCTACAATTTCAGCTATTTTATCAAGAATTATGGGTTTTCTCATAATTTGAGTGTTTTGGTTTGGTATAGGTTCTACAGATTGTTCTTGTGGTATTGCTGTAGTAATATTATTATTAGGTGTTGAATTTATAGTTGTTAATTGATTTGTAGGTGGGTTGATCCAACATGGTTTACGATCAAAAACATATGATGGTAACCAAACACGTTGTTGGCTTTGATCTTTGTAAAACGCATTCCAGTTTATGTCAACTCCATTTAACCAAAGTTCACCAAGAGCAGACAAAACAGTATGGTATGCGGTTTCATCTTCATCAGGAATAGTTAAACTAGAAATCGATGCAAGTGCTTTTAATCCTTTTTTCTGCTTGGATAAGGTTGTTAAAGCTCGACCTGGTCCAATTTCTAAAAGTATAGTGTCCTCAAGGTTTAAAACTGTTTCCATAGCTCCAGAAAAATTCACTGTAGCTCTTAAATGGTTAGCCCAATATTTTGGGTCTATAGCTTCTTCGTCCTTTATCCAATCGCCAGTAACTGTTGATACTAATGGAAGACGAGGAACATTTAATATTACTTTTTTAACCTCTGCTTCAAAAGTATCTAAAACAGGATCCATCATGGTGGAATGAAATGCATGACTTGTAAACAATAATCGGTTTGCAATACCTTTATCATCTAGCTGTTTTGCAAAGTCAGCTATAGGTTTATCTGGTCCAGAAACCACAATTAGTTGATCAGAATTAATCGCAGCAATAGAAAGATGTTCAGGAATTAAGTGTTTGACATCTTCTAAATTTTTTCGAATCGACAACATACTTCCTTTAGGGAGTTCGCTAACTAGTTTTCCGCGTCGCGTAATTAAGTGTAAAGCATCTTCTAAAGAAAATATACCAGCCAAATGCGCAGCAACAAATTCGCCAATACTGTGACCGCATACTAAAGTGGGTTTAATTCCCCAACTCATCCAAAGTTGAGCAAGTGCGTATTCAATAACAAATAGAGCAGGTTGAGTGTATTGTGTGTCTTTTAGTTGTTCTTCAGCTTTTTCAGAATGTTCTTTTGGATAAATAATATCTCTAATGTCTAGTTTTAATTCTGATTTTAAGAGTTTAGCACAAGTGTCCACAGCAGTTTTAAATACGGTTTCATGTTCATAAAGTGCTTTACCCATTTGAAGATATTGCGACCCTTGACCTGGAAATAAAAATGCTAATTCATCTGGTTCAGATGATAAGATCTTAGATTTGATTGTATTGGTTTCTAATGTTGCTAATTGCTGCTTAGCTTGTAATGTTGAGCTAGCTATTAAAAAGCGTCGTTCTGCAAAAGTAGCTCTTGTAGTATTTAAACTATATGATACATCAGCTAGTTCAATAGACTTAGAAGTGTTTAAATAACTGTTTAATGCGTGTTGGTAACCATTTAAACTGTTTTTTGTCTTTGCAGACCAAGTTAATAGTTGTAAAGGTCGACTAGGGTTTGATGTGTTGGTTTTTTGTTCATATTCTTCAAGAATGATATGTACGTTTGTGCCTCCAACACCAAAGGAACTCACACCTGCTTTACGTTTGTTTTTAGCATTCCATGGAGTTAAAGTACTATTGACATAAAACGGGCTATTATCAAAATCGATTGATGGGTTAGGTTGTTCGTAACCTAAAGATGCTGGAATCTCACGATGTTTTAATGCTAATATCGTTTTGATAACACCAGCAACTCCAGCAGCACCAGTAAGGTGCCCCATATTACTCTTTATAGAGCCAATAGCACAAAATCCTTTTTGTTCTTGTTCTCCAAAAGCAATTTTAAGGCCTTCAATTTCTATTGGGTCACCAACCGGAGTTGCGGTTCCATGGGTTTCTATATAGCTTATTTCAGAAGGGTTGGTGTTGGCATCTTGAAGTGCCCTAACAATAGCATTGGCTTGCCCTTCAGTGCTAGGAGCTGTAAAACTTCCTTTATTTCCGCCATCATTATTAACTCCAATGCCTTTTATTACAGCATGAATAGTATCTCCATCACGTTCGGCATCTTCCAGTCGTTTTAATAAAACAACTGCAGCACCATCACTAAAAATAGTTCCTTTGGCATTTGCATCAAATGGTCGGCAACTACCATCAGGACTCATAATTGACCCTTCTTGGTATAAATGACCAGTATGAATTGGAGCAGTTACACTTGAGCCACCAGCTATAGCAGCGTCACATTGTCCGCTTTTAATAGCTTCAACAGCTTGAGCAATAGCTAACGATGAAGTGGAGCAAGCAGATTGTACACTTACTGCTGGTCCTTTTAAATTAAGTTGATATGCTGTTCGAGACGCGATGTAATCTTTTTCATTAAACGTATCGGCAAGGAAACTTCCTATTCTATCCATTACTGTTGTATTGGGAAGAATATTGTTTTTGTAATAGGTATTCATTCCAGTTCCTGCATAAACTCCAATGGTGCCATTGTAATGCTCTGGTAAATGACCTGATTGTTCTAAAACTTCCCAAGCAATTTCTAAAAAGATACGCTGTTGCGGATCCATAGCTTCTGCTACTTTTGGATTGAGTCCGAAAAAAGCAGCATCAAATTCTTTAGCAGAAGGAACAATGCCACGAGCAGGAACATATAGAGGATCGTTTTTAATTGCATCAGGAATTGAAGGATCTAATTCTTCTGGAGAGAAGAATGTAATCGTGTCTTTGCCTTCTCTTAATACATTCCACAATTCTTGAATTGTATTAGCTCCAGGAAAACGACATGCCATTCCAATTACTGCAACACTTGAAGTGTCTTGATTTCGTTTTTTGCTTTTTTTATACTGAATTCCAGTATTTTTTTTAGGCTCTAAGAAATTTGCTAACTCAGCAATGGTTGGGTGTTGATATAATTTTATAATAGGTACTTCATATTGATAATTAAGACGTAAAGCAGAAACCGTTTTTTGGGCTAGAAGAGAAGTTCCTCCCATTTCAAAAAAGTTATCTGCAATACCAATTTTTGGAATACGAAGAATATCAGACCAAATTTTTGCAATATGCTTTTGTACTTCAGTTTTTGGTTTCTTGTAGATAGGTGCATTATTTGGACGCTTATATTCAGGAACAGGTAGAGCTTTTTTGTTAACTTTTCCGCTAGATGTTTTTGGAAATTCATTGACCCAAACATAATAGTTAGGAAGCATGTATTCAGGCAAAACAGAACTTACTTTTTCTCTAAAACTAGTATCGTTTTTTAAAGTAATATTATCGGTCTGTATATAGGCGATTAACTGTGGTTGCGAAGAAAAATGTGTGCTTGCAACAACTACTGCCTGCTTTATATGAGGTAGTTTGCTAATAGCAATTTCGACTTCGCCTAATTCAATACGATGTCCACTAATTTTTACCTGTTCGTCTTCACGACCTAAAAATTCAATATTACCATCAGGTAAAAACTTTGCGACATCACCTGTACGATACATTCTAGTTTTTGTTCCATCTGGAAGTGTTAATGTTTTAAAGCGTTCATTGGTTAATGTCTCATTGCCTAAATACCCTTCAGCAAGACAATCTCCTGTGATGCATAATTCTCCAACTTCACCGTTAGGAAGGATGTTTTGGTTTTTATCTAAAATATAGATAGTTGTATTATCTATAGCTTTTCCAATATTGGGTAACCCAGGCCATTCTTTAGGCTGTCCTTCAAGCTTCAATTCAGTAACTACATGACACTCAGTAGGACCATATTGATTGTAAAGCGTGCAGTGGTTTAGTTTTGTGAAAAATGTTCTTAATTCTTTAGTGATTTTAAGCTGCTCACCTGCGGTCATAATTTCATTTAGACTATCAGGATATTTGTCTAAGCTTACAGCTGTTTCTGCAAGTGCTTGTAATGCAACAAACGGAAGGAATAACCGATTGACTTGATGTTTGTTTATTCTTTCTAACAACTGCACCACATCCAATCTTTGTTCTTCGTTAATTAGAACAAGACATCCACCATTTGTAAGTGTTGTCATTATTTCTTGAAAAGACACATCGAAACTTAAAGGAGCAAATTGAATAGTTCTAGTTCCTTGAGTTGCTTTAGAGTTTTTATGCTGCCAGTTAATTAGATTAACTGCTGCGGTATTTCCCATACAAACTCCTTTTGGTTCTCCTGTTGACCCTGAAGTATATAAAATATAAGTGCTATTATCAGCCATAGAAGACTGTTGTAATAGTTGTTTTAGGGCTTTAAAATTATCATTAGATAATACAGATAAGCCCATTTCTTCAGCAAGTGTGGATTCCTTAAGGTTGGTTAAACAGAAATTGAGATTTGAGTTCTTTATGATTTTAAGAATTCGGTCTTTAGGGTACTTAAAATCTATTGGTAAATATGCTTTTTTAGCTTTTAAAATAGCAAGCATAAACACAATTTGATCTATGCCTCGTGTTGTTGATAATCCTATTATTTTTTCATCATTGGCATGTTCAATAATTAAATTGAATACACTTAGTATTTTATCGTTTAATTGATTGTAGGTTATAGCTTTGTCTCCTTCGATTAAACAATCATCATTAGGATATAATTTTACTGCTTTTTCAAATAGTGAATATGTTGCAGTTGAAACCATAATTTAAATTATTATAAGATATTTTAAATCTAAATATTTTATTTCATTAAGCTATTAATCAAAATTAAAGGGATATAAAGAAATTTTAAAGGGTAATTAAAAGTAAACTCAAAATAATTTTTACTAAAAAAAAATAGTTATACAGCACTTTAATTCGTTTTAGCACAAACCTTAAAGATTTATTAGTCTAGTTTTTTAGCTCCAATAAAAGTTTGTTTACTTTCTCCTTCTAGTTGTATCTGTGAAAAATGCCATAAAGTAAAACCTGCATTTTTAAATAGTTTCGGGTAATTGTGTGAAAATGAAGGTTCATCACCATAAAGCTGAGTATTTGGGTCTTTATCAAAATCGTGACTAGCTCCATTGGGCTCTATGGATACAAAAAAAATGTTTTTTAACTTATTTATTTCTATTAAAAGCTCTTGTAATTGCTGTTCTAAAAAGTATTCTAAAACACCATTGTAAGTAACAAAAACAGTATTCTTTTTACCATTTTTTTTAATCCAATCATAGGCGTCACTTGTTACGAACTCAAGTTTAGTGTTTTGTTTATATTTTTTTTTGTTTATCTCAATTTGATTGGCGCTTAAATCAATTCCGATAAGCTTTTTAAAATTTGGAAACTCATTGCTTAAGTGATTAAGAATGCTACCGTTTCCAGTACCTATTTCTACCAGTGTGTCAATTTCTTGATTTTGATTTGAAATTTCTTGTTTTAACAAATCAAAAATAAAAGTACAATGCGGAATGAAAAACGTATTAATTGAATCTTTAGTTTCGGTAAACAACTCTGTAGCGCTTTCATTTATCCAAAAAGTTTTGTTTTGTTCGGCTATTTTATTGTGATCGTCTAATGTTTCTAGGTTTTGTACTAGGGCAAAACGCATTAAACGTTCTTGAAAGCTTAAATTATTTTTGTTTTTATGAACTAGTGTAATTCTGTTTTCTGAAAGTTCTTGAGCTTTTTTAGGTCTTAAAAATACAAGTATATTACCAATATGTTTTGCAATAGTTCGTGTGAACTTTGATTTCATGTTATCGAACATAATAATTTTTAGGCAGTTGAATAACGTAAAGTTATGTTTTATTGCTAATTATTAAATGAAAAACACTAAATATTAGTTTATTATACAGTTTTATACTTTGAAATGAAGTTTAGTTGTTAAATTCTAGTTGAGTATTGCTTCTTTAGCATTAAATATTTTACCCATGATAACTTTATAGACTTTAACCAATGATGCTAGTTTTGGATAATTTTTTTTAGCTGAAAGGTAGTATTCATCCATAAAAAAGTTCCAGTTAAAAGAGTTTACATGGTCTATGGCATAGGTTAAATTAAAATTATGAATATATGTTGTGTGCCACCAACCAGCTGGTATAAATAAGGTTTCTCCAGGTTTTAGTGTGGTTTTTATAGCTACTGCGTTTTTGAACAACGGATATTTTTCTAAATCAGGTTCAAAAATATTTACTGGACTTTGGTTTCTTCTTATTTTATCAGGATAAAAACATGCTGACTGATCAGGAGAGTATAAATAAAAGTCTTTATCTCCAATTATTTGTGTTAATTGCGTGTGAACACCAAGGTAATCTATATGTAGCGTTGGAAATGAACAGTCTTTTCCTCCAAAAAATAATTCTCTTTTGTTGGTGTACTTAGCAATAAATCTTGGAAGCATTTTGCTTTGTAGTCTATTTGATTTTCCATACAATAACTCTGGTATTTCATTAAGTAATTCGGGAAAATCTCTTTTGACATCATAAATGTTAGGGTAGGGAGCTTTATTTTCTTTTGTAGATTTCTTACAAAGTTCTATAATTTCAGATAAAGAATAACTTTTACCGTTAACAGTTCGTGTTAAATGATTATAGTGTGATTTTAGGTAGTCAGTTGAAAACTTGTCAGACGAAACCCATTCACCTTTATCGGTCAATACAACTGGTAAAGATTTTTTTACGTAAGAATTGTAAAATTCTTTTTTAGACAGTCCTTCTCGTCTGTCTATTTCAAGAGTATGAGCATAATGTTCCATTCTATTCTGATTTACTTATGCTACTAATAAGGAGATGAACTTATTTAAGTCTCTTAAATTTAACTAATTAAGTGTAAACTGTCTTGGTAGTTTGGTTAAAATCGGTAAAATATACTCTTTAAACGATTATTTGCCTGTAAAACGTTGATAATTAATTTGTTGTAGTGTTTTTCTTGTTAAAAAAGATTTGATAAAGCCAATAAAATCTATTTTGAACGATAAGCAGGAAAGTAATTGGTGTTTGTTACTTCGTTTTTAGATGATAATTTATTGTAAGCATCTACATTAACAATATATTTCCATAGACTAAATGTTTTTAGTTCTTTTGAAAAAGATTTCTTAAAGCGTAATAATGAGTCTTCTTTACTACCAAGACCACCACCAAGGTTTAAGTATTTATAACCTTTGTTTGTAGCCAATATTCTCATTTCGTCAATCAGCATTTTTACAGGCATAATATTAAGGAAGTCTGTTTTAGTTCCAGATAAGTGATATTGCACAATTTGGTTTGTTTTAACGAACATTACACCTGATATGTATTGATTGGTTTCATTATTAATAGCTAATAACAGGTCAGTTTTAAAATCATTACATTTTAGAAACTTGAAGAAATAATCTTTGTCAAAATAATAAGAATCTTCGGCATCTACACGATTCATGTTTTCATAATAAATGTCAATAAATGCTTCAATTTCTTCTTGTGTTTGGGCTTTTTTAATAGTACACAATCGCCTCGATTTATTGATGTGTGATTTGATTCTACGTTGATATCCTTGACGCTGTGCTTCAATATCATTAGTGAGATCGATAAACACAACAGAACTTAAGTCTTCACAGTCTCCTAAATTTTTTAAAATCTCTTTTTGATGATTGATAAATGGGTTTAATCTACTAAATACAGAAACAATCTTTTTATTAAAGAGATATTCATTAAATTCAGTTATAAATTGTGTGTTGTTAAAACTGTAAGATATGTTTTTAGAAACAGGCCCAGAATAACCGTAAACAGAAGTGATATCGAAATAATCAGTCCCTTTAATTGGTCTTATAATTAAAGGTATGGCTATTAGGTAATTGTCTTTTTCAAATTGTAAGAGCACACATTCTTCATCTTCTTGTTTGGATATTGTATGATAGTCATAAGTGTGATAAAAGTCGTAAGTATCAACTTTACTGAGAACATTATCCCATTCTTGCTTTGAAGTTATTTCTTTTATCATTTTCTAAAATCGATTAAGACTTTTTTAAATAGTTTTTATACTGATTTAGTTGTTGTATAGTGTTTATGCTTATTATAGAGGTTTTTACGCTTTTGTGTTTATACACATAATCTAAACAATCACTAATTATGCTTTCAGAGGTGTTTGAAGCATCATTAAAAAGTTTTCCTGCAAAAAATGGTCTTATGGCTATAAAAGGTACTGAATTTGCAAAGTGGGAATAATCAGTTTCAGATTTATTGAGATAAGAAATAATTCCATCAACAGATTTTAGTTTTATGACCTCATGTGCAAAGTTTACAGAGTAGGGGAAAGCAAACACGTGTTTGATTTTGCCTTTTTCTTTTAAGTTTGATAAACTTGCTTCTATGGTTTCTTTTTGATGGAGTAGAACTGATAGTCTGTCGATGTCATTAATAGGTTCTGATCTTACTAGCCATTGCAAAACATCAATACAGTCGACTTTTAAATGTTTTAACTCATTATCAATAAGCTTTTCTAGCTTTTCAGCTGAAAATTTTGACTCTCCAAAATGAGGAGAAGATAGTTTAACAATGTGTTTGATGTGAGGCTTGCAACTGCTTTTATTTAAGGCGTTTGCGTATAAGGAATAAGAATTGTATTCAAATGAAGAATGGTGAGTATTAATGCCTAGATTAAAACTCTCTTCAATAAGTTTTACTGTTTCCTTGATACTGAGGTTTTTATCAACGAAACGCATTGTTCCTAAAGTGATTTTTCCCAGATTTAAAGTATTCATCATCCTACCCACTTAAAGCCGGTTTTCCAGATGTAGCGGTCGTTGGTTTTTTTTGCATCATAAGATGTACGACCATGTAATACATATTGATCCCACCATAAAACAGATTCTCCAGGATTAAGATATACTCTTTCTACTAAATGTGAGTGAGCTATGTATTCTTGTAAAAATGTAAAAAACTCTTTATTAAGCTTTTTATTTTCTTCTGTTTCATTTGGGTCAATACAATAGTAGTTAAAGTTTAAGGTAATTTTACCATTGTCTTGAATGTCTATAATTTTTTCGGTTCGCGCTTCATCTGCTTTTCTGTAGCATATAGATTTTGATGTTAAGTCATCCAACATAATTGGCGCATTTTTCTTCATGTAGTCTACTAGAATTTGTCCATCAATAAAAGTAGTGGCTCCACCAGCAGGTGCTTTATTAACGCAGTAAAACAGCATTATATCAGCAGGATTTGTTAGGTAAGACTCATCAGTATGTAATGGCTGCGCATTTTTACTGTGCCTGTATGCAGCAAGATCAGGAATGTCGTCATCATATCTAATTTCTAACCAACGTTCACCAGTTAAAACGCCTCCTTTTGTAAAATCTTCACCACCATTTACTACGGGACCTAAATAATCTACAAGCTTATCGTAGAAAAGACGCAAATCACCTAAATACCACTCAGGAGTAACTTTAAGTACTTTTGTGTTTTTTAGAGTTTCTTTTATCATTTCAGCACTTTCAACTGGGTCGTTAGTGCGTAAGTTTAGATTGTTGTAGAAATTCATATCTTTAGTTTTTACCATTAAATTTTTCGGCAGTTACTTCTAAATTACCATCCTGATTTACATCTAACGTACTGAAAATCTTAATCAAAGTTAAAAAAAGTATTTTAATATCTAGCTTAAAACTTAGGTTGTTTATATACCAAATATCTAAGTCAAATTTTTTATTAAATGTTAAGTTGTTTCTACCATTTATTTGCGCCCAACCTGTTATTCCTGGTTTTACATTTAAACGTTGTATTTGATGGTCATTGTAAATTGATAGGTACTCAGCAAGCATAGGTCTTGGGCCAATAAGGCTCATGTCACCTTTTATTATGTTTATTAGTTGAGGTATTTCGTCTAAAGAAGTGTTTCTAACAAAGTTTCCAATTTTCGTTAGTCTTTGCTTATCTGGAAGTAAATTTCCATTTGCATCCTTTTTATCGTTCATGGTTTTAAACTTTATTATCTTAAAAACGGTTTTGTTTTTACCACCACGTTCTTGAATGAAAAAGGGCTTACCTTTATTAGCTATAGTTAATAGTAGAGTTGTTAATATGAAAATAGGAGATATAACTATTAACCCAAGTATAGCGCTTAGCTTGTCGAGTAATGGTTTGAAAAAATGTTGGTACATCTTCATTCTTCTAGCGTTTTATAAAGAGATAGTAATTCTTTCCAAACGATATCCTGACTGTATAAATCTGTAATTGTGTTTCTGGATACACGAGACATTTCTTTCACTTTTTGTGGGTTGTTTAAACAAAACGCCATTGCGTTTTTTAGTGATTTGGTATCTTTTGGAGGAATTATTATCCCATTAATTTCATTTTTTATAATTTCATTACAACCATTAATATTTGAGGCAATACAAGGCACTTGCATTGCACATGCTTGTAGTACTGCGTTTGGAAAACCTTCTCTGTAACTAGGAAAAGTTAAAACATTTGAAATTGATAAATAAGGTCTAATATCGGTTTGAAAACCTAGTTCTATAATGTTTTTATTTTCTTTTAGAACTTTTAGAGATTTTTTGGATATTGGGTCTAAGTGGCTTTCTTTATGACCCAACAGAAGTAGCTTTATAGTACTGTATTCTTTGTTTAATGAGTTAAAAGCCTTGATTAACTCATTGATACCTTTGTCTCCAACTATACGTCCTACGAATATGAATACAAAATCATTGGGTTGAATACCAAACTTTAGTCTTAATTTTTCTTTTTGTGATTCAGATATTGCCTCAGGATTGAAGTGCTCAACATTAATGCCATTAGAACTTCCATTACCTATAACCTTTAATTTAGATTGATTTGCAAATTTTAAATCAATAATAATTTGTTTAAGACCAAAAGAGTTAGGTAGTACTAGGCTAGAGCAGTTGTAAGTGCTTTTTTCAACAATGTCCAACAGCTTTCTTTTTAAGCCTTTACTTTCTAATAGAGGTAACCCAGCAACAGTGTGTAAACGATGTGGTACTTTGGCTAATTTGGCAGCAAGCATACCTGCTATACCTGCTTTAGGAGTATGCGTGTGTACAATAAAGGGTTTTTCTTTTTTAAATAATTTATAAAGAGAATAGGTAGCAGCTAAATCTCTAATAGGAGTAATTTTTCGAGTCATTTCTACAGCATAAGTAGGAATGCCCTCTTCCTCACCAATACTTTTGAGTCTTCCACCTTCATCGCTTGACACAGCTAAGATGTTGTAATGTTGACTCATGAAGCCTAATTGACCTTTTAAAAGTGAATTTATTGATCCTGGCATTGTTGTTACTCGAATTATTTTTTTCATTTAATTTTTTTAAGATGTAAGTTGTTGTTGAACATCTTTTTATCACTAAAAACTATTAGCCGAAGATATCAAATATTTAAATTGTAATAAATGATAAAAGGATTAATTAGTTGTAAGGAAAGGTTTATAGGATGAAGGTAAAAACAACTTAAAAGATTGTTTGTGATTTAAGTTATTGCAATAATTTTTTTAATAAACTTGTCAATGTCTCTTTCGCTAAGATAATTGTCAAATTTACTTCTGTTGCTTGTACTGTTTGATGTAGAAAGTGCTTTCTCAATAGCAATTTTTAAGCTTTCAGCATCATTTGGTTTTGCTAAGTAAATGCCTTCGATTTTATCAATTCCACCAGCACATGTTGTAGATACTACATTGTTGTTTTGCGACATCATTTGCAAAAGAACATTAGGAAAACCTTCGATTCTTGATGATACAACACATAGTTTTGCAGACTTAAAATAGGATAACACATTGTTTACATGACCAGGTAATATTATATCGTTGTCCAAGCTTAAAGATTTAATTTGCGCTACTAAATCAGGTTTTAATTCGCCATCACCAAGAAGTATCAATTTTAAATTTGGGTAGGATATCTTAACATGATAAAAGGCATTAATTAATAAATCAAACCCTTTTTCTGGAATGAATCTACCAGCTGATACGATATATTCAAAAGGAAGATTTACGCCTTCTTTTGCTCGTTCATTAAGTAAATATTCAAAATTTAATGGATTAGGGATGGTTACTATTTTTGTTTTCTTTTCAATGCTTTTAAAATGTTGTATTAACTGGTTTTTCATCAATTCAGTCTGACAAATCAATAAGTCTATTTTTTTATACCCAATTTTATATGCTAGTTTATATAAAAATAGTTTTAATCCTTTGTATCTAAGGAAAATTGAGGTTGATTCTCTTGCGATAAACTTTTTAGTTTTTAAAATTTTAAGTTTTAGTAGTATTCCTACTAAAGCGTTAATATAGATATGAGATGTAAAAACGTAATCATATTCTTTTTTTTGTTTTTGACTTAGAGAAAGAAATTTTAAAACACCCAAAAATTTATTGCTAGTAGAGCAGAAGTGTTGATTAGTGTTGTTTTTTATATTATCCCAAAGCTTTGTGTTATAGGCTGTGATAAAATAAATATCTACAGTTGCTTCTTTAAAGTAGGATGCAACCATTTTTAAGTATTGTTCTGCACCACCAAGTGCATCGTTTGGAATGATTATTAGTACTTTCATGGTTTTGATTTAGATGAAAGACTATTAAATAAAGCTTCATACTTTTCTAAAATTAACTCTTTATTGTATTTTTTTATAACTGAAGCATTGATGCGTTTAGGATCCCAATCTTTTTGAACCATCATATTCAACGTTTCAATAAATTGAGTGGTGTTTTCTACAATATAACCATTTATGCTCTCTTCAATAATTTCTTTGGTTCCACCAGGAGCATTAAAAGCTATCACAGGAGTTCCAACCACACAACTTTCTAGTAAAGCATTGGGAAAACCTTCTACATATGAGCCTTGGATAAAAATATCGCTGTTAGATAAATATTGAGCTACAGTATTGGTATGCGGAATAATTTTTATATTATCAATAATTCCTAAATGTTTTGCATGCTGTATAATTGCATCTTTTTCATCTCCAGTTCCAATAATTGTATAATTATATTCAAAGCTTAATTTAGAAATTGCTTCTAAAATTCTGAGATGACCTTTTTCTTTACTTAATCGTCCTATTGTGATAAATTCTTTTACTGTAGTGATAGGCTTAGAAGATTTAATAGGTAAATAACCAGATATAGGATTGTTGATTATGTGTATTTTTTCTTTGGAAAATGAATTGTTTAATATTAGATCATTAGCCATGTCAATAGACTGACAAATTACAGCATCTAAATACTTGTGGTAGTTTTTAAAAAAAGGAAAGTGAAAAACACTTTTTTTTGTGTTGAAACTATTCATAATACTTAATACACTAGCTTCTCTACCAACAAATTTAGTGTTAAAGAAAAAGATAGAGAACATAGCTAGCACTCTGTTAACATGAGCAATAGACCCAACAACTATATCAGGATTTTTTATTAGTATATATTTAAATAATTTAGGTATTGCATTTAAGACTCTTCTTTTATTAAGAAAAAGAACCTCAATAGCTTCAGTGTTGTATATAGCATCTTTTTTTTGACCAACAACAATTAGTGTGCATGTAAATTTATTTGGGTTTAAATTACTAGCAATAAAAGAAATAACTCTTTCGGCACCACCAGCCTTTAATGATGGTAAAACAAAAAGTATATTTATTTTAGACTTAGACATAAGTTAGCTTATACTTATTCCTTTTCCATTAGTACTTAACCATTGTTTTAATACTAATAAAGACCATATTAAAGGGTATCTATTCCAGGTGCCATCCATATGTTGGTTAATCATAAACTGCACTTTTTTGGCGTCAATACAAGGTAGCGATTTTAAAGTGTCTTCATTTAATTCACTTAAAACATAGTCTTTTAAATCTTCTCTAAACCATTCAGAGAAAGGCATAGTAAAGCCTGCTTTTGGCCTATTAAATATGTGCTTTGGAACTGATTCGTACAACACATCTTTTAGAATGCGTTTCATTTCTTTTTTATGAAATTTAAAAGATGTTGGTAGCGAATTTGCAAACTCAACTATTTGATGGTCTAGCAATGGAGCTCTAACTTCTAGTGAAAAAGCCATCGAAGCCCTATCTACTTTAGTGTTTATATCCCAATTAAGATAGGTTTTAGTGTCAAAATCACTAATACGTTCAAATAGGTTTTTATTATTGTGCATTAAGTATTTTGATTCGTCAACTAGTCTAGTGTTATAGTCTGTGTTTATATGAGATAAATCTACACCAGTCATAGCGCCTAAGTAAACTTCATTTACGTCTTTAAACTGTAAAGCTTTAGCAATAACATTTAGTCTATAGTGAGGTAATAGAGATAAGACTCCTGCACCAAGTTTTCTGATAGGTAATGGTAGTTTGTAATAAACTCCTCCTTTTTTTGCCCAATTGTATCTGTGATATCCAATAAAACTTTCGTCACCACCATCACCAGAAAGAGCTACTGTTACATGTTTTTTGGTATGTTTAGCTAAAAGCATTGATGGGATTGCTGAAGAATCAGAAAAAGGCTCATCGTAATAATGGCAAAAATTCTTAATTAAATCAATGCCTTCGTTGTAATTACATTCAATTACATGATGATCTGTTTGTAAGTGGTCTGCAACTTGCTGTGCATAATGACTTTCATCAAAGCCTTTTTCGTTAAATTTAACCGAAAATGTTTTAACCTTAGCGCTAGATGTTTGCGTTGCAGTAGCAGCAACTAATGAAGAGTCTACTCCTCCAGATAGGAATACACCAACAGGAACATCGGCAAATAACCTGCTTTTTACAGCGTCATTTAAAATTGTTTTAAGTTCTTGTTTAGCATCTTCATAACTTCCTTTATAAGGGTTTTTATTTGTGTAATCAATATCCCAATAGGGTTGTGATTTGAACTCACCAGAACTAAGGTTAAATGTAAACTTATGTCCTGCTTTAAGTTTTTTAACTTGACTAAAAATAGATTGAGGATCTGGTACATTTCCCCAGGATAAATAATAAGCTATTGCGCGTTCAGAAATTGTGAGGTTGTTGGAGTGTAATTGAATTGAGGATATTTGACTAGCAAATTCAAAATCTTTACCATCGTGGTAATAATAAAATGGTTTTTTACCTAGTCTATCTCTTGCTCCAAAGAGTATGTTGTTTTTTTCATCGTAAATTACAAACGAAAACATTCCAACAAAGTAATCTACACATTTTTCACCATACTCTAAATATGCAGCACAAAGTACTTCGGTATCACTAGTTGTTTTAAAACTATATCCTTTTTTACTAAGTGTTTCTTTAATTGTTTTGAAATTGTAAACTTCTCCGTTAAAAACAATATGAATTGTATCGTAATAAGTAAATGGTTGATTTGATCTAGGGTCTAAATCTATTATTGAAAGTCTGTTATGACCAAAAATGACTTGTCTATTATCTTTTTTATAAAACTGCCAACCCATTTGATCAGGACCTCTAAAAGCTGTTCGCTTGAGTTTGTCCTTAACTTGCTGTTCGTTATAATTTAATGTTGTTCCGTAAATACCGCACATAGTATGATTTGAGTTTACTTTTATAAAGTTATTTCATTTTCTTGAGAGTTATTTGTACTCACTCTATTAAATAACCAAATAGTTATAAATAGTATTAGGTAGTAATTAAAATAGTTATGCATTGTTAATAAAATAGCGCTTAATGATATGGCTAGGAGTAATTTATCAGTGTTGGTTTTGTAGCCGTAAATAGTTTTTCTAATTAAATACAAATAAATACCTATAATAATCAAAAAGGGGATGATACCTGCTTCACCTAAAACCATTAAGTAGGTGTTGTGCACACCTTGTTTAATATTGTCTATACCGCTAAAACTTTTATAACCATTACCAAAAATTGGCTTATCTAAAATATCATTGTAATAGGTAGACCATCTGCTCATTCGACTATCTTCAGTTAGTCGTTCTGTTTGTGCATTATTATTTAATAATCCAATTAATAGAGAAAATCGAGTAGTGTTAACTTGTAATATTGTGGCAAAACTTATTAATAGAGCCAATGTGCCAATACCAATTCCAAATAATTGCAAGTTTTTTTTGTTACTTATTGCAGAAAGCAAGGTTATTAGAAACCACATTAAAAAAAAGAACCTTGAAAAGGTTAAAATACCTGCAAAAGTAAAAATGAATGTAAATAAATACTTTGTAGTTTTATTACTAATGTTAAATGTTAAGCAGTAGCCTATTAGGCATACAAAAGCTGCTCCATTAGGATTTAAATAAAAGCCACTATACCTACCATAGTTATCAGCAAAAAATAAAGAATGAATTAATACACTTGCTGCTCCAATTAAAAGAAAAAGTATTAACTCTTTTGAAGATGTGTCTCTAGCTACTTCAGCACCACAAATAATTAGAATACCGTATTTGATAAACTCATTGATGTAAACTTCATAATTATCAATATATGTAAGACCTGAAATTATAAAATAACTAACCCCTAGAATTGCTAAAGGGATAATTACAGGACGCTTTCTTGCAAAGAAATAATACCCAAGTAATAGTATAAAAGTAAGATGACTAACATAACCACCTATGGTTTCTCCAAACACAAAAAATGAGAAGCTATCAATACCCCAAAGAATTAAAATTAGGATTATGTATTTTAGGATTTTCATATTAAGTTCTTACTAATTTTAATGGAATATTCAACATAAATATCACAAAGCATGTAAGCTTTTTTACAAAAGACAAGCGATTGGTTCTTCGTTTTAAATATAGGTTAGATTTTATGTATTGAAATGCATAAAACCTATAAAATTTGTATTTTATAATATCATTTAAGGATACGTTTTCTAACTCAATCAAAGCACTGTTGTAATAGACTTTGGCTTTTCTTTCTTTACTTGTTTTTGTGGCAATAAGCCCATCGTTAGAATGGAAATAAATTCTATGGGCAATATTTATGCATAAAAAATCAAATGATCTATTAATATGGTTCCAAGTGTGACTTTCGCCAATATGACATTCATCACTTAAAATCATTTTGTTAGATTTTAAAACATTAGTTTTCCAACAATGCCATTTTTCGCCTTCAATGTTATGTTTGAGAACTCTAGTCTTAAAATCTACTTTCCAATAATCTTCAGGAAACTTATCTCCAATAATTTGACCGCTTTCATCCTTAGTGAGTGTCCAAATAGCTCCAATGTTATTATCAGTATTGTTAGTCCAAATATCTTTTAAATCTGATATTGTTTCTGGAACAAAAGTATCATCGCTATCTGCAATTATGGTGTATTTTTCTTTACATAAATCTATTGCAACATTTACAGCATTAGATTTTCCTTTATTAATATTTAGTTTATGGTAAGTAATTTTAAATTCGGTAGTGTTTTTTATCCATTCACTAATTAGTTGATATGTGTTATCAGTACTACCATCATCAACAATAATCCATTCAAATGTTTTGGTGGTTTGTTGTATTAAAGATTTGTATACTCTAGGTAATGTATGCGCTCTATTATATGTTGGTGTAATTATATTAAACATAGGAACTGTTTAATTTGTTTATATAGACATATAAAATGATACTATTAACTATGGAAACTAGCGATGTAGCTAATGCTAATCCATAAACTCCCATTACATCTATTAAAATAAAATTGAACACAATATTTAGAATTAAACTTACTAAAGAAGTTAATACCATAAAATTATTTTTATTTATTGATGTTAAAAACTTAACCATCACTAAACCACTAATATAAGAAGGTATTTGTAAAATATACATTTGTTGTATTTTTGATACAATTACAGTGTCTGAACTTGTAAAAGCATTTCTCTCAAAAACAAGCCATATAATTGGAGAAGAGAGAAGAACTAGTATAATTACTATAATAGAACTACTAATTATAAGGTATTTAAGTATTAGTTTTAGTTTTTTAAAAGTAGCTTCTTTATTATCAACAGCATTTTTAGAAAAATAGGGCAGAAGTACATTACCAACTGCAATACCTACAATTGAGATGGCAAAAGCAGGGATTTTGATTCCATAATTTAATGCAGCTATTGAACCAACAATTAATTGAGCTGAAAAGTATTGGTCTATAAGTGGGTTAATACCACTTAGCAAGCTAGATGATACTTTAGCAGGTATTTGCTTAAATAATACTTTAATGTTAACCGAAATAAAATCAGGTGTTTGTAATGTGATAATTTTTCGATTAAGTGCTACTATCAACAAAAACAAGAAGTTTAGGATGCTTCCAAATAATGTGCCTAAAGCAAGTACCAAACTTCCAAGGGCCTCTTTAAAAAAAACGAGACATATAATAATTGATATAGGCGTAAAAATACTTGCAATTGAAGAAAATTTAAACTCGTCATCAATGTTTAATAATCCACTTATTAAAGAAGAAAGTCCCCAAAATAAAATACAAGGAGCTACATAATAAAATTGTGTTTTAATTAAACTATAGTATTGTGTAGTGTGACCTTTAAAAAATGTTTCTAAATAAGTGTCAGTAAAAAGTATAGCAATAAGTAAAAATACTAAGGATATTACAATTGTCACAATAAAACTGGTGCTTTGAAACGCTCCTATGTTTTTTCCTGTTTTTAATTCGCTAACATAGTTAGGTATAAAAACGCTTTTAAACGAATCTAGAAAAACACCACTTATAAATGTGGGAAACAATATAGCTATGTAAAAAGTGTCGAGTAATTCCGAGAGACCAAAGCTATTAGCTACAACTATTTCTTTAAAAAAACCAAGCCCACTTACAATTAAAGTAGTTACTCCAACGGTAATTACATTAGTAACCGTTGAGTTTTTAAGTAAGTTACTTATAAAAGATTTTAAATCGAATTTTGAATTCAATTGTACTGGTATTGGTTAAGTCTATTTTAGAAATCTTCTAATTGGCCATAATAGTACAAAGAAAAACTTGATAATAGGTGAATCAATAGATGTTGTGTAGTTTTTTAGGTTGAAATCTAAATAATTAGATAATCTTAGTAAAAAGTATAAGTTTTTTATAAAGTATGTTGGTGCTTTTAAAAAGCTCTCTTTAAAGAACCAATTAAAGTTAGCAATGAGTTGTGTAGCAGATCCTAAAGCAGTTTTTTCAATGTTAGAATTAGATATTGAGTTTTCAATGTTAGTATGATAAATACGTAATGCCTTATTAATATAAACAGTTATAAAACCTTTTTTAGCTAATAGATTCCAAATAAGTCCTTCAGGCATAAAACCGTTGCTAATAAACGCTTTGTTGTAAACTATATTCCTTAAAATATTAGTTTTAGTAAAACCCCATTTTTCACCTAAAATTCTCTTTACAGTATATGATTCAAAGGTATTACTAAAATATGGACTCGTAGGATAAGAGTCACCTACCTGATCACCATTTTGATCAATGCATAAAGCTGTAATAGCACCAATAGTGTTTTTTTTCTCAATAGGTATACTGTTGTAAGTATTATTAAACACCTCTAAAGCTTTATTAACGCATTCATCATCAGCATCAAATGTTAAAAAAAAATCACCATCGGCTAATTTAATGGCTTGCATAAAACAGCTCATCTTATGCTTGTTTTTGGAGTTATGTATATACTTAATGTCTAAAGGAGACTTTTTTATAATGCTTGAAATGATGTTGTGAGAACTATCGGTAGAGCCATCATTAATGATTAACCATTCAAAATCCTTAAAACTTTGTTTAACTAAACAGTCGTGAACACGTTCAATTGTTTTTTCACAATTATATACAGGTGTAAAAACAGTAAATTTATACTTAAATGCCTTAGTTGGTTGTTCAATATATTTTGGAATTAAATCTCTAAACATTATATAAGTTTAATTATGAGTTCGTTCCATTTTTCAGCAACTTGAGTTACTTCGTATGCCTTAGCGGTTTTAAAAGCTTTTTTTCCTAGTGAATCTCTAAGGGTATTATTATCGATTAGTTCTATAAGTCTACTTTCTAATTGTGATTGATTGTTGACTTCAATTAGAAAGCCATTTTTGGTGTTTTTAATAATATCTGAAGGTCCTGTCGGACAATCTGTTGATATGCATGCCATTTCAAAATACATAGCTTCTATTAAAGCATTAGGAAAACCTTCAGACTTTGATGTAAAAGCAAAAATACTAGCTGTATTGTAATAATTTTGAACATCGTTAATATTGCCTGTAAATATAACGTTGTTAGCTATATGTAACTTTTTAGTGAGTTTTTCATAGTCTTTTCGTAATTCACCATCGCCAATTAAAACAAGTTTCCAGTCCTTTTTATTTATGCTCGCAAATGCTTTTAATAATACATCTTGAGCTTTATTACTGTCTAACCGTCCAACATTAATTATAGTAGGTGTTCTTTTTTTAGAAATATTTTTTTGAGAACTTAATGTTTCAGAAATAGGATTAGGAAGGATTAAAACTTTATTGCTCTTAACAAAAGTTTGATAATAATTTTTAATCAAGTTTGATTGAACTACTAAGAAGTTCGCTTTAGGGTAGGTATATCTTACAAGTTTATCCCAAAAAGAATTGTTTGTGTATATGTATGGGTTACTTCTTTCTGAAATTATACATGGTATTTTTAAAGATCTTGAAGCAATTAAACTTAATACATTTGATGTGGTCATAAAACTTAATACTAAGTCAATATTTTCACTCTTTAAATGTTTTTTTATTGTTTTAATGAGCTTTGTGTTATTCTTTAAAGCACTAACTAAGTTTTTACTATTGTTAATCTCATTAACACAAGACTTCAATGTAATTTCTTTATTTAAGGTATAAAATGGTGTCGTATTAACAATTGTTATTATAGTAACATTGTATTGTAATGCAAAATAATTGGCTAATGTAGTTACTACACGTTCTGCACCTCCAGAGTTCAAACTATACACAACAAAAGCAATATTTTTTTTGGGCTTCAAATTCTAATAATTTATGTAAATGTAGTTAATTTAATAGTTCTATGTTCATTATCAATTATGTAGGAATTTACTTTTAAACGTTAAAATTGTGTAGTTAGTCGACTTTTTTTACATTCTGCACGTATATTTGTTGACGCTAAAATCACTATTTCATCCTGAAAAATCTTTATTTGTAAGAAAAGTATTTCAAATATTTTCTTTTTGTCGAATATTAATGCGTTAAAACGTATTTTTAGATATTATTTATATAGATTGCCAGTATAATAGCAAGCCCCAAAGATTAATAGTAGATGAAGCCCCTAAATTTTGGTTGCCATAATTATGGCCTATTGTGTTTTAAAAAAGCACTGTGTTTAATTTTATTTGTATCGCATTATAGTATAGCTCAAGTTTACCCACCTGATGTTAATGTTAATTCAGTTGATTGGGGAACTTATCAAGTACCAACTAGTGTGCCTGATTATTTAGCTACGTTTACGGACCCATTAACAGGTAATAATGTTACCCGAATAAGTGATGAAAATGTATTTGGTTGTGATTGTTCTCAATTACGACATATTTATGCTAAAAAGCAACCTTGGAATGCTGATGGCACTAAAATTATGACTGCAGGTTGGCCATCAAAAATTTTAGATGGTAATACTTATGAGGTGTTAACTACTGCTTATTGTCGTTCATTATGGAGTAATGTTGAACCAGACATTACGTATGATTCACATGAGAACCAATTATTCAGAAGAAATATAGTTACACAAAGCGAAACTGTTTTAAAAACCTTTTCAGGATATTCATCTGTAAGTGTTGGAGATGGAGAAGGTAATTTGTCCAATGATGATCGTTATGTGGCTTTAATAGCAACTAGTGGATCACAAAAAACGATATTAGTTTACGATATATTTAATGATGAAATTCTAGGAACAAAGTCTCTAGGAACTGCTAATATTGATTGGGTGTCTGTATCACAATCTGGTGAATATGTAGTAATGAGTGGATACTCTGATGGTTCAGGACCATTGCAAGGTATTAAAGCTTACGATAAGTACATGAATAATGAAATACACTTATATAGCGGAAGACCTCATGGAGATATAGGATACGATGCTCAAGGAAATGAAGTTTATGTGGCATACCAAGGTGTTAGTGGTTATAGTTTGTCTTATGCAAGATTAGATAATGGAGCAAAACAAGGAATTTTTCCATTCTCAGGAGGATCAGGTGATAGTGGCCTTTGGGGAGGACATATTAGTACTAGAAATTTAAACAGACCAGGATGGGCTTATGTAAGTGAACAAGGGCATCCATCTAATGTAAATAATTATGAAGCAACAAGAGAGATTTTTGCTATTAAGTTAGATAATTCTCAAACTATAGAAAGATTTACCAAGCATAATACTAATTTAAATTCAGGATATAGCCATCAAGCTCATGCAGTACCAAATAGAGATGGTTCTAAGGTGATATTCGCAAGTAATTGGGATAACGCTAGCTTAGAAAACAATTCTTATCCCTTGTTGTGGGTTGTAGAAGCACCACAAGATCCAACAGGCATAACAGCAAATGCAGGAGAAGATGTATCGATTTGCGAAGGAGAAGAGGTGGTTTTAACAGCTTCTGGAGGAGCAACGTATGAGTGGAGTACAGGTGAAACTACACAAAGTATTACAGTAAGTCCAACTGAGACAACAACCTATATTGTTACTGCGTATGATGCATCAGGAAGTAATTCAGATCAAGATGATGTAATAGTTACTGTTAATGCAATACCCGAAGCTAATGCAGGAGAAGATGTGTCAGTTTGTTTAGGTAACTCTATTACGCTAACAGCTTCAGGAGGAAGTACATATTTATGGAGTACAGGAGAAACTACAGAAAGTATAACTGTATCTCCAAGTGAAACAACAACATATTTAGTTGAAGTTTTTGAAAACAATTGTTCTAGTAGTGATGAAGTACTAGTAACTGTTAGTGAGCTTCCTATAATTAACGCAGGAGAAGATGTAACAATTAATCTTGGGGAAAGTATTACGCTAACAGCTTCAGGAGGAGATACATATTTATGGGATACTGATGAGGTATCAGAGTCAATAACAGTAAGTCCAATCGAAACAACTACTTACTCAGTAACAGGTTTTGTGGCTGATTGTGAAGCTTCTGATACTGTAACTGTAACAGTTGTTGATAATAGTGTAGTTGCAAATGCAGGAGAAGATGTATCGATTTGCGAAGGCGAAGAGGTGGTTTTAACAGCCTCTGGAGGAGCAACGTATGAATGGAGTACAGGTGAAACCACACAAAGTATTACAGTAAGTCCAACTGAAACAACAGTCTACACTGTTACAGTTTTTGATGAATCTGGTAGTAATTCAGATCAAGATGATGTAACTGTTACTGTAAACCTAATTCCTGTTGCTAATGCAGGAGAAGATGTGTCAGTTTGTTTAGGTAACTCTATTACGCTAACAGCCTCAGGAGGAAGTACATATTTATGGAGTACAGGAGAAACTACCCAAAGTATAACAGTATCACCAAGTGAAACAACAATATATTCAGTTGAAGTTTTTGAAAACAATTGTTCAAGTGCTGATCAAGTGATGGTTACTGTAAATGAATTACCAATTGTTGATGCAGGTCCTAATGTTACAATAAATGTAGGAGAAAGTACTACACTTACAGCTACTGGAGCAGATGCCTATTTATGGAGTACAGGAGAAACTACCCAAAGTATAACAGTAAGTCCAGCAGAGACTACAACTTATTCAGTTACAGGATTTGCAAATGGTTGTGAAAACACGAACACTGTTACTGTTTTTTTGCAAAGTAGTACTGTAGTTGCTGATGCAGGAGAAGATGTGTCGATTTGCGAAGGAGAAGAAGTGGTTTTAATAGCTATAGGAGGAGCAACGTATGAGTGGAGTACAGGTGAAACTACACAAAGTATTACAGTAAGTCCAATTGAAACAACAATATACACTGTTACAGTTTTTGATGAATCTGGAAGTAATTCAGATCAAGATGATGTTACTGTAACAGTAAATGCACTTCCCATTGCTAATTCAGGAGAAGACGTGTCTGTTTGTTTAGGTAACTCTATTACGCTAACAGCTTCAGGAGGAAGTACATATTTATGGAGTACAGGAGAAACTACAGAAAGTATAACTGTATCACCAAGTGAAACAACAACATATTCAGTTGAAGTTTTTGAAAACAATTGTTCAAGTACTGATCAAGTGATGGTTACTGTAAATGAATTACCAATTGTTGATGCAGGTTCTAATGTTACAATAAGTGTAGGAGAAAGCACTACGCTTACAGCTACTGGAGCAGATACTTATTTATGGAGTACAGGAGAAACTACCCAAAGTATAACAGTAAGTCCAGCAGAGGCCACAACTTATTCAGTTACAGGATTTACAAATGGATGTGAAGCATCAGATTCTGTTTTAGTGTCAGTTGAAGACCTAGTAATTGCCAATGCAGGAGATGATGTTAGTATTTGTCAAGGTTACGAAACTGTTTTGACAGCTTCTGGAGGAGAAAGTTATCTATGGAGTACAGGAGCTACTACACAAAGTATAACAGTAAGTCCTAGTTCAACCTCAACTTATTCGGTTATTGCTTATGTAGGTGATCAACAAGATGAAGATGAAGTCACAGTTACTGTTAATCCTAATCCAAATGTTATTATTCAAAATGGAGATGAAGTTATGATATTGCAAGGTGATTATGTCACTTTATCAGCAACAGGAGCTAATAGTTACCAATGGAGCAATGGTGCAACTCAACCCAATATAGCTGTTAATCCTAGTGTTACAACAACATATTCAGTTACAGGATTTATAAACAATTGTGAAGATGAGAAGCAAATAACAGTTAATGTGTTAGAAGAAGTTACAGCAGTTGTTGATGTTGAGCAAAATGAAATTTGTTTAGGAGAGACTGTTACACTTACAGCTTCAGGAGGAGATGAGTATTTATGGAGTACAGGAGATACAACTGAAAGCATAACTGTATCGCCTGAAGAGAGTTTAGAATATTCGGTAACAGTATTTAATGCGTTAGATTTTGATGAGACCTCAGTGATTGTTTCAGTGGTTGATTGTTCATCAATAGAAACTCCTGATGAGCCTGAGGAGTTTGATTTTCTAGTATATCAAGACCCACAAACAGATGTGTTAAAAGTACGTGTATCAGGTTGTCAAAGCGTTAATGTGAATAACATGTCTATATTTGATATTACTGGAAAACACGTATTTTCTATTGATTTTGAAGAAGAAGATGAGTCAACTGTGATAAAAGAAATAGATACAAGCTCATTTTCTAGAGGAATCTATATCATCAGGTTGATATACGATGATAAAGCACTCGTTAAAAAAATTCCTATTCGATAAAAAAGAAAAGACTTGGTTATCCAAGTCTTTTTTATTTAAAATCTATTGAAAGAACAGTAGCTACTGAATCACAGTTTTTGATATGAAGTGCAATATCACTTTTATTTAACTTGTTTTCAATAACATAAGTTTTGCAATCTTCAGACTTTGTATCACTTTCTTGAAAGTTAACATCTCCAGTTAAAATTAAATTAGTGATAGTAGTAGTGTCTATATCATGAGTATTCATAATTGCTTTCGTTTCATCAGAGAGCAATCGTTTTTTAATTGAAATGTTTTTAATGGTTCTTGCGTTTGGACCATAATCACACGAAGTGTTTTTTCCTCTTAAAAAAAAGGCTAAAAGTATTAAACCTATTGAAAATCCTCCTAAGTAGTAACCTATACGTTGTATTAATTTCATTAGTTAAATTGAAAATTTTCTGTAAAAATACAACCCTTTTTAACCTTAGCAAAACTCCAACTTAGTAAAGATGAATTGAACTAAAAAATAAGCAAGTTTACGTCATTATAGTTAAGACCAAACCAATCAGCTACCGACTTATTGGTTAAAACACCATGATATAAGTATAAACCATTTTTTAAACCTCTATCAAACCTGATAGCATCTTCAATACCACCATCTTCAGCAATTTTTAGTAGATAAGGTGTGAAAATATTACTGATAGAAACTGATGCAGATCTAGAGTAACGAGCGGGAATATTAGGTACACAATAGTGAGTAACTCCATTGACTTCAAAAGTTGGATGGTCATGATTTGTAATTTCACTAGTTTCAAAACAGCCTCCCATATCAATACTAACATCTATTACAACAGCTCCATTTTTCATGCTGCCAACCATTTCTTCAGTAACAACAATAGGAGCTCTATTGGTTCCTCTTACAGCTCCAATAGCAACATCACAGCGTTTTAGCGCTTTAATTAAGTTTTTTGGTTGAATGGTTGAGGTGTATATTGTTCTTCCTAAGTTAGACTGTAAACAACGTAATTTGGTAATAGAATTGTCAAAAACCTTTACATTGGCTCCAAGCCCAATAGCTGAACGTGCAGCAAATTCACCAACAGTACCAGCACCTATAATTACAACTTCAGTAGGAGGAACACCACTAATATTACCAAACATTAATCCGTTACCACCATTAACATTAGATAGTAATTCTGAAGCAATTAAAATTGAAGCTGTTCCAGCAATTTCACTAAGTGATCGCACAGCAGGATATGCACCATCTTCATCTTTAATAAATTCAAAAGCTAAAGCTGTAATTCGTTTAGAAGCAAGAGCTTCAAAGTATTTTTTACTTTGAGTTTTTAACTGTAATGCAGAAATAAGAAGCGTTTGCGGATTAATAAGTTTTATTTCGTCAAGAGAAGGTGGTTCAACTTTTAGAATAATAGGGTTAGAGTAGACCTTAGCTGTATCTTTGGTAACTTCGGCACCTGCTTCACTGTAGTTTTTGTCTTTAAAGTTAGCACCTTCGCCTGCTCCAGATTCTATCATTACTCTATGTCCATTTGACACTAAAGCAGATACTGCATCAGGAGTTAAACAAACTCTTTTCTCTTGAAAATAAGTTTCTTTTGGAATACCAATGTATAGATTGCCTTTTTTTCTTAAAACTTCTAGTTTTTCTTCTTGAGGCAAAAGTTGAGCCCTTGTAAAAGGAGATAAAGATTTACTCATTTGTGATTGAAATAATATTCAAATTACAAATAATAATTTGAATTTTAAAAGAACTCTTTAAAAGTAATCTTTAAGTTTTCCTAAAATACCTTTTGGCTTAATTTTAAATTCATCTTCTAAGTCTTGCATAGTCTTATCAGCATCATTTAATTTATCAAAGATTCTAACTCTTATAAGGTATATTGAAGGAACAACTATAGCCATAACAGGTAGTAAATAAAAAATTTGCTTGCTAGTATCTATAAACTCTAAATCGTCATTAAATATTTCAATTACTTGATATACATACATTGCAATTGGCACTAATAGTGCATGATACCACCAATGTCTTGATGTAAAAAACCAAACAAAAATAAGTAATAACGGAATTAACTTATTCATAAGTGTCCAAGCTGTGATTTGTGCACTAGTGTAATAGTTACTGCTATATGTAAACAAAAAAGTGTCCCAAACTTTAACGTTAGGGACACTCTCGTAAAAGGTAAAAATATATGGAGTTAAAGCTATTAAAGTAGCAATAATAGTTCCATATACTAATGACTTAGCACTATTTTCCTTGACCTGGAATTTTGATTTTTGCTTTTTCGATGTTTGTTGTTGTTTGGTCATTTAAGTCAATTAAATTTGTAGCCTGTGCTGCAAATAACATTCCACCGAAAATAGCAACTGCTAATACGTACTTTTTTGTTTTCATAATTCAAGGGATTTAATTAATTAATTACTTCAAATTTAGAATCAACAGGAGTTAAATTCTGTTAAAGAAATGTTAAAATAATTTTCAGAAATCGCTTGAACGTTACGGTTTTTCCGTACTTTGCAACTATGCTCTATTGGTGTGATGTCACTTTTTTTACAAAAAATTTTGCTGCTCCATAGGTTTTTTTTTGGTTAATTTTATGTTTTGGTCAAATTTGAGGGTTCTTTTACCATTTTCATCAGAAAGAATTGTTATAATTTCTGCGTCATCTGGTATTAAATTTGGAATTTTTTCTGGCCATTCTACAAGTTTCCATGCACTAGAGTAGAAGTAATCTTCAATACCAAAATTTAATGCTTCTTCCTCGTTTTCAATTCTATAAAAATCAAAATGAAAAATTGAATCAGAAGGAGATGAATATTCGTTAACAAGTGAGAATGTTGGACTACTTACCAAATCATTACTACCAAGATGTTCAACAATCGCTTTTATAAGTGTAGTTTTGCCAACACCCATTTCTCCGTAAAACAAAATTGTTCTAGAAGATGCATGTTTTATAACTGCTTCAGCAATTGAATGAATATCAGATATTTGATAAGTTGTTTCCAAAATTGTACTTGCTAAGTATAAAATTCAGCACAAGTATAAGAATAAAATTCGAGAAAAACCAATAAAAAGTGTATTTCGTCGGATTTTTTTGCATTACATAGATTATTTTGGACTCATGACAACAAACGGAATAATCATTTCTTCTAGAGACACTCCACCATGTTGATAAGTGTTTCTGTAATAGCTTACATAATGGTTATAATTGTTTGGGTAAGCTAAAAACACATCGCCTTTTGCGAAAATATAGGAGCTACTCATCGTGATTGAAGGCAAATGTATGGTCTTTGGATCTTTAGCTGCAAGTACATCTTTATTTTCATAAGTTAGGCTACGTCCAGTTTTGTATCTTAAATTTAAACTGGTATCTCTATCACCAATTACTCTTGATGGGTTTTTTACATTAATGGTTCCATGGTCTGTGGTTAAAATAAGCTTAAAACCAAGAAGCTGTGCTTGTTGAATCATTTCTAATAATGGAGAGTTTTTAAACCAGCTTTGTGTTAAAGATCTGTATGCCTTATCGTTTGAAGCTAACTCTTTTACAACTTCCATTTCGGTTTTAGCGTGAGAAAGCATATCTACAAAATTGTAAACCACTACAGTAAGGTCGTTGTCTTTTAAAGCTTTAAAGTTTTCAACTAGTTTCTTTCCAGATTTTAGGTTTGTGATTTTGTGATACTCATGTTTTAAGTGTGATAGCCCTAAGCGTTTTAATTGTGCTTCAAGAAACTCAGCTTCGTGTAAATTTTTACCACCATCATCAGTGTCGTTTTTCCAAAGGTCTGGATGTAGCTTTTCCATATCACTTGGCATTAAACCAGAAAAAATAGCATTTCTTGCATATTGCGTAGCTGTAGGGAGAATACTGTAAAACGGCTCTTCGTATGTTTTTTTGTAGTAATTGTTTACAATAGGCTCAAATGCTTTCCATTGGTCGTAACGCAAATTATCTATAACAACAAAAAGAGTTGGTTGTTTGTCGCTTAATTCAGGTACAACCTTTTCTTTAAATAAGGTATGTGACATTATTGGTGCTTCGGTGTTGTGATCAAACCAACTAGGGTAGTTCTTGTCTATAAATTTTCCAAACTGTTGGTTAGCTTCACTTTTTTGAGATTCTAAAATCTCAGTCATGCCAACATCTTCAATGTCTTCAAGCTGTAATTCCCAATAAATCAGTTTTTGATACAATTCTTCCCATTCTTTAAAAGAGTTAACCATAGATAAGTCCATAGCTATTTTCCTAAACTCTTGTTGGTAGTTAGAAGTTGTCTTTTCTGAAACTAACCTAGAATGATCCAAATTCTTTTTTAAACTCAGTAGTATTTGATTTGGGTTTACAGGTTTTATAAGGTAATCGGCTATTTTACTACCTATAGCTTCTTCCATAATATACTCTTCTTCACTTTTGGTAATCATAACCACAGGAAGGTTAGCACGCTTTTCTTTAATCTCATTCAAGGTTTCCAATCCTGTAAGTCCTGGCATGTTTTCATCTAAAAAAACAATATCAAAGTTAGTATCGTTAATAATTTCGATAGCTTCAGTACCACTTTTGCATGTAGTAACCTTATATTGCTTTTGTTCTAAAAAGAGAATATGTGGTTTAAGTAAATCAATTTCATCGTCAACCCAAAGAATATTTATATTGTTCATGTATATTTGTTTAAATTTAAAGTAAAAATTGAAGTTTGAATAAGGTAAACAAACTTAAGATATTTAACGACCCAATTTACGGATTTATTACTATTCCAAATTCGTTAATTTTTGATTTAATTGAACACAGATACTTTCAGCGTTTAAGACGAATAACCCAAATGGGAATGTCTTATTTGGTTTATCCAGGTGCACATCATACTAGATTTCATCATGCAATTGGTTGTATGCATCTAATGCAAAAAGCGGTGAATGTACTTCGTTTTAAAGGAGTTACAATTTCCAAAGAAGAAGAAGATGCACTATATATTGCCATTTTATTGCACGATATTGGTCATGGTCCATTCTCACACGCTATGGAGCATAGTATAGTTAATGGAGTATCGCATGAGGATATTTCGCTGCTTTTTATGGAGCAGTTGAACGAAGAATTTAACTCAAGTTTAACGCTTGCCATAGCTATCTTTAAAGGTAACTATTCCAGAAAGTTTTTATGTCAATTAATATCTGGTCAATTAGATATGGATCGATCAGATTATTTAAAGCGTGATAGTTTTTACACTGGAGTTGCTGAGGGAAATATTAACAGTGAGCGATTAATAACTATGCTTAACGTAGTTGAAGATGTGTTGGTTGTTGAAGAAAAAGGCATTTATAGTGTTGAGAAATTTTTGGTAGCACGACGTTTTATGTATTGGCAAGTGTATTTGCATAAAACTAGTTTAGCGGCTGAACAATTGTTAATGAAGGTGTTGAGTAGAGCTAAGGAGTTAACTAATAAAGGAGTTCATTTGCAAGCAAGTGAGCCTTTGCAGTATTTTCTTAAGAATGAAATCTCACTAGATGATTTTAATAAAGATACTCTAGAAGCCTTTTCACGGTTAGACGATTATGATATTGTTTCAGCAATGAAAACATGGCAGTTTCATGAAGATTTTGTACTGAGAAACCTTTGCGAAATGATTATAAATAGAGATTTACTTAAAGTTAAAATAAAGAATAAAAGGATAAAGAAAGATGTTTTGCAAAAACACACTCAAAACCTAATGAACAAGCATTCAATATCTAAAGATGAAGCTGAGTATTTTGTGTTTTATGGCGAAATTTCTAATCAGGCTTACAATGCCAAAAAGCAAGGGATTAATATTCTTCAAAAAAATGGAAAGATAGTAGACATCGCTAAAGTATCAGACCAGTTCAACATCAAGTCCCTTTCAAAACAAGTGACTAAATATTATATATGTTATCCTAAGGATAAAATGTGATACATTTTTTCTATTTTTGCGATTAATGAAATTCACAGCAACACAAATAGCAGGAATTTTAGAAGGTGATATTATTGGAAATCCCGATGTTGAAGTTTCTAAACTTTCCAAAATAGAAGAAGGAACCGAAGGGTCATTAACCTTTTTGGCTAATCCTAAATACAAGCCTTATATTTATTCTACAAAGGCATCAATTACAATAGTTAATAAAACTTTTGAAGCAGAAAACGACATCACTACAACTTTAATAAAAGTTGAAGATGCTTATAAATCGTTCTCAAAATTGTTGGAGTATTACAATCAGGTAAAACTTAATAAAAGCGGAGTTGAACAACCCTCGTTTATTTCAGAAACAGCAAGCTATGGAGAAAACGTTTATGTAGGCGCATTCACTTATATAGGTGATAAGGTAAAAATAGGAGATAATGTAAAAATATTTCCAAGTGCTTACATAGGAGACAATGTTACAATTGGTGATAATACCATAGTGTTTTCTGGAGCTAAAATTTATTCTGAAAGTTGCATAGGCTCAAACTGTGTGATTAACTCTGGGGCTATTATTGGAGCTGATGGTTTTGGTTTTGCACCTAATGAAAAAGGAGAATATAGCAAAGTACCACAAACCGGAAATGTAATTATTGAAGATTATGTAGATATTGGTGCTGCTACCACTATTGATAGAGCAACGTTAGGCTCTACAATTATTAGAAAAGGAGTTAAGCTTGATAACCAAATACAAATTGCACATAATGTTGAAGTTGGTAAAAATACAGTTATTGCTGCTCAAACAGGTGTAGCAGGATCTACTAAAATTGGTGAAAACTGTATTATAGGTGGTCAAGTTGGTATTGTAGGACATATAACAATAGGAAATAATGTAAAAATCCAAGCACAATCAGGAATTGGACGAAACATCAAGGATAATGAAGTGTTACAAGGTTCGCCAGCATTAAGTTATGGTGATTTTAATAAATCCTATGTATACTTTAAAAACCTTCCTAAGATTGTAAAAGATATTAATGAAATAGAAAAAAAAGTAAATGGCAATAATTAAAACAGACGTTAAGCAAAAAACCATTCAAAAAGAAGTTTCGCTTACAGGTGTTGGGTTGCATACAGGAAAAAATGTAACACTTACTTTTAAACCTGCTTCTGTAAATAATGGTTACTCTTTTAAAAGAATTGATTTAGAAGGTAATCCAGTAATCGAAGCTGATGCAAACTATGTTACCAACACACAACGTGGTACATGTTTAGAAAAAAATGGAGTTGTTATTCAAACCTCTGAACATGTTTTGGCTGCTTTGGTTGGAATGGATATTGACAACGTTATTATTGAGCTAAACGCTTCAGAACCTCCAATTATGGATGGATCATCAAAATTCTTTGTTGAAGCATTGGAAAATGCAGGAATCGAAGAGCAAGATGACTTTAGAGAAGAATATGTAGTATCTGATGTTGTGTCGTATTCAGATGAAGAAACAGGTAGCGAAATTATTGTTATGCCTTCTAAAGAATATCAAATTACAACAATGGTTGACTTTGGTACAAAAGTATTAGGCACTCAAAATGCAACTTTAAATCATATTTCCGATTTTAAAGATGATATTTCAGACTCTAGAACCTTTAGTTTCTTACATGAACTAGAAATGCTTTTAGAGCATGGACTTATTAAAGGAGGCGACTTAAACAATGCAATAGTTTATGTTGATAAGGAACTGTCAAAAGAAACTACCGAAAAACTTAAAGTAGCTTTTAATAAAGAGACTCTAGCAATAAAACCAAACGGAATTTTAGATAATCTTACGTTACATCATCCTAACGAAGCGGCTAGACATAAACTGTTAGATGTAATAGGAGATTTAGCTTTAGTAGGAACTCGAATTAGAGGGAAAATTATAGCTAACAAGCCAGGGCATTATATCAATACGCAGTTTGCTAAAAAAATGTCTAAAATCATTAAAAATGAAAGACGTAACAATGTTCCTAGTGTAGATTTAAACCAAGAACCATTAATGGATGTCAATCAAATTATGGCAATGTTGCCTCACAGACAGCCATTTTTGCTTATTGACAAAATATTTGAATTGACTGATAGTGGTGTTATAGGTATGAAAAATGTCACTATGAATGAGCCTTTCTTTGCAGGCCATTTCCCAGGAGCTCCAGTAATGCCAGGAGTTTTAATAGTTGAAGCTATGGCACAAACAGGAGGTATTTTGGTGTTAAGTACAGTGCCAGATCCTGAAAACTATTTAACCTTCTTTATGAAAATAGATAATGTTAAGTTTAAGCAAAAAGTAGTTCCTGGTGACACATTGATATTTAAGTGTGATTTAATTACACCTATTCGTCGTGGTATATGCCACATGCAAGGATATGCTTATGCAAACGGAAAGTTATGTGCTGAAGCAGAACTTATGGCTCAAATATCTAAAGTGAAATAAACATGAACCAGACAGAAACTTATATTTTAAGTGCTTTGGTCAATCAAATAGGCGAATACATTTTCACCTATTTATTTAAATTAAAATTATAAAAATGAACCAACCATTAGCATACGTACATCCTGGAGCAAAAATTGCAAAGAATGTCGTAATAGAACCTTTTACAACAATCAACAATAATGTAACTATTGGTGAAGGCACTTGGATTGGAAGTAATGTTACCATTATGGAAGGTGCAAGAATAGGAAAAAACTGTAATATTTTCCCTGGGGCTGTAATTTCTGCAGTTCCTCAAGACTTAAAATACAAAGACGAAGACACGCTTACAATTATTGGTGATAATGTAACTATAAGAGAGTGTGTTACCATTAATAGAGGTACAACCGATAAGATGAAAACAGTTGTAGGAGACAATTGTTTAATTATGGCGTATTGCCATATTGCTCACGATTGTATTGTAGGTAATAACTGTATTTTTTCAAACAACTCAACATTAGCAGGTCATATTACTGTTGGAGATTATGTTGTACTTGCTGGTATGACTGCTGTACACCAGTTTTGTTCAATTGGTAATCATGCTTTTGTAACAGGAGGATCTTTGGTAAGAAAAGATGTACCTCCTTATGTAAAAGCAGCAAGAGAGCCTTTGTCTTATGTTGGTATTAATTCTGTAGGACTAAGACGAAGAGGGTTTTCAACCGAAAAAATTAGAGAAATTCAAGATATATACAGAATTCTGTATCAAAAAAATTATAACAATACCCAAGCTGCTGAGATTATTGAAGCTGAAATGGAAGCGACTTCAGAACGCGATGAAATACTTCAATTTATCAAAGACTCTCAACGAGGTATTATGAAAGGATATTTTAAATCAAATTAATTTATGGCAACTACAAGTGATATTAGAAACGGATTGTGTATTAGATACAATCATGATATTTATAAAATTATAGAGTTTTTACACGTAAAACCTGGTAAAGGTCCAGCGTTTGTTCGTACAAAATTAAAAAGTGTAACTACAGGAAAAGTTATAGATAATACCTTTTCTGCAGGACATAAAATTGAAGATGTTAGAGTGGAAACTCACAAATTCCAGTTTTTATATAACGATGGTGAATTTTACCATTTTATGAATACTGAAGATTATACTCAAATTCGTTTATTGGAGGCTGCTTTAGACAGACCTGAATTAATGAAAGAAGGAGAAGTAGTAACTGTGCTTATCAACACAGAAGATAATTTACCTTTGTCTGTTGAAATGCCTGCAAGCGTTATTCTTGAAGTTACTGCAACTGAACCTGGAGTTAAAGGAAACACAGCAACTAATGCAACAAAACCTGCAACTGTTGAGACAGGAGCAGAGGTTAATGTTCCTTTGTTTATTAATGAAGGAGACAAGATTAAGATTGAAACTGAAAAAGGAACTTACAAAGAAAGAATTAAAGAATAGCTTTAATTGAAATTTTCTAAACCACATACTTTAAAAGAAATAGCTAGCATAATTAAGTGTGATTATGTTGGAGAAGAGACCTTTCCTGTTTTGGGCATGAACGAAATTCATGTGGTTGAACCAGGAGATATTGTGTTTGTTGATCATCCTAAGTATTATGATAAGGCATTACAATCTGCTGCAACCATAATATTAATTAATAAAGAGGTAGAATGTCCTAAAGGAAAAGCACTATTAATTAGTGATGACCCTTTTAGAGATTTTAATAAACTCACGCAACATTTTAAACCGTTTCAAGCTTCTGATATTGCAATATCAAAGACTGCAAAAGTTGGAAAAAACACAGTTATTCAACCCAATTGTTTTATTGGTAATAATGTTATAATAGGTGACAATTGTGTTATTCATTCTAATGTAAGTATTTATGATGATGCTGTTATTGGTGATAATGTTACAATACATTCAGGTACTGTATTAGGAGCAAATGCGTTTTACTACAAAAAAAGACCAACTGGTTTTGATCGTTTACTTTCTGGAGGTCGAGTAATTATTCAAGATAATGTTGATATAGGAGCTTCTTGTACAATTGATAAAGGTGTTACAGGAGATACTACCATTGGAGAAGGCTCTAAGCTAGATAACTTAATTCAAATAGGGCATGATACTGTTATTGGTAAAAAATGTCTCATTGCATCGCAAGTGGGTATTGCAGGTTGTGTAGTAATTGAAGACGAAGTAACTATCTGGGGACAAGTAGGTATTACCAGCGGAATTACCATAGGTTCAAAAGCAGTTATTTCTGCACAATCAGGAGTAAGTAAATCTCTTGAAGGTAACAATAGCTATTTTGGGACACCAGCAGACGATTTTAGATCTAAATATAAAGAAATAGCTTCTATCAAGAAGATTCCTGAAATTTTAGAACAATTAAAAAATAAATCATGACTCCAAAAGAATATGTAAAACGTTTTTATGAATCAGATTTTGCCAATGATACAACTGTAATTGATAATTATCTACATAAAGATTGTTTATTGCATTGGAGTAGTAGTAAAGGGTTTTCTGTTTTAAAGTTTAATGATATTAAAGATTTATTCTTAGATATCAGTAGAACGTATGAGTCGTTTAGAGTTGAAATCAGTCATCTGTTAGCCGATGAAAATTTTGTGACTACGAGATATACTGTCTATGTAAGAACAATTGAAGATCCTGATGAAGAACAACCAATGGCACATTTTATAACTATCTGGGAGTTAAAAGACAATAAACTCTATCGTGGTTACGAAATAAGCCAGCAAGCAGATGTAAGTTTAGAGAGTCTTAAATCATTTTCAAAAATAAAAGTATAAAACACTTTTTTATAGGTGTTAAAACAGTATTTTTGTAACGTTTTTTAAAATAAAAATCAAAATATAGATGAGCGTTTTAGTAAATAAGAATTCAAAAATTATAGTACAAGGTTTTACAGGTAGTGAAGGTACTTTTCACGCTGGACAAATGATTGAGTATGGAACCAATGTTGTTGGAGGTGTTACACCAGGAAAAGGTGGTCAAACTCATTTAGATAAACCAGTTTTTAACACTGTAAAAGAAGCTGTTGATTCAGTAGGAGCAGATACAACTATTATATTTGTACCACCAGCGTTTGCTGCTGATGCAATTATGGAAGCTGCTGATGCTGGTATTAAAGTAATTATCACAATTACTGAAGGTATTCCAGTTGCTGATATGATTACGGCTTCAAACTATATTAAAGATAAAGATTGTCGTTTAATAGGTCCTAACTGTCCTGGAGTAATCACTCCTGGTGAAGCTAAAGTAGGTATTATGCCTGGTTTCGTTTTCAAAAAAGGAAAAGTAGGGATTGTTTCAAAATCAGGAACATTAACTTATGAAGCGGCTGACCAAGTAGTAAAACAAGGTTTAGGAATTACTACAGCAATTGGTATTGGTGGAGACCCAATTATTGGAACAACAACTAAAGAAGCTGTTGAGTTGTTAATTAACGATTCAGAAACTGAAGCTGTTGTTATGATTGGAGAGATTGGAGGTCAATTAGAAGCCGATGCTGCTAAATGGTATAAAAACAGCGGAAGCAAAAAACCTATTATTGGGTTTATAGCTGGTGAAACTGCGCCTGCTGGACGTACAATGGGTCATGCTGGAGCTATAGTTGGAGGTAGTGACGATACTGCACAAGCTAAAAAAGCAATTATGAGAGATTGTGGAATTCATGTAGTTGATTCACCTGCTGAAATAGGTAAAAAAGTAGCAGAAGTTTTATCATAACTTTTTGTTAAAATATATACAAAAATATCTCGTTATCATTCCGTTGGCTGTATCTTAGTCAACGGAATTTTTTTATCAATTAACAAATCAACAAATGAAACAATTTAAATTACTTTACTTGTGTTTATCACTGTTTGTAGTATTTAGCTGCAAGACCGATAAAGGCAATGACACTTTGGCTTATGCTGTTGAAACCCATAAAGACGCTAGTGGGTTTTCTTATGAAACTGTTGAAAACGACCCAACAGGTTTACGTTTGTATACTCTAGACAATGGTTTAAAAGTATACTTAAGTAAAAATAATGACGAGCCAAAAATTCAAACTTATATAGCTGTTAGAGCTGGTTCTAACTACGATCCTAAAGAATCTACTGGATTAGCACACTACTTAGAGCACATGGTGTTTAAAGGTACTGATGAGATTAGTGCGTTAGACTGGGAAAAAGAAAAAGAGTATTTAAAGCAAATTTCTGATTTGTATGAAGAACATAAAGCTGAAACTGATCCTGAAAAGAAAAAAGCGCTTTATAAGAAGATAGATGAAGTATCGCTAGAGGCTTCAAACTATTGTGTAGCTAACGAGTATGATAAAATGGTAAGCTCTCTTGGTGCTACAGGAACAAATGCACATACTTGGTTTGAGGAAACAGTTTACAAAAACAAAATTCCTGCTAATGAGTTAGATAAATGGTTAAAATTAGAGAGTGAGCGTTTTAGTCAATTAGTATTAAGATTGTTCCATACTGAACTTGAAGCTGTTTTTGAAGAGTTTAACAGAGGTCAGGATAACGATTACAGAAAAGCATATGCTGCAATGTTAGATGGTTTATTTCCAAACCATCCTTACGGACAACAAACTACTATTGGTACAGGAGAACATTTAAAAAATCCTTCAATGGTAGCAATTCATAATTATTTCGATAAATATTATGTGCCAAACAACATGGCAATGGTATTAGTTGGTGATTTGGATTTTGATGCTACAATAAAAAAAGTGAATGAAACTTTTGGAAAATTAGAACGTAAAGAAGTTACTCATCCTACACTTCCAGTTGAAGAACCAATAACTGCTCCAGTTGTAAAAGAAGTGTTTGGACCAACATCAGAAAGTGTATCTATTGCTTTCCGTTCTAAAGGTGTAAATACTGATGAAGAAAAATTAATGACACTTGCCGATATGATTTTAGCTAATGGTAAAGCAGGTTTAATTGATTTAAATTTAAATCAGCAACAAGCAGTACAAAATGCAGGTTGTTCACCAATGTTTTTAAATGATTATGGATACCATACATTTAATGGTTCTCCTAAAGAAGGTCAAACACTAGATGAAGTTAAAGATTTACTATTAGCTCAAATAGATAAGCTTAAAAAAGGAGAATTTGAAGATTGGATGTTAGACGCAGTTATTAACGACCTTAAGCTTAGCGAAACTAGACAGTACGAAAACAGTACTGCTTTAGCTTCAATGTATTATAATGCTTTTATTCACCACGAAGATTGGCAAAGAAAAGTGAAGTTTTTAGATGATTTAAAGAAAATCACTAAACAAGAATTAGTAGATTTTGCTAATGGTTTTTACAAAGACAATTATGTAGTAACCTATAAGCGTCAAGGAGAAGATAACTCAATCGTAAAGGTTGAAAATCCTGGTATTACTCCTGTAAATCTTAACAGAGATAAGAGCTCTGAGTACCTAACAAACTTTAATGCTATTGAAGCTGCTGAATTACAGCCACAATACGTTGATTACAAAACAGCTATTAAAGAATCTAAAACCGATAATGGAATTAAAGTATCTTATATTGAAAATGAGTTGAACGATCTTTTCGACTTAAATATCATTTTTGATATGGGAAGTGATAACGATAAAAAGTTAGGATTAGCTGTTGGATATTTAGAGTACTTAGGAACTGATAAATACTCAGCTGAAGATCTTAAGAAAGAATTTTACAAATTAGGTATCGATTATTATGTAAGTGCAGGTTCAGAGAAGTCTTATGTAGGGTTGAGTGGTTTAAAAGAAAACTTGCCTAAAGGGCTAGAGCTATTAGAGCATTTATGGGCTAATGCTGTTCCAGACCAAGAAGCTTATGATAAGTATGTTGATCAAATCATAAAAGGAAGACAAGACGGTAAAACTCAAAAAGGAAATATTCTTTTTAACGGATTAATGAATTATGGTAAGTATGGTGATAATTCTAGATTAAGAAACATCATGCAAGCTAGTGAGCTAGCAACAGTAAATCCACAAGAGTTAGTTGATTTAGTTAAAGACATGAAAAACTACAAACAGCGTGTATTCTATTATGGTAAAGATGTTGATGCAGCTATCGCAGCATTAAATACACATCACGTTTTACCTGCAGAGTTAAAAGAATACCCTGAAGCTACAGCTTATGTTGAAAAAGAAACAGGAGGTAACGTGTATTTTGTAGATTACGATATGGTACAGTCTGAAATGTTATTTTTAGCAAAAGGAGAGCCTTTTAAAGCTGAAAACATGGCAGCTTCTACTTTATTTAACACGTATTTTGGTAGTGGTTTGTCTTCAATTGTATTCCAAGAAATTAGAGAGTCTAAATCGTTAGCTTACTCAGCGTTTTCTAGCTATAGTAATGCAAGTGATAAAGACGAGTCTAACTATGTAATGGCTTACATTGGTACTCAAGCAAACAAGATGCCACAAGCAGTAGATGCAATGATGGAGCTTATGACTAATATGCCTGAAGCTGAAGAGCAATTTAATGCTGCTAAAGAAGCTACATTAAAAAAGATTGCTGCACAACGTATTACAAAATCTAATATCTTCTGGACTTATGAAGGGCTTCAAAAAAGAGGTATAGATAACGATAACAGAGAAGAAATCTATAACACTATAAAAGATATGACTATTGAAGATTTAAGAAACTTTTTCAATACAAATATTAAGGGTGAAAACTATAACGTAATGGTTATTGGTAACAAAAAGGAAATCGACTTTAAAGCGTTAAGTAAGTTAGGTGAAGTACAAGAAATGGATGTTGATCATTTATTCAACTACGAAAAGCCTGAAGACGTAAAGCTGTAATTGAAATTATCATTCCGAAACCTGTTTCGGAATCTCAATAACAATGTTAAAAACCTCACAAGAATTTGTGAGGTTTTTTTATTTCGTGCAACTTGTATTTGCTATATTTGAACATCAACTAATATTAAAACTAACAATGAAAATTTTAGAAGGAAAAACAGCTATTATAACAGGTGCAAGTAGAGGTATTGGAAAAGGAATTGCTGAAGTTTTTGCACAACATGGAGCCAATGTGGCTTTTACCTATAGCTCTTCTGTAGAAGCTGCTAATCAATTAGAAAATGAATTAAACGCACTTGGTGTTAAAGCTAAAGGCTATCAAAGTAATGCTGCAGATTTTAATCAAGCTCAAGAGTTGGCTGATGATGTTGTAAAAGAATTTGGAAGCATTGATATATTAGTAAACAACGCAGGTATTACAAAAGACAACCTATTAATGCGTATTACTGAAGAAGATTTTGATAAGGTTATTGAAGTTAACCTTAAATCTGTTTTTAATATGACAAAAGCAGTACAACGAACTATGCTAAAACAACGTAAAGGATCTATCATTAATATGAGTTCTGTTGTTGGGGTTAAAGGTAATGCAGGACAAACTAATTATGCAGCATCAAAAGCTGGTATAATAGGATTTTCAAAATCGGTTGCATTAGAACTAGGTTCAAGAAACATTAGAAGTAACGTGATTGCTCCTGGGTTTATAGAAACTGAAATGACTGCAAAGCTAGATGAAGATACAGTAAAAGGATGGAGAGATGCAATACCATTAAAACGTGGTGGTACACCAGAAGATATTGCAAACGTATGTGTGTTTTTAGCTAGTGATATGAGTGCTTATGTTACTGGTCAAACCCTAAACGTTGATGGAGGAATGCTAACCTAATCAATATATTATTCAAATCTTATGAAAAAACTCTCTTATTTAATTGCAATTTGTTGCTTATTATCTATCCAGGCAATAGCTCAAGATTGGCAAAAGTACAAATCTGAAGATTTAGCTTTTATAGCATATTTTCCCGAAACGCCTAAGCGTACTGTACAACAAGTTGAAACAGCAGTAGGAACACTAGACATGCATATGGTTATGTGTACTCCACAACAAGACGATAATGTTGTGTATAGTACAATAAAATCTGATTATCCTGAAGAACAATTTATAGATGCAGATGATAAGTATAATACTACTGTTTTAGATGGAGCAGTTAAAGGAGCAGTAAGTAATGTAAACGGCACTTTAATATTTGATAAAAAAATCACCTTCAATGGCTACCCAGGAAGAGATGTCAAAATTGAAATTCAAGGCGGTTTTATATACATACGTGTTGCTTTAGTTGTAAACTCAATGTACATTTCACAAGTAATTTGCACGCCTGAAAATGATAATAATAGTAAAATAGAACGTTTTTTAGACGGTTTTGAAATTATAAAAGTTAAACAATAGTGCAAGAAAGCACCATTATATATATAATACTATCTGGAATCATAGCGCTTTTATTAGCGCTTTTTCAGTATATATATAAATCAAAAAGTAAGAGCAATAGTCACAAGTTTTTAGCTGTTTTAAGATTTGTGACTTTGTTTGCAATTATGCTTTTACTTATCAATCCAAAATTTGAGCAAACCACTTATTACAATGAAAAACCAACACTTGTTGTAGCTATTGATAATTCAGAGTCTGTTAGGTATTTAAACCAAAACAATAACACCAATGAGTTGATTGAACGCTTAAAAGCCAACGACTCTTTAAATGAAAATTTTAATCTAGAGTTTTATACCTTCGGAAAAACCTTAGCTAAAACAGATTCGTTATCTTATTCTGATAGACAATCAAATATGGCTTTGGCATTTGACCGCTTATCAGAAATTTATAGTAATTCAGTAGCTCCAACGCTATTGATAACCGATGGAAACCAAACCTACGGTAACGATTATGAGTTTTCTACAAACAAGTATAAGCAGCCTATTTACCCAATAATTTTAGGAGATACTACACAGTTTATTGATTTAAAAATCCAACAGCTTAATGTCAATAAATATGCATACTTAAAAAATAGATTTCCTATTGAAGCTATTCTTGTTTACAGTGGAGAAGGTTCGGTTTCAACCACTTTCAATATCACTTCAGGAAATACAGTTGTGTATTCGCAAAATGTCAATTTTACAGCAACAAGCACTTCAAAAGTCATTAATTTAACTTTACCAGCTAATAGGGCAGGAGTGTCAAGTTATAAAGCTGAAATTGTTCCGATAGAGAACGAAAAAAACACAGTAAACAATATCAAAAACTTTGCTGTAGAAGTTATAGACCAAAAAACAAACGTAGCTATAGTTTCTGATATTTTGCATCCTGATATTGGAGCCTTAAAAAAGAGTATTGAAAGCAACGAACAGCGTCAAGCAACACTTGTAACACCTGAAGAGTTTGTTTCCAACGCAGGCGACTATCAGCTAGCAATAGTGTATCAACCTAATATGAAGTTTAAACAAGCGTTTGATGAAATCAATCGTTTAAAAATTAATAAATGGGTAATTGCTGGTACAAAAACAAGTTGGAATGCACTTAACGCGCTGCAAAGTAATTACAAGCAAACAATAACCAATCAAACCGAAGATTTTTTACCAGAGTTAAACTTAAATTACACACCTTTTATTATTGAAAATGTCGATTTTGGTGAGTTTCCTCCTTTGCGTTCAGAATATGGCGAAACCGAATTTAACTTACCAATTCAAACCATTTGCTATAAAACTGTAAATGGAATAGCTATAGGAGAACCTTTGCTGGCTACTTTTGAAATCAATGAAACACGAGAAGCCTTACTTAATGGTGAAGGTATTTGGAAATGGCGAGCACAAAGTTTTCTTGAGCAAAAATCTTTTGAACCGTTTGATAATTTTATCGGTAAGATGGTTCAATATTTAAGTTCTAAACAAAGACGTACAAGACTAAACGTTGAATACGAGTCTTTTTACAACGGAAATGAAGACTTAAAAATTAATGCGCAATATTTCAATAAAAACTATGAGTTTGACACCAGTGGTAATTTAAACATCACTTTAAAAGATAAAGAAACTAACAACTCCAGAACACTTCCTTTTGTACTAAAAAATAATGGTTATCAGGTAGATTTAAGTGGAATTCCTGCTGGCGAATACAGTTTTACGGTATCAGTTACTGGTGAAAATGTATCTCAATCTGGCGAACTGAAAATTTTAGATTATAATGTAGAACAACAGTTTCTTAATGCTGATGTAGCTAAGTTAGAAAGACTTGCAGCATCCACTAAAGGAAACTCATTTTTCATTGATAATACCAGCAGCTTAGTCAAAACGTTAACGAGCGATACTAGGTTTGCAACACTACAAAAAAGCAGCAAAAATGTTGTACCTTTAATCGATTGGAAATACTTACTCGCTGTCATAGTTTTAAGTTTGACTGCTGAGTGGTTTATCAGAAAATATAACGGATTAATTTAAAAACTAACAAAAATGGATAAGTTACCTAAAATAGGTCTACCCATCATAATTGGAGTAGTACTTTTAATAATTGTATTAGCTAAATCTGCAGTAACCATTGGTTCTGGTGAAGCTGGTGTGCTATATAAAACTTTTGGAGGAGGTGTAGTGACTGATAAGCCACCTTTAGGTGAAGGTTTTCATATTGTAGCGCCTTGGAACAAAGTGCATGTTTATGAGGTTAGAAGACAAGAAATTTTTGAAAAAATGAAGGTGCTTTCCTCTAATGGATTAGACATACAACTAGATGCTTCTGCTTGGTACAAACCAGATTATGATAACCTTGGAAAACTTCACCAGGAAATTGGTGAAAATTATCTGCAAAGAATCATTTTACCTACCATTAGATCTGCTGCGCGTAGTGTAGTTGGTCGTTACACGCCAGAGCAATTATATTCTAGCAAACGTGATGCAATTCAGCGTGAAATCTTTGAAGAAACTAAAAAAATTGTTGATGACCAATATATTGTTTTAGATGAAATCTTAGTTAGAGATGTAACTTTGCCACCAACAATTAAAGATGCTATTGAGCGTAAACTAAAGCAAGAACAAGAGTCTTTAGAGTACGAGTTTAGGTTGGTTACTGCAGAAAAAGAGGCTGAAAGACAAATTATTGAAGCACAAGGTAAAGCAGATGCAAATAAAATTTTAAGTGCTTCCTTAACCGATAAAATTCTTCAAGACAAAGGTATTGAAGCAACTATTAAACTATCAGAGTCACCAAATAGTAAAGTAATTGTTATTGGTTCTGGAGATTCTGGAATGCCAATTATTTTAGGAAATCAGTAAGTCTTTTAAATGAGAAGTTTTATTCTTTTTCTATTGTGTAGTTTCACGCTATTTGCTCAAGATAATGACCAAACGCATTATCTAGAGTTTGTTGAATCCTACTACGATAAAGAATCAAAGCAACCAATATACATTTATGACGATATTGATGGTAGAATAGTTGATACCTTATATAATAATGAATCAAAATATTCTTGGTACAAAATAGCAATTATTGAAAGTAGCTACGGTTGGTTTAAAATCAAAAACATACAACGTTTACCTGATGCTTACAAAAATTACGACTATGAAAATCATTGGGTTAAAAGTTCAGGATTTTTAGTTTCTGTTGATGTCTATGAAGATGGTAACAAAGTTTATCTTTATGATTTAGCCTCTAAAACGTCTAATAAAATCCATAAAATAAGCGGTTTTCAAAAAGTCAATATTATAGAAGTTAGCGATTTATGGGCTAAAGTGAGTTTTAATGTTGGCAAAAAATCAGTGTCTGGTTGGTTAAGTTTTAAGGACCAATGTGCTTATCCTTGGACAACATGCCCTAAATATGATTAATTCGCATTTTAGACTTAAAATACTAACAAAATCATAAAACCTCTTATAGGATTTGGATTTTTAAATTTTTATTTTAAATCTTTGTACAGACAAAAACAACAAATGAATTTTATTCAATTACATCATCATCATTTTCATACTTGCACTCAAGCGAGCTGAAAATGTATTGAATAATAACAAGATATTTTTAAAACCGTTTGAGTAAATCAAGCGGTTTTTTGTTTTTACAAACGTAAAAATATCTCCCAAAAAAGATTTACTCAAACACATTAAAACCAAAATGAGTAAATTAAAAATTGCAGTTCAAAAATCGGGTCGGTTACACGACGATTCTATGAAAATCCTTAAAGACGTTGGGATTTCTATAGATAATGGCAAAGACCAATTAAAAGCTTCGGCTAGAAACTTCCCTTTAGAGGTCTTTTATTTAAGAAATGGTGATATCCCTCAATACCTTAGAGATGGTGTGGTTGATGTTGCCATTATAGGAGAAAACGTATTGGTTGAAAAAGGTAAAGATATTTCCATAGTTGAAAAACTAGGGTTTTCTACCTGTAAAGTTTCGGTAGCAGTACCAAAGTCTACCAAATATTCAACAATTCAGGATTTAGAAGGCAAGCGTATTGCAACATCTTATCCAAACACTGTGAATGGGTTTTTACAATCAAACAATGTAAATGCTGAATTACATATAATAAACGGTTCGGTTGAAATTGCACCAAACATAGGACTTGCCGATGCTATTGTAGATATCGTTTCCAGCGGAAGCACCTTGTTTAAAAATAACCTAAAAGAAGTTGAAGTGCTTTTAAAGTCAGAAGCTGTTTTAGCAGTGTCTCCTAATATTAGTGAAGATAAACAACAGGTATTAGAGAAACTACAATTCAGGATCAAATCGGTTTTAAAAGGAAGACAAAACAAATATGTCTTACTAAATGCTCCTAACAAAAACTTGGAAAGTATTATTAATATTCTTCCAGGAATGAATAGTCCTACAGTAATGCCTTTAGCAAAAGAAGGTTGGAGCTCACTACACTCAGTAATCAATAAAAATGACTTTTGGGAAATTATAGATGAACTTAAAGCAAATGGAGCTGAAGGTATTCTTGTTTGTCCAATAGAAAATATGGTAATATAGTATGGAAACAATCATAAATCCAAGTAAAGTACAATGGTCAGAAATTTTACAACGACCAACAAAAACCATTGACGACATTGAAAACACTGTAACGCAAATTTTTGATGATGTTAAGCGTAATGGAGATAAAGCTGTTAGTAAATATACTTCCCTTTTTGATGGAGTAGATTTAAAAAGTAGCTTGGTTACAAGCTCAGAAATTCAAAAAGCAGTTGAAAGTGTACCTTCAGAATTAAAACAAGCCATTCAATTAGCTAAAGCTAACATTGAAACATTTCACGCAGCTCAAAAAACCCAAAATGTAGACGTAGAAACTACAAAAGGAGTTCGTTGTTGGCAAGAAAAACGTGCTATTCAAAAAATAGGCTTATACATTCCAGGAGGAACAGCGCCATTGTTTTCAACGGTTTTAATGCTTGCAGTTCCTGCTAAAATTGCTGGTTGCACAGAAATCGTTTTATGTTCACCACCAAATAAAAATGGACAAATTGCTAATGAAATTTTATATGCAGCTCAGTTGTGTGGTGTAACTAAAATTTATAAAGTTGGAGGTATTCAAGCAATAGCGAGTTTAACATTTGGAACCGAAACTATTCCGCAAGTTTATAAAATATTCGGACCAGGAAATCAATTTGTTACTGTTGCAAAACAACTAGCTACCAAATATGGTGTTGCAATTGATATGCCTGCAGGACCAAGTGAATTATTGGTGTTTGCTGATGATTCTGCTAATGCAGTTTTTGTGGCTTCAGATCTATTGAGTCAAGCAGAGCATGGTACAGATAGTCAGGTTATTTTAGTGACAACTTCAAAAGCAATGGCTTCGCAAGTAGAGGACGAAGTTAAAAAGCAGTTACAAGTTCTACCAAGAAAATCAGTTGCAGAACAGTCTATTTCAAATTCAAAAATTGTTTACCTGAATTCTAATACTGAAGCTTTAGAGTTAATTAATGAATATGCACCAGAACATTTTATTGTGTGTGCAAAGGACGAAGTCTTTTTTATTGATGGGATTTTAAATGCAGGCTCTGTATTTATTGGTAATTACACACCTGAAAGCGCTGGAGATTATGCTTCAGGAACAAACCATACTTTGCCAACTAATGGATTTAGTAAATCCTATTCAGGAGTTAATTTAGATAGTTTTACTAAGAGTATTACGTTTCAAAAAATTAGTGAAGAAGGTATAAAAAATATAGGGCAAAGCATTGAGTTAATGGCAGAGGCTGAAGGTTTACAAGCTCACAAAAATGCAGTTACCATTAGACTTAATACATTGAAGTTATGAAGCAAGTATTCGATATAGATGCATTGGTAAGACCGTCAATTAAGGATTTAAAACCATATTCTTCAGCAAGAGATGAGTTTAAAGAGTTCAATAAAGACATGATGTTTCTAGATGCTAATGAAAATCCTTTTAACAACGGATTAAATAGGTATCCTGATCCTCAACAAAGCAGCTTAAAAGAAAAACTATCAGAAATTAAAGAGGTTAAAAGTTCACAGATTTTATTAGGAAATGGAAGTGACGAGATACTCGATTTGATTTTTAGAGCATTTTGTGAACCAACTAAAGATGAAGTCATTGTTTTACCTCCAACTTACGGTATGTACGAAGTGTTGGCAAATACCAATGCTGTAAAGGTTATTGAAATTAATTTAGATGAAACATTTCAACCTAAGGTAAAACCTATCTTAGAGAGTCAAAAAGAAAATACCAAACTGCTTTTTTTGTGCTCACCTAACAATCCTACTGCTAATAGCTTCAATGCGAAAAATATTGAAGAGTTAATTAAAGGGTTTAATGGCATTGTAGTTATAGATGAAGCTTACATTGATTTTTCAAATCAAGAGAGTTGGTTGAGTAAACTAAAGGATTTTCCTAATTTAATTGTTACTCAAACACTTTCTAAAGCTTACGGATTAGCAGGTATAAGACTAGGTGTATGTTATGCTTCAGAAGCTATAATTTCGATATTAAACAAAATAAAACCGCCTTATAATGTCAATGCATTAACACAACAAAAAGCCCTTGAACGATTATTAGAAATTAATAAAGTGAAGCAAGAGGTAAAGACTTTAATTTCAGAAAGAGAAGTATTGATAAAAGCACTTGGGGATTTGAAATTTATAGGGAAAATTTACCCTTCTGATGCAAATTTTATCTTGATGAAAGTAGATGATGCCAATTTAAGGTATAGGCAATTAATTGCAGAAGGAATTGTGGTTCGTAATAGAACTAATCAACCATTATGTGAAAACTGTTTAAGGATAACAGTTGGGACACCTAATGAAAACAAAAAATTAATTAAGACATTAAAATATTTAGACCAATGAAAAAAGTATTGTTTATAGATAGAGATGGAACGTTGGTACTTGAGCCTCCTGTAGATTATCAATTGGATAGTTTAGAGAAATTGGAGTTCTATCCAAAGGTGTTTCAGTATATGAGTAAAATAGCTAATGAACTCGATTACGAATTGGTTATGGTTACTAATCAAGATGGTTTGGGGACTAATTCTTTTCCTGAGGACACGTTTTGGCCAGCTCAAAACAAGATAATCAATGCATTTGCTAATGAAGGTGTTGTTTTTTCTGAAGTTTATATTGATAAAACATTTCCTGAAGAAAACGCTAACACTCGTAAACCTAGAACAGGCTTACTGACTAAGTATTTTTCTGATGCGTATGACCTAGAAAATTCGTTTGTTATTGGAGACAGAATTACTGACATGGAACTTGCAAAAAACTTGGGAGCTAAAGGGATTTATTTATCTCAAGACCCAAATTTAGGCGCCAATGAAATTGAAACATCTTTACAGAGTATTACAGATTGTATCTCAATAACAACAACAGATTGGAAAGCAATTTATCAATACTTAAAAGTTAAAGATCGTTCAGCTAGTATTGAAAGAAATACTAAAGAAACACAAATAACAATCAATCTCAATGTTGACGGAACTGGTAAAAGTAATATTGATACAGGAATTGCATTTTTTGACCACATGTTAGACCAAATTGCAAGACATGGTCAGCTTGATTTAGATATTAAAGTCAATGGTGATTTAGAAGTTGACGAACACCACACTATAGAAGATACAGCAATTGCTTTAGGCGAAGTGTTTTCAAAAGCATTAAGCAATAAGTTAGGAATGGAACGTTACGGATTTTGTTTACCAATGGATGACTGTCTAGCTCAAGCAGCTATTGACTTTGGAGGACGAAATTGGTTGGTTTGGGATGCTGATTTTAAAAGAGAAATGATAGGTAAAATGCCAACCGAAATGTTCTTTCACTTTTTTAAATCGTTTACTGATGGTGCCAAATGCAATCTCAATATAAAAGCAGAAGGTACTAACGAGCATCATAAAATTGAAGCCATTTTTAAGGCATTTGCTAAAGCTATTAAAATGGCAGTAAAACGAGATGTAGAAAAAATGATTTTACCATCAACTAAAGGAGTTTTGTAAATGTCACTTCGAGTGATTTTGTACAACAAAAATTATATCGATAAGAAATGAAAGTAACTATTATAGATTATGGAGCAGGAAACATTAAGAGTATTCAGTTTGCTTTTAATAGGTTAGGAGTAGAAGCGATATTGACAAATAATTCTGAAGAAATTAAATCAGCAGACAGAGTAATTTTTCCAGGAGTAGGAGAAGCATCATCAGCAATGAATATGTTGAAGAGATCAAAACTTAATCTTTTAATTCCAGAGTTAAAGCAACCTGTTTTAGGGATTTGTTTAGGGATGCAATTGCTTTGTAATTTTACCGAAGAGGGCAACACTCAAGGTTTAGGTGTATTTGATGTTAGTGTAAAACGGTTTTCTGATGCTTTAAAAGTACCTCAAATGGGATGGAATTCCATTACCGATTTGAAGTCACCTTTATTTAAAAACAGTAATGAGCAAGATTATATGTATTTGGTGCATAGCTACTTTGCGGAAGTATGTAATCAAACCATTGCCAAAACTAATTATGGGTTAACATATTCTTCTGCATTACAAAATAAAAACTTTTATGGAGTACAATTTCACCCAGAAAAAAGTAGTACAGCAGGAGAACAAATTTTAAAGAATTTTATAGAACTATAATATTATGCTGAACCAGTTTCAGCATCTCAAAATAAATTATTAATTAAAAAAAGTCCTGCTTTTGCAGGAAAGAAATCATGAGGATAATTCCAGCAATAGATATCATAGACGGTAAATGTGTGCGCTTAACCAAAGGCGATTACAATACCAAAAAAATATATAATGAAAATCCTTTAGAAGTTGCAAAACAGTTTGAAGGCGCAGGTATTGAGTATTTGCATTTAGTAGATTTAGATGGTGCAAAAGCAAAACACATTGTAAACTATAGAGTTTTGGAGCTTATTGCCTCCAAAACTAGTCTTAAAATAGATTTTGGAGGTGGTTTAAAATCTGATGAAGACTTACATATCGCTTTCAATTCTGGTGCAAAACAAATTACAGGAGGTAGTATAGCTGTAAAAGACAGTGTAACTTTTGAAACATGGATTGAAAAATATGGTGGAGCAAAAATCATATTAGGAGCCGATTGTGAAAACGAAAAAGTAGCTATCAATGGTTGGCAGGAGCAAAGTAGTTTAGAAATAGTTCCCTTTATCAAAACGTACCAAAAGAAAGGAATACAATACGTTGTTTGTACTGATATTGCTAAAGATGGCATGTTAGAAGGTCCTTCGTTTGATTTGTATAAAAAAATTATTGACAACTGTTCTAATAGTGAAAGTCAATCTATTAAACTAATCGCCTCAGGTGGTGTAACCTCAATTGATGATATTAATAAACTCGAAGATTTAGGTTGTGAAGCAGTTATAATAGGAAAAGCACTTTATGAAGGCGCTATAAACTTAAAGGACTTAGAAAAACAGTTTTAAAATGCTAACAAAAAGAATCGTACCTTGTTTAGACATCAAAAACGGTAGAACTGTAAAAGGTGTCAATTTTGTAAACCTTATTGATGCAGGAGATCCAGTTGAGCTAGCTAAAGAATATGCTACTCATGGAGCTGATGAATTGGTGTTTTTAGACATTTCAGCAACTCAAGAAGCGAGAAAAACCACTAAAGACATGGTGCTTAAAGTCGCTGAACAAGTTAATATTCCGTTTACGGTAGGTGGTGGTATTTCGTCCATTGAAGATGTATGTATATTATTGAAAAATGGAGCAGATAAAGTTTCGGTAAATTCTTCTGCGGTTAAGCGACCTCAACTTATTAATGAGCTTTCTGAAAAGTTTGGTAGCCAATGTATAGTTGTTGCAATTGATGCGAAGCAAGTAAATGATGAATGGAAAGTACACCTAGCAGGAGGCACAATTGAAACAGAATTGAATTTGTTTGATTGGGCACAAGAAGTAGAACAACGAGGTGCTGGTGAAATATTGTTTACTTCTATGGATCATGACGGCACAAAAAACGGTTTTGCAAACGAGGCCTTAGCAAGATTATCCAAAATGGTAAACATTCCAATAATAGCTTCTGGAGGAGCAGGAAGTATTCAACACTTTTCTGATGCATTTACTAAAGGAAAAGCTGATGCTGCTTTGGCTGCAAGCGTATTCCATTTTGGAGAAATAGAAATTATTCAACTTAAAAAAGAATTACAAAAACTCAATATTCCTGTAAGGCTATGAACATAGATTTTAATAAAAACAACGACGGATTAATACCAGCTATTATTCAAGATGTAACAACCAAAACAGTATTAATGTTGGGTTATATGAATGAAGAAGCGTATAATAAAACAATCGATACAAAACGAGTGACGTTTTTTAGTAGAAGTAAGCAGCGTCTTTGGACTAAAGGAGAAGAAAGTGGAAATATGCTAATGCTAAAAGACATAAAAGTAGATTGTGATAATGATACATTGCTTGTAAAAGTTGAGCCATTGGGTCCTACTTGCCATAAAGGAACTGATACTTGTTGGGATGAAGATAACTCACAAACTTATGGGTTTTTGTCTAGTTTAGAACATATTATTTCTGATAGGAAACATAATTCCAAATCTAAAGAATCTTATGTTGCTGCACTTTTTGAAAAAGGAATAAATAAAATTGCTCAAAAAGTAGGTGAGGAAGCTGTTGAAGTTGTCATAGAAGCAAAGGACGATAATGACAATTTATTTTTAAACGAAAGTGCAGATTTGTTGTTTCACTATCTAATTCTCCTTCAGGCTAAAGGGTTTAAGTTAGATGATATTGTATCTATTCTTAAACAAAGACACTAAGTTAAAATCATCGATTAAACGTAAATATTTTCGACAAAGCGTTGTTTTTTTGTAAAAAAGTGTATATTGCAAGCCCAAAACTATAAACTAGATTTCATGAAAAACTTTACTATTTATGTTGTAATGGTAGTGTTTTCTTTGTTTAGCTATTCTACTTTTGCTCAGCAATGTGCATTCGATACTCAAAGAGAATTATTATTACAAGACCCTAACTATGTTCAACAAGAGCAACTTGCTGAACAGAAAATTCAAAACTTTATTTCAAACAATACGTTAACTCAACGAAATGGAACAGTATATACTATTCCTGTTGTTGTGCATGTATTGCATCTTGGAGAAGCAGAAGGTACAGGATCTAATATTTCTGATGCTCAAATTTTAAGTAGTATAAACAACTTAAACGATTTTTACAGAGGTCTAACTCCTAATAGTTCTATTGATTTTGAAATAGAATTTGCTTTAGCACAAAGAGACCCGAACTGTAACGCTACAACAGGTATTAATAGAATTAATGCTTCTAGTTTACCAGGTTACTCACAATATGGTGTTAATGTTACTGAGTCAAATGGAGCTAGTTACAATGATATTAAGACTTTAATTAGTTGGCCACAAACTGATTATTTTAATGTTTGGGTTGTAACTGAATTAGACGATAATAATGGTGGCTATGGTTATCAAGGATATGCATATTTCTATAGCGAAAGTTCTAGTAGCCATGGATCGGTAATGATGTCAACCGTTTTTGGTTACGATCCAGGAAATACTAATGGTTGGGGATTAAACTCCAATGGAGACAATAGTACTGTAGTGCATGAAGTTGGTCACTATTTCCATTTATATCACACGTTTCAAGGAGATGATACTGACAGTGATGGAGTAGGTGATACTTGTCCTGCCGATGCTACTGTAGGTGTAGATAGTGATGGTTGTGCAGATACTGTTCCTCACTTAAGAGAAACAAGTACTTGTCCAGCAAATAACACATGTACAGGTAGTCCTTGGGTTGATAACAATACTGTTAATAATATAATGAGTTATTATTATTGTACTGATAGATTAACTGAAGACCAAAAAACAAGAGCAAGAGCAGCAATGACTGATACTGGAATTGTAGCTTCTAAAGGAGATGAAGCTCCATCACCAGGATTTACAGCTCCTGCAGCAGTATGTTTAGCAAATTCACCTGCTGGAAACAATTACTCAGGTGTGATGAGTGTTGAATTAAACAATACAACTTATACAACATCTACTACAGGAATTGATGGAGGTAATATTGACAGAAGTGTTAATTGTACTGGTCTTTTCAATATTGATGCAGCAAATTCTTATACAATGAATGTTGAAGTTGCGCCTGGTAACTTTCATCAGTTAGGTGTGTGGATAGATTGGAATAATGATGGTGATTTTGATGACGATGCTGAAACGCAAAGTTTTACTCAAGATATAGCTGGTGGAGCAGTTGTGCCAGTAACAATAGCATATCCTACAAGTATTCCTTATGATAGTTATGTGAGATTAAGATTGATGACTGATGTTGATGATAGATTTGGAGGAGTTAATTTAATAGACTCAGCGTGTTACACCTCTTTAGTATATGGACAAACTGAGGACTATACAATTTATGTTGAACCAGGAACACTATCAATAGGAGAAGTTAATGCTAGTGAGTTGAATGTCTTTTCTGATAATACCAATAATGAATTAATTGTAAAAGGACAGTTGTTTGGTGAATCAACAGTTAACTTATACGATATTCAAGGTCGTTTAGTTAAAACTAAAATGTTAGATACTTCTGCAACAAGAAACAGTGTTGATGTATCTGGTTTAAACAGTGGTGTTTACATTGTAAAAGTTTCAAACCAATCTCAACTAAAAGTTAAGAAAGTAGTTATAGATTAATAATTAGTTAGTAATTTTTTAAAAGGCTGTCAAGCTTCGTGCTTGATGGTCTTTTTTTATAAATATTAGACTTTGGATTGTTCAATAAAATAACGTTCTTGCCATTATGTTTGATAAGCGCTATTACTACCTCATAAAAATTCAATATTTAGGCTATAGGTTTCATGGTTGGCAAAAACAACCCAACTTAAAAACCCTTCACCTTATGGTGGATCGTACATTTAATTACATACTTGAAGGCAAATATTTTAAAACCTTAGTTGCAGGTCGAACCGATGCAATGGTGTCAGCAAATGAAACGGCTATAGAGCTATTTTTAAAGCATGAAATTGACGATAAAGACTATTTTTTAAAATGGTTTAACTACAACTTACCACAAGATGTTAGAGCCTTATCAATTGAAGAAGTCGATAAGGAGTTTAATATCATTCAACACCCAAAAGTTAAAGAGTACATTTACTTGTTTGCTCATGGCGAAAAATGCCATCCGTTTTGTGCACCAATACTCACAACTATTTTAGATGAACTGGATATAGATGTAATGATTAAAGGCGCTAAACTTTTTCAAGGTGAGCACAATTTTAAAAGTTATTGCTATAAAGCAACAGGAAATGGATTATACACCAGAACTATTGAAAGCTGCGAGCTTATAGAAAACAAAGAATACACAGCAAGTTTCTTTCCAAAAAACACATACATGCTAAGGGTTAGAGGAGAAGGTTTTGGTAGAAATCAAATAAGGTTAATGATGGGAGCTTTGATAAAACTAGGAAAGGGAGAAATGACATTAGATGATATCTCTGCGAGTTTGCAAGAAGATAGTGATATAGCAATTGACTACATTGCACCTGCTTCCGGTTTAATTCTTAACAAGACGTTGTTTAAATAAAAAAGCACCTTATTGATAAGATGCTTTTGATTTTTATTAACTTATAATAGCATTAAGATATCCAACCTTTAGCTATAGACTTGTTAGAAAACATAATAAGATATAGCGCAATAATCAATATAATTATAGGCATAATTAATCCTTTAGTACCATAAACGTCTAAAGCATCGCTTACAAAAAGATTGTATGAGGTCTGTATCAACACACCTATTAACGAAATAATAAATAGGCTTTTAGCCCATTTTTTTCTTAAAAGTAAAAGTAAGCATCCTAACGCACCTCCAAAAACACCAATAGCAAATGCAGCAGTTGCCCAAGCAGGTACATTGGTATAAAGAGCTTGTTCGGCTTCAGGTAAAGCGCTTAAATCAGCATCAGACATATAGGCTTGACCTAAGTAGGCCATAACACCCATTAAATTCCATATTAATGCAATAACACTAATAATCCAAAACCAAATTGGTGGTTTTGTTCTAGTTGAATGATCCATAAATTGTTTTGTTTAGTTAGTAAAATTTTAAAACAATTTATGAAAATAATCTAAAAGTATATCTAAATAATTGCGAAATGAATAAAAAAAGTATAAGAAGTTAATCCTCCATAACGTGTAAAACAGGTTCTTTATTAACCCATTTTCCGTTTTTAGATTCTCCTAAAATAATAACTTCTTTGGCTTGTTCATACTCCTTAATTGTTCTAAGCATTTGAGCCTTAGTGTCTCTGTAAAGTTTAATTCCTGTTTTTGACCCTTTGTTTCTAATTTCTAAATAAAAACCATCTTTGAGTTTCTTAGGTTTTGTCGCTGGTCTTCCCATATATTCTATTTGAAGGATTTAATTTGCATAATAATAAAAATTTATCCAAAATGCAAGTCGAATTCCAATTATTCAAATATAGCTGGTTTTAACTTTTTTGCAGTCAAATTTCAATTGTTATTAGTTATTCTTAAATTGATGTGTTCAATTGCTCTAAGTTTTATACTTTTAGTCTCCAAGTTATATTAATGATGAAAATCAAAAAACGTAGAAAACCCAACAAAGCATCCAACCTTCCACCAGGAACTATTTCCTATAAAGGGAAAAAGTTTTCTGATGTTACTACTGTTGAAATTATCAATTACAGTGTAGATTCTTACACAAAGTTAGATTCTAAAAATGTTGAGGATGCCTTTAATTTTAAAGAGACCAATCAGGTAACTTGGATTAATGTAAATGGGTTAAACGCAATTGAAAACATTGAAAAACTTGGTTTGCATTATCACCTACACCCACTAACACTCGAAGATGTAGTTGATACCACACATCGTCCTAAAATTGATGAGTTTGAAGATTACTTATTTATCGTTTTTAAAATGCTTTATTTTAAAGATGATGGTGTGTTAAACTATGAACAGGTGAGCATGGTAGTTGGTGAAAGCTACGTACTTACGTTTCAAGAAGCAGATGGTGATGTTTTTGATGAATTGAGAGAGCGTATCTCTAACGCTAAAGGTCGTATTAGGTCTCAGGGTTCCGATTATTTAATGTATGCAATTTTAGATGCTGTTGTGGATAACTATATGTCAGTTATTGAAGATTTTGGCGATAGGATAGAGGATTTGGAGACAGATGTTTTTGCTTCGGAATCAAATGGAAGTACACCAAGTCAAATACAAGGGTTAAAACGAGAAATTCTAAAAATTAGACGGTCTATATTTCCGTTTAGAGAAATCATTAACCGTTTAGAAAAGTCTGAATGTAAAATCATAGACATTAAAACCCGAAGCTACCTTAGAGATTTGTATGACCATACCATTCAGGTGAGTGAAACCATTGATTTGTATCGCGAAATGATATGGAGTATTATGGATATGTACATGACACTTATTAGCAATAAGATGAACGAAGTTATGAAAGTGCTTACCATTATTGCTACTATCTTTATTCCGTTAACCTTTATAGCTGGTGTGTATGGTATGAACTTCAATAATATGCCAGAACTGCATTACAAATATGGTTACTATGTAGTGTGGGCTGTTATGATTGTTCTGTTTATTTTAATGTTAATTTATTTTAGAAGAAAACGTTGGCTTTAACATAATTTGTGTTAAATGAGTCTCTATTCAGTTAACATCTGTTAAAAACTATGGTAATTCGCTTACTGTTTGTAATTTAGAGGTAAATACTGTTGGTATTATCCGCTTAGCTAACAGTAATTACTTATTCAAGTATTTTCCCCTTTTAAGCTTTATTTTACGTATTTAAAATCTCTAAACGTTAGAGTAGCTTTTTGTATTCACAAAGCTTTTAGTGTAATCATAAAACAATAAAATTATGTTACGTTGGACAATTGCCTTTATTATTATTGCCCTTATCGCTGGATTCTTAGGATTTGGTGGAATTGCAGGTGCATCAGCTGGAATAGCTAAAATATGTTTCTTTATCTTTTTAATACTCTTTGTAGTATCACTACTTAGAGGGCTTATGAAGAAAAGCTAATCAGTACCAAAACAATAAAACAATTAATAACCATTAAAAACCATATCATGAAAAAAATAGTTTTAGCATTAACATTAATGTTCGCATTATCTGCAGTATTTACAAGCTGTAGAGAAAAGAAATCAGCAGACGAAACCGTAGAAGAAGCCATTGAGGATGTAGGAGACGAGGTAGAAGATGCTGTTGATGAAGTAACTGATGATAATTAATAACTAAATTGAATTCTCTTATGATCAGTTCAATTAAAGTCCTGCGTTATGCAGGACTTTTTTTGTACTTTTAAATAAAATTTAAGCAATACCAATGAGTTCGATTTCTAAAGACACTTTCGATTTTTTAAACAGATTAGAGCAAAACAATAATAGAGATTGGTTTAACGACCATAAAAAAGAATTTAAAACCATTGAAGCCAATACCAAAAAGGTGTACAACGAATTGTTTGAAGCTTTAAAAACACATGATGAAATTGACCGTCTTAAACTATTTCGTATTTATCGCGATGTACGTTTTTCAAAAAATAAAACTCCTTACAAAACGCATTTTGGTGGATCATTCCATAGAAAAAAGCCTGAGCTACGTGGTGGTTATTATTTGCATATTGCACCAAACAACCAATCGTTTATTGCTACAGGATTTTGGGAACCTAATAAAGAAGACTTATTACGTATTAGAAAAGAATTTGAGGCTGACGATACCGAAATTCGCGAAATCATAAACAACAAGTCATTTAAAGCAGTTTGGGGAGACTTTGTTGGCGACGAACTTAAAACTGCGCCTAAAGGCTTTGATAAAGAGCATCCTGCAATAGACTTAATACGAAAAAAGCAATACATTTTCACTAAAAACTATACTGATAAAGAGGTGTTAAGCGATAACTTTATAGAGGAAGTCAATACAGCTTTTAAAGCCATAAGACCTTATTTTGATTATATGAGCGATGTGTTAACAACAAACATAAATGGAGAGTCTATTATTTAAAAGCAATTGTAAACGCTAACCATAAGTTTAGAAGAGTTCAACAGTATTGTGGTTATACATTGTTGTACTGCGTTTTTATTCATAAAAGTCAGCCCATTCAGCTGTCGGTTTAAATTCTTTTTCAAATTCATTCTTTTCTGTCCGAGTTAGCGAGTTGTAATATCGTGCAAAAATTGAAATAGCATCTTCTCCTTTTCCCATTCTCCAAAACATATCGCTTGGATTGATATCAGGATATTTTTCCCAAGGTGCTTTTATCAATTCGGTATGATGCTCAAGCCATTCGAATGGTAAAGAATCTAATTCGGATTCTATAAGCTTTGAATTTAATTTAATTCCGAAGTTTGTTTTGGATGACAAGGTTAAATTCCGTTTATATCGCTCATTGATGTCTTTCAGAACACTTTTAAACTCCGATTTACTTTCAGTCATAATCACATTTACCAAACAGTTACTTTTCGATTCGTAATTAAAAATATTTACGTGAAATTTAGGTTTATTGTTCTCATAAACAATCCATTCTCCATAAGCAGAATCAGGAAGAGAAATTTCCTCAATTTTGCCTTTTAAAGTCAGATATTTATTCGTTCGGTATTTCATTTCTCAAATGCAGTACAACTTTATAAGATATGGATTGTTTTAATAATCTATATCGACCGTTAAGCGAAGTTAAAGTTTTCAATTGAACTAATAAACTTTTTGGAGTTGCGCTTAACAGTTTGTATATGACTCGTTTTGTGAAAGATAGTAAATAAGATTTAATTCATCTTAGGTTTAAACTAGTTGTTATAAGATGTTATTCTTTCTTTTTATCTACTATAACATAAGTGTTAGATATTTGATCGTGCCAACCTCTATCTGAAAACAAAAATGACAAAGGATCAAAAGGAATAAGTCTAGCTGTATTTCGTCCAAGAATATTCATAAATGAAGGTTTGCTTCCGTCATTTTTTACAACTTTAGTTTTCGTTATAAATTTACCAGGTGTTTTTCCGAAAAAATGTTCAAATAAGGCATGATACATCACATATAGAAAAAAGAAATAAAACACAAACCAATCTGAACCTCCTTCTGGTATAATCCCTAACCATTCATCTAATACCATTGCATGTAAGAAAACAATAAAATAAAATCCGATAGTGTCAATTATATTATGTCCAAACCTTGTTCCTTTTTCGGCTAAAATTAGTTTTTGACTTTCATTTGGTTGATTATTGTGCATTTAGTTTGTTTTTAATGTGTTATGATTTTTTTGTGTAATGGGTTATGAAAAGCGACAAATTCACTTTCTCAAATATCAACTAACCTCAGTAATGGTATATGTGGTTCCGTTAAAGCTTATAACATCGCCTTTGGTTTTTCCCATCAAAAGTTCACCAATAGGTGAAGACTTAGAAATCACAAAAAAGCTATCATTGGCAAGTTCAACCTTACCAACGCTTACAGCAATAAAAAAAGAAGTGCTATTGGTTTTTACTAAGCTGCCTAAAACCACATAGTCATTTACCGTTTTTGGGTTAATAAGTTTTAAGGTGTCTAGCATTTTGGTAGCATCACTAAGGTACTGTGCGTTTTTTTCTAAGTCGTTAAAAAGCTTTCCGTTACCTGAGTCGTCATCCTCATCATTGCTTTTGTCATTATTTTCAATAGACTCTTTTATGGTCTCTATCTCGTCTTTATAACTCGATATACGCTTGTTAACGTAGCTAAAACAAGCGTCTAGTAATTCGTGTTTAATCATTATATAGCCTTAGCAATAGGATGCTGAAAAAGTTGAATATTATTTATAAAACCTTCTTTTACAATGTTCATCATGCGTTTGTTTAAAGCTGAAGAGTTTTGAATATAAATACGGTACTCTTCAATTGTAAATTGTCCTATAATCATACCCTTTAAGGAGTTTCTAAACTTCATATCCTTATGTATGGCATTCTCTATATAGTCCAATTGTTTAGTATGCGACAAGTCGTAAAACACATTTTTGTGTTTTGAAACATAGTTTTTAAACACTTCAATAAACAAGTCACTTTGCAATTTTATTACTGGTCGTAAAGTGTTGTTTTGGAAGCGTTCATCGCTACTCATATTATCATGTACTAAAGCCGAAGAAATAACAGGACGAATCTGTTCTAATTGTGTAGATCTGTTTGACATGGAACTTTTGTTTTATTAAAAATATAAATTAAGACTCTGCATAAGAGTGTCTTCAAAATATGTTGTTAACTGCGTTATTAACAATATTGATTCTACTGATAATAATATAAGTCTTTGATATGGATTGCAATAAGCGGTATGCATGCTTTTGCGTATCTTTGAATGCATTTAAAAAAGAGTTCAATAATGAAATTTGGAAGTGTTAGCAACCCTCAAGATATAGACTTTACTTTTCCTAACGACCACATAGATACACTAAGAGTATTAAACGCAGTAAAGGATGATAATTTCCCAAGTGTTTATGTAGGTTGTGCAAAATGGAATAGAGCAGACCTTAAAGGCTTTTACCCAAGAGGTACAAAAGATGAACTGGCGTATTATTCTACACAGTTCAACTCTATAGAGCTTAATGCAACATTCTATCGTATTTTTCGTGCAGAACAGTTTGAAACTTGGTATGAGAAAACACCTAAAAACTTTAAATTCTTTCCAAAACTAAATCAAGAAATTAGCCATTGGAAACGTTTAAACGAAGTTAAAGCAGTTGTAGAAAACTACCTCTATAATGCGTCTAACTTAAAAGAAAAATTAGGAACGATCTTTTTACAAATGCATAATAATTTTGCACCAAAGGATTTTGACCGAGTAGTTCATTTTGTTGAAAGTTGGCCTAAAGAAGTCCCTTTGGCTATTGAGTTTAGACACACTAATTGGTACAACGACCAAGTAGTAGCAAATCAGTTATACGATTTATTGGAATCCAATAATATTTCAAATGTAATTGTCGATACTGCTGGTCGTCGCGATCTTATGCACATGCGATTAACCAACGCTACAGCTTTTGTACGTTATGTAGGAGCCAACCATGAAAGCGATTACACACGATTGGACGATTGGGTAAAACGTCTCAACGAATGGAAAGCGCAAGGGATTAAGGAAATAGACTTTTTTGTGCATCAAAACATTGAAAAAGCATCACCTTTATTATCAGCATATTTTATAAAACAATTAAACGCCACATTAGGAACCGATTTAGTTGTTCCGCAAATGGGTAATCAAAGTACAAACACATTATTTTAATAGATGAGATTTCACACACGCAAATGGGTAAAGCCCGAAGACCTAAACCCAAACCAAACCTTATTTGGAGGACAGTTACTAGCTTGGATTGACGAAGAAGCTGCATTGTATACTATCATTCAGTTAGAAAACTCTAAAATTGTAACTAAATACATTTCTGAAATCAATTTTATGTCATCAGCAAAACAAGGTGATATTATCGAAATTGGTATCGAAGTCCTAAAATTTGGTAGAACTTCTTTAACAATGAAATGCGAAGTGCGTAACAAAATGACTAGAGAAACCATTTTAACGGTTGATAACATCATTATGGTAAACCTTGGTGAAGACGGTAAACCAGCTCCTCATGGTAAAACCAAAGTAGAGTTTGTAAAAGATAGGCTAGAAGAGTAGCATTTACTCGTTAATAATCCCTGTTGTTAGTTCAAACAGTTCTAAGTCAAAATAAGGTACTGCAGCTAAAGCATGGTCAAAAATATCAGACATGATATACTCATAGTTTTGCCAGCGTTTATCACTACTAAAACAATAGATTTCTAATGGTAAACCTTGTGGTGTTGGTGCTAATTGGCGTACCATAATAAACATGTCTTTATTAATTGCCGAGTGACCTTCAATATACGATTGTAAATACTTTCTAAATACACCTAGGTTTGTTAAGTTTCTACCATTAATTAAAACCGATTTATCTGCTCCACGTTCTTCATTAGATTTTAAAATATCATTTTGACGTTGGTTTAGGTACTCGGTAATCAACTGTATTTTTTTAAAACGTTCTATTTGCTCATCAGTAAGATAGCTAACGCTTTTTCCTTTTAGTAGTATAGAACGCTTTATACGTCTACCACCTGAAGCTTGCATACCTCTCCAGTTTTTAAACGAATCAGAGATTAGTGCATAGGTTGGAATGTTGGTAATAGTCATGTCAAAGTTCTGCACTTGTACAGTAGACAGGTTAATTTCAATCACATCACCATCAGCGCCATATTTTTCCATGGTAATCCAGTCACCAATACGTACAGTATCGTTTATGGCTACTTGTATACTAGCTACAAAACCTAAAATAGTATCCTTAAAAATTAAAAGCAATACTGCCGAAGCTGCTCCTAATGTGGTAAAGAACTTAATAAACGACAGGTTGATTAATATTGCAAGAATAGAAGCTACACCTATAATCCAAATAAATAACATAGCTACTTGTATGTAGCTGTCAATAGGCTTGTCTTTTAGTCGTGGTAAGGTTTTAAAGTATGATTCAAAAGTTTTTAATACACTTCTTATAATCCAGATGGTGAGTAAAATACCATACACCTTAAGAATCATTATGATGTATTTTTCAAAATGTGGAAAATCTTGAAAAACAATAGGAAACAAATTAATGGTAAGCACTAACGGAACAAGATGTGCAATGCGCCTTGGTGCACGATGGCTTACTAAAAGGTTGTCAAAATCGGTTTTAGTTCTTTCTGAAAAAGCAGTAGAAAACCGAATAATAATTCTGCGTGCTATTCTATCAGCAATAAACAAGAGTATTGATAATATTACCAATAAACATAGCATGTTTAAATACTTCGCAGCAGTTTCTGAAACTCCAGAGGCTACAAAAAGATCATAAAAAAAGCACTGAATGTCTTGCATTACTTAGCAGTCTTTAAATATTTTTTTTCGATGTAAAAAGTACCAAATGGTATAATTGAAGCTACTAGTACTATTGCTGATGTTTTCTTGCTCCAGTTCATTTCACTTCCTACCATTATCGCTAGGATAATATAAGCAATAAATAATAAACCATGAGGCATACCCAATAGTTTTACATACTGTGGGTCGTCAGCAAGATACTTTATAGGAGTTGCAACAAATAGTAATAAAATGTAAGAAAGACCTTCTAAAAAGGCGACAATTCTAAAGGTGTTAAACAATGAAAACATAAGGTACTTTATTTTACTACAAAAGTACCCTATGTAAAGTGTTTTATCTAGTTTTTAACAATTTTTTTAACGTCTACAATGTGGTTGTTGGTATCAATAAACTTTGCTACATACACACCAGTTGATAAATTGTTTAAGGATAGGGAAGTAGGACCATTATTAGTAACAGTAGTGTCTAGTATTTGCTTACCATCTAAGCTATACAATGACAACTGTAAAGTGCTTCCAAAATTGTGAGATACGTGTAATTCCTCTTTAAAAGGAACAGGATAAAGCTTAATACTACTAGTCTCAAATTCTTGCTCTTGCGTGTTAAGTGTTCCGTTAAAATACTGAGTAGCTAAATTGTAAGCTTCTACGCCAATTTTATTACCTATAATTCGTCCTCTAATATCATCAATAGGTGGATGAATTCCACCCCAAATACGAGACAAACTACATTGGTCTGATGCATCTTTATAGGTTGCCCACTGTAGCTCAATGTTTTGTGACGGACCTTCTTCGAACACTAAAAATTGGTTTTGGTCAGCATCAAAAACTCCCATTCCTCCAGGAAAATAAGCGTCACCAGTAAATAAAGTCAAAGTTTCTGCTGCAGCTCTTGAAAATGTTGAGTGACCAGATAAATACCCAGCAAATGGAGGAGATACAAAACTGGGTCTTTGGTAGGGCCACCAACGTGTACCTAATATCCAATCTACATGTGCAATATCAGTTTCAGGATCACTAATATAATCAGGTCCTTTCCAAGCATATATTTTAATCTTTCCTACGTTCTCATCTCCCGAACCAGCTAGCGGATCTCCAGCTTCAATAAGTTCAATACGTCCAGGTATTAATGGTAAGCCATGTGGATCGTAACTTGGTAACGACATATCACTACTTTGTCCTTTCCAAGCCATATAACGAATAGCAGATACTGGTCGTACATAGTCATAATAACCTTTAATTCCCCAAATATTTACTGCGCAATCGTGTACTGAACCACCAAGAGCTAAATAACTCTTTACATCCCATTCTAGGTCATCTACAATTGGGCCTACACCTCCTATACGTTTTTCTAATTCAGGATGGTCACTTACATAATTTAATATTGTAAACCAGTGTCCTGGTGGTGTTTCAGAGTCTGGTCCATCTGCCCAAAACTCAGCAAGTATACGTCCATAATCACCTCGTTTTACCATTTGTGGTGTATATGGTAATCCTGTTGACGGATTTACAGTATATCCTGGGCTTGGGTCACCACCTTCCATAAAGTCATAAAATACTTTATATTCTTCAAAAGTAGTTGGTAAGCTTGCAAAATCAATATTACCTATAGATGCTGGTGATATATCAATTAGTGTTGGGTCGTCAGGGTCTAAATGTGAAGACCATGAAGCTACTAATGAAAAGTTCCATTTGTAAGGGTCATCAAATCCATCTTCATTAGAATTTTGAATATAAGCTGGTGGTCCTGGGTCGTTATATACATAACAATCAAAACCATCGTTTAAAATATCAAGATCGGTTGGTTTTAAGCAAAACGGTGTAACTGCTCCCCATTCAGGACTTAAAAACGAAGGTGTATCTACAGGATACACATTACCACTTTGGTCTATAAACGTGTCAAACGATAAAGGTTGCCAGCGGTTTGGATCTTGCATATCGTTCATGTCATCATAATAACCAGACTGCATAATTAATGGTGTGTTGCTAGGTGTGTAATATACATTTGCATAGCCACCTTGCTCATTGGCACCATCTTGCAATCCAAAAGCTATAAGTTCTTGTGCTAAATAATTACCAAGTGCAGCATAAGAACCTGTTGAATAGTCAGTAGAAGTAAAGCTGCTATCGTATCCTAAACTAGAAAAATGATCATCAAACAATTGTTGTGTTGTTCCTGGGTTAGGCGAATTGGCAAATCTATGGGTTAACAATCGGTACATAGCATAACTCATCATTTCATGGCGTGCAGCAGCAACGTCTGTTGGTGTTGTTATACCATTAAAACCACAGTTATAACCACCAAAGACTTTTCCTAAAAATACTGTTTCAGCAGTAGTATCAAAAATAGCCCAAGAGTCATACATAGCTATTGAAGTATGAAATAAGTTACGAGCATGTACAGTAGGTCTTGCAAAATCTAGTCGTATAGCACTAAGTAAAGTCTCGTTCCATTCTCTAGCAACAGATTCTTGAGCACGAGTTGTGCTAAATGATAATACAAAAACTAATAAGAGTAAAGTAATGTTTTTCATAAGCAAATACGTTAGGGTTTGGTAATCAAAGTAAACCAAATGTAAAAAGTTTTTTTAACAAAACCCTAACATTTAAGAAGAACTAACAAAAAAGACCGTTAAACTAATAACGGTCCTTTTATTAAATGGAATAATTAACGTGGTTAAGTTTTAATATGGTTTGAGCTATTAGTTGCTAGCCATAAGTGCAAAAAACTTATCAAGATTAGGTAAAATCACAATACGTGTTCTACGGTTTTTAGCTCTATTTTCTTTGGTGTCGTTAGCAGCAATAGGCTGGTAAAAACTTCTACCTGCAGCAATAAGCTTCTCAGGTGCGATGTTAAAGTCGTTTTGTAATTTTTTTACTACCGATGTAGCACGCAATACACTTAAGTCCCAATTATCTTTTACCGATGCGTTTTGTACCATTGCTTTATCATCAGTATGTCCTTCAACCATAACGTCTAAGCTCTCTTCAGAGTTTATCACATCAGCAATCTGTTGTAAAATAGCATCAGCTTTATCGCTAACTTTATAACTTCCCGATTTAAATAACATCTTGTCCGAAATAGAAATCATCACTACAGTTTCTTCTATATTAATGGCAATGTCATCACTTTCATCAATAGTATCTACCGAGTTTTTAAGGTTGTAGGATATTGCAGCATTCATAGAGTCCTTTAAAGTTTTTGAGCCCATTAAATAAGCAGGAGGGACGCTCTTTAGGGTTTCGCGCATTTGCGCTTTAGTGTTTTCAGACATTACTACGCCATCTACATTCACTAGTTTAGAGTCGTTGTCTTTGGTAAGGGAGTTTATTTTTGAGTTATACTGGTCTACACGTGCTTGTATTGCTGCAAACTTTGCTTCCAGTTCTTCATTTTCTACTTTGGTTTTGGTCAGTTCGCTTTTTAGTTCGCCATTGTCTTGCTCTAGAGCTAAATATTTTTTCTTTGATACACAAGAAGCTAATACTAAAGCGCTAAAACAAATAATTGCTGTTTTTTTCATAATTGAATTGTTTATCGTTTTTGGTTTATATGTATATGTACGCACAAACTCAGTATATAGACTTTAGGCATCCCAATTTTATATTTTTATGAAGATAATTTGTGAGTCCTAGTGTACAAAAATTAGTTAACAAAAAAGCTGTTAACTGATTGATAAATATGAAGTTGATAAAAGGTGGGAAAATGAAAACCTGTTACTACAAATAGTTTTCGCGTAACGCTTCGTCTTTTAGCGCCTTAGTGTTTGTTAAAAACTTGGTAAGTAAGTATAATGACAATGAATGACAAATAATAATCAATACTGTAAAGGTGGAGTCGAAATAAAGAAATTCATTAATAATACTTAGTGCTACTTGAAATAAAGAGAAAATACCTGAAGCTAACAGTATTGTACCTGTGTCATAGTAATCACTCAAATAAATTTTTCCAATAGGAAATAAAAATAAAAGCATACTTAGCTCACATAAAACAGCAAAATACACCTCTATACCATACACTTCAGTAATAATTAAATTAAAAACAGTATATAAAATGTAAACAACAAAAGCGATACTTATAAATACTGAAATAGTCATCGAAGCTCTTGTTTTTCCATATTTAACATATGGCTTTAACACTAGTGCAGAGCATATCAAAAAAAATGTATTAAGTAGCGAAATCCATAAAAGATAATCTTTAAAAGAAGTAAAGACCAACACATCAGAAACAAGAATACACAATAATGCAATTAAAAATAAGACCTTAAACTTCCGTTTAGTTTCATAGATATATTTCCCTATTATGCTTAATACAACAAGCGGCATAGTATATATTAAATCTTGCATTTCTGCTACTATACCAATAACAACCGACACAACAAGTAGCAATAAAAAAAGCAGGTCAAAAAGCTTCAACCTGCTTGCGAAATGTGTATGTTCTTTGGTGTTTTTCATATACAAAACTACATGCATATAAATGTAGGAAAAATTTTATAAAATTAACTAATAATTACTTCTATTCATAGTCATTATAAATACGAAAATAGCAATTCTAAAGTTCTGTAATTCTGAATATAACATAACATTTATCTCTATTATAATACGGCTTGTCACCCAGAGCTTGTTGAAGAGTTTAACAAGCAACATGTATTATTAAAAATTCTAAAAGCGGTCTAAATAAAGAGGCGAGTGGTAAGAAAGAATATCCTATAGTCTGTTTTGATGTTTTGGTTCATTTTGCATCAAGGTAAAATAAACATAACAACACACATTATAAGATATTAATCAATAATTGTAATCAAATAAATAAATATAATCAAAAACAGAAACAAGCTATATTAGTAAAAAGTGTAAATAATTGATTTTTAGTAGTTAGTAATTTGTATATTTACTCTTAGCTATTAATCATTATTTCTTTCACTTATTATGTTTAAACGCATACCTCCTACAATTAAGTCAAAACTTTTCTTATTAGGCCTTGTTGTATTCTTTAACCTTTCTGTGGGTGCACAAACCCAATTTAAAATAGATAATTCTGGAATAAACGGTTTTTATTCAGCAATTATTGATGGTAAAAATTTTGAAAGGCCACGATTAACTCAAATTTACATTTATGAATATCGAAAAACTAATACAGGTAGTAGATTTTTTTGTAAGGTAATACAATATCAAGGTAAACGCGCTTCAGGAAAATATAAAGCAAGTTATTTTGTAGGCTCTACAGAAGTTTATAGTAAAAATATTGATGTACGTAGTTTATTTACTCTTCACAAAATAGGAAATCATCAATTTAATATTAAAGGAATAGATATTATTTCTGATACGAGTGTTTCTATAATAGGCAACGAAACAAATTCATACAATACCATCACTGGTACTTACAAGCGTCATCCAGTAAGTACAGCAGATTTTGATGATTTTTTAAACGTAAGTTACACTAAACTATTAGAGAAATATCGAGTGTACGGACAAGCTAATGACGAAATCATTTGGGGAACTAAAACCGCAAACTCAGGGCAAAGATACAATAGTGTAAAAAAGAGTGGTATTGAGCTAACCTCAAAGCTCATAAATGTCATAGAGCTATACAACGCTTCTACTATCGAAATGATTTCTGATTATGACGGACAACTACAGTACACTTCAAAAACTGATGATGAACAAAACATGTTGTCAAGTGCTCTTAATCATAAACGAGGCACTAACATGGAACCATTGGCATATTTCTTCCCTAATTTAAATAAAATTCATGTAAGAGATGGTAAAAGCAAAGCACTACTATATAAGTTAAATGTCAAACATGAAAGCTACGGTTTAAGCTTCGATATAAATAATACAAACGAAGCAATAGCTTTAAAGGACAAAGAAATAACAGCTATTGAAGCAAAAAAAGCAAAGGAGTTAGAACTAAAAAAAGCTAGAGAACAAGAGCAAGAGAGAATATATAAAGAGTATAAAGAAAAACAACAAGCCAAAGAATTAGCTTGGCAACAAGCATTATTGGTTTCAAAAGAAAAACAGAAAGCCTATAAAAAAGAAAATAACAATATTGTAACCTTTGAAGATTCGTTTTGGTGGAACACTTTTGGTACTACTGATGAGGCTAAACAATTGATGAGCGTTTTTGAAGGTCATTTTGATCTCATACCATATAAGTCAAAAAGTTGGGTACTATGGGAGTATATTTTATACAAATCCAATAAGTGCTCTTCAAGTATTAGTGACGCCAAAACGGTCTCAGTTAAAGTAACAGAGTTTCAAGCCATGTCGCAAATCGAAAATGATGGTAGAGGTTATATTTCATATTATCAAGATATTCTAGTTGATGGTCAATTACACAATTATTTTTTAATCAACCTAAGGTATCACGTAGTCAATTATTCCGAAATGACTCAATTAATAACATTACTTTATAAGTTTAACGCCAAATTTGGTTGTAATAGTAAAGAGGCAAAGCAACTGTATACAAATATGACTAAAATGGCATTAAATAAACCTGCTTTACAAATGCAGTAAAAATTAAGTATAGCACAATTTAAATGCATAAAATGAAAAAAATAGTATTCTTTATCTGTTTGCTTTTAGTCAAGCAAGCAACAGCTCAAGATAAAATTAACTGGCATCAATTTGGAGAAAGCGAAAACCTATTTAGCGCTATATATTATGGTCATTTTGGAGACATTGAAAACGATATTTATTTTAAAACATTATTTCTTAGCTACATTAACTTTATGTCCTCAAGTTGTCCCGAGGCATTACCATCTAATAAAATAGAATATCAGGTAGATGTAGCTGTTTTTAGCCAAGTATATAGTCACACTTTTTATACAGGAGAAAACACTATGCCATTTATTGATATGTACCAAAATAAAAAGTCTACTCAAAAGCAAACTATTTATGTAGACCCTAAATTTCAAAAAGTAGCACAAGGGTATATTGATAAAGGATTTTCTGGGCAAGTTGTTAAAAAATTATTATCTGACTATGAAAAATTTGGAGACTTTTCTGTGCATCAAATAGTTCTATTCAAATCCTTTAGCTGTAATAGTAAAGAGAGAAATCAATTCGGAGAAAACTTATATCGTTTCGCTACAGGACAAAAACCATTAAAAATTAAGTTAGAACCTGAAGAGCCTAAAAAAACCAAAAAAGTAGAAAAAGTAGAAAACATAGGTTATTCATATCCTATAGCTATAGTACGGCAACCTCCTGTTTTTCCTGGTTGTGAAGATGTTAGAGTTTCTGAAAGAAGAAATTGTTTCAATCAAAAAATCACAAAATATGTAATGCAAAATCCAGACTATATTAATGAATTAAATAAGGGTAAAATTAATCAAGCTATTTATGTGTCTTTTGTTATTACTAAAGAAGGTGACATAAAAAAAATAACAGCACGTGCAAAAAATGATGAATTAAAACAATTAGCAATACGAATTATACAATCACTACCTAAGATTGAACCAGGTATGCATGATAATGAAAAAGTTAATGTGCAATTTACATTACCAATTCTCTTTTAGCATAAAAACAAACAACAACAACACAATATCTTTTCTCATTGTCATTAAAAACATATTAAAGTAATCTCATTTATATCTGTGGTTTCAAAGCTAGTAAGCATTCAAAATTACTAAGACAAGGGTCTTTTCTTTTGGTTCGTTTTTTTGGACAAGCAAAGAATATGAACATAAAAACATATATTTGTTTTTAAACCAATCTATTAAAAATGAAAACCCTTCCCATTTGTTTTATCTGCTTATTACTTTCATCAATTAATTATGCACAAAAAAGTAAAATAGCCTATGTTGATGATGTAGAAACTGTCGAAATTATAACCATAGAAGTATGTTTTAATGATGACGCTGTTGTGGATAAAGTTACAATAATTAACGACTTAACATCTTACAGCAATCAAGAGATGATTGATAAAATCAAAAGAGATTTTATTGGTAAACAAGGCGATTTAGATGACGGATACCAAAACAATTGCTATACTGAAACAGCAGAATTAATAAACAAAAAATACCAAAACGCAAGTATTTCTGAGTCCAATTGGGATAAATGCAAAAAGTTCCAAAAAGGTAAGTTTAAGTATCTAGATTTAAGATATGCCGATGCCAAAATAAAACGAAACAATAAAAAACAAGTAGAAGAAAGCGACTCCTTTAAAGCTGAATATAAACTAGATTGGGTAACACCATGTCAATACAACATGACCTATACCAAAGTACGAGAAGAAAAAAACAAATCCCTTTTAGGAAAAACTATCTATGTAAACATTATTGGACTGTTAGACGATAGCTATATCTACAAAGCCAATTTTGAAAATGAAGTATATGTTGGAGAAATAAAAAAACAATAGTAAACCTAAGAACCCAATCACATTATTAGGTCATCTCCGGGTTTACTTCGGGTCATCTTCGGGTTATCTTCGGGTCATCTTCGGGTCAACTAGGGTGAGTTCGGGTACACCCGACTATATATAGTAGTAAAACAGTAAGACTAACCTAAGTAATAACTTCACCTTTTTCAGCAACTACATAAGTTCCCCATTCAGCAATAGCAAGTAAAACAGGTCTTAAACTTTCACCAAAGGCAGTCAATTCATATTCTACACGCAATGGAGGTTTCTTTGTATACACTTTTCTAACAATAAGTCCATCCTGTTCAAGTTGTTTTAACTGTAAACTTAATGTGCGCTCAGTAATTGTTGATATAAGTTTATACAACTCATTGTAGCGTTTCTTTCCGTTGAGCAAATAAATAAGAATCACACTTTTCCATTTGCCCCCAATAAGTTCCATAGCAACACTTGTAGAGCAGGAGTACTCTTTTTCGTTAAACTTAATCAGGCGTTTTTTATACTCAATTTCCATAGTAATAGTAATTATTAGTGCAAAAATACTATACTATCATAAATTATACAACTATACTTTTTATAGTAATTTTAACATTTAACTAAATATTTGATAATTAGTAATTTAAGCAGTTGGAATATTAATTATTTGTTACTATCATTTTTGACCGTTATTGCGAGGAATGTAAAATGAAAATACTTTTGTCACTATACTTTTGATAGTTAAAATTAAAACATAATAAAATCAATTAAAAATGAATTTAAAAGAAGTACTTAACTGGAGATACACTACTAAAGAATTTGATCCAACAAAAAAAATATCTAAAGAAGATATGGATCAAGTAAAAAGCTTGTTAAGAATGAGCGCTTCAAGTGTAAACTTACAACCTTGGCATTTTATTATTGCTGAAACTGATGAAGGAAAAGCACGTATAGCAAAAGGAACACAAGGTTTTTTCCATTTTAACGAACCTAAAGTAACTAATGCTTCAGCTGTTGTGCTTTTTTGTGCAAAAACAGATGCAGATGAAGACTATTACAAACACATTGCAGATGTAGATGATAAAAATGGACGATTCCCAAATGAAGACATAAAAAACGGATTTATAGGTGCTGTTAAAACATTTGCAGACATACATAAATACGATTTAAAAGATTTAAATCATTGGATGGAAAAGCAAGTATATCTTAACATAGGTAGCTTTTTGTTGGGTGTTGCGAGTTTAGGAATTGATGCTACACCTATGGAAGGTATTGATGTAAAAGCTTTAGATGAAGAATTTGGTTTAAGAGAAAAAGGCTTCACTGCTTTAGTTGCCGTTTCTATAGGTTACAGAGCAGAATCTGACTTTAATTCTACAGATAAAACACCAAAATCAAGATTGCCAGAAAGTGAAATTTTCACTAAAATATAGATCATATTAAAACCATAGTGATGAAAAAATTTATAATGGTTGTTTTGGTATTGGTGGCGACTAAAGTATTGGCCCAAACACCAACAACAGACGCTATAAAATCTATAAACGAAGTTGTTACTGCAGACAATGTAGAATGGGGCTGGCTAAATCCATTGCGTGGCGATAAAAGTCCTGCTGCAGGAAAACTTTGGGGCGACCGCACAAAAAATGAACCAGCAGGTTTTTTAGTGAAATTTAAAAAAGGATTTTCATCACCACCACATATTCACAACATAACGTATCGTGGTGTGGTAATTAAAGGATTATTACATAATGATGATGAAAATGCCGAAAAACAATGGTTACCAGCCGGATCATATTGGCAACAACCTGCTGGCGAAGCACATATTACAGCTGCAGATGCCGAAGATAATATGGCGTTTTTAGATATTCAAGAAGGCCCATATTTGGTAAAACCAACATCGGAAGCGTTTGATAATGGCGAAAAACCAGTGAACGTTGATAAAACCAATTTAGTTTGGTTAAACGCTAAAGATATTGAATGGATTTCAGAAAAAAGTAATGTTGAAACTGCTTTTTTATGGGGAAGCCACGAAAAAAATCAACTGCGTGCTACTCTTTTAAAATTACCAGCTGGTTTCAAGGGTGAAATTAAAAACTTAAGTCCAAACTTTAGAGCTGTGGTTATTTCAGGTAAAGTAACGCATCAATTTTCTAAAAAAGATGACGAAAATGTTTTGGAACCAGGTTCTTATTTTGGTGCAGAAGAAAAAGCTTCACCACGTTTAAAAACTGATGTTGAAACTGTTATTTACATTCGTTCCAATGGTAAATTCAAAATAAAATAGATTTTAAGTTTAGTTTGATTGATTAATAGCAGAAAAAGCCACCAAATGTAAATTGCATTATAGGTGGCTTTTTTTATTATACTGCCACATTAATGTAAAGATGTCAGAACGTCATAAAAACCAATCAGGCACATATTTTGACAATGATAAAGGAAGTTACAATAATGCGCATCCTGATGCATATGATGAAGACAAAATAAAATTATTAGTAACTTTAACAGAAAGCATAATTAGCAACTAAAGTTTAAAAGTCAACCAAAATAGCCAATGAAAAAAGTACTCATTCTTTTCGCACATCCCAAATTTGAAAAATCAAGAGTCAATGCAACACTCATCGACCGATTAAAAGATAAGGCGCACGTAACATTTCACGATTTGTATGAGCATTATCCTAACTTTCATATTAATGTGCAGCAAGAACAAGAGTTATTACTTCAACACGATATTGTTATTTGGCATCATCCGTTGTATTGGTACAGTAGTCCTGCCATTTTAAAGCAATGGAAAGATTTAGTTCTAGAATTTAATTGGGCATACGGTCCACACGGAAAAGTACTGCAAAATAAAACCGTTTTTAATGTTATTACTACTGGTGGATCTCGCGAAGTGTATTGTACAGAAGGCTATAATACCTATACAATCAATGAGTTTTTAAGACCTTTTGAACAAACTGCTACATTGTGTGGTATGAATTATTTACCACCTTTTGCTGTTATGGGAACACACCATTTATCTGAAGAAGATTTATTGGGTTATGCCAACCAGTACGAACAATTAATAGATTTGCTACAAGGTGATTTTAATGCAACCCAGCTATCCAATTGTTTTTTCTTAAACGATTTAGAAATTTTAACCGCGTAACATATGTCTGGGAGTTTATTATTTGAAGCAATTGTTTTTCTCGCTGGTGCCATTATTTGTGTATCGATAGCAAAGCGATTAGGATTAAGTTCGGTAATTGGATATTTATTAGCTGGAGTATTAATTGGTCCATATGTGTTAGGTTTTATAGGAGAAGAGGGAGAGGATATACTCCACTTTGCAGAGTTTGGCGTTGTAGTAATGCTGTTTTTAATTGGTCTAGAAATTGAACCAAAAAACTTCTGGAACATGCGAAAATCCATACTTGGTATGGGTGGTATACAAGTAGGGTTAACTATGTTGTTTACCTACTTATTGTTCGCTTTTTTAGGATATGAGTGGCAAGTAGCTTTAGCTATAGGTATGGCTGTAGCACTGTCATCTACAGCCATTGCGTTACAAACCATAAAGGAAAAAGGATTAATGAAGACAACTTTTGGTTCAAGTGCTTTTTCAATATTACTATTTCAAGATATCATCGTGATCTTCATGATTGGTGCTTTACCGTTATTAAGTAATACCAATGAGCATGCTGAAGGTAATGGAGGTCACTCTTCATCTACATTAATAGAAAGCTTACCAATTGGTTTACAAACCTTAGCTATTATTTTATCTGTGGTAGTTATTATATTGGCAGGTCGATTTGTTATTGTGCCAATGCTACGTAAGGTGGCTAAAACAGGAGTAAGAGAACTATTGATAGCCGCTGCGTTTTTAATTGTCTTCGGAATTTCTTTTCTAATGGAATTTGTAGGCTTAAGTCCTGCCTTAGGTGCCTTTTTAGGTGGAGTAGTGTTGTCTACTAGTGAATTTAAACACGAGTTAGAAAGTACGCTAGAACCATTTAAAAACCTGTTACTTGGTCTCTTTTTTATGGCTGTTGGAGCATCTATTAACTTTGTGGTTATTGCTAATAGTCCGTTAACTATAGGAGGTATTTTACTTGCTATAATTATTATAAAAGCATTAGTGTTATTTGTCACTGGACGAATCTTTAAACTTAAATTAGATCAAAATGTATTGCTAACATTCAGTTTAGCTCAGGTTGGTGAATTCGCTTTTGTATTACTGTCATTTGCTTTTCAACTTGAGATTTTAGAACAAGAACAAATGGATACGATGTTAGTAATAACTGCAGTATCTATGTCGTTAACACCAATTTTAGCGGTAATCAATGAGCGACTAATTCTTCCGAAAGTAGGCACTAAAGAATCTATAAAACGTCCAATGGATCATATTGCTAAATCGCAAAAGGTAATCTTAGTAGGCTTTGGGCACTTTGGTAATACAGTAGGACGTTTTTTACGCTCACATGGTATTGAAGCTACAATTTTAGATTTTGATTCTAACCGTGTTGATTTTCTTCGTAAAATGGGATTTGAAGTGTATTATGGTGATGCCACACGCGAAGATTTATTAGAATCTGCAGGAATAGCTGAAGCTAAATTATTGATTTGCGCTACTAACAAAGTGTCTGTTGCTAAAGCTATTACCAAAATTGTAAAAGAAAAATATCCACACGTAGAGCTTTTGGTACGAACCAAAAATAGGTATGACGCTTATGAGCTTCTTAATATGGATGTAAATAATATTTATCGTGAAACCTTAGATACGTCATTGGCTTTAGCTAGTGATGCTTTGCATAAGCTTGGGTTTAGAAAATATACACTTAACCGTCAGGTGCAAAATTTTATTAAATATGATGAAGCCAGTTTAAGACGAATGGCAGAGCAACCAAGACGTGACGATGACTATATTTTTAAAGCTCGTAAAGAACTAGAACAACAAGAAAAATTGCTTGAAGCTGATTTTAAACGAGGTATTGTAGCTTACGATAATCATTGGGATAGTGATCATATAAGAAAGCAATTAGAAAAATCTAGTGAGGCTTAAATTCAAGTAATTAAGAAAAATGCAAAATGATATTCCAAATATTGAGTTTAATGCCAAAAAGCCTAATAATTCTGGAATAGAAATACTCACCATTGAAAGCTTAGCCAGTCGTAAAAATTTGGCTAAAGATCATCATCCGGAAAAAGCACATCAAGTCGCTTTTAATATGATTGTCTACTATACCGAAGGTGAAAGCCAGCAACTGGTAGATTTTGTATGGCATCCAGTGAAGAAAAACACTATTATTCATATTTCAAAAGGGCAAATAAATGCTTTCAAGTTTACTAAAGAATTAAAAGGTTACATTTTGTTGTTTACAACGTCGTATCTTCAAAAGCAAATAAATACATTACCTAAAAATGAAATTATAAGGCTGTTTAATACAAGTCTGTTTTCACCAATAATTCAAGCTCCAGATGATTCTAATGTTTTGAATTATTTCGATTTATTTTATGAAGAATATAATTCTTCCAAAGAAGATTATAATCAAGAAAACACATACAAATCGTTACATTCTATCATATTTTCGAAATTAGAACGTTTAAAGCAATACCAAACCTTTTATCTAAAACAAACAGATAAACTTGAAACGTTTTTGCAATTTAAGACCTTGTTAGAAACGTATTATAAAGCAAGCAGAAATGCAGATTTCTATGCTGATAAACTAAACATCACTTACAAGCATCTTAATACCATTTGTAAATCTACTGTTGGTATTACAGCCAAACAATTTATTGATCAGTTTTTGGTGTTAGAAGCGAAACGTTTGCTAATAAATTCGGAAATTAAAAGCACCGAATTGGCTTATAAACTTGGGTTTGAAGAGCCTACAAATTTTGTAAAATACTTTAAAAAACATACAGAATTTACCCCAAATGCCTTCAAAAAAGAATACCTCTAAATAATAAGGTTCGATATTTACCATTTTTATTCTGAAATCTATCTTAATAAAAGCTTAGTTCCATAATAATTTTGCAGTGTAATTAAAACACTAATAAAATGAAACACTTAGCAATAATACTAACGCTAGTAATAGTATTGACATCTTGCAAATCAGAAAAGCAAAATAATAACACACAAAAAAAAGAAGAAAAGACTATGGAAACACAAGTTAAAGTATCAAACAAAGACAAAGTTGTAGCACTTTTAAAAAGTATAGAAACTGGAGATAAAACACCTATAACCTACATTAATCCAGATAAATACATTCAACATAACTTAGCTGTAGCCGATGGTTTAGTAGGGTTTGGAACAATATTACAAAACGCACCCGAAGGTGGTTTTAAGGTAAATACTATAAGAGCTTTTGAAGATGGCGATTACATATTTACACAAACAGATTATGATTTTTTTGGTCCAAAAATAGGTTTTGATGTTTTTAGATTCGAAAATGGATTAATTGTAGAACATTGGGATAATTTAATAGAAAAACAACCTGAAAACCCAAGTGGTCATACACAAATTGATGGCACAACAACCCTTACCGATATAGATAAAACCGAAGCTAACAAAGCATTGGTATTAAACTTTGTAAACGACATTTTAGTAAATGGAAAAATGGATAAATTACAAAGTTACTTTAATGGCAATAATTATATACAACACAATCCAAATATTGCCGATGGTTTATCAGGTTTAGGTCAAGCTCTAGAAGCTATGGCAAAACAAGGTATTCATATGGAATTTGATACGGTTCACAAAGTATTAGGTCAAGGTAATTTTGTATTAACCATTAGCGAAGGTCGTTTTGCAGGCAAACCAACGTCATACTATGATTTGTTTAGAGTTGAAGACGGTAAAATTGCTGAACATTGGGATGTTATGGAAACTATTCTACCTGAAACAGATAGAAAAAACACCAATGGTAAATTTAATTTTCCTAATAATTAAAAAAGACATTTCATTGATTAATAGCAGAAAAGACTACCAAAACGGTAGTCTTTTCATTTTTACAAATATTAAAACCTAAGCTCAAGCTGTAAGAATTTGTTTAAGTTGTGATGTAAAAGCAAAAAATAAAATAAAAGGTGCTATGGAAACTTTTACAGCAGTGAAAATAGTTTTATGAAGTAAATTGGTTTAATCAGCTTAACAAATATGTATTAATCCTTAACATATATGTCTTGAAAACCTTCTAAAATAGATTCCCTATATACTTTAGTACATTTTATAGTGTTATTTTGATTATTTATTTAAATTTTAAAGTCTATATTAAAACTTTATACTTAAAAACCATTAATTTTCTATTTTGTTTTTGTACGGAAAATTTTACAGAATATCTATCTAATCTACTTATGAAAAGAATCCATTTGTCTTGTTTTGTTTTAGTCTGCATTTTATTTCAGTCAATTTCAATCTACTCCCAAAATAGGGTAATAGATAGCTTGGAAAATGTATTGAAAACTTATCAAAAGCAAGACACGATTCGAGTTAATACACTCAATTACTTGGCGTTTTATAATTATAGAAACAATCCACCTCAAGCTATAGCATATAATGATGAAGCATTAAATCTAGCCAAAACATTAAACGCTAAGAAGTTTATAGCTCACAGTTACTACATAAGAGCCGTTGTTTATACAGAGCAAGTCAATTTTGAAGTTGCCATAAAGAATTACAACAAAGCCCTAGAAGTTTACAACTCCATAAATGATTTAAATGGTTTGAAAAAATGCAACAATGGTTTAGGCGTTTTGCATCAATATCGAGGTAATTATGATTTAGCCTTAAAACATTTCAAAGAAACCTTAAGCATTTCAGAACAGTTAGGAGATAATTCCAATAAACATAGTTATTTATATAATATTGGAAATGTCTATTCAGAGACTGGTGAGTATCAAAAAGCTCTTGAAAATTTTAAACTAGCCCTAGAGAATAATATAAAAAACAGAGATTCATTGGGTATGTTGAATTGTTACAATTCGATTGCGAATGTGTATTACCAGCAAAGCAATTATCCATTAGCCTTAAATTATCACAATCAATCTTTAGACATAGCGCAAAAAAGCAAAGACTCTATTGGTATATTCCAATCCCTGATTAATTTAGGGAATTTGTACCGATTTCAAGGCTTAAATGATAAGGCATTAAGCTATTATAACAAAGCGCATGCCATAGATAATGCTAAATACAATGTAAAAAACATAACAGCCTTAAAAAATAATATTGCGGGTATTTATTATGATAATGATGAGTTGGACAAAGCCATAACTTATTTTAAGGAATCTATAGTGTTGAGTAAAGAAATTGATGATAAAGTAAATTTAGCTACAGCACTTAATGGTTTGGGGTTTGTCTATTTTCAAAAGAAAGATTATGCTACAGCTTTGAGCTATTTTGATCAAGCCTTAAACATAAATTTGAAAATTAACCAATCGTACGATATGATGGATTCCTATCATGGTTTAGCAGACACTTATTATCGTTTGAAAACATATGATCTGGCGTTAGAGAATGCTCAAAAATTAGCAGATTCATCAGAGAAGCATGGTCTTTTAAGGCATAAAAAAAATGCCTATGGTTTGCTTTCTGATATCTATGGGAAAACCCGAAATTATAAAAAAGCATTTGAAAGTCATCAACAATACAAAATATTAAATGACAGTATTTTCAATGAAGATAATATTGAAAAGATGACGCAATTAGAGTACGAATACAAATACAAACAAGCACTAGACTCTGCAAGTATAAGAGAGCTTAAACTAACTAAAACAGTACAAGCTACATCTCAAGATTTACAAAAGTCAAAGCGTAATTATTTATGGGCAATTATTTGTGTGTTATTGGTGTCAATTATCCTTGGGTCTATAATTTTTAGTCAAAGATTAAAAAACGAAAAGTCAAAAACCCAAAACGTGGTTATGGAGCAAAAACTATTACGCTCGCAAATGACGCCTCATTTTATATTCAATTCATTGTCAGTACTACAAGGAATGATTTTAAACAAAGAAGAAAAAAAATCCATTCAGTATCTATCTAAGTTTTCAAAGTTACTGCGTATAACCTTAGAAAATTCACGAGATAAAATGGTATCGCTTTCGCAAGAATTATTGGCAATTCAAAATTATCTTACGCTTCAAAATTTAGAGAATGACACTTTTAATTGCACTATTTTGGTAGATGAAGCTATAGATGTGACATTGTTTGAAGTTCCGCCAATGCTCATTCAGCCTTTTGTGGAAAATGCTATTGAACACGCGTTTAAAGACCAAACAGATAACAAGCGTATAGATATAAAACTTGCATACACTAACAAAAAACTGTTATGTACCATTGCTGATAATGGTATTGGTATTGATAGTGTTAAAAAATCAGAGAACAAAAATAAAAGTTCATTAGCGACAGTTATTACTGCCGAACGTCTTGCAGTATTATCAAAAGATTATAACATGGAAGGGTCGGTAACTATTGAAGATCGAAAAAAGTTTGATGAGCAAGGAACTTTAGTTACTTTAGTAATTCCTCATAAAATCATTGCTATTTCATGAAAACACTATTAGTTGAAGATAAAGCGTATATACGAAAAGGGCTGTTAAATCTTCTGCAACTTATTGATACTGATGTGAATGTGTTGGGTGAGTGCGAATCGGTTAAAGAAGCAGTTGTAGTAGCCAATGCTTGTAAACCAGATTTAATTTTCCTAGATATTAATCTTACTGATGGCACTGCTTTTGATTTTCTGGATCAAACAGAACACCTCAACTTCAAAATAATATTTATTACTGCTTATGAAGAATATGCGCTACAAGCTTTAAAAATAGGAGCTGTAGACTATATTCTTAAACCTGTAGATATATCAGACCTTGAAGTTGCTTTAAAAAAAGTGACCACCTTGACTGTAGCTGAGCAAAAACAACAAATAAAAACTGTTAAGTCTGTTTGGAATAATGAAGATTCTAAAATTATTTTGTCGCTTCATGACAGTTTTCAGGTTATAGACTTAAAAGAACTTATGTATTGCGAGTCTGATAAAGGTTACACGTCTTTTTATTGTAGTGATGGTAAAAAACATGTGGTTTCAAAAACACTCAAGGCCTTTGAGGACCAACTTAGTGCTGCAAACTTTACGCGTCCTCATCAATCGTATATGGTGAATCTTCAGTTTATTGATAAATATGATAAATCTGGTATCATTTATTTAAAAAACGGTAAAAAAATACCAGTATCTTCTCGAAAGAAAGACCAATTTGTAGCTGCGTTCTTAAACAAGAATTAGAAAATCTAGCACATTCTGCTTTTCAAATATGTTTTGAAGTACCACGCTTATGGATTCATAAATAGTAGAAATCCATTTCCTATTTCATAGACAATCATCGTAACATACATTTATACTACCTAAAACTATAAGTGTATGAAAAACAAGATTTCAAAATTAAACAAGCAGGTTGTAATCGTATGTATTACAACACTACTTTTTATGGCATGTAGCGATAATTTAAGTCAACAGCCTACAACTGCAAAAGGCTTTAGTGCTATAGAGCAGGAGCTAAAAAGCAAATTTGGTGAAGATGCATACTATACCAACTTAAGTGTTATTCACAATGAAACAATTGGTAATACTATTAATGTAACTGTTGCACAAGATCCAGAATCCATGAAAATGGAAGAGTGGAATGTGGTGCAAAACAACTGGAAACAAAGTTCTGATATTGTAATTGAAGTGCCTCAAGGCACAAAAGCTACCGATTATATGTATCAACTAGGTGATAATATTAACCTGACAAAATTGGGTGGTTTGGTAGAAACGTCTACACAAAAACTAAAGGATATGAAAAACCTTAAAAACCCAAAATTAAGCATTGCGTCTATAAAGTTCCCAAAAAATGGAGATGTCTCTAAAGCAGAATACCTAGTAACGCTAGAGCCTGAACATGGAGGAACAGCATTTAGCTTTTTCTACACTTTAGATGGCAACCTAATTAAAATGGATTACTAAAAAAAACAGTTATTAATTATAAACCTTAAATCATGAAAAAACAATTACTTACATTATTTGCGATTTTTACGTTAACCATAGGATTTTCGCAAACATTTACAGATAATTATATAACCTATGAAGTTATAGATAATACAAACAATTATGTTCGTACACTTAACTATGATACCGCTGGCGGAACTATTGTAAATATTCCAGCAACCGTTGTAAATGGTGGTATTACCTATCAAGTTACATATGTATGGGGCAGTTCGTTTGCAAATAAGGGACTCACTCAGGTCTCTTTGCCTTTAGGGTTAACAGATATTGGTTCCTCTGCATTTGCTAATAACAATTTAACTACGGTTACAATTCCTAATTCGGTTATTAATATTTTGGCAAGTGCTTTTATTAATAATCAGTTAAACTCAATTTTTTTGGGTAACAGCTTAACAACCATAGGTTCTAGCGCTTTTCGCTCAAATTTATTAACACAGGTTGATATACCAGCAAGTGTGACAACCTTAAGTGGAGAGGCTTTTAGGGATAATCAACTCTCATCAGTAATACTAACCAATAGCATTGGAGTGTTAGAGACAGGTGTTTTTAGAGATAATCAACTTTCAAATTTTATAATTCCAGAAGGAATAACTCAAATTAAATTTAGAGCATTTAGAAACAACTTGTTGACAGATGTTACTTTGCCAAGTAGTCTTACTACCATAGGCGATGAAGCTTTTATGCTAAATCAATTAACTAGTTTAGATATAGTAGATACTATTACAAGTGTTGGAATGGATGCTTTTCGCGATAATCAATTGACAAACCTTATAATTGGTTCCGGTATTAATGTTGTTGAAGATAGAGCTTTTCTTAATAACCAACTTACTAGTATTACAATTCCAGATAATGTTACATTAATTAGAGATGAGGCATTTAAAGACAATCAATTGAGTAACCTGGTTCTGTCAAACAATATTGAAAATATTAAAGATTCTGCATTTAAAAATAATCAATTGACAACTGTTATTATTCCAGATGGCGTTTTAGCTATAGATGATGAGGCATTTTACAATAATCCTTTAGCTGATATTTTCTCATTAAGTATAACGCCACCGACAATTGTGACTGGATCTAATGATACTTTTAGTGACAATAGAAGTGCGATTCAGTTACATATTCCAGTAGGTACAATGGGAGCTTATGTTACTGATCCTGGAGCTTTATGGACTGGATTTAATCCTGTAACAGAATTTGGAGCAGCTCAGGTTGGTGATACTTTCGTGTACGATTTTATTACTTATGAAATTACATCTCTAACTCCAAATGAGGTTAAGGCTATTGATTATGATATGACTGGAGGGACTGTAGTTGATATACCTAGCACAGTTCCTCATAACTCTGAGTCATATAATGTCATAAGTATTGGTAATCAGGCTTTTCAAGGAAATGGTCTAACAAGCGTAACAATAAGTGATAGTGTCACATCAATCGGTGTGTATGCCTTTTTTCAAAACGCGATATTGGAAGTTGAATTGCCTGCTGCTCTTACTAATATAGAATTAGGTGTTTTTGAAAATAATGCTTTGAATAGTGTTGTGATACCTGATGGCGTAACGAGTATTGGAGTAGGCGCATTCAAAAATAATTCATTAACCAGTGTTATTATTCCAGGTAGTGTAACCACTATTAGTATTCAAGCATTTAGAGACAACCCTTTAAGTGATGTATTTTCTGAAAGTTTATCACCTCCTTCCATCTCTACAGGAGGCAGTAACGATTCCTTTAATAGTAACCGCAGTAACATCCATTTACACATTCCAGCAGGAACAATGGGAGCATATGTTACTGATCCTGGAGCATTATGGACAGGCTTTAATCCAGTAACCGAAGACGCTTTAAGTGTTGATGAGTTTCAACTACAACATGTTGTGAAAATCATAACAAACCCTGAAAGCTTAACTATAACTTCAACTAATAACCTACAGTTGAATAGTTATACACTATATACTATTACTGGAGCAAAAATACATACTGGTGCTAGTACCGAAATTTCAACGAGTACAATGTCAAAAGGTATTTACATCCTTGCATTAGATTTTGATCAAGGAATGCTGATTAAAAAAGTAATGATTAATTAATTGGCGTTATGAAAGCAATAGTAACATTGTTATGTGTATTCTTAGGGTCTACAATAAGTTGGGCACAGGTCATTACTTTTGATGATCAAGGTAGTGTTGATGGGCAAGCTTTGGGAAACCCATACATGATAGCAAATAACGGAGAAACCTTTGTGTTTACTGTTAGTGGAGTAACAGGAGGACCAACAACTCATAGGTATAGAACTACCGATTCTTTTGGTTGTGGTAATACAAGTTTAAGTCACTTGAGTTCAGGAACATTTCCTGCTACAACTTGGACTATAGAGACTCAAAGTGGAAATGAAGTTGATTTTGGAACTATACAATTTGATAATTTTTTTCAATGTTATGTTTTCGCTTACGAATTGACAATTGAGGGTTTTAAAAATAATGTATCAACAGGCTCTCAAACATTCTCGGTTGGAGGAATGAATTCAATTTTTACTCCAAATGCTACTTTTGATGATGTAGATAAAATAGTTATTACTTGTGCCGATTTGGGTAACTTAGGTATTGACAATATCAACTGGTCATCCTCAACGTTACATAATCAGTCTTATTTATTGTATGATAGTGTGCAATTACGTTACAGTAAAAACTCAAACACTATTGAGATAAATACTCTCAATTCTGGTGCGCACTTGTATAAATATACTATGTACGATATATCTGGTAATCAAGTAAAAGAAGGAAATGAGTCTAAGATAGAAACGTTTCAGTTATCTAAAGGGATTTATTTTGTAAAACTAGATTTTAATATAGGAACTGTCCTAAAGAAACTAACGTTCTAACAAAAATTGTAACGAAATGTTTAATTAAAATAAAATGCTATGAAAAGAAAAATGTTAATTCTGTGTGTGCTTATTCTGGGTTACGCTTGTAGTTCAGATGACAACACAAACCCAAATGAACAACCAGACAATTTTTATGCCTTAACGGTAGGGAATACTTGGGAGTATGTTTATTACCTTAAAGATAACGACACAAACACCTTTTTACCCACACCAATAATCGAAACGGTTAATATTACTGAGACTGTAGAAATTGATAATAATACCTACTTTAATTTTAAGCATGTGGTAATAGGTAATGATGGAACTTACCCTTACTTTCCTGATAATGGCGAAAGAAACTACACGTTAAGAGATTCTCTAGGATTTCTAATAGACGAGGTTGGACTTATCAAATACAACAATAGCGATTATAATGAGTATTTCATGTTCAATTTAGATTTTGATTACTCGTATCATTTGGCGCTATCTAATGTCATGGATAACATCACAACCAACGCAGGCAGTTTTACCTGCTATGATAATCATTACTATTTTAAAGATTTCAATGGTAATATCGCTAATGCATTAGACCATATCTATAGAGAAGATGGGATAGGAGAGGTGTTAAGTACTATGTCTTTTGTAACCCAATCTGAGCACTTCATTGAAAAGCGCTTGGAGTCTTATACCATTCAATAACTATAATTCTTTAAAACATGGTTAAACTATTAGAAGAATATAAATTAGAATTGTTTTTACTAGTATTCTACACTGCTATTATTTTATGGATTGTGTTGTAGTGCTTTAGTTTGTTGCAAGATTGAGCAGTAATATTTGGGTTAATTACTGCTCATTTCTTTTTTATAATCGTATTGAATTACTATAAATGATACCTTTTAAGCTTATTTTTAGCGTTAATAGAATAACTTTAAGGGGTTTAACATTGCAAATCATGAAAATCGTTTACGTTTTATTTCTGTGTCTATTAAGCTCTTGTGCTCAAAACATAAAAGAACCAAAAGAAAAAACAATAGAAGAGACTGCATTATCTCAGGAGGAAATTATAAATTCTGTTGTTAAAACACTTCATTTAGATCAAGACGAAATCAAATTAGGAACTATTGTATCTAAAGTATTCCCAAGTAATTCAGATGAAATAATTATAATTATTCCTGAAATAGTAAATGAAGAAGAAGATATTTATGAACTCAATAGTCATATTGTTATAGCTAATGCTACTACGGCAAACATCAAACACAAGTATTTTGAAAGTTCTAAAACCAACGGTTGGGTTTCCGATGCAGTATTTATTGAAGACATTGCGATAGAAGATTTAGAATATAAACTTAACGATTCCGTTACTGCCTTTGGAGTCATGGTCAAGTTTAGAAATAATTCTCAACCTAATCCTTACAGTACCTCAATAGTATCTTTATACGCTAAGAAAAATCATACTCTGCAAAAACTATTAGACAATTTTACAACTTACGAAAGTTCAGGAGAGGTAAATGTCAATTTTAGTGACTGTTATGCAGATATAGTTAAAGAGAAAAATCAACTAAAAATAAGCGATATAACAACAAATGGGTATTACGATATAACTGTCTTACAAACCATAACACAAATTAATTATGCCAAGGATGAAAACGAGGAGTGTAATCCAATCGAGAAAAGTAAAAGTGAACAGCAGTATGTTTTAAAATTTAACAATGAAGCATATGAAGCTATAAAAACCATTACGGAAGAAAACACAGAAAACTTTGATACACTAATTGCCAATACTAAAACCAGAACGCTACCAATAACAGATAGCACAAATTTTGATGATTTTATTGATGAAGATGATTATAAAGTAGTTGATGTAAAAGGTTTTAAATTAATAGATGTTTATCCAAACTTTTACAAAGAAGGTTATAATTTCAAAGCGATAGCCTCATACAAAATTGAAATGTCTCATAACTTTCATACAGCTGTAATAACAGTTCGTAAAGGCAATAATGAAATGGAGTCTGTATTGATTAACTATAATCTTAATGGTGAAATTATCGACTATGAAGTTGTAGCTTATGATGAAACTGCTGAAGGAATTGCAAGAATAACCTCAAAAATTGAAAACCATACTATTGAAAGAACATATACCTTATGGCTCGAAGAGAAAGAAGTGTCTATAGAGCGTTTTGAAATTGATGAAGAAGGGAATATTAAACCAGAGAAATAATTCACAATATCATAAAATTAGGTTTTATGAGTTGTTATTCTAAAAGCCTGTTAATCATAAAGAAATAAAATGAAGCATCAATCAATTCTATTATTCTTTTTAGTATTTATTGCAATAGCTTGTAAAAATCCTGAAAAAGAAAATCCGCAAAGCAACAACGTCATTACTTCTGATGTTATAAACTTTTGGAATGCCTATGATCATATCGTCGCAACTCAAGATTCAGTATTACAATATAACTATTTAGATAGCTTATATTTCAAGAAAGGAACTGTAGGGTTAGAAGGTGTTAGACAAGTAAGAAACTATACAGCACAAGATTATATTGAGGCTATCAACAACTATCCTAAATTCTGGAATTCTATAAGACAGAACACATTAGAGGCTCCTAAAGTCAGTTCGAAATTGCAAGTTGGAATTGAAAAACTAAAAACATTATATCCAGAACTAAAACCTGCAAAAATATATTTTACAATAGGAGCTTTCCGTACACCAGGAACTACAATAGACAGTTTGGTGCTTATTGGTGCAGAACTAGCAATGAGTAATCCTAAAACAGATACAAGCGAGTTTCCTGAAAACCTATCACATTTAAAAACCTATTTCGCTACCAATCCCAATAAAAACTTGGTGTTTTTAAACATCCACGAGTTTGTACATACCCAACAAAAACCGAGAGTTAATAATTTATTATCTTCAGTGATTTATGAAGGTGTTGCAGAGTTTGTAACAGTACAAGCACTCAATCAGCCATCACCAAATCCGCAAATAGAATTCGGAAAAGACAATGCAAAACGAATTAAGGAAGTGTTTGAAGACGAAATGTTTTACGTTGCTAACTTTGGTAAATGGTTAAATAGTAATGAAGCTAACGAATTTGGTGTGCGAGATTTAGGCTATTATGTAGGGTATCAAATTTGCGAGAACTATTACAATCAAGCAGAAGATAAGCAAGCTGCTATAAAGTCTATGATTGAATTAGATTATGAAAACGAATCTATAATTGAAGCGTTTGTTCAAAAAGCGAATTATTTTTCAGCGTCTCTAAATGAATTGGAGCAAAGCTTTGAAAGCAAAAGACCAACCGTTATAGGTATTGAACAATTTGAAAATAAAAGTCAAAATGTAAATCCAAGTACAAAAGCCATTACTATAAAATTTTCTGAAGCTTTAAATGGCTATCATACAAGTGTGGACTTAGGTAGCTTAGGAAGAGAAGCATTCCCAAAAGGAACTTTAAACGGAAGAACATGGGCAGAAGACAACAGGTCTTGGACAATTCCTGTGGAGTTAGAACCTAACAAAACCTATCAAATATTTATAACAAATAATTTTAGGACACCAGACGATAGACCGTTAAAGCCTTATTTAATAGAGTTTAAAACAAGATAAACTATGAAAAACTACATTTTTCTGCTTGCTTTTGTACTGGCAACAAAAATAAGTTTTGCACAATGCCATACCGAATTGGAACAATACACCACAGGCTTTAAGTCAGTTCAAGCTAGTGAGTTTTCATTTCTAGACAATGTACTCAACGATATAAGAATTGTGGGTTATGGTGAAGATACTCATGGAACAGCTGAGTTCACTTTACTAGCTCAAGAGTTAATGAAATACCTTTCTGAACAACACGATTTTAAAATACTGATTATCGAAACCGGTTTTGGTGAAGGCTTGTATCTCAATGATTATGTACAAGGTAAAAGAGACGATTTAAAAACTATCCTAAATCAGTACAATTCGTCTTGGAGGTATAGAACCAAAGAGTTTTATCAGTTAATGGATTGGATGCGAACCTACAATCAAAATAATGAAGATAAATTGTATCTATATGGTTGTGAGATGCAGTACGTAGCTTCAGAAGTGAATAGAATTAAAGAATACCTTTTAAAAGTAGGTTCTGATTATAATGTAGAAGGGTTTGAAAAACACCTTTGGCAAGCGTTTAATGAACAGGAAAAAACAATGTATTTCATGGCGTATGCAAATTTAAAACAACACTTTGTTGAAAACCATGAGAACTTTAAAAGCAAGTCATCTGAAGAAGAATTCAACTTAAACTTTCATCTAGTGGAAATACTTGGTCAGTTTGCCACTACCATCAATCAAAATAACGAACAGAGAAAATCCGATTTTAGAGATATTTACATGGGTGAAAACATACTATGGATTATGAATTATTATAACCATAATAAAAAAGCAATGTATTGGGCACATAATGCGCATGTAGGTGATTGGGTAGATAATGGTATTGTAGATGTTACAGGTCACCAGTTAAGAAAACTGTATGCCGATTATTACTTTAACATAGCTACCGATTTTGGTACAGGCAATTTTATAGCATATCCTAATGATGCTAATAAAACAAACGATTGGCGTTTTAAAACAATTACAATTGATAAAGTAGTTGAAGATACATTTACACAATGTCTAAAAAACTTTGGAACCCCTAACACTTTCCTAAACTTTAGAGTAGCAAGAGCAAACAAAGATTTAGCGTATACTCTTAATTCGCCATTGATCTCAATGAGTGGAGCAGGAGCACGTGCTAGAAGTTCTAAAACAGAATCTAAAGCATTTGGAAGCGCTTTTGATGCTATTATTTATCTTGATAAAACCAACGCCATTAATTGGGCAGATTAATCTTGCAATTAAACTCTAAATACATGAAAAATATAGTTGTCATTCTATTTCTGTGTGTTGTTAGCTGTGATAGAAATCATAGGTCTTCAAATTCAATAGAAACTGATTCAACTTGGAACCAACAAAAAAGAGAACAATACCTTAGCAACCGAAACGATTCAACAACATGGGACATTAAAATGCTTGAAACTGACAAGCAAATGATTGGTATTGGTGATTTTGGTCCGTTTGAGATTGGAGTTTTTCCTGTGCCAAAATATGACCTTTTAGGAAAAGATAGTTTTAAAGGATTGGGTAGTAAAGGCGAAAACTATCAAATAGGCGATAAAACGGTTATCATGAATAGTTTTTTTGTAGCTGATAACGAAATAAACAAAAAGCGACTAAAAGGTAAAAATAATGAAGTGTTTTTTCAATTGTTGGTACTAACTGATACTTTAGATACCATAAATTATAACCTGAACAAAAATATAGGTATTTCTAGAAACCATCCAGACTATGTTGCACAGGGTTTTTTAAAAACTAAAGAAAATAGAATAGATTACTTTGCATTTGATACTGCTGAAAGCAATAGCTATGCTATTATAAACACACGATTATTTGACTTAAATTTTGGAAACTCCATTCTTATAGCGCCACAAAAAGATGGTACATTGAGGTCATTACAAATTAAAAGTCCTCAATTAACCTCTGAAACTGTAGACGAATATACTAATGCACTTTTGCAAGAAGAGCGCGTAAAAATATTCTTTACTAATACAAGCAATATTTAAGACTTGGTATTAAAACAGTGTATTGATAGTTCTTGATAAATTAGACTTACTACTTAGTAACTGGTATTCGGCATCAATTCGTTTTAATTCATTTTCAATAAGTTTTACCTCTCTGTAATTTACCAAAAACAAAGAGCCTTCACCAATTTCAAATTTGCGTTCTTCACCTTGTATAAGGGCTTTGTAATCTTCAACCAAATCAAGTAGTATGATGTGCTGGTTGTTGTAAGATTCTATTTCTTGTAAGTTGGAGTTAATCTTATTTTTTAAAGTTACTTCGGTAGTAGCAAGTTCAAAGTTAATGTCTTGTAGTTTTATTTGTGCTAGTTTTAAATCGCCTCGTTCTTTTCGCAAAAATAAAGGAAAATTAATTTGTAACCCACTTTTGTAATTAGCAGTGTTTAACGAGTTTAAATTGTCATAGTCTGTCGTTAAAAAATTATACTGTAAGTTAACAGTAGGAAGTAGATTGTTTGTTTTAAGTTTTTTATCTATAGTTAAAATATCTTTTTTTACTTGTAGTGCTTTTAGTTTTGGGTGATTAGTAATGTCAATAGCATCACTGTTTAAAAGTGAACTGTTCAAAACCTGATCAATGATGCTAATAGTGTTTAAGTCTGGTATAATGGCTTCTTCAAGCTCTAAAGGTATGTTGTTATCAATCCACAAATAGTTTGAAAGCTCAAGCTTAGATTTGATATAGCCAATTTTAGCTTTCTCTAAATCAACCATTCTGTTTTTTAAATTAATACTTGCTTCTAAGGTGTCAATAGCTGGTTTGTCTCCTGCTAGGTAACTCTTTTTTATAATATCTAATCGTGTTTTAGCATTCTGAGTGTAGCCTTCATAGGTTTTTAATGATTGGTAGTTTTTAAGCCAATTGTAATAGGTTACTAAAGCATTATAAATTACATCGTTGACCAACAATTGCTGGTTGGCTTGTGCTTGTTGAGTAAACAGTTTTGCTTGCTTTAATGTTGCCATACGCTCATTCATAAACAGCCCTTTGGCTAAAGATACCGAAACACCTGCACTGTATAAACCATCATTAGGAGTTTGTAATTCAGGATTGAGATATGTGCCATCGTTGTTTTCAAAGTTAGCTTTTAGTTCTACACCATACCATGTTGGAAGTTTAAACGTAGTGTTAAGCTTATTGTAATAAGTAGTTTCGCTAAACTTTTTTCTGTCAAAATCAACTTCAATTTTAGGGTCAAAAGCACCTCTAGACTTTAACAATTTTGCTTCACCTTCGCTAACCAGTAATTGAGTTTGCTTAACCACAGGATGGTATTTTTTTACGTATCCTAAATACTCCTCAAGGGTTAATGTAGTTAACGATTCTTGCCCAAATCCATTAAAACACATGAGTGCCAACAAATAACTTAATACTGTTTTCATATTACAATAATCTGTTTTTATTTAGTTGTGGCTTGTTCTGGTTGATAGAAGTTAGGAGGGAAGCTGTTAATTTGCCTCCAAATCTCAAACCATATTGGTACATTGTCCAGCAACGCAATGGTTCGCGCTCCTGAACCTACTCTAATGTCTTTTGGCCATTCAACATCTTCTTTGTTAGGAGCAAGTAAAACACGATACATTCCATTGTTACTTATAAAGTTTTCAATCGCTATAATTTTTGCACCATAAGTACCATACGATACATTAGGCCAACCACTAAATACAATTGCAGGCCAACCATCAAACTGTACGCGTACATCTTCGCCCACATGAATAAGTGGCAAGTCTATTGGTCTTACATACATTTCAACAGCCAATTCATAATTAGAAGGCATAATGCTTACAAGTTGTTCGCCTTCTTTAAAGGTTTCACCAATACCAGATTTTATAGCTTTGTTAATGTAACCGTCTTGTGGTGCAGTTACATAAAGTAGACTGTTACGTTTGGTGTAGTTTGCCAAATCAGTTTCTAGTTTTGAAACCTGAACTTCGGTATCATAAGCGCTAGATTGTGTAGCGTATAAATCGCTCTGCGCTTTTGAAATCTTATCAGCATAGGTTGCTTGTAGTGTTGAAATGTCTAACTGACTATTGATAACTTCATTCTTTGCAACTAAAAACTTATTCTCTGCTGAAACCAACTTAGCACTAGCTTCTTGCAATTTGTTTCTGGCATCTTCAACATCTTTTACAGCCTTTAAACCTTCGGTTTGTAAACTAAATGTTCGCTCAAATTGAGTGTTGGCAATAGCTGCTTTAATTTTTAATGCTTCAAGGTCAATACTATCTGTCTTTACTTTTAAATAGGCTTGCTTTAACTTGTTTTGTGCTTGCTCAAGTTTTAAGGTACGTTCACGTTGTAATGCAGAAATTTGATTGTTTAACGCATTAATCTTGTTTTTATAAGCGTCAACTGACGATGATTTTGCGTTAAGCTGCACGTTAGTACGTTCAGCAAGTTGTGCATCAAAATACTCACTTTTTACTTCAGATATTCGCAATATAGTATCACCTGCGGTTACAAAGTCGCCTTCTTGTACAAACCATTGTTCTATACGTCCAGGTATTTGCGATTGAATGGTTTGTGGTCGCTGGTTTGGTTTAAGTGTAGTTACATTACCTGAACTAGTAATGTTTTGTGTCCAAGGTAAAAATAATATCATAATCATTATCACAGTAAATACCATTAAAAAGCTTTTAAATCGCTTGTGGTATTCTTTATGAAAAATCTCTTGGCAAGACTTAAACTTGTTTAGGTCTACATATTCTGAAACACTATTCTTTGAAATGTTTAACATACACTAAGATTTAACGTTTATAATTTCACCTTTTTTAAGGGTAATTTGTTTGTTGCACTTTGAGCTCCAATAATCATTATTACTAATGACTACAAGACTCCAAGTTTGGTTTTCTGATATTAAAAAGTCTATAATTTGTTTAGATTCTGCTTTCTTAAATTGATCTAATGGATCTTCTAGTATCAATACCTTAGGCTTTTTAACAATAGCTCTAGCTAGTACTATTTTCTTTGCTGTGGTATAAGCTATCTGTTTACCTTCAGGTTTTAGTATAGTATTTAATCCTTTTGGTTGCTGTTGTAAAAATTCGGTAAGACCTATTTGAGCAAAAACATCATAAATGGCATCATCACTAATAGTAGGATTTCCAAAAGTGATGTTTTCTCGAATGGTACCTTCAAAAGGTGTTTCGGTAGATAATGATAAGCCTAACTGTGCTCTATAGTTATTAATATATAAACTTTCCATAGATAGGTCATTCACATAAATATATCCTGATGTTGGCATGATAACACCTGTAATAAGTTGTAGCAAACTAGACTTACCAGCACCACTTTCGCCTTTAATGAGTATTTTGTCTTTTGGTGCGATGGTTAAATTTATATCTTTTAAAATAGGAGTGTTACGCTCTTTTACTTCGTAAAACACATTCTTAAGTTCAATATTTAAATTGTTTCCAGACTTTACAACTTCTCCTGTTTGCGCTTCAATAGGTTTGTCTATAACTTGTCCTAGTTTTTCTATACTCGTCAAGACATCGTAAAAAGACCCAAGTCCTAATATTAATTTCTCAACTGAGTTAATCACCAAGATGATGATAATTTCGGCAGCTACAAACTGTCCTATATTCATACGTTGATCAAGTACTAAAAATCCACCAATAAGCAATAACCCAGCTGTTACAAGTACTTTAAAACCTATCATTTGTATAAACTGAAGTATTAAAATCTTAAAATGACTTTCTCTAGATTTTAGATAATCATTAACTAGTGCATCACTTTTTTGCATTGCAAGATTCGTATTCCCTGAAAGTTTAAAGCTTATTACAGCTCTCGATACTTCTTGTAACCAGTGTGCAACCCTATACTTGTGCTTAGATTCTTTTAAGCTTGTTTCCAAGCCTTTTTTGGCAGTGTACTTAAACACGATGTACACTAATAGGATGAGTAATAACCCAAATACAATAAAAAACGGATGGTAAAACGATAATAAGATAAGCGCAAAAATAATTTGCAATAATGCCGAAGGCACATCAATTAAAATTTTAGACAGTTCTTTTTGTATCGTAAGCGTATCAAAAAACCTATTGGCTAACTCTGGTAGGTAATACCTACGCAGTTCGTTCATTTTTATTTTAGGAAAGCGATAACTTAACTCCAAAGAGGCTCTGGTAAATATACGTTGCTGTATAGTTTCTATAATACGCAATTGCATCAATTTTAAAATACCAGTAAAAGCAACTCCTGTAGTTACTAAAATAATCAAGACCACCCACGATGCCGAAACCTGTGCGCCTTGTAACAAGTTTATAATAACTTGTATACCTAGAGGTAATGATAAAGCAACAATACCTTCAAAAATAGCATAATACGAAATTTGAAAGATGTCCTTTTTTTCTAACTCTAATAATCCAATAAAGCGTTGCCAAGGCGTTAAACTGTTATTTGCCATATGTTAAAGCGTTTAAAACGAGGTCAGTAAAAAATTGAGTAGGCGTGTGCTGTTTGTTAAAATTGCTAATGGTTTTAAAATGATCTTTAACAAATTGTTGGTGTAATGCGCTTTGTATTACAGTACTTGCTAAACTTAACGGATAGTCGTAGTCAGGTTGATACTCTGAAATGAGTTCAGAAAAACGTTTCACCACACGTTTATAAGGCATAAAAAAACCTTCTTTGTTATCGTCGTCAACATCCTTGGTAAGGTATGATTTTGAGTTTTCGTTAATAACGATAGTGTTTAGCAATACCTCATTAATATGCGTATAGGTATTGTCGTTTTTTGTAGTACGTGTTAAAACTTTAATCGCTTTTTTTAGCTTATCCTCAATAGAAGTAAGGCTATAGGTTTCAATAACCAATTGATACTCTAACCAGCCCCAATACCAAGAGGTTAAATACACTAACAGCTTATGCTTGCTTTCAAAATAGCGGTATATAGAGCTTTCGTTGGACTGTATAGCAGCACCTAACTTTTTAAAGTTGAAACTCTCAAATCCCATCTCATCGATTAAAATAATACTGTGAGTGAGTATTTTTTTACCTAAAGTAGAGGATTCAGGATCCTTTAAATAGGTGCCTGAAGGGACTTCAATTTTAATGTTTGATAGTAAGTTGTTCATAATTTACAATTATTACTTGCAAATATAATAGTATTACTATCATTTTGTTTCCTAAGTCTAGTTATTTAATTAAAATTTAACATACTACAACAAAGTAATCTTATGTCTATCTTGTCATCTTGTGCTTATGAAAAAGGGTAAACAAGTAAGAGTACAGCACAACAATATCAACAAAAGAGAAACATGTGTTTTGAATTATATAATTTCACTGATACGCTTAAACCTTGTAAATTACGTTCCTGTACTTTTATTTTTACTATTTAAAAGTATTTCCTTTTTTTGTTAACAAATGAGTACTAGTCATAAAGTATATAATAAGAGTAAAGCATCCCTTTATTGGACATGTCAATTGTTAGGATGGAGTATTGTTTCTATCTATTGGGCATATACTGTGTATACACGCGATAACTACGGAGCGTTTTACACCTTGTTGAATTATGTGTTAGATATTGCTATTGGTATATTTTTAACGCATTGTTACAGGCGCTTTGCTTTACATAAACAATGGAATCAACTGCCTCTTAAAAAATTACTTTATAGAGTAGTACCAAGCATTATTATATTGTCAGTATTATATGTGTTGCTAAACAATATTAAATGGTATCTTTATTGGACTGTCATTGCAGGAGAGCAAAAAGAGTTTTGGACAGCTCTTGTATATTGGGACCCAATTTTACTTACTGGTTTACGTTTGATGTCAATATGGATTTTAGCATATCACTTATACCATTATTACCAAAAAGAGGTTGCTACTGCTAGAGAAAATGCACAACTCTCTATACTTTCAAAACAAATTCAATTAGATAATCTATCGGCTCAATTAAATCCACATTTTTTATTTAATTCATTAAACTCAATCAAGTCCCTAATAGAAGAAAATCCAAGTAAAGCAAGAAGAGCTATAGACCTATTATCAGATTTGTTACGTTCATCTTTATATGAAAAGGATAAAGATTTAATTTCAATAAAGGATGAGTTAGCCTTAGTAAATGATTATATTGAATTAGAAAAATTACGATTTGAAGAGCGTTTATCATTACATAGCACTTTAGACGATAGTTTAGAGCAAGTTAAAATACCAACATTAAGTATTCAGCTATTAATAGAAAATGCTATTAAACATGGCATAGATAAGCTAATTAAGGGAGGTGTTATTAATTTAGTGATTGTAAAAAATGAAGAACAGATTATAATCAGTGTACAAAACCCAGGTAAAATAACTTCAAAGCATTCTAAAGGTGTAGGCCTTAAAAATTTAAAAGAAAGATTAGAAATTCAATATAAAACCAAAGCTTCATTTCACTTAACAGAGATTGACGCAAATACAGTAGAGGCTAAGATAATTTTACCTTTAACAACCAATGAAGACATTTAAAACCATTATAATAGACGATGAGCGTTTAGCGAGAGAAGAGTTAAAGCGTACTTTAAAGCCACACAAAGAATTTCAGGTTGTTGGAGAGGCATCGCATGTAGATGAAGCCATCCAAATTATTGAGACTGAAGCACCAGACATTATTTTCTTAGACATTCATATGCCTGAAAAGTCTGGTTTTGATTTATTAGAAGAACTTGGGACTGTACCAGAGGTTGTGTTTACTACAGCTTATGATCAGTATGCAGTAAAAGCTTTCGAATTAAACGCATTAGATTATTTGGTGAAACCCTTGCGCGAAGAACGTTTTGCTAAAACTATAGAAAAGGTAAAACAAGAACTTTTTAAGAAAAGAAAGACCACTCCTGAGGTATTCCCAATGCATCGCAAAATTTTTATCAAAGATGGTGAACAATGTCACTTCATTCCTCTGTCTGATATTCGCTACATTGAATCGCTCGAAAATTACGCACGTTTATATTTTGGAACTCAAAAAGCAATGATTAAACGTTCATTAAATCTTTTAGAAGAAAAATTAGACCCTAACGTATTTTTTAGAGCCAATAGAAGTCAAATTATTAACATACACTATATACAGGAGATTTATCCGCACTTTAATAATAGATTGCAAATTAAATTAACTTCGGGAGAAATAATCGATGTGTCTAGTCGTCAATCTGTTAAGTTTAGGAATTGGAATAGTCTTTAAATATAAATGACGCCAATTTTTGACGTTCAATGCTGTTATGTTACGCTCCTGTACTTTTTGTTTTATAAATGTAAAACCTGCCCTTAATTTGTATTGTAAATCATTAAAAACGAACATTATGAAACCTTTTACAGTTCAAAAATTTTTGGCAAAATTAGTAGTAGCTATAATAGTATTGCTTCTAACATCTTGCAAAAACAATCCAGAAACAACAGTCACTAATCAACCTATACTATCTGATTATAACTTGGGAGAAAAATGGGTATGGAAATACAAAGGCGTTACTGATGAAGGCGAAGTACGATCTGATGGAACAGATACTAGAGCCATTGTTAATTTTAATGGCGAATTAGGAATGACTATAGACAAGGATACCGTTTTAGTCTCTGATTTTGTAAAGCCTGAAGACAGTGAAACACCAAGATATAAATGGCCTTTGGAAGTTGGTAAAACATGGACCTATGAAAAAGACTGGACTAGTCAAGATGGTACTACAGGAAAACAAAGTCAGGATGTAGAAGTATTATCCTTTAAAGAAGAAACAGTGGGAGCAGGGACATTTATGGCTTACACCATAACCTATAAAGGAACCATTTCTAATTCAAGAGGCTATAGTGCCAAAACAGATGAAGTATGGTTGTATGCTCCAAAAATCAAGAACTTTATAAAAATGACCCAAGTACAAGACGGTTTTTCTTATACCGAAGAGTTAATTGAGTATTCAAAATAAAACCAATACAATTAAATGAAAGTATTTAAACTATTAAAGGGTACAATATTTTTACTGCTATTAGTGTTGGTTGCTTGTAATTCAATAACCGAAGCGCAACAAGAACCTAGAACTGTAAATAGAGAAGGTAAAGCATATTTGGTACAAGACTCTGTGTTAATCACCACTAGAGATGGTGCAAAAATATCTGCTATAATTGTTAGGAGTAAAGCTGAAACAAAACCACAGCCAACCATACTATTCCATACCATATATACGCGTAAAGATGACATCAATAGAGCTTATGAAGCAGCTGATAAAGGCTATGTAGGTGTGGTATCATACACTCGAGGAAAACATTTAAGTCCAAATTCAATAACACCTTATGTACATGAGGGTAACGATGTGTACGATGTTATTGATTGGATTGCAAAGCAAGAGTGGAGCAATGCCAAAGTGGGTATGTATGGTGGTAGTTATGCTGGCTTTGTACAATGGGCTTCAATGAAAGAAAAAGTACATCCAGCTTTAAAAACTATTGTACCTTCAGTAGCTGCGGCTCCTGGTATTGCTGAACCTATGGAAAATGGTGTTTATTTTAACTTTCACTATCCTTGGTGGCATTATGTGACCAATAACAAAACCCTCGATACCACTTCATATTATAATGGCAAACGCTGGAATGAGTTATATTTAAATTGGTATAAAAAAGGTGTTGCTTATAAACGTTTAGATAGTTTAGATGGTCTTCCAAATCCAGGATTCAATGAAAAACTGAAACATCCAACATTTGACAATTACTGGAAAGGTATGACACTGTATAACAAAACAGATTTTGCTAAAATAGATATACCTATCTTAAGTACTACAGGATATTATGATGGAGGACAATTTGGAACAATGCACTATTTAAAATCCCATTATCAATATCATACCAATGCTGAGCAGTACCTTTTAATAGGACCTTATTCACATTTTGGAGCGCAAGAGCATCCAGAAAAACACATTCTGGGTTATGATATAGACCCAGTAGCTCAAATAGATATTAAAGCCATCATCTTTCAATGGTTTGATTACATTTTTAAAGGTGTTAATAAACCTGCTTTGTTAAAGGATAAAATCAATTATCAAGTCATGGGCACCAATACTTGGAAACATGCAGCTTCATTAGATAAAATGGCTACAGATACTTTAAAGGTGTATTTAAGTCAGGAACGTTCTGGTGTAGCGTTTAAGTCGACTTATGACACAGGAAATCTAGGTGTAAACGAACACTTTAGTTTAACTCATACTGCTGATGCCTCAAGTTATATTGAACAAACAATTGATATGTCTGATCGTAGTCAATTCTCTTGGAATTTAAGTGGTAATCGTAACCTTGTATCAAATACCTTAACGGTAGGTCAAGGCTTCTCGTTTGCAACAGAACCTTTTGAAGAAGATACAGAGCTTACAGGAGCGATAAGTGGCGTTTTAAATCTGTCTATCAATAAAAAGGATTTTGATTGTAATGTGTTGCTTTATGAACAAACCGCTGACGGCCAATTTTTTAGTTTAACACTGCCATTTACAACCAGAGCAAGTATGTCTAAAGACATTGAAAACAGAAACTTGTTAGCACCAAATGAAAAGACCGCAATACCTATTAGTAATTTTAGAATGACGAGTAAGATGTTAAAAAAAGGGAGTCGAATAGTTGTTCTTGTTAATGGAATAAAACATCCTTTTTCGCAAATAAACTATGGTACAGGAAAAGACGTAAGCGACGAAACCATTAAAGATGCTAAAGAACCTTTAACAATAAAGTGGTATAACGATAGCTATATTAACATTCCTATACATAAACATTGATTTTAAATAGTCTTGATCAAGCCACGACGCAACATCTTTCCTCAATGTCATTGCGAGTGCAACGAAGCAATCTTACACAGGTCTTGTCACCCTGAGCCTGTCGAAGGGTCTCTATTTTATTTACCCAATGTCACCCTGAGCCTGTCGAAGGGTAGAACAATTAACACTACTTAACCATCCCTTACAAAACAACAGCACCCAAATACGTACTCGTTGCGCTTAACACCTTAGTAGCATTATTAAAAGTAGCCCAAAGCTGTAACGTATGTCCTTGAAAATGCTCAGGAAACACAAGTTCACATTGACTAAGTTCCCTAAGACTACACTCAATAAAAAACTCAAAAGCCTCCAATTGTGGTGCATAAGCTATAACAATTAGGCTATCGTTTGGGTAGGCTAAACCCTCGTTACTATTGTTTTGCCATGTTAATGAAAGCGTAGTAGGGTTGGAGTGGGTAACCACAGCATTACTGATGCCACACAAGCCTCCCATACCAATCAGCACTTTAGAGTATAACAGCTCAAAACCTGTATCGGTAACAGTTATAGCCTCTTTAAGATGGTAGGACAAGGCATTGTTAAAAGGCGTTTTGCTACCTGTATTATCACCAAACGTAATGGAAAGCAACCCTTTAATAGGATTTAAAAAACGAAGCGCAAAACTAAACTTAGCACGTTGTTGCAGTTGAGCTGCACTTGGAGCCTTCTTGGACGCTGTTGGTACACTGCGCATTACTTGTTTACCACGCCATTGGCTGCCTACTACAGTACCAACCTTACCAGAAAAACTACCCAAAACACCATTGTTATACGTTCCCATAATAGTTGTATTTAAAACATTGACTATCACTAAAGTAGTAAAAAAAATGCAAAATATCGATAAAATGTATAAAAATACCGATGAAATGCATTATTTTAAAGATACAGTAGTTCGAGAATCCTTCGGGAATGCTTCGGGATTTCTTTGTAAAATAAGGTGTTTACCGAAGAAACCTCGAAGGAAAGTAGGAGGAGAGTGGGAGAGATGGCTTATTTATAAAAAATAAATCAATTCAGAAGTTTAACTTTTTCTTCTGCAACTTTTAATTTTTCTAGTAAACTATGATATAAAGCTCGATTCTCAATAATAGCTTTATCATTATTTTCAATTAAAGTATTTATCTCTTTAATTTGCTTTTCTTTATCTAATTTTGTTCTTCCTATTTTAAAACTTTGAATGTCTAAATATTGACTTTTATATTTCTCTTGAATCTTACTTAAACTATCATGTGTTTTTATGTTTTTTCCTATTTGAGAAGTTATATCACAAACAGCATGTACTGTTTTCAAACTATCAAGTTCTCTTTTAATTGAAGACTCCTGTGCAATAGAATTAAAAGTAATGCCAAATAAAAAGGACAATATTATTAATGATTTCATTTTTGGAAGGATTTAATTTAATATTCTCAAAATTAAAAATTACTTTATAAGTAACACTTAAAAACTTATTTTTTTTAAATAGGATATTCTTTCTCAAAATACATAAATCGTATACAACTTATAGATTTACTTGCTATAATGTTCTCGCGTTATGTAACTTGAGCTTTGGATAAAAGCGAAAGTCCTTTCCACAGTTTCTGAAAAAAATTTTATTCCAAAGGTTTCTTTACGATGTTAATGGAACACTCTTTTTAAGAAACGACGATAGGAGAGTAGTGAAATGTGTGTGGAAAGGAATATTAAGATGTTAAGTTTAAGGCTTTTTCTTTTGCAGTTTTGAGACTATATGGTTGTGATTTTGAGTTTATATGGCTATTAATAGAATCATCAATTAACAAATTGATATAAAATAAGTCAGAATTAGATTTTATTAAAGTTTGTTTAATCTCATTTAAGACAGCTTGTACTTTCACAAAACCTTCTTCGTTAATAGAAAGATTTGTAATTAACATTTTATAGAAGTCTCTATAATAACTAGACTCGAATTTATCAAATTCTTTATTGTAAATAACATCAAATAATTCAACTAAATCTTGAATGTTATCAATGTTATTAAAACTAGTGTATTTCATACCATGAAAAGAAGGAGTAAATCCTTTCTTTAAATTTTTTAAGATAAATTTGAAGGCTTCAGAATCATTTAACTTCAGTAAGATATCTAATGCGTTAATAGCATATCTTTCTTTTCCACTTTCCAAATATTCAATAGCCTTCTCTTTGCAAAAAGAAATATTAATATTCAATTTTAACATTATCTCAATTGAACTCCAAAATTGATAACTCTCATTATCAACGCATAACTCCTTTAGAATTGAAGTATCATTAGTGTATTGCACATAATCTTCTAGCTTTTTACTTTCATGGAAAATTGATTTTCCTTTTAGTAAGTGTTTTCGTATTGATTGAAATGTCTTTTCCAATTGATTAGATAGAGCATAACTAATATGTTTAGACATTGATAAACCAATTAATTCTTTTGAGTTAATATTTTCTATAATTTGTTTATCAAACAAAGACTTATTGTTTATCAAATTATATAAATGACCAAAACTTTCATCTATTTCGCCAGATTTATCGAATTCATAAAACTCAATACTATTTAGCAAGAAATCTTGTGGCAATTCAAAACCAAACAGCTTTTGAAAATAAAATATAGTCTCTAATTTTTTATAGTTTTTTAAATAATAAAAAGAAGAATCACCTGAAGAATGAGCAACTTCATTAAAGTCTATTTGTGGTACTTCTTTAAGAACCCATTTTTCAATACTTTCTATTTGTTTTTTTGATATCCTGAAATCTCTATTGTTACTTTTATACTGCTCAATAATTTGCCTAATTTTCTGAATAATAATAAAATCATCACTATCAATAATTTTCTTTATTTCATTATAGGTTGTAGGATTGTCATTTCTAGAATAAATAAATTTATCAATAAGACTAATTGAAGTGTCTATGACATTGGCATGACCATTTTTATCATACCAATCTCTTCTAATTTTATGTAAATCATTTCCAGTAATAGAATTGTCATTATTTTTAAAAACAGCTTTAATTTCATTTAGTAATTTATCTTTATCAAATAGAATATCAAAATTGTCTTGGATATGTTTTTTGAAATTAATTTGATATAATATTGCCTTCTCATTTGTAAAAACTGGCTCTTTGAAATTAACACCTTTTATTTCCATTAAATCATTAAACATTACAGCTAAATCTCGACTATTGGAATTTCCAATATTATTTCTGAAATATTCAATCTCTTGATTTGGTAATTTTTTTTCTAATAAAATTTCAACTAATTGATGAATATTATTTTCATTTACTAATTCAGCTAGAAAAAATCTTATATTATCAATTTCATTATTTTCAATCAAATAATTCAGCGCCGCATCTTCAGCATTGCTAATTTTTATTATTTTAAATAAAAATTGTCTATTCATATGAAAACGATAGTCCTCATTAATTTGTCCCAATAGATCAGTAATAAATGTTTCATCTGCTTTAATAAATGTTGAGCATTTTTCAATTAGTTCATCTTCAAAATTATCATAATAAGATACTTTGCCATCATTGTTAAAGTAATATCTAAATATGTCCAAGAAGTCTTTAGGGTTTGAAAGTCTTAATATTAGTTTATTTATTATATACCTGTTACCTCTAATTACTTCATCTTCATCTTTTCGCTTGATATAGCCATTAGCCATTAAAAATTCATTCTTCAAAAATTGTCTATAGATATCAATATTTTCTTCGTCATGAATCAAAGACAATAAGCTATTATTTAGTTGCTTATTTGTTTCATTTTTAAAAAGTTCATAGATAGTGGACATATATGTTGAGTCATCTTGAACCAAATTAAACTTTTGAATTATTCTCAAAATTTCTGATTTTGCACCTATTGGAAAATCAGTTGACTTTAAATATTTCATCAGAAATGATTTAAATTCTTTCCTTTGAAAAGAAGAAACGGAAAAGAAGCTCAACAAGTTTAATGCAGAATATAATACTCTTATATGGTATTCTTTATATCTAGAAATTATACTAATTAAATAATCAAAATTTTCTTTACAATCCCCAAAATTTCCTATTTCACTTACTTCAAATGTTCTTCTAGTGCTAATCCATAAGGTTTTATTAATACATTCCTCTTGAAAATATTTCTGAAAAACTTCTATTCTAATATTTTTACTTAATCTGTTTGAATCTGATTTAAATAATAATTCAATTTGATTGTTTTTAATCCATTCTAATAAATCTATATAGTCTGGGTCGTCAATATTCATTATATCTAGTAAAAAAGTCAATGAATTAAATAATGAAGGATGAACTGATTGTGTTTCATCAATTTTAATAAAATCAAGAATTTCAGAGAAATCTTTATCTACAAGACATTTTGCCACAAAATATTCTTGAATCTGTCTATGCACAAAACTCCAGTAATTCGAGTCTTCATTTTTAATAATGAATGGATTTTCAATAAACTCATCATACTCATCACCAACTATTTCATACAGCTCTTCATCAGTTGTATAATTTTTCTGCATTAGTTCATTTACCAAAGATAGAATCTTTAATAGCTTAATTGACTTAGGTTTATTAAGAACTGTACGTTTAATCACTTTCGCTTTATGATTATCTAAAGCTTTATCTATAAATAACTCCCAAATTTGTGAACTGTTCTGTGGTATATTTCTATTTTCTTTATAATATTCCGCAAAGAGATTCAGAAAAAATGGAGTGTCAATATTTTCAAAAAATCTTTCGTCAACATTTCTTATGTTAAACCTATTTTCTAATATAGATTTAGCTTGATTAATCGTAATAGACTTTAAAATAAAAGGTTGAAAACCCGTTATTTTAGCTAAATATTTACTGTAAATATTAGTCCTACAACTAATGACATACTTTATACTTCTATTTTTATTTTTAGATATGAAATTCTCAAATTCACTTATAAAATCTTGAATATCAGCGATTTCATCAAGTCCATCAAGAATAAAAATTACCTGCGAAAATTTCTTCCAATTATCGTTGTTTATTAGTGTTTCAAAAGAAATATTCTTTTTATAATATTTTAAACTAATGAAGAATGGAATAATTCCTGTTTCTTCTTTTTCATTCCAAAGTAAATTGAAGAGTGTTTTTAGCTCGGTAGTTTTACCAACTCCAGGATTGCCAAGAAGAATAATTTTATCATAAGACATTATTCCAGCCCTTAAAGTAATGTCATTTTCATCATTAATAAATGAAGTAATGTCACTACCATCGTATTTAGTTATATATCTTTTTTCGTAAAATTCCATCTAGTCTCTTTTAAAATCTTCGACTTTTAGTTCTTCAAGATAATTTGACTTACTTTTTTTATGAGGAAACTCATATCCATTTCCACCATAAGAAGAATTATTATCTATTCCTTTTGGAGGAGCAGATTGTGTATCATAAACAAATTGTGGATTTTCAAAAACATATTTTCTGTGATGAATCTCTCTTATTCTATTAGAAAATAAATCAATATCAATTATCTGATATCCTGGTTGAAATTTATCAATTTCCTCGTCTGGCTTATTCAATGCTGCTCTTCCCCTAAAACCAAAACAACTGCCAGCAGGATTAAATATCTTTTCCGATTTTATACTATGATGATGTCCAAATAAAAACAAATCGACATCCTTATTCAATAAAAATTTAACTATTTCATTTTTTTCTGTAAAATCATCAACAGAGTGATGAAAAAGACAAATTATTCTATCAAGATTTAGGTCTAGGCTATGTAATTTTTGAATGGCCCAATAAAGCTGTTTAGCCCCAAAAAAATGATTATTTAATTTTTTGTCTTCTAATTTACATGTGGAACACCTCCAAGAATCATTAATTAAAATAAAACCAACTTTTTTATTAGAATCATATTTATAAATATAAACAGATTCATTATTAGAATATTCATAATTAATTGTGTCCTTATGGAAAGCTTCCTCAAACTCTTTAAATAATTTAATTCTATCATTTGAAGAATTGAAACCCAATTTATTTAATTCTAGTTGTTGTTTTATGGTTTCCTTATTAATTTTTTCTTTCATTGATTTTTCATCAACCCAAAGAATACCATTCTCGTCAATATCATGATTACCTGGAATAAATAAAAAATTTTCATTTCCTAATCCAAGAATCGAAGAAATTGGTTTTATAAATATCTTTTCAAAGACTTCATAAGGAGATTTAAATAGCTTAAACTCTTCCATTTCCATCAAAGAATGTCCTCCTTTATCAACCAAATCACCTGTAATTACTATTAAATCAATTTTATTAGTTGAATGAAAATCAGCAAGATCATTTATAAGTGCCTCACGATAATTATCATGAAACTCATCATAGTTGGTTTTGGATAGATGTATGTCAGATAGATGAACTATTCTCATTTAATTTATTAAAACATAAATATAGAAAATTGATATTCAAAATGGTACTTGACCTCATAAAATTTTGGCTAAAACAATAGGAGAGTGGAGCGACCATATTTTAGGTTATGCAAATACAATTATCTAGTGGATGATTGTATTTGGAAAGAAAACTAATGCAAATCTTCATGACATGATTTACAAACAGATTCTAGCCATTTAATTGGTTCTTAGCCAATATTATACTTAGCATATCTTGTGTGATGCACTTGTGTAGCAGGATTTCCACAATAGACACATTTCCAGTTATCACGTTTTAAAACTACATAGCGTTTCCGTTGCCATGCATCAGATTTTAAATACACGTTTCTGTAATAATCGCGTCGTGCTATTCTTTGTTTCTCCCATAAGTTTCTTTTATATTTTAACAATACGATATAGACAAGAACAGCTATAATCACAAATAGAATCATTTTAAAATCATCATTTGTTAATTGTGAAAGCTTTTCCATGTCATTAAGATAATAAATTGTTTCGCAAATAAAACGACCTCATAAAACTTTAGCCAAAACAATTTACGAGTTCACGAGAATCGCGTAAAACATTTCGTTACGTACATTTTATCAAATACGCTAAATATAACTTTATAGCACTTAAAAAAAGCTTTTACATAATTTCTGTTGATATAAACCCTAAAATAGATTTTAAGATTCTATCCGCTATATTTCACACATATTACTATTGTCTTATAATTTATATTATGTAAAATAGAATTTTATATAGTATCAACCTATTCATTGCTTAATCAATACTACTAAAAACTTCAAACTACAACTTATAGCTTGCTAATGCCATTTAATCTATTAGTATTGTGTATTATATAGTACACAACAATTATTTAACTCTAAAATCTCTGTAGTTAACCAATACATAATGTTTAGTTACAATTGTAATAATATGTCACGAGTAATTTCAGCATTTAATCCAAAACAAACATTATGTACAAAAAAATTACACTTTTTAGTGCCCTGTTATTAACTTATTTTGCTGGTTTCTCGCAGGTTTCCTTACAGATTACTGAAATATGGCCTGGAAATGGCGATGGTGATAATCTTACTGCCGACTGGTTTGAAATCACCAATGTTGGTGATGTTGCTTGGACACCTGCTATGGGTGACCTTTACTTTGATGATGTTTCTGAAGACCCTTTAGATGCTGCGCTTATTAGCGGAATTACTAGTATTCAACCTGGTGAGGCTGTTATAGCTATTGACGATACAGATACTGCAGAGTTTATTGCTGTTTGGGGAGCATACTACAACTTAACAAATGTTCAAATTGGTACCTACTCTGGTGCTGGTCTTGGTGGTGGCGGAGACGCTGTAACACTATTTATGAGTGTTGGAGCTCCTGTGGATGCAAGTACTATTGTAGATGTTGAAGCCTATCCTGATACCGAATTTAATCCTGGTCAGTCTTATGACGTTACTAAAGGCGACTTTAGTGTTATTGGTGAGTTACCTTATGAACCTGTGGCTACTGCTGGTAATGATATGAATGAATCGGCTGTTGGGTCTCCTGGTAATATGGGTCCTGCTCTACCAAATTTACAAATCACCGAAATATGGCCTGGAAATGGCGATGGTGATAATCTTACTGCCGACTGGTTTGAAATCACCAATGTTGGTGATGTTGCTTGGACACCTGCTATGGGTGACCTCTACTTTGATGATGTTTCTGAAGACCCTTTAGATGCTGCGCTTATTAGCGGAATTACTAGTATTCAACCTGGTGAAGCTGTAATAGCTATTGACGATACAGATACTGCAGAGTTTATCGCAGTTTGGGGAGTATACTATAACTTAACAAATGTTCAAATTGGTACCTACTCTGGTGCTGGTCTTGGTGGTGGCGGAGACGCTGTAACACTATTTATGAGTGTTGGAGCTCCTGTAGATGCAAGCACTATTGTAGATGTTGAAGCCTATCCTGATACCGAATTTAATCCTGGTCAGTCTTATGACGTTACTAAAGGCGATTTTAGTGTTATTGGTGAGTTACCTTTTGAACCTGTGGCTACTGCTGTTAATGATATGAATGAATCAGCTGTTGGGTCTCCTGGTAATATGGGTCCATTAGCACCTTCAAGCCTTACTATTGAAGTAAATACAGCTAGTTTAACATCGTATTTAAACCTTCCGCAAACAAATGCTGGTTATGTAAGTGGTGTAATTAATGATCCTACCGATCCTGCTAGTACTATAGGTATTCCTTTCATAATTGATGATGCCGAAACTCCACTAGCCGATTTAGTAGTAACAGCAACTAGCAGCGACGAAGCTATAGTACCTAATACCAATCTAGTATTAACAGGAACTAATGGCGAACGCCAACTTACCATCAGTCCTATTGCTTTAGGGTTTACCACTATTACAGTTACTGTTGAAGATACTGATATGAATACAGCAACTTATACTATTAGTTATGCAGCTTCTGAAGCTTCTGTAGTAGCATCTACAAGTCGTTTTCATACAGGAGCGTCTGATGGTTCAACAGGTATTGCTATAGATGCCGATTACATTTGGATTGGTGATGACGAAGACCAAACCTTAAGGTTATATAACGGAAATCACTCAGGATTACCAGTTCAAGAAATAGATTTTAATACTGCACTTGGTATTACTGAAGAAGCCGATTTGGAAGGGTCGTTTCAACTAGGAAGCACAATCTATTGGATTGGGTCTACTTCAGAAGAAGATAGATCTCTAATATTCACCACTACTCTATCAGGAACAGGTGCTACTTCTACCCTTACCTATGGCGATAAATACATGAGTTTACATAACGACTTATTAGCTTGGGATGCCAGTAATACTCATGGCTTAGGTGCTAACTTTTTTGGTTTGAGTACAATATTAGAAATTGAAGCATTAGCTTTAGCTCCAAACAGTACAACAACAGCTTATTTAGGATTGCGTAGTTCAACTTCAGAAGGAAAAGCAATCGTAATTCCTGTTACTAATTTTACCAGTTTACCAGGAATGGCAGATGGTTCTGCTACTTTTGGAGCTCCTATTTTAATTGATTTAAACGGAAGAAGTTTAAGAACCATGGAGTGTAGTGCTGATGGATGTATATTAATTGGTGGACCATTTAGTGTGCAAACAGACTTTAAATTATACACTTGGACTGGTAATGCAATGGACACACCAGAACTAAGAAGTGCTGATTTATCAGCGTTAAATACAGGTGGTTCTTTTGAAGGTTTAGTAGCATTACCAAGCTCAACCTTTATGGGTACTGATGGTGATACTGATACTGTGAAGCTATTAGTAGATTTAGGAGCTACAGTAATTTATAATGATGGAACTGAAAACAAAGACCATCGTGCTGAATGGAAAAAGTTTAGAAGTGATACAGTAACACTAGGAGCTGTAACTGAACCAGTGATTAATACACCTGTTATCAATGAATTTGTGGCTGACCACACAGGTGGAGATACTGCTGAATATATTGAAATCTATGGAGATCCTTTCACTGATTACTCAGCATATACTGTTGTAGAAATCGAAGGTGATAGTGGTTCAACAGGATTAATAGATGATGGTACTTTTACTTTAGGAACTACTGACGAAAACGGATTTTGGACTACACCTCTACAAGCAAACATTATTGAAAACGGAACAATAACTTTATTATTAGTTGAAAACTTTACAGGAACCGTTGGTGACGATATTGATACTAATGACGATGGTATTATTGATGTTGAGTATTGGGATGCTATTGTAGATGGTATTGCAAGTTCAGATGGTGGAGCAACTGACTTAGTATATGCTTTAGATTTAGACCCAAACTTTGATGGTATTGGTTTTCAAGTTGGTGGTGCCTCTCGTATTCCTAATGGTGTAGATACTGATACTACTGCTGATTGGATGAGAAATGACTTTGATGGTGAAGGTCTTGTTGGCTTTACTGATGGTACACCTGTTGAAGGAGAAGCGATCAACACACCTAACGCATACAATAAACCTGTTGGTCCAATCTTAAACATTACTGAAATATGGCCAGGGAATGGTGATGGTAGTAACCTTACTGCTGACTGGTTTGAAATTACTAATAACGGACCAGTAGCTTGGACACCAACTTTGGGCGGATTATATTTTGATGATGATTCACAAGATCCTGCTTCTGCTGTATTAATAAGTGGTATTACTTCAATACAACCAGGAGAGTCTGTTGTAGCTATCGATGCTGCTGATACAGCTAACTTTATTGCTGTTTGGGGAGGAGTTTATAACCTTACTGATGTGCAAATAGGTACATACGCTGGTGCTGGTCTTTCTGGTGGTGGTGATATGGTAACACTATGGATTGGAAATCCTTTAACTGTAGGAACTATTGTTGATGCCGAAGCATATCCTGATACTGCAGCTTACCCAGGACAGTCTTATGATGTTGAAAAAGGAGGTTTTAGTATTATTGGAGAAGCACCTTACGCTCCAGTTGCTACAGCTGGTAACGATATGGGAGAACCTGCTATTGGTTCACCAGGTAACCAAGGACCTACACTTAGTGTTGAAGACCTAACCGCTAATACAAGTAAAGTGAAAGTATTTCCACTTCCATTTAATAACGAATTGAATTTAGTAATTAGCTTACCAACTTCGGTCCAATCTAGAGTTCAAATAGTAAACCTATTAGGAACTACAGTGTACAGTAAAGAAATGACATTAACTAATGGTAGAATAACCATAGGCAATATGTCGGCATTAGCATCAGGTATTTATATTTTAAATATCCCAGAGTTAAACATTGCAATGAAGATTGTTAAGAAGTAATAAAAAACTTGAATACATAAAAAGCCAGTTAGAAATTAATAAACTAACTGGCTTTTTTTTAAAAAAACTAACCAATCTTAATAAAAAAATCTTCTAAGAAGCTATATCTATAATACCCACAACTTCATAAGCTCTAGTACCATTGACTTGTATCTTTTCGTATAAAATATTTGCATATTCATAGTATGTAAGACCGTCAATTACTACCTTTTCATAACCAGAAGGTAATTCACTTACAATGGTTCCTACTTCTGGGTCAACCACTTCATATTCATTGTTTAAGTGAACATAAAATATACCGTTAGCATAATAATAATTAAACCCTCTATGGCTGATACGTTTATGGTTAGTAGGTAATACTTTTATTTTAAAACCTACTTTTGGAGCAATTACAATATAACGACCTCTTGAGAGTGTATAATACTTGTTGTTATCATAATAATAGCTTTGTCCATTATGCTTTAAAACAGTTCTATTAGGTATAGTTCTTACCGATTCAACTTTTGTCTTTTCTTTTTTATAAGTCACTCTAGAACTTGAAATTCTTGTACTAGTTGAAGTTCTGCTATTTTCATTAATTGTACTTCTTCGCGTTTGACTATAAGATGTTGATACTGCTATTACCAGTACTAGAGGTAACATGCTTTTTTTAAACAGTGATTTCATAATACATTAGTTTTTAATTAAACGTTGCTCTCGTAGTAAATAGGTATTTACGATTATAGAGTAAATGTAGTTTGAACACAGGTTTAAAACGAATGAAATAGAAGTAATGGTTAGTTGTATCTACAAATGAGGTAATTTTATAGACTTAACAACTAATATGGTTATAAGTTTAAGGAGTTGTTATTTATAAACTCTAGGAATTTAGTCTTGTATTGTTCAGATACAGTAATGCGCTGTTTGTTGATAATAATTTGGCTACGCTCAATAACATCAATATTATTTAAAGACACAATAAAGGAACGATGTACACGCATAAATTGAGTTTCTGGTAATTCTTGTTCTAAAGATTTTAAACTCATTAAGGTTAGAATTGGCTTAGGTTCGTCTTTTAACCAAATTTTAATGTAGTCTTTTAAGCCTTCAAAATACAATACATCAGCAAGTTTAATACGTAGTTGTTTGTATTCTGATTTTACAAATAAAAATTCTTTTTCCTTAGAGACGATTTCAGGCTGTTTGGTTTTTCCATTTAACAATTCAAACCATTTTAACGCTTTGTTAGCTGCGGTTAAAAATTCGGCATAATCAAAGGGTTTTAACAAGTAATCTATAGCATCTACTTTAAAACCGTCTAAGGCATAATGATCAAAAGCAGTTGTGAAAATTACTCGAGTATTTTTTGGGAGCATTTTTGAGAACTCTATTCCGGTTAAATCAGGCATTTGTATATCCAAAAACAGTAGGTCTACAGGGTGTTCATTAATGTATTGCATTGCCTCAATAGCGCTACTGCATTTGGTTTTGAGTTCTAAGAATGGTGTTTTTTCAATATAGCTTTCAACTAAATTTAAAGCCATAGGCTCGTCATCTACAGCAATGCAAGATATTTTTAAGCTACTCATATTTTAAATGGTTTCTAATTCTAAATTTACGATAAAAAGGTTGTTTTCGATCTTAGTGTTAAATTTATGTTTACCTGCGTATAAAAGTTGTAAACGTTTTTCTAGATTTTGTAATCCAATGCCCGAACCACTTTTGTCTTGAGTGTTTTTGGGGAAATTGTTGTTTTTCGTTTTGAATATAACCTTATCACCTTCTAAAGTCATTAAAATTTCAATTTTACTGTCTTGATTGGCAGAAACGCCATGCTTAAAAGCATTCTCTATTAATGAAATAAACAGTAAAGGAGCTATTTTAATATGACTTCCATCTTTTGGAAAACTAAAATTCACAAGAGTTTTTTCCGAAACACGTAGCTTCATTAACTCTATATACTTGGTCATAAATTCTATTTCCTTGTTTAGTGCCACTTTTTCCTCTTTAGTTTCGTACAACATATATCTCATTAGCTTACTTAAACTATGAATAGAAGTTTTAGCCTGCTCTGGCGAAATATCTACCAATGCATAGATGTTGTTTAATGAATTAAAAAAGAAATGTGGTTGTAACTGATAATGTAAATGTTGTAACTCGGATTGTAATTTAAAATTAGCAGCTTCCTTACGCTCAGCTTCGGTTTTTACCCAGCGCTTGGTCGTTTTTACCGCTATTGAGAATAATAAAGGTGCTAAATAAGAAAACATTTGCACATAAATCATCATTTTTAATGGTGGACCTTTACCATCATTGTTTTTTGGACGACCTAAATCTGAAAAAATAGTGCTTTCTATCTGTTCTTTAGCCGTAATACATACAGCAATTATTAAGACATTAATAAGTATAAAAAGAAGAGTTTCCTTTTTGAACAAATACTTATCAATTAAAATAAAAAAATTAGTGTAGAAAATGATAGCATAAAAGAATATCGGAATCCAAAAATGCGCAATTATTCTATTAATATCTTGCTCTTGCCCATATGAAAGAATATAAGGCATGCTAAATAGTACCAGCCAAACTAGTACATGAGCAAATAGAGTTATTTTATTGTTTTTATCCATAAATAAAGATGGGTATTAGTCCCAATTATTTTTCGAAGATATTGCATATTTTCCAGCTCCAGTAAAAAATAATGCTACCGAACCAAACGTGTAGAAATAAATTAATTCGTTTTGAAGCGCTCCTTTGTCTGAAATCGAAAAAATATCATTAGTATGAGCAAGAAAAATAATAAATAACATTCCAACAAAAAATACTAAAGACGCTAGTCTTGTTCTATATCCAATTAGTATAATTAATGGTGCAATTATTTCTGTAATGTAAGCGCCATAAGCCATAAACTCTGGCAAATCATTGGTGCTTAACATCCCTTTTATACCATCTAAATGGCCTAATTTTGCGATACCATGGAAAAGCATTAAGCTAGCGACTGTTACCCTTAGGATTAGTAAGCCTAAATTGGTGTTTTTTTTCATTATTTCTATATTTTTTTATCTGCTAGTTTCTTATTTTACAATGGAATCTGCTTCCTCAGTAGATTCCATTGTAAAATATACATATTATTGATGTTTTAATACGTTTATTAAGCAATATTGTTTACAAATTCTAAAGAATCTATATTTATAATCCTAATGCTGTGGTTGCAGGTGAGTCTATATCTATAGGATAGGTTCTCCAAATAGAATTATAGTTACTATTTTTCCATAACACTTCTCCACTTTCATTGACTTCCCAAATTGTTCCTGCTGTACCTTCTCCAATTAAGGTGTTTCCATTACTCATTCTTCCAGCACTACTTGTTGTTAGGCTATAAAGATCAGTGTCAGTAAATTCCCATGTAACAGTTGGTTCATTGTCTTGTCCTGCAACTAATTGATAAGGAGGATTAAGTTCGTATTCGATTACAGCAGATTGACCATTGTAAATATTATTAGAATATACTAGCATGTTTCCGGTGTCTAATAAGTTTGGGTAGTGTACACGATTTAATGTTATTGTCCCAGTGTTGTCATAAGTGTCTGGATTACCAAAACGATATACCAAATCGCCACCTAAACCATAGTTTCCTCCAGTGTCTGAAGCAGCTTCGGTAGTTGTTGTGCTATGATCTATTACCCAAACTTCATTATAATAATTCACTGTGACGTATATTAAATCATTAGTTTCATCTACAGTGATACCATTTGCATGCATTATATCACCATCAGATTGACTACTATTGTAATTGATGTTTATTTTGTTTGGATTATTAGCAACTACGCCATAATTGTCTTTAGTACTATCGTAATCTTGAATTAAATGTTCTTTAGCATGCCATTCCCAAACCACTTCATTGGTTTCTGGATTTAGCTCTACGATTGCTTCTGGATAAATAGCATTATTAGCTGAAAATCCCATTTGCTCAGCTTCTGTTGCTGTAACTTCTTCCCATACAAGAAAAATAATATTTCCGTTAGATAGATAATCAAAATCATGATGTGCTCTATAGCTAGATCCAGAATATGACACTTCCCAATCTGTACTCTGGTCTGCATTTATTTTTCTAAACTTTCCACCATAACCACCAAACGAAATGTTAGAGTTGTTTGTTTTTAACTCTACAATTAAGCTTCCATCATCCTGCAGTTCTGCATCATTACCTAATTGTTCTCCTGTAAAATCCCATTCAAATAGCTCGTCACCATCATGATTAATTAAAAAAACACTGTTAAAATTAGTGTCAACAACCATAATGTAGGAGTTAGTGTCAATACCTTCAATCTCACCTGTGCTATCATCATTAGAGATTTCGTTTGTGTCATCATCGCTACATCCCATAATAGTTAAGAGTATGGAACATAGAACTAAAACTTTGCTGTACGTGTTTGTTTTCATTCTCTGTGCTAAATAATTCATATTTTTCTGTGTTTGATTATGAAATAAATTAACTGCAGAAAATAATAACGAGAAATACAAATCTACGTTTAGGCTAATTTTATCTACTAAAAAATATATTTTAGAGATTGAGTGTTTTGTGTTAGCGCAAAAAAGGTAAAACAAAAAAAGAGTCAACCCAATGGAATTGGATGACTCTCTTTAACTAACTCAATTATTTATTATTAAAAATCAGTCCTAATCATAAAAAATATAGCTTGTTTAGGAAAGACATTTTGTTTTCATTCTATTTTGAAGTTTTATAGTTTATTACTCGTAGCGCAATGCTGTTATTGGGTCTAAAGCCGAAGCTTTTCTTGCTGGATACCATCCAAAAAAGATACCAGTTATTGCACAAACTGCAAAGGAAATTATTATTGAATATAGCGCAACACTTGTTGGCCAGTTTAAGAAATTTTCAATAAAAACTGTGGCACCTAAACCTAAAGCTACACCTAAAACACCACCTGTGATACTTATTAAAATGGCTTCTATTAAAAACTGCATTAAGATGTCTGAACCTTTTCCGCCAACAGCCATACGCAAACCAATTTCTTTAGTACGTTCTTTTACAGAGACATACATTATATTCATAATACCAATACCACCAATTAATAGTGAAATTCCGGCAACTGCAACTAGCAACACGGTTAGCATTTCACTGGTAGAACTAAATGTTGAAATTAATTCTTCCATAGAACGTACTGTAAAATCATCATCTTCAAAATCTTGTAATTTGTGCTGTTCTCTTAAAATTTCGGTAATAATTTCTACAGCTTCTGGTGCATCATCTTCACTAACTGCAGATGCCATAATTTGGTTGAGGTAATCGATAGCCAGAATACGTTTTTGAACGGTTGTAAATGGTGCTATTACAATATCATCTTGGTCTTGTCCAAAGGTGTTTTCGCCTTTTTCTTCTAACACACCAATCACTTTAAACGGTATGTTGTTAAAACGAATCATTTGTCCGACAGGTTCTTCACCATTAGGAAATACATTATCTACAACCGTTTGTCCAATAAGTGCTACTTTCGATGCTGTGTTTACTTCGGCGTCAGTAAACATACTTCCGCTTTGTAAACCGACCACTTTAATGTCTAAGTATTCTGGATACACACCATAAATGCTACTCGGCCAGTTGTTAGAACCGTTAATTACTTGTCCACTACTGTTTACAACAGGTGTACTGTTTGATAATAAATCTACCTTTTCTTTAATTACGTTGTAATCCTCTAAAGTAAGGGTTTGTACATTTCCGCCACTTCCTCTTGCAGGACCTCTATCATCTGCACCAGGTCTTATGGTAATCATATTAGAGCCCATACTTGAAATTGTAGTGCGAATGCTCTCTTTAGAACCTTCACCAATGGCTAACATAGCAATTACCGAGGCTACACCAATGATAATACCCAGCATTGTAAGTAAGGTTCTCATTTTATTTAAAATAATAGCTTTATAGGCTATTTTTAGTAGATTTAATAGTCTCATGATAAATGATTTTCTAAAGGTAATTTTGCGAGTTGATCTGCAGCAGATTGTACCTTATGATTTTTATAATCTTGCATTATTTCGCCATCTTTTAAAACAATGGTCCTACCACTAAAAGTAGCAATATCAGGCTCGTGTGTTACGAAGGTGATGGTAATCCCTTTTTTATTGAGCTCTTGAAACAAGGTCATAATTTCGTACGATGTTCTGGTGTCTAAGTTTCCTGTGGCTTCATCTGCCAAAATCATGACAGGATTGTTAACCAAAGACCTTGCAATAGCTACTCGTTGCTGTTGTCCTCCTGAAAGTTGCGAAGGAGTATGAAACAATCTGTCGCCCAAACCAACCATCTCTAAGGCGTTAATTGCTCGTTTCCTTCGCTCTTCAGAAGTTACTTTGCTATTATATAATAAGGGTAATTCTACATTTTCTATAGCACTTGTTCGCGCTAATAAATTATACGATTGAAAGATGAATCCTATCTTTTCGTTTCTAATGGTTGCCAATTCGTTTTTAGATAAATCTTTTACCTTTACTCCATCAATTTCATAATTACCAGAAGAGGGTTGATCTAAACAACCTAGAATATTTAACATGGTACTTTTACCAGAACCACTAGAGCCCATTATGGTAACAAATTCGCCTTCCTCAATGGTGAATGAAATGCCTTTTAACGCATGAACCGTTTCTGAGCCCATGGTAAATTGGCGCTTCAAATTTTCTATTTTAATCGTTTCTTTAGCCATGATGTTTTATTTTTTTGCTCCAGGTGGTTTTGGCATAAACGGACTCTCATTAGAACCTTGTGGTGCTCCTGATGTTGCTGCGTTTCCGCCTTTTAAGCTATATACTAATTGTTCACCTATAGAAACACCTTCTAATATCTGCACATTAACACCATCACTTGCGCCTAATTTTACAGGTTTTGGTGTTATGGATTTATCACTATTTAATACCCAAAGCATTGTGGTTTCTTCATTTGGTTGTTCTTTGTTGTTTCTTGGACCACCATTTTGAGAACGCTCTGGCATTGTTAAGTTATTTTGCTCTAAATATTGAGCCATTATTGCTGGATCAGGTTTGAAGTTTACTGCTTTAGCTTCAGTTGTTAACACCTCTTTTAACTCTAAAGTATATATAGAAATAGTAGCTGTTAATCCTGGTTTTAATTTTAAATCTGAATTGTGAGCTTTTATTACTACAGTATATGTTACCACATTGGATGTTGTGGTAGGATTAAGACGAACTTGTGTTACTTCGCCTTCAAAGGTTTCACCAATGTATGCATCTACTGTAAAGGTTACGCGCTGTCCTTCTTTTACATTGCCTATATCGGCTTCATCCACATCAGCTTCTACTTGCATTTCCTTTAAATCTTGTGCAATGGTAAACAGTGTTGGTGTACTATAACTTGCTGCAACGGTTTGCCCTTCGTCTATATCTCTAGATAACACCACACCATCAATAGGTGAATAGATATTAGCATAGCCTAAATCTGTTTTTGCTGTTTGAAGCTCAGAATATCGTTGTGTTACAGTACCTTTTGCTGTTTGAAAGCTATACAGCGCGTCGTCATAATCTGCTTTACTGATTACTTTATTGTCATAGAGTGTTTTCTGTCTGTTGAATATAGACTCGGTATAATTTTTTTGACTCAAAGCGTTGTCATAATTAGCTTGAGCTTGTATAACTTTTGCTTTAAGATTAGTTTTGTCTAGCTCTGCAATTAATTGACCTTCTTTAACCTCACTGTTATAGTCTACATATATTTTTTCTACCACACCAGAAACTTGTGTACCAACATCGACTTGTGTTATTGGCTCAATAGTACCTGTTGCAGTTACTAATGTGGTTACATTGCCAGTAGTAGCTTCGATAGTTTTAGCTTCTACCAAAACAGTTTCGCTTGGTTTAAAAATGTTATAAAGTACCAGTGCAATTATGGCTACTGAGATACCTGCTATGAGTGTTTTTTTATTTCTTTTCATTTCTTTTATAATTAAAGTGTGATAGCGTTTCCTTGATAAAATTCTAGTAATTGATGATAAAGTATGTTTAAATATTTTGCTTGTAAATAGTCTTGTTGCGCACTAGTATATGTGTTTTGACTTATGACCAAATCTGTAGTGCTTAATCCGCCTAATTCGTATTTTTTTTGTGCCAATTCATAAGATTGTTTAGCAGCTTCCATAGAAGATTCTGCTGCTACTAATTGTTCTTGAGCAGATAGAGCATTTTGATAGGCAGTTTCTACTTTAAGGTAAATTTCCTTTTCTGTACTTTGCTTTGCTATTTCTGCTTTTTCAATATTGATTTTAGCCGTTTTTACTGCAGCTTTGGTTTTGTTTCTATTGAAAATAGGAATGTTTAACGATAAACCAATTCGTTGATTAAAATTCACATTAAATTGATCTGAAAAAGTGTTGCTATCTATACTAGTATATCCTGTACCAAGACTAGAAGTTAAAGACAGTGTTGGAAGATAACCACCTTTTGCAATGTCTAAATCTTTTTCGCTAGCTTCAATAGCAATATTACTAGCATTTACTTCTGGCATAATACCTAGAGCTTTATTGTATATAACATGTTTGTCTAACAATATGGAAGAGTATTCCATGTCATTGTCTAATGGTTCAATTTCAATATCTTGAGTAGGGTTTAGCTCAAGTAATTGTTTTAAAGCAATAACGTATTGTTGATATGTGTTTTTGGCATTTATTAATGCATACTTATTGGTTGAGGCTTGACTTTGAGCTTCTGTATAATCGCTTAGTGCTATAGTTCCTGCATCTAATCTAGCTTTAGCTCGTTTCACTTCTTGCTCAGTAGACTTTAAATTATTTTCTGCAATGGTTATTCCCTCTTTAGCGTGTAAAATTTGAAGATAATTTTCTAAAACACTTAGTATGATGCTATTTTTGGCTTCTTCTTCTAAAAAATGACTTTGGCTTATTAATAAAGCATTTTGACTTATTTGATTATTAATTTGATTACCTTGAAATAAGGTTACGCTACTGTTTAAACTAACATTTGTGCTGTGAATTTGATCACTTACATAATCACTAGTGATTGGGTCTATAGAGTTACCGTTTGTGAAACTTTGAGATGCTGAAGCTGTTAGGTTTGGTAATCTTGAAGATTTAGCTTCAAGATAATTAACATCTGCTTGAGATTTGTTTAAAGTAGCATCTTTAATTGAAATATTGTTCTCTACAGCATAATTAATACAGTCTTGTAGTGTCCATATTTTTTTAGTTGTTAGGTCATTAGTTTGCGAAAACCCTACGTGAACTAAAAAGAGCATTAATAGTATTTGAAGTCGTTTCATTTAACCTGTATTTTTAATTTACACATCAAAAGTGAAACAAACAGCTATCTTAATAAAGTGTAATAGACAGTTAAGAGAATTGACTATACGTTTTGGGGTATTTTATAGATGAAGATTTATGTGTTATCATGAAAAAAAGCTCTTGACTAAAATTAAGAGCTTTTTTTGAAATTAATTTTTAATTGACTTCATATCAATTACAAAGCGATACTTCACATCACTTTTTAACATACGCTCATAAGCAGTATTTATCTCTTGGATATTTATCACTTCAACATCTGAAGTAATATTGTGCTTACCACAAAAATCCAGTAATTCTTGGGTTTCAGCAATTCCTCCAATTAAAGAACCTGCAACCGATTTACGTCCCATAATCATCGGAACGGTTACCAACATTGGGTCTAATGGTCCTAAATAACCAACAACTACTAACGTACCATTGGTGTTTAGTGTACCTATATACGGGTTTAAATCATGTACATAAGGAACTGTATCAATAATAACATCAAACGCGCCTGCAACGCTTTGCATTTGAGCGTCATCTGTGGAAATAACAACCTGGTCTGCTCCTAGACTTTTAGCATCTTCTATTTTATTAGTAGACCTTGAAAATAATGTAACGTGCGCACCTAAAGCATGTGCTAGTTTAATAGCCATATGGCCTAAACCACCAAGTCCTACAACAGCTACTTTACTGTCTTTACCAACATTCCAATGTCTTAAAGGTGACCATGTGGTAATACCTGCACACAATACAGGAGCAATGCCTGCCAAGTCTAAATTCTCTGGGACTTTGAGTACAAAGTCTTTATCAACAACTATAGTTTCTGAATAGCCTCCATGCGTATTGGTTTGTAAGTGTTTATCAAAACCTCCATAGGTGCCAACCCATTCAGGACAGTATTGTTCTAAGTCGTTTTTGCAATTATTACAGGTTCTGCAAGAATCTACCAAACAACCAACTGCAACCAAATCACCTATTTTATAATTGTCAACATTCTGTCCTATTTTGGTAACTTTTCCAACTATTTCATGACCTGGTACTACTGGGTACTGTGTCATTCCCCAATCATTTTTAGCAAAGTGTAGATCAGAATGACAAACACCACAATACAAAATGTCGATTTCAACATCTGTAGGTGTTACTTCTCTTCTATTTATTTTTAAAGGTTTTAAATCGGCTTCAGGAGATTCTGAACCATAAGCCTTAACTACTGTTGTGTTCATAATACAATGGATTATTAGTGAGTACTAAAAATACAAAATATCAATCAAACAACTTGTCTTTTCTAAAAGAATACTAGGTTTTGAAAAATAACAATTTGCTAATAAGCAGCAGCATCTGCTTTTAATATAATATCTTTTGTAGCAACTAGCATATCGCCTTCTTGAGTGGTAGTCAATAAGCAATCAATACCTTTACGTTTTAAGCGTTTACGACAGGTTTTCGTGATTAATGGGTCATTGTCAAACATGAACGCAGATAAGTTATAAGCTTTTTCTCCTGGAACTTTAACAATAGGAAAGATTTGCTTTGGGCTTCGTCTTTCAGGTTGTGTTATAGGAATAATGGCTTCTCCAGGCATAAAAGTGTATAAAGTATATGTTCCGTTTGCATCAGTTTTTACCCAACCTCTATGTTCAATATACTTTTTACCATGTTCTTTTTTAATGTCATACTCTCCTGCTTCATCAGCATGTTCAATATACAACACAACATCTTTTGCAGGTGTAACACCATCACTTAAATAAATGGTTCCTGTAAGTTTAAGTTTGTTGGTTGTAGCGTCAAACCCTGGAATTGTGTCAACATTGTTTAAGTTAACTTCAGTGTAATCGTAAACAGGACTACGCTTTTTATAGTTGGTTGGAATTTCATCTGCAATACTTGCGGTTAACATTGTGTTTTGTGCAAAAGCAGTACTTGCAAATAACGTTAAAAACAAAAGTGTAAATACATTTTTCATGGGACATCATACTTTTAATCCTTTCAAAATTAACGCACTAACACGCTTTAAACATAAAAATCTTATGAACGTAATAATTTTACGATAAAAGGACACCAAAAACCATTAAAGGAAAAAATCACCGCTATAATGCATTGCCGAATTATTGATAATTGCCCTCTCCATCTACTTTTTGAAACTATTTGCACTTCTTTTACACTTTTTTGACATTTAAAAACACTGCTCCTGCTAGTTTTACTGATGAATTTTAAATCACATCATCATGAAACGAATTGTTATTGCATTATTACTAGTGTCATTAAGTATTTCAACCCTTAACGCACAAAACAACTTTACTATAGATACTGAACAGAGTGTCATAAACTGGAATAGTTCTATGTTGTTTAGTTTTGGAGGGCACTACGGAACAGTTAAATTTAAAGAAGGTTATCTAGAAAGTGATAAAGGCTATATTACTGGTGGACGCTTTACAGTTGATATGAATACCATTATCAATACCGATGGAGAGTTTAGTCAAAACTTAGTTGACCATCTAAAGAATGACGATTTTTTTGATGTTGAAGTGTACCCTACTTCTACTCTAGTAATTACCAAAGCAAAGTATATGGACAATGGCAAAATACATATGGATGGAGATCTCACTATCAAAGGAATTACTGAATCCATACGCTTTGAAGCTTTAGTGGAGAACGAGTTTAGCATGATGGGAAATGACAGAAAGCTGGTTACTAAGTTTAAGATTGATCGTACAAAATGGAATATTATGTATGGTGCCAAAAGCATTATAGATATTAAGGATTATGCTATTTCTGATGCTATTGAGTTTGAAGTTGAACTATTTTACTAAATAATTATGCTAAAATCATTTATCCCTATTTTATTTGGTGTTGCTACTACTCTACTAAGTTGTGGTAATACCAATAAGACTGCAACACCTACGGTTACAGTTGAAGCTTCAACTAATGCTGATACTGAAAAGCGTTCTATTTCTGCGGAATTAAAAGCTAATGGTCATTTGCCAATTGAAGAACAAGTAGCGCTTTACCTAAAGCTAAAAGAGGAAAATCCAACAGCTTATAATTTTGATAATGAAGATGAACTAACCATGTATGGTTATGGGTTCTTATGGAATAATCAAACAAATGCAGCTTTAGAGATATTTAAGTTGATTGCATATCAGTTTCCTAATTCGTCCAATGCGTATGATAGTTTAGGAGAAGCTTATATGAAAAAGGGAAATATGGAGTTGTCACTAAAAAATTACGAGAGGTCTTTAGCTATGAATCCTGATAATTTTAATGCTGAAGACCAGATTGAACGCATTAAGTTTCCAAACAAGACACCGATTACGCCACAAGAAAAGTTTGTTAAGGTGTATTCTGTTGAAGATTATAAAGCGGATTTAGACCAACTAGGACACAAACTAATAGAGATTAATCCTAATGCGCTTAAGTTTATTTCTAAAGAAGACTTTTGGGCAACTATCAATCAAAAAAAGGCACTGATAACACCACAAACTACTTATGGTCAGTTTATATGGCATTGTAGTGAAATTATTGCAAGTATCAATTGTTCACATACTACATTGGGAGGATTTTGGCAAGAGAGTGAAATGCTAAAGGATGTTAGCCTTATTTTTCCATTGCAAACACGTTGGGTAAATGATAAGCTCTATGTGGTAGATGCAATGAGCAATTCTGATGTGGTAAAACCAAAAGACGAACTACTGAGTATTAATGGTATAACAGTTTCAAAACTTATTAACGACATCTATAAACACATTGAATCGCAAGGATATACAGAGACTACCAAGAAGCATTTCTTTAATAGTTGGTCTACTGAACTTATTCCGTATGCACTTAGTTTTCCTAAAACGTATACGATTACTATTAAAGGCAATGAGAATCCAATTATACTAAACAAAGCAAAAGATTTTAAGGCACCTTACAGAGATAATTCAATTACACCATGTGAAACTAATTTGTGTTTAGAGTTTTATGATGATACAGCTACTGCACTTATGACCATTAGTTCGTTTAACTATTACCCATGGAATAACCTTCAGGAGTTTAAGGATCTTATAGATTCTAGTTTTAAAAGGATTCAAAGCAGAAACATTGAAAATCTAATTATTGACTTACGTTTAAATGGAGGTGGTTCTGCGGAGTCTAGTATTTACTTATTGAAGCATTTAGTGAAGGCTCCTTTTAAATACTTTGTAAACTCTGTGCATTCCTCAGAACATGAAATTCACCAACCAGTTTCCAATACCTTTAAAGGTAACTTGTATGTTATGATTGACGGAAACGGAAAATCAACAACTGGTCATTTTATGGCTTTAGCAAAAGAATTGAGCTTAGGAACTATAGTAGGAGAAGAATTAGGCTCTAATCAGCTTTGTACAGCAGGACAAACAGTATGTCGATTGAAGAACACAAAACTACAATACTATGTCGCTAATACAGCAAGTAGAGTTGCTGTTAAAACACTACCTGACACAACTGGAGTATTGCCAGATATTACAGTAACACAACCTATTGAAGACTATTTGAATAATATAGATACCGTTAAAAATCATACTCTAAAACTCACCGAAACAAAATGAAACATTTACTAATATGTTTTGTAATTTTGATAACTACACTAGTTAGCGCTCAAGATGAAACGCATCAAAATCTTTTGGTAACAGATAGCACTTGGGCAAAGGAAGTATTTAAGTTTCCTATTGGTTTTGCTCAGGATATTCCATATTCAGGTTTTGAAGAAGCTCAATTTCCAAAAGGATGGGGAACTAAAGATAGTCCTAGATTTTGGTCATATGCTTTTGTTTGGCATATAGAAGGTGAAATTGACATTAATGAGCATACTTTGGAAAATGATTTACAGCTTTATTTTGATGGTTTAATGGCTATGAACATTAATGGAAATATTGAAAATGGTATATTAAAAACTAATGTATTATTGGTTAAAACCAAGACAAGCTATAAAGGGAAACTAAAAACTTTTGACCGTTTAAAAACTAAAGAAATAATAACATTAAATGTCACTGTAGAAGAGCATTACTGTAAAGAAAAGAATACTACTCTACTGCTTTTTAAGTTTTCACCAAAATCGTTTGATGATAGCATCTGGAATGAACTGAATACCATAATTCTTAAAAACAATGTGTGCTATTAATTACACTTGCTTTCTATTGAATCTAGAAAATAGAACAAGTTTCTTTTTGGTATTTATAAAGTACACTCCTGTAAGTAATATTACAGCTGCTAATACTGATTGAACTGTGATCGCTTCATCTAAAAAATACCATCCTAAAAACAACGCAACTATTGGGTTGACATAAGTAGATGTCGCTACTTTTTCAGGAGATACTGCTTTTAGTAAATAATTAAATGAGGTAAACGCAACAATACTTCCAAATAGAATAAGCAATACCATAGATATTTGAACATCAATACTCCAAACATCTGGTGTGGACCACCTTTCCCCAAAAGCTAAACTAGCAATGAAAAGCATAATGCCTCCTGTAAACATTTGATAACCTGTATTGATAAAATAATTGTTTGGTAAATCGGCTTTACCAACAAACAAACTGCCATACGCCCAACTTAGCATACAAGCAAAAATCATAATCATACCTAATATGGAGTTTTCTTGAGCTATAATTTGTTTTTGACTTACTAAAAGGTAAATACCAACAATACCAAGAGCAACACCTATTAATGACATAGGTTGTATTTTTTTGCCTTGTAAAATTCTCATTAGAATAAGAATAACCAAAGGTTGTGCTGATATTTCTAAAGCTGCAAAACCACTATCTACATATTTTAAAGCCCAAACCACTACTCCATTTCCAAAAGTTAGAAACAAAAAGCCAGCTACCATTGTGTTAAGCAGTTGTTTTTTTGTTATTTTTATAGAAATACCCATAGTTTTTGCAATCCCAAAAATTAAGATGCCAGCAACTGTAAATCTAATTGACGCTAGCATAAATGGAGGTAACTCCATTACTGCAATTTTGTTAAGTAAATAGGTAGATCCCCAAATGACGTATATAGAAAAGAACGCCAATACAATGAGTAATTTGCTTTTAGGTTGGCTCATTTAATGTGTTAGGTAACTTTATTTAGTTAAATAGTTATATAATGATTCTTTAATAATGTGTTTCCAGCCTCCAGTAAAATTAGATTTGTCAAAATCTGGATGATCAGGAAACGTTTCAATACCTTCATGCGTTACAGTAATGGTAGTAGATTTTGCATTACCATCTAAATAAAACGTTACAAAGGACTTTCCTACGTAACCTTTATATTCCCAACTATACTGTAGCTTTTTTAGAGGAATAACTTCGGTAATTTCACACAGGTGATTAAATTGCTCACCTGTGTGTCCATAACCTATAAATTCAAATTTAAACCCTTTTTCAGGTAAAAATTCTTCAAGTTCAAAATACCAGTTTTTCATCTGGTCTTTATGTGTTATTGCTTTCCAAACACGTTCAATTGAAGTGTTTACTTTTTGCGAAACAGTAACGATTTTATCTGACATTGAAATTTAAGTTTTAGTCTTCGTTTTCGTAACCACGACCAGGAGTATATGGTGCTCCTGATTTTATGAGTTGCTCTTCAAGTTTTTTAATATCAACATTGTAAATCACTTCTAACTGTTTCTTTATAGCATCAATTTGCTTTTTTGCAATTGCATAGCTTGTTTTGTGAGTTTCAGTAGGTGTTGATGTTGAATACTTTTGCTCGTAACTTATGGTTCCTAATCGGTTTGCAGGACTTAATAACTGGTCAATATCTAACTTAGATTTTACACTGTCTCCATAAAGGTTAGTGCTAATCGCTTCTAAATTCTTTTCTATAGCATTAATTGAAGCGGTTAATTGTGCAAATGGTAATTCTGAACGTTTAACAGCTTTCTTCATGTATCTTATTTTGTTATTCATTTCACTCATCATACTTTGGCAAGTTCCTAAGTCTGATTCCAATTGAGAAATCTGCTTTTGAAAAGCAACTTTAGACGCTCGGTCTTCTGCAGGTAAAATAGTATTATTTAAAGGCTTAACCTTAAAAGTTATAGGGTTAACTAAGCTAGTCATTTCTCCATCTTTATACAGTTGCATGTCAACAGTATAATTACCAGGTTGTACTAAAGTACCTTCGTCTTTATTTGCCCAAGGATTGTAAAAATCGGAACTATTAAAATTAATAGGATCTTGTAGTGTGTATCTCAAATCCCAGTGAAAACGTTGCAATCCTTTGCTTGGAGCTACAAACTCTTTCTTAACTACATTACCCATTTCATCTTTAATAGTGAATACAAGCTGTACTTCCATTTCATCACGTTCAGCTTTTAACTCGCTGTATGTAGGATAAGGTGTGTTGCTTTTTGACTCAATAAGTTTCTTCTCCTTCGCTTTTCTTTGGTCTTCTAAAGATTTGTAATCGTCATTATAATAATAGGTTATCATAACTTCAGGACCTAAGTTTGGAGCGCTAAAAAAGTTATCTCCTTGAAATGCTTTTCCTGGTAAGCCTAAAGGTAAACTCTTTTCCCACATATAAGCATCGCGTATTGGGTAAATGGTAGCAGTTTCAGTTGGTGTGCTATTTTTTACTTCTCTAAGTGACGAATAATCATCTAACACATAAAATCCACGACCAAAAGTACCAAGTACCAAATCGTTTTCACGCTCTTGAATTGCTATATCTCTAACAGCAATAGTAGGTAGTCCGTTAGCTAGTTTTTTCCAACGTTTACCACCATCTGGAGAGAAATATGCTGAAAACTCCGTACCACAAAAAATTAAATTGCTGTTAACATGATCTTCTTCAATAGCATACACGCTACCACGTTCTGGTAAGTTATTGCTTATGCTAAACCATGTTTTTCCTTTGTCATTTGATCTAAATATATAAGGTTTAAAATCGCCATATTTATGATGATTGAATGCTGCATATATAACATTTGCATCATGTCTTGATAAATACACATTGTTAACATAAGACTGTTTTGGCGCTCCAGAGATGTTAGATACTTTTCGCCATGTGCGACCACCATCTTCAGTGATTTGGATTAAACCATCGTCAGTACCAATAGCAATAAGGTTTTCATCAATTGGAGATTCTGAGAAGGCAACAATAGTTCCGTAAGGTGATGTTGAACCATTTTTAGCAACTGCATCTATACTCACCACTCTATCATACACTTTTAATGTATTTCTGTCAATTTGTTGTGTTAAATCATCTCCTAAAACTTCCCAGCTATTTCCGTAATCGTTAGATCTAAACACTTTATTAGCTGCAAAATATACACGACCTTTAGCATGTTTGCTTACTGCTAATGGAGCATCCCAATTCCAACGGTATGCATTTTCGTTTTCACGCTCTTTAGGTTGAATACCAACAATTTCACCACTCTTTTTATCGTATCGTACTAAAAACCCATATTGTGATTGTGCATATACCAAATCAGGATTGTAAGGGTCTATTTGAGATTCAAAACCATCTCCTCCATTAGTGATAAACCAATCAAAGTTTGTAATACCATGATCTGTAACTACTCTTGATGGTCCTCCAAGACTAAAGTTATCTTGGGTTCCACCATACACATTATAAAAAGGTTCAGCATTATCAACTGCTACTTTGTAAAACTGTGTTACAGGAAGATTTTCTTTAAAATCCCAGTTGTTGGCAGCATCAAAGGTTTCGTAAATTCCGCCATCACAACCTACAAGCCAGTGCTTGTTATCGTTAGGGTCAATCCAAATACTATGGTTGTCAACGTGCTTAGTCACTTCACCAACCATATTAAAGGTTTTACCTCCATCTCTTGTTGCACTCATCCAAGTATCCATAGAGTACACTGTGTTCTCATCTATTGGGTCAGCTATAATTTCTTGATAATAGTTTCCGCTTGTTACGTGGTTGGATTGCTTTTCCCAGCTTGCACCTCGATTTGTAGATTTAAAGAATCCGCTTTTACCTTCAGCAGCTTCAACAATAGCATAAATAATTTCAGGGTTTGCAGGAGAAATAGCTAAACCAATACGTCCTAATTCAGTTTTAGGTAATCCGTTTTCAACTTTTTGCCATGTTTTTCCACCATCAGTAGTTTTGTGTAATCCAGATCCTGGGCCACCACCAACATAGGTATAAACATGTCTTCTTCTTTGAAGTGTTGCTGCATAAAGCACATCAGGATCTCTTGGGTCCATTACTAAATCGGTAACACCTGTATGTTCGTCAATAGTAAGCACAGCTTCCCAGTTTTCACCACCATCGGTAGACTTGTATAAACCTCTGTCTCCTCCTTTACTCCAAAGCGGACCAATTGCAGCCACGTAAATAATGTTAGAATCGTCTGGATGCACAATAATTTTACCAATGTGTTCAGAGTTTTTTAATCCCATGTGTTTCCAGCTTTGACCTCCATCAATAGACTTGTAAACACCATCACCATAAGATACAGATCTTTGGTTGTTATTTTCTCCAGTACCAACCCAAATCACATTAGTATTGTTAGGATCAATAGTAACGCAACCTATAGAATAAGACCCTTGACCATCAAAAATTGGTGTGTAATGGTTACCAGCATTAGTAGTTTTCCATACACCACCAGAAGATGAAGCTACGTAGTATTCAAAAGGATTATTAGGATTTACAGCAATATCTGATATTCTACCAGAAGTTAATGAAGGTCCTATATTCCTCCATTTTAATCCACTTATAGTAATTTCGTCAAGTGGCTGTTTGTCTTCTTTTTTGTTTTTTTGGGCATGCGTAAATTGTAAGCCTAAACTCAAGCCTACAATCATTAAAACGGTTGATTTTTTCATGAAGAAAATAACTTTAAATTTTTGGTTAGTGAATTTATAAAAAATAAAAGCGAATACCTGTTTTAATCTTATAAATTTATTAATAGATTTCAGCAATAAGTTTTTAAAAAAATATCAGATGTCTTCGGATACAGTTAAACATTTTCATTATAAGTTATTTAAACCGTATGGTTACCTTAGTCAGTTTATGAGTAATGCAAAACATGAACAGAAGAAAAAGTTTTTAGGAGAACTGTATGATTTTCCTAAAGGTACTATGGCTGTTGGTAGGTTAGATAAAGATTCAGAAGGGTTGTTACTCTTAACTACTGATGGACAAATTAGCTATACAATAACTAGTACAGCTGTTGAAAAAGAATATTACGTACAAGTTGATGGAGATATTACTAACGACGCGCTAGAACAACTTAAAAAGGGTGTCGACTTGAGTCACAAAAAAGACACTTATACTACCAAAACCTGTAAGGCTTATAAACTAATTGAAGTGCCTGATTTTCCTGAAAGAGGTAAAAATATACGTGATGACAGACATGGTAAAACCTCATGGATTTCAATAACTATAACAGAAGGTAAATTTAGACAAGTAAGAAAGATGACTGCTGCAGTTGGTTTTCCTACGCTACGATTAGTTAGAGTTAGAATTGGAGCTATAACGCTTGAAGGACTTAACTATGGAGAAGTTAAGGAAATGAATAGTTTGGTATAAGTTTACTCTTCAGCTTCTTTAGTAACAATAATTGTAGCTTTAACACCTGTAAGTAAGTTCCATTGTTTTGAAGATACTAAATTACCTTTATCATCATAAACCTGAAATTCTGCAGTATTTGGACCAGATTCTCCTTGGTTTAGCGCTAAGAACACGACTTTGTTAAACCCTTCAACAAGAGGAATATTGAAAGATTTATAATTAGAAGTCAATACTAAACTTGGAATAATAATGTCGTCATTAACATAAACTCTTACTCTGTCTCCATCAGGAAACTGGTGGTCTCTACAAATGATGTTTACAAATTTTCCGTTCACCCTAAAATCACCTAAAAAAACATCATCCATTGAAGCAGGTTTTATCGCTTGGTCAACTGCTGTTTTGTTCCAGCGTTTTTCAAAAATGGTTCCAGGATTTAAAAGTTTATTGTCGTCAATCATTGAAAACTCATTTTTCAACTCTTTAACTTCAACTTTACTTTTATACGGAATTCCACTAATGTGATTTTCGCCTTTGGTAATAGATGCTTTCTCGTTTGGTTTTATCTTTAAATCAGGTGGTAATGAATCTTTTTTCTTAGTTTCTTCAGCAGGAATAGGTATTGATTTCTTCTCGTTATCAACTTGTGCATTAAGCTGAAACGAGAACAACATACATAAAGCTATTACTAATTTAAGATTCACTTTGGGCATATGATAAATGGGTTTATCTCTAAAAATCAAAAACTATACCTATTTTCGAAAATAACGACTTTTAATAAGATAAATTTTAAAAAAGAGTTAAAACTTACCATTAAAACTTAAGCGTAGCTTACGGTTGTACTCTTCCATTAGCCAATCTTTATAGTTTTGCGTGCTGTTCATTATACAATATGAGTATTGTTTTATACGGTAAGCAATATCATCTTGAAGTAGCTTGGTTAGTGCTCTAGCTTCAAAAACATCCTCACTGCTTTCAATACACATTTGCGAATGTTGCTCAATAGAACGCTCAATAGCAACAATAGATTTTTGACCTTCCTGAATAACTTCTTTATACACTTGTTTAATGTCAAAGTCAGTCATTTTAGCGCCTTTAAAACGAGCTTTTACTACATCTGGCATGACGTAAACAAAATCTCGCTCGATATCTTCGTCGTTTCTAATATTTTCTAAATATAGGTCTGGATATTTAAAAATGTGTTGCCAATCAACAGGTTGATTCCATGGTCCAAACCTAATGGCATTGTTCCCTAAATCTAAAACCATGAATGTTTTTTTATCTCCAAAAATACGAGAACCACGACCAATCATTTGAAAATAAAGCGTCAACGAACGTGTTGCTCTATTTAAAATTACTGTTTCAACTGAAGGTTCATCAAACCCTGTGGTTAAGATACTTACTGAAGTTAAAATTCCGTCAGGTGTGTTTTTAAACCACTTTAAAATCTCTTTACGTTCTTGCTTAGTATTTGTATTATCTAGGTGTCGAACATTGTAACCAGCTCTTTTAAATACATAATACACTTCTTTAGAAGTATTAATTCCGTTATTAAAGATTAATGTCTTTTTGCCTTTAGACATTTCTTCGTACGCATGCAGCAATTTACTCTGCATGATGGAATTAGTATATAGTGCTTCTGATGATTTTACAGTGTAATCACCATTAATACCAATTTTTAAAGTATTTAAGGCAACATCATAATTATATACTTCAGCATCTGCTAAAAATCCGTTTTTAATAAGTGTCGCAATATCATCACCAACAATAAGTTCTTGATAATTGTCCTTCATTGGCAATTTAATATTAGAACTTAAAGGTGTTGCTGTTACTCCAAGAATAAAGCACTTATCAAAAAACTTAAATAACTTTCTAAAGGAATTGTAATGTGCCTCGTCAATAACTACTAAGCCTATATCTTCAAGCTTTAGCTTGTCATCATTAAGTCTATTGTTTAAAGTTTCTACCATTGCAACAAAACACTTGTACTGGTCTTGGTCTGGTAAATCTTTTACTTTACTGTTAATGATTTTGTTTTTAACATTAAATCCAGAAAGCATTTTAGAGGTTTGCTTACAAAGCTCAATTCGATGTGTAAGTATTACTACTTTTTTGTTGTGATTTTTAATGTAGCGACGCACAATTTCAGAAAACACTACTGTTTTTCCTCCACCAGTTGGCAATTGATACAATAAATTATAGTTATTTGGCGACTTATCCATCACATCAAAAATGCGATTTAAGTCATTTAACTGATAATCGTATAACCGTTTTTTACTCTCTTGTTCTTTTGCTGCTTGTAGCGTCTCAGACATAAATAAATCTCCCTCTTAAAAAATTCGTACAAAACTAAGGCTTTATAAGGTTATAACGCAGTAATCTTTCAACATTTATTAAAAAGATTTTCACAAAATTGGTTTGTATTAAGCTAAGCACCTCTACTCTATTCGTTTGATAGTTATTAGTTTAAACGTTAAAATTTGTTAATTTATTACTTTGTTATACATAGTACTGTAACAAAAATCAAAAATGATCGTCTATTAGGTATAAACATCAATCATTTAAAACAAAATATTATGAGAACTTTAAACACAAATCAATTAAGCGGAACTTTAGAGAACACAAGAAGTAATTCTTGGAACAGTAAAAGACGTTTTAGAAGCTAATTCAAACAGTCTTAATTTCATCAATCAAAACCATCAATCAATCATGAAAACTTTATCAAAAATTATCGACACAACACACAGTAGCGACGACGACTTGGAGACGTTACGATAAAAGAAATCATCAATCAATTAGCGAGTTAGAAAACCAGTATGAATCTTGATCATGCTGGTTTTTCTTTTTAACAAAACTTTATGGTATTGTTTTTGAGAGGACTAGTAAAACTTCTAATCCTTTTATTATGAGAACTTCAAGACACAATTCGCCACAAGTAAATGCTGGTTCTATGGCAGACATCGCATTTTTATTATTAATTTTCTTTTTGGTAACCACAACCATATCAATGGATAAAGGTATTAACCGAAAATTGCCCAAGCCTTGTCCGCCAAACACTGAATGCAGCGAACCCATTAACGAACGAAACATTTTAAGGATTGTTTTAAACAGTAAAGATGAAATATTTATTGAAGATGAGTTGGTTACCTTACCAGAACTAAAAGATATTGCTAAATCATTTTTAGATAATAATGGAGATGATAGTTGTACGTATTGCAACGGAAAAGGACTATCGTTTTTATCTGACAACCCTAAAAAAGCTGTGATTTCTTTGCAGAATGATAAGCTTACCTCTTATAATTTTTACATTTCAGTACAAGATGAACTTACTAAAGCTTATTATGAATTAAGAGAATTGTATACAAAAGATGTATTAGGTAAAACTGCAATAACAGTAACTGATGAAGATATTGCAGCAGTGAAAAAAGCATATCCTTTTATTCTTTCAGAGGCTGTGACGAAATAGAATCTTTTTCTATTTCAACCTGATAGCTAATAGTTACTTTTTTTCGTCCCCATTCTTTGGCAGCTTTTACATCTGTTCCCATGTAAATGTCAATCCTGTTGCGCCAACGACGGTTCATTTTGTCTTTAACAAGATACAATCCGTCAAGACCTTCGATGGTAACAGGTGTATTGTGCTCCAACCCTAAAGCTAACAAATCTCTTGAAACAGCAATGTATTTATAACCTGGTTTTAGGCTATCTCCAAAAGCAGTAATATGTGGATTGGTATTGGTTTGATACTCAAAAGAATTATAAGCTGTAGCTGTTACTTTGAGTGTTTTCCATTCGTGAGTAGCAACTTCTTTTTCGTTGCAAGACAAACAGAAAATCATACAAAAAACACAGAATAACTTAAAAGTATTTTGTTGCATCATAATGACTAAGATACAACAAAAAGGATGTTAATACTCAAGCAACTCTTTTAAAACCGTTTCAAATCTACCTTTAGCTAAGTACTGATCTTCCAATTGCTTTACAAAAGGTATTGGCGTTTCTAAGCTCGCAACTCGTTTAACAGGAGCATCTAAAGCCTCAAAACACTCTTCCATTATCAGCGCTGAAATATCACTTGCTATTCCACCAAATAGCGAATCTTCTTGTAAGATAATGGCTTTTCCTGTTTTTCTAACTGAATTAAATATTGCTTCAGTATCCAATGGTTGTAAAGTTCTTAAATCTAATAAATCTGCTTGTATATCAGGATTTTTATCTAGAGTTTCTAAAGCCCAATGTACTCCTGCGCCATAAGTAATTATGGTTACTGTATTTCCTTCTTTTAGCAATGACGCTTTACCAAATGGTAGTGTGTAATAATCCTTTGGCACATCTTGTTTTATACTTCTGTATAAAGCTTTATGCTCAAAATACAATACAGGATTAGGGTCATTAATTGCTGTAGCTAATAAACCTTTGGCATCATAAGGAAACGCTGGATATACTACTTTTAAACCTGGTGTTTTTGTAAACCAAGCTTCATTGGTTTGCGAGTGGAAAGGACCAGCGGCAACACCAGCGCCACAAGGCATTCTTACAACAACATCGGCATTTTGGTTCCAACGGTAATATGATTTAGCCAAATAATTAACTATTGGGTTAAATCCAGAACTAACAAAATCAGCAAACTACATCTCTACAACTGCTTTCATTCCTGCAATAGACAGTCCCATTCCTGCTTCAACAATTGCCGATTCACAAATAGGCGTATTTCTTACTCTGTCGTTTCCAAACTCTTCTACGAAGCCTTCAGTAATTTTAAAAACACCACCATATTCAGCAATGTCCTGACCCATAATTACTAAATCTTTATGGCGTTGCATAGACTGTTTTAAACCTTCAGAAATAGCATCAATAAATCGCAACTCATTAGTTTTGCTGCTTGGATTAACTTCTTGATAATTAAAAGGTTTAAATAAATCATTTAACTCATTAGTTACGCTTGGAGTAATCTCTTCTTCATCGTAAGCTAACTGTAAGTTTTCGTTTATTTCGTTAAGGATATTATCACGTAAAATAGTATCCTCTTTTTCAGTAAGTATTTTTTGTTCCTTTAAGTAAACTTCAAAATTTCGTACAGGATCTTTTTTAGCCCATTCAGTCATTAATTGCTCAGGAACATACTTTGTACCACTTGCTTCTTCATGACCACGCATTCTAAAGGTTTTAAATTCCACTAAAATTGGTCTTGGTCGTTTTCTTATGCTTTCAGCTAGCTTTGAAATTTTACTATAAACATCAACAACATTATTTCCATCTATAATAAACGACTCCATTCCGTAGCCTTTACCTCTATCTGCTAAATCTTTACAGTTGTATTGCTCGTCTGTTGGAGTTGAAAGTCCGTAGCCATTATTTTCGATACAAAAAATAACAGGCAAGTGCCACACAGAGGCCACGTTTAAAGCTTCGTGGAAATCACCTTCGCTAGTTCCGCCTTCACCAGTAAATACTGCTGTTACTTGGTTTTTGTGTTTCAGTACGCTTGCAAGTGCAATACCATCTGCAACTCCTAGTTGAGGTCCTAAATGCGAAATCATCCCTACAATATTATACTCTTGCGTTCCAAAATGAAACGACCTATCTCTTCCTTTAGTAAAACCATTGGCTTTACCTTGCCATTGGCTAAACAATCTGTTTAAAGGTACTTTTCGGGTTGTAAATACACCTAAATTTCTATGCATTGGTAAAATATACTCTTCTTTGTTAAGAGCCATTGTAACACCAACAGAAATAGCTTCTTGTCCAATTCCTGAAAACCACTTTGAAATTTTACCTTGTCGTAAAAGGATAAGCATTTTTTCTTCTACCATGCGTGGTTTTAGCATGTTAGCGTAAAGTTGTAAAAGTATTTTAGAGTCTAAATTCTTTTTGTCGTAAGTAATATTGCTTTTTGATGAAGTTAGCATTTTGTCATTTTTCATTCGTATTTCAAAAGTAACTAAAAATTGAAAGATTTATATCTAAGCAGGATTTTTTTTAACAACCAATCAAAGAAGTGAAATTTTAGCGATGTTTTCGTTATTTTTGTATTATTACTACTTAAAAATACAAACAATGAATTCAATACCTAGTGTAAATCTCGAAGATTTTATTTCTGGAGATCCTGATAGAAAACAAAAATTTATTAAAGAAATTGGTAAGGCTTATGAAGAAATAGGCTTTGTAGCATTGAAAGGTCATTTTTTAGATGATAAACTAGTTGACAACCTATATAAAGAAGTAAAAAACTTTTTTGACTTACCAGTTGACACTAAACAGAAATATGAAATTCCTGGAATTGGAGGTCAAAGAGGTTACGTATCTTTTGGTAAAGAAAGTGCTAAAGGAAAAAAAGAAGGTGACTTAAAAGAGTTTTGGCATTTTGGACAATATGTTGAAGACAATCCGAAACTTGAAGAAGAATATCCAAGCAATGTGACTGTAGAAGAATTACCTAAATTCAATGAAATAGGTAAAGAAACCTATAGAATGCTTGAAAAAACAGCTAGATATGTTTTAAGAGCGCTTGCACTTCATTTAGATTTAGAAGAAACCTATTTTGACCAATACATTCACAACGGAAATTCTATTTTAAGACCTATCCACTATCCTCCTATTAAAGAAGAGCCAAAAGAAGCTGTTAGAGCTGCTGCTCATGGTGATATTAACCTTATTACGTTATTAATGGGAGCTCAAGGACGAGGACTACAAGTACAAAATCATAAAGGTGAATGGATTGACGCCATTGCAGAACCTGATGAATTAATGATTAATGTTGGAGATATGTTGTCGCGTCACACTAACAACAAATTAAAATCTACTATCCATAGAGTTATCAATCCACCAAAAGAACTTTGGGGAACATCACGTTATTCTATTCCATTTTTTATGCATCCTGTAAGTGAAATGAGATTAGACGTATTGGAGAGTTGTATTGACGAAGACCATCCAAAACTGTATGATGATATCTCAGCAGGTGAATTCCTTCATGAGCGTTTAGTTGAACTAGGTTTAATTAAAAAATAACCAACAACTGCGTACTGAAAATTAATAAATGGATTTACAAGACCAGCTTAAAAACCTTTTTCCAGACCATGTCCCAGAAGCGTCTGATGACACCAATGACGACGCTGATGAACTATGGATGCAGGACGATCCTATAATTTGTAAATACGAAAAGCGAAAAGGTAAACCTATTACTATCTTAGAAGGTTATACAGGAGCTACCGAAGATTTTAAAGCACTTGCAAAAGAACTTAAAACCAAATTGAGTGTTGGTGGAAGTTTTAAAGATGATAAAATCATTATTCAAGGCGACTATAGAGATAAAATAATGCAAATACTTAAAGACAAGGGATTTGCTGTAAAACGTGTAGGCGGATAATTATGGAAACATTGCATATTACAAATGGAGATAGCCTAACCGAAAGGTTATTAGAACTCTCAATACAAGGTGATATTTTAACTTGGGATGAAATGCTTTGCGAAGGTCCAACTACTGAGCGTATTGATGCTAAAGAGTATTTAAAAATCAGAAAAGACTTTTTTAACGATGTGTATAATCTAGATTTTCATGATGAAAAATTCTTTGAAGACATCAACAAGCTTAATAATGCTGATACCTACAAAGAAATTGTCCTTTGGTTTGAATACGATTTATTCTGCCATATCAACCTTGTTGCTGTAATAAGCTTAATCAAACAAAAACAAATTAATCTTCCTGTGTATTTAGTGTGTTCTGGTAGAATTGAAGGCGAAAAAAGCCTTAAAGGATTACCAGAGCTTACACAAAGCCAGCTTTTAAACCACTATAAAAATAAAATAAAGCTTTCTGAAGAGGATTTAGATTTGGCTACAACAGTATGGAAAACCTATTGTGGTAAAGACCATAACCTATTAAAGCCTTATATCACCAAAAAATCATCGTTTAAATATTTAAGCAATTGCTTAAAAGCGCATTTAGAGCGTTTTCCTGATTCAAAAAGTGGCCTAAGTGTTTTAGAGCATAATATTTTAGCTATTGTGAGAGATAACGATATAAAATCGAGACATCATCTTTTAGGTTATACCCTAAATTATCAAGGCTATTTTGGGTTTGGAGATATTCAAATTAACCGATTAATTGATAAACTTTCCATATTCTTCAACGAAGAAGAGCAACATATTTCTTTAAACAGAAAAGGTCATGAAGCCTTATTAAATACTACTAATTATTCATCTGAAATAAACAATAATATTTACTATGGTGGAGTAAATAGATTGGATTTTCAGTTTAGTAAACAACAAAACAAACTTATTAAAACACCAATAAATGCCTATTAAAGCGTCTGAACTTATCTTAAATCCTGATGGTAGTATTTACCATTTAAATTTACGACCAGAACATATTTCTGATACTATTATTACTGTTGGTGATCCTGATAGAGTTGATAGTGTTACCAAACATTTTGACACTATTGAATTTCAAACTAAAAAACGAGAGTTTCACACCCAAACAGGAACTTATAAAAACAAACGTATTACAGTAATTTCAACAGGAATTGGTACTGATAATATTGATATTGTATTTAACGAGCTAGATGCTTTGGTAAATATCGATTTTGATAAACGCGAAGTAAAACAAAAACTTACTTCGTTAAATATTGTTAGAATAGGAACTTCTGGTTCTATCCAAAAAGAAATTCCTACCGATTCGTTTTTAATAAGCGAATATGCAGCAGGTTTTGACAGTTTATTACATTTTTACGAAAGCGAGCATGTACAATATCCTGAAATTTCTGAAGCATTAATACAACATTTAGATTGGTTTAAACATAAATCAAGACCTTACATTGTGTCTTGTGACCAAGCACTTTACAACAAACTAAGCTCATCACAAACAGCACAAGGGTTTACAGCAACCAATGTTGGATTTTATGGACCACAAGGACGTGTGTTAAGGTTGCCTGTTCAAGACCCAAAATTAAATGATAAATTAGCATCGTTTAATTATCAAGGAAAAGCCATTACTAACCTTGAAATGGAAACCGCAGGAATTTACGGTTTAGCAAAATTATTAGGTCATAAAGCATTATCCATGAATGCTATAATAGCAAACAGAGCATCAGGAACGTTTAGTGAAGACCCAAAAGCAATTGTAGACGATTTAATTCTTTACACGCTTAACAAACTTACAGATTGAATATGAAGAACGTAAAAATTGGAGGTGTACCAGAGCATTTTAATCTTGCTTGGTATTTAACTTTAAAAAATGGTGAATACAAAGATGAAGGGATTAACCTACGTTGGAAAGACTATTATGGTGGTACAGGTTCAATGTGTAAAGCACTTCGTAATGGTGATATTGACATGGCAGTTATTTTAACTGAAGGTATTGTTAAAGATATTGTTGAAGGCAATCCAAGTAAAATAGTTCAGGTGTTTGTGCAATCTCCTTTAATTTGGGGAATCCACGTAGCTAATGATTCTAAATACACATCTATTAACGATTTAAAAGGCACAAAAGCAGCAATTAGCAGATATGGTTCTGGGTCGCACTTAATGGCTTATATCAATGCGCAAAATAACGATTGGAATTTAGAAGAAGATCTAAATTTCGAGGTCGTTAAAAATCTTGATGGTGCTGTTGAAGGTTTGGTTGACGGTAAAGCAGATTACTTTATGTGGGAAAAATTTACCACTAAACCCATAGTTGATAAAGGTGTGTTTAGACGTGTAGATAATTGCCCAACACCTTGGCCTTGTTTTGTAATAGCAGTAAGAGATGAATTTATTGAGAATAATCTAGAAGAGTTAAATACCATCTTGGACATTATAAACAACACAACTTCTGATTTTAAGAGCATACCTAGTATTGATAAAACCATTTCTAACAGATACGACCAAAAACTTGAAGACGTACAAGAATGGTTAAATTTAACCGAATGGTCTCAAGAAAACATAGACAAATCAACAATAACTAATGTTCAAAACAAGCTGTTTGAATTGAATATTATCGATAAAAAACTTCAATATCCCGAAATAGTTTACAAATTGTAGTAGGGAAATCGCTACTAAACTTGTTATATAGTTAAAGGTTAAACTTATATTACTTAAGTGTTATTTTTTGGCATTTTTTGTACGTAACTTTCTATATATTAAAATTTTACTTACATTTGCCCATACCCAATCCAAGTTAAATGCTTGACTAAACCGTTGATTCTATGATTATGAAAATTACTTTATTGCTATTTTTTCTAGTTGCTGTTAACTTCTTATTGCTATTCTTTAGCTGCAACAAAACGACTAAAAAAGCACAATCCAAAAGAAAAATTGTTAGAGACTTTAGAGAGCCAAAAGTGGTTACCAAACAATTGGAACAAACCCAACTTGCTCCAACAGGGAGTTAGTTTTACTAAAGTGTTTGTTACCAAACCAATACCCTCTATTTGCGCTTAATGGCGAAGGGTGTCCCGATGTAAGTATATGATGCTTGGTCTTATCAATTAGCGACGCTTTCTTTTTAGCAAATCCTCCCCAAAGTAAAAAAACCACATTCTCTTTTTCTTTACTTATGCTTTGTATTACAGCATCAGTAAATGTTTCCCAACCTTTTTTTTGATGACTTCCTGCTGTATGTGCTTTAACTGTTAAAGTCGCATTTAAAAGCAGCACACCTTGTTTTGCCCAACGTTCAAGATTACCACTTTTAGGATAAGGCGTATTGACATCAGTTTCAATTTCTTTAAAAATATTAACTAATGATGGTGGATGCGGAATACCATCGTTAACCGAAAAACACAATCCGTTAGCTTGTCCTGGACCATGATAAGGGTCTTGACCTATAATAACTACTTTCACTTCGTTAAAAGTACAATGCTCAAATGCAGAAAATATTTGCTTAGCAGGAGGATAACACGTACTTGTAGCGTAAGCATCTTTTACAAAACTAACCAACTCAGTAAAATATGGTTTGTTAAATTCTTCTTGTAAATAAGGTTTCCAGCTTGGGTGTATATTAACGTCCATAATGTATTGCGTGTACCGCAAAAATAAAGCTATCCTACTACTCTACTAAATTTATTTACAGGAAATATAACTACGTTCAGAAACCAAACCGAAAGAATTTAAGATATTTTGAAGCAACCTTTTAAGGTTTATAGAGACTATTAAGAAAACACATTAACTAAAAAATGAAATATTATGAATAAACAAACTATCTATTCAGTATTACTTGTTCTTGTCGTAATTGTAACATCTTGTTCAAATGATGATGATATCGAACCTACAATTGGAAACTTAAAAGATGTAACCGATTGTGAAATAACAATAGAAACAAACACATTAGCATCAATATGTGTAGATGGAACTGATTTTGCTCTACCTAATGAAATCATAAAATTTGTAACAACTTTTTACTCAAAAAATGACAACCCTATTGATACCGAATTTATATGGACAATAGAATCTGGTAATATGGAAATTTTGAACATTGAAAATTCGACTAGCGGCTTAATTGCCAAATCGATTGCTATAATTAAATTTAATACTGACTTTTCAGGAAATGGTGTAATAAAAGGAATGGCTGAAAATAATACTGGAAGCGGATTTGCCACACATAGTATTGAACTGGAGTCTAATTAAAAATAAAGCTATTCTACTACTCTATTAAAAAAACAACTATTAGTTACTAACAGTTTGTGCATTAAATAGCTTCATAAACATATATAATACTTTGATTACTAATATTTAAAACACTAACTTCGTTTAACAATCCATATCTTATAAAGTTAGCACCAATTATGAAAAAAATTCTGCTTACCATAATATTCATTACTATTTCAAGCAAACTTTTGGCTTGTTCTTGTAGAATAGTTCCATTAATGGATAGAATTCCAATGTCTGACTTTATTGCAACTGCAAAAATCCTTAAAATTTCACCTGACAAAGAAAATTCGAACTTACACGATATTCAAATAGAAATAATTGACCTGTATAAAGGACAACAAACGAGCAATTTAAAAATCTATAGTGCTTTAAATAGTAGTTGTGCATTTTATACACCTGAAAATAGTGAATGGTTAATTTTTGCGAGTAAAAATAAAAACGGAAATTTGAGTTTTGGGTATTGTTCTGGCGCAAAACAAATAGATAGAAAATTCAACTCTGAAAAATATCCATACGCGGAAAAGAACTATAAAAAATCAATTGAACTCAAACTTCAAGTACTTGAATATTTAAAAAAGTCTGAACTTCAAACTTCAAACGAATTTGGATTAAGAACATCATTTTCTAACGGTTGCTTAAAGGAATTCAAAGGTTATGAAGTCAAAACGGATAGATTTGCACTTTATGAATTGACTGTTGAGAGTGATTTGTCGATTAGTGAAGTTAAAGCATTAAAAGAATTTGACAATGAAAACCTTAAAAATGACTTGTTGAACTGTGTTAAAGAAAGTGTCAAGATTTATACTCGGAAAAAAGAAACTGATATATCAAATAAAACAAAAATTATAATTGGACTTTACTATTATGCTTCCGAAAGAGGTAACGAAAGTTTTATAGGACAATTTGATTTATAAAATAACTGTTGCTAACAATGGCTATAAGTAATGGCGCTGTCCTCGCCTACTTCTGAAAACACAACTATTAGTTACTAACAATTTGTGCATTAAATAATTTTACAAACTCAGGTAATGTATTGATTACTAACATTTAAAGCTTTAACTTCGCTTAACGGTAGATATAGATTATTAAAATAATCCATTTCTTATAAAGTTGGCAATAATTAGAAAGTAACCGTAAATCCAAAATAAAATGAAAAATTTAACACTTCTTTTAGTGACAATATTTCTTATTTCTTGTAACGAAAAAAACAAGCAAACGGAAATAAAATCGATGGATGAAACCAAAATAGATATTCAAGCCGAATTAGCATCGATTGAGGAAACTCGCGCAGGCTTTCAATTGGCAATTAAAGAAAAACGCTATGCTGATTTAAGGAATTATGGTACTAAAGATATCATATCATTAACACCTATTTGTGGGACTTGGGAAGAATATAAACGTCTACGAAATGAACCTGTGGGCTCTTTTAGTTACGACAGTTTGATTATGAAACCCAAAGAAACAATTATTGTAAGTGATAGTATAGCGTATGACTTTGGAACAAGCTCTGTTTATTACACCAATGAACAAGGTGAACCGATAGAAATTGAGGATACTTTCTTGGCCATACTAAAAAAGGACAAGAGCGATGGAAAATGGAAATTACACAGAGAAGTAGCCACAACTAATAAATTGGAAAAATAACTATTGCCAACAATGTATAACTGCAATTACGGCGGATTCGACTACTTCTGAAAAACACAACTATTAGTTACTAACAATTTGTGCATTAATTAATTTCACAAACGCAGGTAACACCTTGATTACTAAAATTGAAAACTTTAACTTCACTTAACGATAGGTATAGATAATTAAAACAATCCATATCTTATAAAGTTGTGTACAATTAAAACTGCTTATATTTTGATTACTTGGAGGAAATATTTTGAATAAACCTTAAACAATTGCTATTATTGTAAGACAAATCTTAAATTGCCGTATAATGAAAAATCTTTTCCCACTGCTTTTATTTATTTCTTTAATGAGTTATAGTCAAACTCAAATCGGTGAGAATATTGAAGGCGTAGAACCTTCAGAGGGTTTTGGATGGTCCGTTAGTTTGTCTACAGATGGAACTATTGTTGCAATTGGAGCACATAACTATGACGGTAATGGTTTTAATCTAGGTATTACAAGAGTATTTCGCAATGTAAATGGAACTTGGACACAAATTGGGTCGGATATGGAAGGTGAAAACGACGGTGACAGGTCAGGACATTCTGTATATTTATCAGGTAATGGCAATGTCGTAGCCATTGGAGCCAAACTAAATGATGATAATGGAAATTCATCTGGTCATGTTCGAGTTTATGAAAACCAATCAGATAATTGGGTTCAAATTGGACAAGATATTGCTGGTGAGACAGAATGGGATCAATCAGGCCATTCGGTGAGTTTGTCTGATGATGGTTCAATAGTAGCTGTTGGAGCAATTCTTAATGAAGATAATGGTTTTGCCTCTGGCCATGTAAGAGTTTATGAGAATCAATCTGGAAATTGGGTCCAAATTGGACAAGATATTGATGGTGATGATTCTGAGGATGAATTTGGTTGGTCAGTGAGTTTATCGTCCGACGGATCTATTTTAGCCGCAGGAGCACGATCTAATGATGGTAATGGTCTTAATTCAGGACAAGTGCGAATTTATGAATTCCAATCTGGAAATTGGGTGCAAATTGGACAGGATATTTATGGTGATGGTTATTCTAAGGGTACTGGTTATTCATTAAGTCTATCTGCAGACGGCTCTATTATCGCAATAGGAGGCAATGGCAGTTCAGTAACAGAATCTCAAGTACGTGTATTTGAGAATCAATCTGGAAATTGGGTTCAAATTGGACAAAATATTGATAATGGCAGCAACGACAACACCTACACTTGGTCGGGATATTCAGTGAGTATTTCCACTGATGGAACCATTCTGACTATCGGAGCGCCTCTAAACTCAAATGAAAATTTTCAATCAGGACAGGTCAGAGTATATCAATTAGAACAAGGTAATTGGGTCTTAGTTGGACAAGAGATTTATGGAGAATCAGCAGGAGATTTATCGGGAAATGCTGTTAGTTCATCCGCAAATGGTTCAATTATTGCCATAGGATCTTCAGCTTCAAACAATGGTGGTACTGGCAACGACACAGGTCATGTCCGATTGTTTGATATGTCGTCAGGTTTGGCATTGCGAGCAGTAATTGATGATATTCTTGGTAATCTGAATGGAATCGAAGTTTCGGCAGAACAGCTGAATAGCATCGAAGGTGTATCTGGAGCAATAGAAGGAATAAGTTATTCTACTGCTCTTGCCAATGGAACTTATGTTGACCCAACAAATCCAACAGCACAAGAAATACAGGCAGTTATTGATCTTGTTAATGCTGGACTGAGTATCAATGATGATGAATGGTTAGAATTATTGATATATCCAAACCCAGCGAATAAACAGATTAAGTTAGATTTACCTGATAGGTCCCAATTAAAAAAGATTAGTATTTATAACAATAAAGGACAGTTTTTATTCTTTTCAAGAGAAACAACCATCGATGTATCGAATCTTTCAACAGGTATGTATATATTGAAAATTGAATCCCTAAAAGGGACTATAACTAGGAAATTTTTGATAGATTAAGTTATTGTATTGATAAAAGTAATCAAAGTTTAACAGTACACAACAATGGCTATAAGTAATTGCTTGTTCTCGCCTACTTCTGAAAATCGTCAAGGATTTTCAGTTTGGTGTGTACTTGCAAAGTTTAGTGCTAAACCACGCAACTACTCATAGCCGAGACCGTTAAGCGCAACTCCAAAAAATTCCATAGTTCAATTGTATTATGTAAGTTTGTACTCCTTTTAAAAAATTAGGTTTCACTACATATAAATAAGCTTCTTGCTATCGCAGCAAATAGTATGGTTAATATTCATAAAAAGACATTACAAGATTTAGAGTTTCATGTTGTGCTGCAACAGGTTTCAGAGTATTGTATAACCAACTTGGGTAAAACCCAATGTCTTGCAATTACTCCTGTTAGTAATCGTAACACATTAATGCAAGAGCTACACATGACCAATGAATATCTGGCGTCTTTTGAAAACGAAAACAGAATTCCTAATCATGGATTTGAACCCATCACCAGAGAATTACAATTCTTAAACATTGAAGGTTCGGTTTTGGAAACTCTTAGCTTTAAAAAAATTGTATCCATTTCAACCGTTTGTAATGAGATTATCACGTTTTTAAAGAAATTTGAAGAGTATTATCCTACTTTATCCGCTTATGCGTCCCACATTGAAGTTACTAAGGAGCTAATCAATCAAATTAATGTAATTGTTGATCGATTTGGTGATGTAAAAGATAAAGCATCACAAGAGCTCTACACCATTAGGCAATCTATAAACAATGTAAGAGGAAAAATAAACCAAAGTTTTACTAGTGCGCTTAACAGTTACAGTGCTTTGGATTATCTAGATGATATCAGGGAAACCGTTATTGAAAACAAGCGTGTGCTTGCTGTTAAAGCCATGTACCGACGCAAAGTAAAAGGTAGTATTCTTGGTAATAGCAAAACAGGAAGCATTATTTACATGCAACCTGAATCGACGTTTCAACATACCAGAGAGCTCAACAACCTTGAGTTTGAAGAACAAGAAGAAGTTGAAAAAATACTAAAAGCACTTACCGAAGCTACACGACCTTACGTTCAGCTTTTGGAGCAATACCAAACCTTTTTAACTAAAATTGATGTGGTTGCTGCTAAAGCAAAATATGCACAAAGTACCAATGCGTTGTTGCCAAATATCAATACCAATAAAACCTATATTGCTAAAAATGCTTACCATCCACTACTCTATTTATCTAATAAAAAGGAAGGTTTAAAGACTTTTCCGCAATCTATAGAACTGCAACCTGAAAACAGGATTATTGTTATTTCAGGACCAAATGCTGGTGGAAAAAGTATTACTTTAAAAACCATAGGATTGCTTCAGGTTATGCTGCAAAGTGGTATGCTTATTCCTGTTCACGAAAAAAGTGATGTGTGTTTGTTTGATAGAATTCTTACTGATATTGGTGACAATCAATCTATTGAAAACCATTTGAGTACCTATAGCTATCGCTTAAAACAAATGAATTACTTTTTAAGAAAGTGCAATAAAAACACCTTGTTTTTAATTGATGAGTTTGGTACAGGAAGTGATCCTGAGCTTGGTGGAGCTTTAGCTGAAACTTTTTTGGAAGAGTTTTACCATAGAGAAGCCTACGGAATTATTACAACGCACTACTCTAACCTAAAAATTTTGGCAAACGAATTACCGTTTATGCAAAATGCCAATATGCTGTTTGATGAAAAAACTTTGGAACCGATGTTTAAACTGGTTTTAGGTCAAGCAGGAAGTAGTTTTACGTTTGAAGTAGCGCAAAAAAACGGAATTCCGTATAGTTTAATCAACAGAGCAAAAAAGAAAATTGAACGTGGTAAAGTTCGTTTTGACCGAACTATTGCTAAGCTTCAAAAAGAACGTAGTAAGCTTGAAAAGACAGAGCGTTCATTAAAAGAGAACGAACAGAAAAAGCAAAATGAAGCTGATAAGCTAGAAGAAATCAATGCTAGAGTTCAGAAGAAACTAGAGAACTATCAAGAGTTATATGATAGTAACCAACGCTTGATTTATTTAGGTCAAAAGGTAAACGAACTTGCCGAAGGTTATTTTGAAAACAAGCGTAAACGTCAACTTATGGACGAACTTTTTAAGCTTGTACAGATAGAAAATTCTAAGCGCAAGAAGATTTCAGCAAAACAAAAACGTGCTGAAAAGAACAAAGAACAGCAAGTTAAAAAGGAAGTTGAAAAGAAAGTAAATGTTATACGACAAAAGAAAAAAGCAGCTAAGAAAAAGGAAGTTGTAGTTGAAAAACCAAAACCTGTTTTAAAAGTTGGCGATAGAGTTCGTATGGAAGATGGTCGTGCTATTGGTAGTATTGATACTATTGAAAAAGGAAAAGCAACCGTTAACTATGGCATGTTTACAACCAATGTGAGTTTGGACTTATTGGAGTTGGTTGAAGCTAAGAAATAATACTTTCAAATGATTTTGAGTTCAAACGGTTTTAACTCAATTTTTTAAATTCGCTACTGTAAGATATTGTACTTTTGTATTGTGAAATACAACTTACCAAAACATAAACAATTAATTCTTTTTGATGGTGTTTGCAACCTTTGCAATAGTTCCGTTCAATATGTTATTAAACATGATAAACACAATTCGTTTATGTTTACTGCATTGCAAAACAATACAGGACAAGAAATCATAAAGGATTTTAATATAGATACCTCTAAAATAGATTCTATTTTATTGTTTTCACACGAAAAAGGACTGCATTACAAATCTACAGCTGCTTTAAAAATAGCATCTCAATTGGGTTTTCCTAGAAACTTGATGGCTGTGTTTTTAATCGTTCCTGCGTTTATTCGTAATTGGGTTTACGATTTTATTGCCAAAAACCGTTACAAATGGTATGGCAAACAAGAGGCTTGCATGATACCTACTCCAGAGTTACAATCTAAATTTTTAAAATAAAAAAAAGCCCACTTGATTAAGTGGGCTTTTTCTAACAATTAACAACTAATTAAAAACTAATTTAACTCTAAAAATTACTTTAATAATTAAAGGGAATCAATTATAAAAGTTTGATTTATAGCACATTATTTTAATATTGTAAATGTATACGTTACGTGTTAGTGAGCACAAAAATATCGATATAAAGCCTAAAAAAATTGTTCAAAAAAGCATAATTGTAAATAATGTCTATGAACTGCATAACTTTAATTATCTGTTTGTTAACTAACTCAAAATAGGATTATACTCAAAGAAAGAAGCCTTAAACTCAATAGAGGTTTTAATTTTCGTGGTGTGGTAATAGTTTTACTAAACAAAACTAAATCATCTACAATCATGAAAAACATTCTACTATTATTTTTTATAGTTTCAACTCTTGGCTTTGCTAACAAGAAAAATACGTCTTCCACTATTAAAGAAGTCACAGTGTACTTAAATGGAGCACAAATAACACGAACAACTACTGTTAGTGTTCCTGTTGGCACAACCGAATTTGTTTTGGATAATCTCTCTCCTAATATTCAAGAGAGTAGCATTCAAGTTTCTGGACTAAAGCAAGCCTCTGTACTTTCTATCAACTATGGCATCAATTATTTAACCAAAAAAAATTATACCAAAACAATAGATTCATTACAAACCCAAAAAGATGTATTGTACGATAAAATTCAAATAGAAGACCAATTGATTTCTGGGTATAACGAAGAACTTTTTATAATTCAAAATAACCGAAAATTAAGTAGTGATACTGAAACAGTAAGTTTAGAAAAAGTTAAGGCTTTTGCTAATTACTACCGAACTCGTATTACAGAGATTAATGCGCTTGTTTACAAATCTGAAAAACAAAAAAAAGAATACAATGCGTCAATTTTATTAATTCAAAAGCAATTACAAGAGCTTAATGTAGATGATAAAGTGCAAACAGGTGAAATTAGTTTAAAGCTTAACTCAGCAGTAACAGAAAAACTAAATTTGATAATCAAATACAATGTAACAAACGCAGGATGGTTCCCTATTTACGATTTAAAAGCTGAGAAAATTGATGCGCCAATTAACCTGCAATATAAGGCTCATGTGTACCAAGCAACTGGTATTAATTGGGATGATGTAAAACTTACGCTTTCTACCAGTGACCCAACAACAAACAATTTAAAACCAGATGTAAACACTAAATTTTTAAATTTTATAAGTCCTTATAGTAATTATCAAAATCAACGTGCCACAAAAAGTTATAATTACAAGTACAACCCAATGGTAAAGACTATTTCAGGCACCATAACTTCTTCTTCAGATGGTTTACCACTTCCAGGAGTTAGTGTTATTGAACAAGGTACTACAAATGGCACTCAAACTGATTTTGACGGAAACTACACGTTGAGGGTTACAGGAGAAAGCAATACTATTGAATATTCATATGTAGGTATGCAAAGCGAAGTCTTACCAATACATTCAAGCACGATTAATGTTTCAATGCAAGAAGATGTTGCTCAACTTAATGAAGTTGTGGTTGTTGGTTATGGAAGTACAAGAATACGAGGTAATAATTCGGTTAAAAAAGAGAAAGACCCTCTATATATTATTGATGGAGTTCCAATGGACGCAAAAGACTTTAAACAACTAGACCAAAACAGTATTTCAAACATTAGTGTTTTAAAAGATGCAAGTGCTACAAGTATTTACGGTTCTAGATCTGCAAATGGTGTTGTACTAGTTACCACAAAAAGAACAACCAGTAATGGTGATTTTATTGATGAAGGTATTACAAATACACGATTTGAAATTCAAAAAAATTATACAATTACTTCAAATGGTGACATAACAGTTATTGAGATTGACACGTATTCAATTGATGCAACGTATTCTTATTTTGCTGCTCCTGTGATAAACGAAAACGTATTTTTAACTGCAAAAATTGGCAATTGGGAACAGTATAATCTTTTACCTGCTGAAGCCAATGTGTATTTTGAAGGTAGCTATTCAGGAACAACCAACATTAACCCTTACGCTACAACTGACAGTCTTATAGTATCTTTGGGAGTTGATCCTAATGTTGCAATAAAACGTTCCCAAAATAAAGACTTTAAAAAGAACGCTTTTATAGGCAGTAACAAGATTATTACTAAAAATTATGATATTGAATTAAAGAATAACAAACCTACTTCAATTGATATTGTTGTACTTGATAGAATTCCAATAAGCCAAAACAAAGACATTAAAGTAGATGATATTGAAACAGGCACTTCAAGTTATGATGAGGACAAAGGAATTATGGAATGGAAACTAAAATTGTCTTCAAACGAATCTAAAAAACTGAATTTTGGATATACATTGAAATATCCTAAATATAAACGCATTAATATGTGACAAAAAAATAAGCCTCAAAACGAAGCGACATCAGTTTGAGCCTAACTTCAGTTAGTTGGGAACTGCTCAAATTCTTGTGTAAGGCATGTCTAACCTTACACAAGTGTTAGGAAAACTAATAGATGTTTTTGTTTTGAGGCTTTACTTTAAACTTTTTAAAATAAAATCTAGGTTTTTATTAGCAACATCATCGTTAAGATAAGCATCAGTAAAGTGTTTTGACGTATTGGCTAAACCTAATTCTTGAAGTTTTTTTATGGTATCAATATATTCTAAAGACACTTTTCCTGTTAATAATACATCCAAGTCTTTACCAGCTTTAGCGTATTTATATACTTTTTCTAAACCTGTTAAATATAAATGGTCTTTGGTAAAACCTCCTCCTCTATGCACTCGCAAGGTTATTGAAAAGGCTTTGTTTTTGTTGAGTTTATATTGACTGTAAAGTAAATCGAACGTATCAGCAAACGAATAGCCTTTTATTAAGCTATCTACAGCAATAATCCTATATGCTAATTCCTTTAGTCGTGTCAAGGTTAAACATCCTGATTTGTATTCAGAAAACACTGCTAAACCTTCTTGGGTTTCAACATTGTTTGGTAATCCGTTAGAAAACACTTTTAAAGGTTGGTTTAACCCATTAAAAGTGGTTACCATGTGTACTCCAATCTCGTGGTTTGCCAATACTTTTAATTGATTTTTGCTGAACTTATGGTTTTTACGCAATACTAACGTTTGTGTATTGTTAATCACCATTGCAGCTGCTGAAATGTTAGTTGATAGTTTTAAGTTGTATTTAAAATCATAACGCTTTGCGAAGTCTTCAAAATACGCTTTTGCTTCATTAGCATCGTACATAGGAAGCATGTCTTCTTCAAAGTCGGTATCATCAAAACGCAGAATAAATTTAGCGTTGTCAATATCCTTTTCAGTTGGTGTTCCAAAACTTTTTAAGCTGTTGAAATAGAATTTTCTACCTTGGTTAATGGTTTCAATACATTCAATCAAACCAGAATATTCATAAATTATATCTTCGTATAACTGACGAATATCATCATCTTCAATACGCTCTAAACGCTGTGAGTAAAATAAACGATGTAGCTTGTAACCGTTAAACTTTAATTTTGGGTACTTAAAGTTAGGTTCATACTTGTATTTAGAAGCAAAAAACTGTTTTTTTTCACTTTCAATATTCAACGGATTAATATAATTGAGCAACTCTATTTTTTTAACCAAGCGGTTTAGGTTTGCATCAATATCAAAAAGGCTTTGGTATTCTTCAATTAAGGTATCGTCAAGCATCATTTAGAATAAGTATTATAAAACTCAGCAGCATGTTTTGGTAATCTGGTTTTAAGCTCTTGTGCTACTGTCGAAACAACTTCAGGATAAATAATTTGGTCATACTCATCACAATACACCTTAGCTATTTCGGTTGCCAAAACTAAGGTATTTTTAAAGTTATTGGTAATATATTTTAAGAAATATCCATTGCCTTGAAACGTATCGTTGATTTTAGATGTAGATGGGATATTCTTAGGGAATTTAATTTCTGAAAGACTTTGTCTCCAAGCTTCAATAGATGGTCCAAAACGATTATTATCCACATTACTTGTACCCAAATTCCAAGTAGGGACTTCCCTATCCCAACGTTGCCAGTTGTAACTGTGCATGTCGTACACAACACAAACACCAAATTTTTCTTCGAGCTTATTGATAAGCGCATGTACTACTTTGTAAAAAGTAGCATGCTTATTCAAACTTTTAGTTTTTTGGGCTTCTGGAAGTGGTGTTTTCCAAAGTTGTTTTCCCCAAGCAGTTTCAAAAACAGCGTCTTCTGGAGTTCTATTCAAATCATATTCAAATCTAGAGTCGCAACCAGCAATAACAATTGGATGTGAAGCTATCATGTTTTTAGTTTCAGGGTCTTCTTCATACCATCGATCATATTCTGTATGCAAACAATTGTCCCAAAGTTCTTTTCTAAACTGATGTCCATCGTGTACAGCTCCACAAGCGTAATGTACATATTCATCAATTTTTATAGTGAAAGAATAATCTTCAGCTACAGCATGAAAACACTTTTCAAGATTGATATTTTCAATGATTTTTTCTACAGATAAACGTTCCATATTATTCGTCTTCGGTTAAACTTCCCCATTCAGTCCAAGAACCATCATAAATTGATAGGTTTTTATATCCTGATAATTCTGCTCCAAGAGCCAAAACACAAGCTGTAATACCAGAACCACAAGTAAAAGTAGTTTGCTTATGTTCGCTTAAAACAGCCTTGAAAATAGCCTGTAATTGTTCAATATCTTTAAAACAACCATTTTCGAGTAAAGACGTATAAGGTATATTGAAAGAACTAGGAATATTGCCACTTCTTAAACCAACTCTAGGTTCAGGTTCTTCACCACTAAATCTAGCTTGTGAGCGTGCATCAACGATAATATGGTTGTCTTCACCAACTTCGTTAACTACATCGTCAAAAAACTTTATAAATCCTGTATTGTAACTTGCTGTAAAATTTCCAGGTTTGCCTGAATAATCAGCTTTTGTTTCTAGTGGATAATTATGTTTAATCCATTCTGGTAGTCCACCATCTAAAACCGCAATATTATTAAAACCAAAAGCTTTAAACATCCACCAAACTCGAGCGCTTGAGTAAATACCTTTGTCGTCATACACTACAATACAACTATCATTATGTATTCCTAATGCTTGTGCTTGCGCAGTAAATTGCTCTACAGAAGGAAATGTATTAGGAAATGACGCATTAGTGTCGCTAAATTTTTGTTTAATATCAAAAAAACGTGCAGAGACTATCTGTTTTGAAGCATTACTATCAGAATTAGCTTCAGTAACTTTTCCAATAGTAGCATCCAATACAATAAGATTTTCATCCGCTAAATGTTGGTTTAGCCAATGAACAGATACTAAAGGCTTTGGAACGTGTAGCATATACTAAGCGTCTTCTACAGTTTTTCTTAATCGCGAACGACGGTTAAATGCTTCCAGATTATCAAGTACTTTACTCTCAAGGAAATCAATAACCTTTTCTTCAACTTTGGTTTTGTTTTTATATACTTTATTAATGTAAGTTATGCCTCCAGGAGACATCACATTTACTTCAACTAATTTTCCTCCAATAACATCAATACCAACAAAGTATAAACCGTCTTTAACTAGTTTTGGTCCAATTTGTTTGCATAAGGCTTTTTCAGCTTTAGTAAGTGTATGTTTTTGAACGCTTCCACCAGCAGACACATTAGAGCGATGATCGTCAGTTCCAGGAACGCGTTTCATGGCTCCAACAGGTTCTCCATTGAGCATTAAAATTCTAACATCACCTTGATCTGCACCTTCTATATAATCTTGAAGAATGACATAGTTTGAAGTTCCATCAGAATTTGAAATATAGAAATCTAACAATGAATTGATATTGCTCATTGCTGATCTTTCAATAAGAATAACACCAGAACCACCAAATCCATTTAGTGGTTTTAATATCATTTTATCGGCTTTTGATTCCTTGATTTGCTTAATTAAATACCTTTTGTTTTTTGATACGTGTGTATTAGGAATAATGTTGCTATGCGCATCACCAAATGCTGCAGTGTATAACTTGTTATTTGCTTCGCGCATACCTTCTAAAGAGTTAATGATAAACACATCATCTTTAACTGAATCCAAGAAGTTAAGCATTATAGGATCCAAAGGCGGATTCGCTCTAAAAAAGATAGCATCAAAACCAGCGAGTGGCAACATTTCCTCTCGTAATTCGGCTTTTTTATAAAATGCTTTTAATGATGAGGGCACTTTATCCATTCTACCTACAACTGTACAAAAAGCATTAGTAACACTATTTCTAATAGTTAAATTTGCAGGCGAACACAAGGCAACACCATGACCACGTTTTGCACATTCTTTTATTAAAGCTAAGCTTGTATCGTTTTCTGGATCAATATTTTCCCATGGATACATTAAAAAGCAAACATTCATAGTTTTGATTTTGGTAAGTTAGACTATTTTAAAAGTAGCTATTTTATTTAACATGTTCGTAATGGTCGTCCCAATTTTTAGGCTTAGGCTTGTGTAATTTACCTAATGACTTAGCAACCATCATTGAAACAGTAGCGTCTCCTGTTACGTTTACAACTGTTCTACACATATCTAAAGGCCTATCAACAGCAAAAATAAGCGCTAAACCAATAGGTAATAATTCTGCAGGGAAACCAACAGATTCCAATACAATTACTAACATTACCATACCTGCACTTGGTACAGCTGCACTACCTACAGATGCAAGTATTGCAGTAGCGATGATTACTAATTGATTGGTTATAGTTAATCCTTCAGGCCATACAACTTGCATGATAAAAACTGCAGCAATACCTTGATATAAACTAGTTCCATCCATATTTACGGTTGCACCAACAGGCAATACAAAACCTGATACTTCTTTATCTACTCCAATATGTTCTTCAACACGTTCCATAGTAACAGGAAGCGTTGCAGCACTACTACTTGTTGAAAAAGCTAAAAGTTGTGCTGGTGACATCTTGTTCAAAAACCAGATAGGTGATTTTTTAGTGTAAAGTTTTACTAATATCAAATAGAAGACAATCATGATAACTAACCCAACAATTACACATAATGCATAGTTGAGAAGTTTAAGCAAAATTTCGGTATCATCAAACGCAACAATTACATTTGCCATTAAAGCTAAAACAGCATAAGGAGCAAAAAGCATAATTAAATCTACCATTTTCATGACTACTTCGTTGAGTGAGTCAAAAAACCGAACCAAAGGTTTAGCTTTCTTTTCAGGTATAAGTAGTAAACAAATACCTACAAACAACGCAAAGAAAATTACCTGAAGCATTTTAGCTTCACCTAAAGCTGTAAAAATATTACTCGGAAATATATCTACAAGCGCTTGTAAAGGACCTGCATCTTGCTGTGCTGAAGCTTTTGTTAGTTTATCAGTGACACCTGCATCATTTTCGTATTTGAGTTTAATTTTTTCGAGTGTATCGGCAGACATTCCTGCTCCTGGTTTCACCACATTTACAATAGACAAACCAATAACAATGGCTACTACGGTTGTACACAGATAAATAGCAATTGTGCGTAATCCCATAGATTTAATCTTAGAGATATCTTTTAAATCTGATACACCTTTAATTAATGATGCAAGTATTAATGGAACAGCAATAAGTTTTAATAAGTTGATAAAAATAGTTCCAAAAGGCGCAATCCAATCGGTTACAAAATCTTTTCCTCCTGAAATGGAATTCATAATAAATCCGAGAATGACACCTAAAATCATTCCTATTATAATCTTCCAGTGTAATGCTATTTTTTTCATCTTATTCTTCTTTTTTATCAGTAAAATTTACCAATTCACAATTACAACAATAATTGAAAACAGTAAAATATAAAAAGCCAAACCACAAGCCCTTGCCTCAGCTGATTGTTTTATCTTTTTTTCAAACCCAAACTTTTGAAACCTTTCTTCCTCAACTTTGTTAAAAGTATTAGTATCTAACGCACTTTTCTTCGATTGAAATGGGAAAAAGAAAAATGTGAGCCATTCTTCTCTTGTTAAAGGAGTTGTTTTCCTTTTTTCTTTATAATTTTCTTCTAGGTCTTTCAACTTTAATTTCTAATCAAAATCATTATGAGACTCCTGCTTTCGCAGGAGTGTATAATCTGCTAATACTAATGCAGCCATGGCTTCAACAATTGGAATTGCTCTTGGAACTACACAAGGGTCGTGTCTTCCTTTTCCGTGCATTTCTACTATTTCACCTTCACTATTAATGGTGTCTTGATTTTGCATTATAGTTGCAACTGGCTTAAAAGCAACTCTAAAATAGATATCCATCCCATTGCTTATTCCGCCTTGAATTCCTCCAGATAAGTTACTTTTTGTACTTCCATCAGTATTAAATAAATCATTATGCTCACTCCCTTTCATTTTTGTGCCACAAAATCCGCTTCCATACTCAAATCCTTTTACTGCGTTTATGGATAACATGGCTTTACCTAATTCAGCATGTAGTTTATCAAACACAGGCTCTCCCAAGCCAATAGGAACATTTTGAAGCACACAAGTTACAGTGCCACCAATGGTGTCACCTTCTTTTCTTATGGCTTTTATTTTAGTAATCATTTGTTCTGCAACAGCATCGTCAGGGCAACGTACTGTATTGCTTTCGGTTTTACTAAAATCTAAGTCCTGATAAGGTTTTTCTAAATAAATATCACCAACTGAAGATGTGTAAGCATTTATTTTTATGTCTTTTAAAATTTGCTTTGCAATAGCTCCTGCTACTACTCTACTTGCAGTTTCTCTAGCAGAACTACGACCTCCACCACGATAATCTCTTGTGCCATATTTTTGGTCGTAAGTATAATCGGCATGACTTGGTCTGTAAGTATCTTTTATATGCGAATAGTCTTTTGATTTTTGATTGGTGTTGTGAATTGTAAAACCAATAGGAGTTCCTGTAGTTTTACCTTCAAAAATACCTGATAAGAACTCTACAGTGTCAGGTTCTTTACGTTGGGTAACAATGTCTGATTGTCCTGGTTTTCTTCGGTTTAATTCATTTTGAATTGCATCAAAATCTAAAGTTAAACCTGCTGGACAACCATCAATAATACCACCTATTGCTACTCCATGAGACTCACCAAATGTGGTAAGTTTAAATAATTTTCCGAAGGAATTTCCTGCCATATACATTTATTTTACGCTAATGTAAATGTAATATTACAGAAACAAAAATTGAATTTCATAAAGACTGCCTTTAGCTAAGGAAATTTAATAACATTCTCTTAACCATAAACTCACGGTTAATTAATTGGCTCTTAAACATTAAGTAATATATAAATGTGTTATTTGCATTTAAAACCTAGTATTTGCCTTGAAGATTAAACGAAAAGTAGAAGTAGCTGTAATTTCTGATGTACATCTAGGAACTTATGGCTGTCACGCTAAACAATTACTTACCTACCTTAACAGCATTCAGCCTAAAAAGTTAGTGCTAAATGGCGATATTATTGATATATGGCAGTTTAGTAAACGTTATTTTCCTAAGTCGCATTTAAGAGTGATTAAGAAAATAATAGACATGGCTTCAGATGGTGTAGAAGTTATTTACATTACAGGGAACCATGATGAAATGCTACGTAAATTTAGCGATACCAAAATTGGAAAAATTTCTATAGTTGATAAAATTGTATTAGAGCTTGACGGAAAAAAAGCTTGGATTTTTCATGGTGACGTATTTGATGTGTCTATTCAAAACGCAAAATGGTTAGCGAAATTAGGTGGTTATGGTTACGATTTATTAATTCTTCTCAACCGCTTTACTAACTGGTGTTTAGAACGAATGGGTAAAGAAAAATACTCATTATCTAAAAAGATTAAAAACAGCGTTAAACGTGCTGTAAAATACATTAATGATTTTGAAGAGGTAGCTTCAGATTTAGCTATTGAAAACGGTTATGACTATGTTATTTGTGGTCATATTCATCAACCTAAAATGATTATTAAAGAAAATAAACACGGTAAAACCACCTATTTGAATTCTGGTGATTGGGTTGAGAATTTTACCGCTTTAGAATACCAATTTAAACGTTGGAAAATATACAATTATAGTAAAGACAAACTATCTCCATTCTTTGCTGATGAAGATATTAAAGATATGGAAGTAAAAGACTTAATAGCTGCTATAACTATCGTTGACCAACACAGTAAAAAGTAGTTTTTACTTTAATAAAGCTTCTTTTAGTATAGTTACTGGATGTAATGCTTCTCGAGAAGTCCCATCTTTTATTTGATGTCTACAACTAGTTCCATTAGCTGAAATAATCACATCTTTAGACGCTTTTTTTACAGCAGGAAACAAGGTTTGATTGCCAACCTGCATACTCACTTTATAATGCTCTTTTTCATAACCAAAACTTCCTGCCATTCCACAACAACCACTAGGAATAATAGTGACTTTATAGTTTTTAGGAAGATTTAAAACTGTAAAGCTAGAAAGTTGATTTGCCAATGCCTTTTGATGACAATGTCCATGAAACTTTATGGTTTTTGCTTCTAAAGTAAATTGTTTTGGTTTTATGTTACCCAATTCAATTTCTTGTTGGATAAACTCTTCTACTAAAAAGGTGTGTTTTGCAATTGCTTCAGCAGATGTTTTATCGTCCGCTAATTTTATATATTCGTCTTTAAAAGTTAATATAGCTGAAGGTTCAATACCTACTAACGGTGTGCTTCCAGTAATTAATGAATTAAAGCGTTTTATATTTCTATTAGTCAATATTTTAGCTTCCTCTAAAAAACCTTTTGAAATATAGCTTCGTCCACTTTCTAAAGTGTCTATTATAACCACTTTATAATTCAAGGCTTCTAAAAGGATTTTTGCATCAAGAGCGATATGAGACTCTAAGTAATTAATAAATTCATCTACGAAGAGATAAACCGTTTTTATAGGTTTATTAGTAGTATTCGTTTGATGCTGTTGTAGCTTAGAAAACGGCTTGGTAGCTTTTGGCAAACTTCTATTTGCATGAACACCAATGCTCTTTTTAATGATACTTGATGTGAATTTCTGCTGAAATAATGCATTGGATAACTTTGGAAATTGAGCAGCTAGTTTATTGTACTTAGTGGATTGTGCAAAAAAACGGTCTTTAGATTTAAATCCGTTTGCCTTTTGATATTGATACTGAAACTCAGCCTTTAGAGTAGCTACGTCCACACTACTTGGACATTCACTAGCACAGGCTTTACAGCTCAAGCACAAATCGAATACTTCTTTCAATTCATGATGATTAAACTTATTTACTTTATCCGATTGTGTTAAAAACTCACGCAATGCATTAGCTCTAGCTCTTGTGGTGTCTTTTTCGTTTTTAGTAGCACGATAACTTGGACACATTGTTCCTCCAAATTCAGGTAATTTTCTACAATCACCAGAACCATTGCACTTTTCAGCTTCTCGTAAAATGCCTTCTGATGCTGAAAAATCCATTAGTGTTTCAACCATTGGCTCTTTTCTGTCAGGAACATAACGCAGAGATTCGTCCATTGGATACGCATCTACAATTTTTCCAGGATTGAAGATATTATTTGGGTCAAAAGCAGATTTGATACGTTTTAATAATTGGTAATTTTCCTCACCAATCATCATCGGGATAAATTCAGCTCTTACAATACCATCTCCATGTTCTCCACTCATAGAGCCTTTATATTTCTTCACTAATTTTGCTACATCAGTGGTTATTTTTCTAAATAAAATAACATCTTCAGACTTTTTAAGATTTAAAACTGGTCTCAAATGCAATTCTCCTGCTCCAGCATGTGCATAATAAATAGCTTTTTGTTTATAGCCATTCATTATTTGTGTAAACTCACTAATGTAATTTGCTAAATCGGGAAGCGCAACAGCAGTATCTTCAATACATGCAGCTGACTTTTTATCACCAATCATATTACCCAACAAACCTAAACCTGCTTTTCTAAGTTCGTTGGCTTTATCAATAGCGTCATCCATTAGAATAACATTAGCATAACTAAAGCCTGTTAATTCTATAGTTTTTATTAATGCTTCTACTTGTTTTTTAGCTTCATCAATGGTATTTGCTCTAATTTCGCACATTAATATAGCCTCAGGATCACCTTTAATAAACTGCCTGTTAGCTTGTTGAACTTTGTTATGCTTTGTCAAATCCAATATGGTTTTATCTAGCATTTCACAAGTGTACAAATTGTGCTTCATAGTAGCTGCAACTGCATCAAGACAACTGTTTATAGTACTAAAATGTGCAGCTACCATTATACTTTTGGTTGGTGGTAACTCATCAAGTTTTAAGGTGATTTGCGTTGTAAATGCCAAAGTACCTTCGCTACCAGAAAGTAGCTTACACATATTAAAAGGGTGTTCTCCTTCAAAAAGTTCGGTATTTATAAGTTCGTCAATAGCATAACCTGTATTGCGACGATGAATTTCTGGTTTTGGGAAATTAGCTTTTATATTAGCTCTAACAGTTTCAGGCTCTAATGCAGAGAACATACTTTTGTAAATATGACCTTCTAAAGTATTTAATGCCATTTTAGTGTTAAACTCATTTTTGGATAGATCTCCAAAAACCACTTCGCTTCCATCACTCAACACAGTATGTAATTCTACAACTTTATCTCTTGTAACTCCATATTGAATAGAGGTTGTCCCTGATGAATTATTGCCAACCATTCCTCCTATCATACAACGATTGGATGTTGATGTATTAGGTCCAAAAAAGAGTCCGTAGGGTTTTAGATAATTGTTAAGTGCATCTCTAACCACTCCTGGTTGAACAGTAACTGTTTTGTTCTCTTTATCAAGAGAGATAATTTTTGTGAAATACTTAGATACATCAACAACAATACCTTTACCAACACATTGTCCTGCTAATGATGTTCCTGCGGTTCTAGGTATTAATGAGGTGTCATTTGCATTGGCATAAGCAATAAGTGTTTTAATGTCTTGTACTGTTTTTGGGTATGCAACAGCAGAAGGTTTCATGCGATAAACAGAGGCATCAGTAGCATAAATAGACGTTGTTAAATCGTCAAAAAACAACTCACCATCTAGTTGGTCTTTTAGGCTCTTTAGCATATTCTTAACATCTTAATATTTATTTTTATCGTATATATACTATGCATGCTCTTTTTGCTTATATTTATTATTCAACTAAAATAAACATTAAGTAGCTGCGTTAAAACTTTAAAACTTTAAAATTTATGAAAAAATTATTTTTATTAGCCATTGCATTTATTGGCTTTACTACATTATCGAATGCGCAAGATATTTCTCCAAACGCTATAGGTCTTAGACTAGGTGATAGTGACGGTTTTGGAGCAGAAGTTTCTTACCAAAGAGGATTAGGTGATAATAACCGATTAGAGTTTGATTTAGGTTGGCGAAGCGGAAATGGATACGACGGTTTTAAACTTGCTGGTTTATACCAATGGGTTTGGAATATAGATGGTGGCTTTAACTGGTATGCTGGTGCTGGTGGTGGAGTTGGTTCATACAGCTTCGATAACAATGATTTTGATGATGAAACGTTCATCTTTGCTGCTGGTGATATAGGTATTGAATATAACTTTGATATTCCTTTACTATTGTCACTTGACTTTAGACCAGAGTTAGGCTTTGGGGATTTTAGAGACGATGTTGATTTTGATATAGCCTTAGGTATTAGATATCAGTTCTAATAATTAAGAAACTACTTTTATAAAAAAACCACCTTGCAAAAGGTGGTTTTCTTTTTTTACAGTACCATACATTTTTGCAAGGTATCTTTATATATTGCTTCGTATTGCGGAACTATTTTATGAATATCAAACTTAGCTGCTTCTTCTTTAGCATTTTGTTTAAATGTTGCTAAGCGTTCTTCATTACTTAAAATATGAACTGCATTTTTACTCATACTTTCCACATCATTTACATTACTTAAAAACCCTGTAACTCCTTCAATATTTACCTCTGGAATTCCACCTGTATTACTAGAAATAACAGGAACTCCTGACACCATAGCTTCAAGAGCAGCTAATCCAAAACTTTCAGTTATTGAAGGCAGTAAGAACAAATCACTAAAACATAAAATTCTATCAACTTCATTACTATTACCAAAGAAAATAACCTTATCGCTTATTCCTAACTGTTCGCATAATTGTTCAGCAGGTTTACGCTCTGGTCCTTCTCCTACCATCATTAATTTAGCAGGAATTTCCTTTTGAATATTATAAAACACTTTTACAACATCAGTAATTTGCTTTACAGGTCTAAAGTTACTAATGTGGGTAATTATTTTTTCGTCTTCATTAGCCATCATACCTCGTTGACAATCGGTAAACGTGTGCTTGTATTTACCAACATCAATAAAGTTTGGGATGACTTCTATATCATTTTTTATATCAAATAACCTTAAAGTGTCTTCTTTTAAGCTTTCAGAAACCGACGTTACAGCATCAGATTTGTTGATACTAAATGTTACTGCAGGCTTATAAAATGGATGGTTACCAACAAGCGTAATATCTGTTCCGTGAAGCGTTGTTACAATAGGAACATAAATACCTTCTTCTTGCAACATCTTTTTGGCCATGTAAGCTGCATAAGCATGAGGAATCGCATAATGCACATGTAGTATTTCAATACCATGAAGTTTTACCATATCTACCAACTTACTAGATAATGCTAACTCATAAGGTTGATAATGAAACAATGGATATTCAGGTACATTTACTTCATGAAAGTGTACTTTTGTGCTTAATAATTCTAATCGTACTGGTTGACTGTAAGTGATAAAATGTATTTCGTGACCACGTTTAGAAAGTTCTAAACCAAGTTCGGTAGCAACAACTCCACTTCCTCCAAATGTAGGATAACAAACAATTCCTATTTTCATTTTTATTCTATAATCGCTTCGTAAATTAAACGTTGTATTTCTGTTCTAATATTTTCTCTTAAAAGCAAGTTTTTTCCAGCTCTAGGATAGGTTCTATTTGCTAAAAAGATATAAACTATTTCTTCTTCAGGATCTGCCCAAGCATAGGTTCCTGTAAACCCTGAATGTCCAAAACTTTGTAAGGATAAACAACCACAGGTTGGACCTTCTTCTCCTAATTGTGGCTTATCAAAACCAACTCCTCTCCTGTTGTCTCTATGACAATAGTAACATTTATTGAACTTATCTAAAGTTTCTGTTTTAAAGTATCGCTTACCTCCATAAAAGCCTTTTTGCAAAAACATTTGCATGATTTTGGCAACATCATTAGCATTGCTAAAAATTCCTGCATGACCACCTACTCCATTTTGCATTGCTGCTCCCATATCATGGACATAACCATGTACTTCTTGATATCTGTAATAGTCGTCAATTTCAGTAGGAACTATCTGTGAGTTACTAAAAAGTTGTGACGGATTGTATGTAGTATAATTTGCTCCCAATGATTGGTAAAAGTGTTCTTGAACTAATTCATCAAGAGGTTTGTCGTAATAGCTCTCAATATATTTCTTTAAAATATAATATGGTAAATCACTATACCTATACCTTTGTCTTGATAGTAAATCGCTATCCTTTATGATTTTTTGTATAGAATCAGGATAATCGTGACGTAGATAAACTTCTTCAGCTACTTTAATACTAAAGTTAGGACTGTATTTTCTTCGGTAGTATTTAGCATCTGGTTTTTTTGTGACGCTATCTAATGTGGCTGCATAAAATGGAACCCAAGGTTTTAATCTTGCATAATGCGATAGCATTTCTTTTATGGTAATGTCAGATTTATTCGAACTTTTATACTCAGGTAATATTTTAGATAGTTTAGTATCTAACGATACTGCTCCTTTTTCTTCTAACTCCATGAGCAATGGTAGTGTTGCCAAAATTTTGGTTAAAGAAGCTACATCATACAAATCTTCAAATTTTACTTTGTCATCTCCTTCGTATCTATGTTTTCCAAAGTTTTTGTTGTAAACCACTTTCCCTTTTCTGGCAACTAATAGCTGTATACCAGGAGTCATTTGGTTACTAATTGCATAATTAGCCACTGAATCTAGTTTTGATAACTTTTCAGAACTCATACCAACTTGCTCTGGCAAGCCATAACTTAATGATTTTATACTGTTATAAGTAATTCCGTCGCCTACTTTAAAATGAATGCCTGTAGACACAGGTAATGCACCTTTTGCAGCAACAGCTCCAAATACTACTTGAGCAGATTTTTGCTGAGCTATAGTACTGTTTTGGTAACTCACCACAATACCTTCAATGTTTTCAATAGTATGCAAATCGATTAGCGCATAAGGACGTGCGAATACGTCTAAAATAACTTTATTGGTTCTTGCTATTTCGTACAACCAAACCAATTCTTGATCTTTAAACTTATAGTCTTTCCAAGGCGAAGCATTAGACTTGTGTAACCCAACAATTACTGTATTATAGTTTTGAAGTTTAGTAAGTAATTCATCAAGCTTTTCGGCTTTGACATGGTGTACTTTAGTGTACTTTTTTAATTCCTCATAAAACGGAGTACCATCATCATCACCAAAGCTTACATAAGCAATTTTCTTTTCATCAAGCTTTCGTAAAGGCAAGATATCTTCTTTATTACGCACAACCGTTATCGCATTCTCCATAAGGTTTTCATACAGCAAATCATCTTTAAGTCTATTTAAGTCTTCAACCAAATTGTGAATTCCTATAGGAGAATACTTATTTAAACCAACCTTGTATTTTGCCATTAATATTTTTTTTACCGAATGCGATAATCGTTCTTCAGTAATAATACTATCAGTATAAGCAGTAGCAAATAGTTTTATGGCTTGTTCAGGGTTTTCAGACATTAGCATCACATCATTACCTGCTAAAAAGGCTTTTAAATCATTTTCACCTCCTTGAGGCATTTTTGTAGTACTGTTGCCATCTATACCTTTTTCTACATAATCAGCAACACCTTTCATCTCAAGCGCATCAGTAAAAATTAATCCTTTAAACTGAAGTGAGTCTTTTAAAATATCAGTAACAATGTGTTTAGATAATGACGAAGGATAACCTGGTCTTGGTTCTAAACTAGGTACGCTAAGATGTGCAACCATAACACTGCTTAAGCCTTCTTTTATTAGTTTTTTGTAAGGATATAGCTCTATAGAGTCAATTCGTTTTTCATCAAATGTAATCGTAGGTAATGTTTTATGTGAATCGCTTTCGGTATCACCATGACCTGGAAAATGTTTAGCGTTTGCCAATACTCCAGCACTTTGCATTCCCTTCATAAATGCTAAAGCTTTTTCGGTAACGTTATCTCTATCTTCACCAAACGAACGATTACCAATAATTGGGTTTTTTGGATTTGTATTGATATCTACAACTGGCGCAAAATTAAAATGCACTCCAAGACGTTTGTTATGCTCTCCTATTTGATAACCTGTTTTTTCAACTAATGTATTATCTCTAATAGCTCCTAGTGTCATATTCCAAGGAAATGCATAAGTAGAGTCTAAACGCATGCTTAAACCCCATTCTGCATCCATACCAATTAACAACGGAACTTTAGCAGCTGCCTGTAATTCGTTATTAAGTCTAGCTTGACGCACTGGTCCTCCTTTTGAATAAATTAATCCGCCTATGTGTTGGTCTTTAATAAGTTTAACTATTTTGGTTTTTGTCGCTTTATCTTGACTAGAAAACACCTGAACCATAAACAATTGCCCTAACTTTTCTTCCAAAGACATAGCATTGTAAATGCTATCAACCCATTTTTGTTGTGCTTCAACATCTTTATGAAGCAATGGATTTGTTAAATCTTGCTGTGGTAATACTTGCTGTTTCTCTTCTTGAGCACAACTTATAGTAGTAAAAGAGAGGAATATGATAGATATAAGGGAGAAAATGCATCTCATACATTAAAGTTTTTGGTATAATGAATTAAAAACTATGCCAAAATACCATTTTTGCAAAGAAGTTTGAAGGACTTTAAGATAGATTTATAAAGAAGATAATTAACAACTGTTAATCCAACAAGTCAATATGTCTATCGTGATAACCTAATAGGTACAATACACCATCCAAACCAATACTTGAAATTGAACTTTGTGCATTATTTTTCACTTTAGGTTTAGCATGAAACGCTATTCCTAAACCAGCAAGATTTAGCATTGGTAAATCATTGGCTCCATCACCAACAGCAATGGTTTGACTAATATCTATCCCTTCTTTTTCAGCCAATAACTGTAAGTATTCAGCTTTTTTATTACCATCAACTATTTCTCCAAGATAACCACCTGTTAAGACACCATCTTTAATTTCCAATTGGTTTGCAAACACGTAGTCTATGTCTAGCTTTTTTTGAAGGTAATCTCCAAAATATGTAAATCCACCTGAAAGGATTGCTGTTTTAAATCCGTAGTTATGTAGTGTATCAATTAATCGTCGTGCGCCTTTTGTAATCGGTAATCTTTCAGCAACGTCTTGTAGCACTTCTTCACGAAGTCCCTTTAAAAGTTTCATACGTCTTTTAAAGCTTTCATTAAAATCAATTTCACCTTGCATAGCAGATTCTGTAATGGCTTTTACTTCTTCTCCTACACCAGCAAGTTCTGCTAACTCGTCAATAACTTCAGTTTGAATTAAGGTAGAATCCATATCAAAGCACACCAAGCGTCTGTTGCGTCTAAATATATTGTCTTCCTGAAAAGCAATATCAACATCCAGTTCTTTTGAAACCTGTACAAATTTTGCTGTAAGCTCTTGCTTATCATCAATTTTTCCTCGTATTGATAATTGAATTGATGCTCTTGGGTATTCTTCTTCTTTAACTAAAGAGGTTCTCCCTGTTAAACGTTTTATAGAGTCAATGTTTAAATTTTTATCAGAAATGATTTTGGTGACTTCTGAGATTTGTTCTGCTGCTAATCGTTCACCTAGAATAGTCACAATGTAACGGTCTTTACCTTGAAGGTTCACCCAACTTTCGTAATCTTCTAAAGAAATAGGTGTAAACTTAGCAGTGATATTAAGTTCATAAGCTTTAAAAAGTAAGTCTTTTAAAACTGCAGCCGATTTTTTTCCTGTACCTATTTCAAACAAAATACCTAAGGACAAAGTATCATGAATATTAGCTTGACCAATATCTAAAACTTTTGCTCCATATTGTGCTAAAACACCTGTTAAAGCTGAAGTTAAACCTGGTTTATCTTGTCCTGAAATGTTAAGTAAAAAGATGTCGTTTGCCATTTGAACTATGTATCTCGTTAAAAAGAGAAGTAAAAATGACTAAACTATTTGAATTATAAAAGTTTTGGCGTGTAAAAACAAGGTTAATTTTTCAATTTAAAAATCGACTATGCCAACTCTCGCTTGCAGGTACTTCCCAACTGTCTTTAAACTCAGCAATGTTAGTCACTAAATTATTAAATACAATGGTGTTTTTAGACACAGCTTTGTCTTTAGCCATCTTTTTAAAGTCCATAAGTGGCTTGTATGCTATAAACTCTCCTTGTTTGTAAGACACATTCATTTTATCCATTAAATCTACATCGTACTGCTTTTCTAATTGCTGAATAAAATGCACTGAAGCATCAATACTACATCCTGATGCTTGGTTAAAGTTTTGATTTAATGCAATTACTATAAATCGCTTATAAACAATTTTGTATCCTGATTGAAGATTACTTCCGTGAGCAGTCCAGTTTTGAATAAACTGACTTAATTGTTCTTCTAATTGAGCAAGTTCTTCGTCGTTAAATGAACGGTTGGCTTGGTATATCCAAACTCTAGATTCGTTTGGTAATGTATCAAAATCTACTAGCATTTTCTTGTTTTAATTTATTAAAGCTCTTCGCTATTTGCTATGATTTCAACAATATCAAATACTTTAATATCAGATTCGCGTTCTTTAGCTTTAACACCATCGGTCATCATTGTATTACAATACGGACAACCTGTAGCAATTATATTCGGATTTGTTTTAAGCGCGTCTTCAGTACGTAGCACGTTAATGTCTTTATCTCCTTTTTCAGGTTCTTTAAACATTTGAGCTCCTCCAGCACCACAACATAAAGCAGTACTTCGGTTGCGTTTCATTTCTACTAAATCCACACCTAAACTTTTAAGTAGGTTTCTAGGTGCTTCATACACCTCGTTAGCTCTTCCTAAATAGCAAGGGTCATGAAACGTAATACGTTTTCCGTTTAAAGTGGAGTCACTTTTTAGTTTTAAACGACCAGAACTCATCAATTCTTCAATAAATTGAGTATGATGTAATACTTCGTACACACCACCTAATTGAGGATATTCGTTTTTTAAGGTATTGTATGAATGCGGACACGCAGTTACTATGCGTTTTACTTCGTAAGCATTTAGTATTTCAATATTGGTCATTGCCTGCATTTGAAACAAGAACTCATTTCCTGCGCGTTTAGCTACGTCTCCAGTATTACTTTCTTCGGTTCCTAATACTGCAAAATCAACATTAGCTTTATGAAGTACTTTAACAAAAGCTCTTGATATTTTTTTTGCTCTATCGTCATAACTACCAGCAGATCCAACCCAAAATAAAATTTCTGGTTGTTTACCTTCTGCCATATACTCTGCCATTGTAGGCACTTTTAGTTTCTCGCTCATACCCTAATATTATTCTTCGTTAGCCCAATTTAAACGGTCCATTTGGTTATATGGCCAAGGTGCTCCATTGTTTTCAATATTGGTCATCATATTGTTAAGCTCCATTGGAGCAGCACTTTGTTCCATTACTAAATAACGTCTCATTTCTATAATAATCGATAATGGATCGATACTTACAGGACACGCTTCTGTACATGCATTACAAGTTGTACATGCCCAAAGTTCTTCGGTAGAGATATAATCTCCTAAGAGTTGTTTTCCATCATCCTTAAATTCACCTCCATTAGCATCGATATTTTTACCAACTTCTTCTAATCGATCACGAGTATCCATCATGATTTTACGAGGCGATAATTTTTTTCCTGTTTGGTTAGCAGGACATTCGCTTGTGCATCTACCACACTCAGTACATGTATAAGCATTAAGTAGTTGTACCCAGTTTAAATCTTGCACATCACTTGCACCAAACTTTGCAGGAACCTCGTCTTCTGCACCTTCTTCAGGTGCTGCAAATGGATCTGCATTTGGGTCCATCATCATTTTAACTTCGTTAGTAACTGCTTCTAAATTGTTTAATTGTCCTTTTGGATTTACTTTTCCGTAGTAAGTGTTTGGAAATGCAAGTAAAATATGTAAATGCTTTGAATAGTATAAGTAATTAAGGAATACTAAAATTCCTAAAATATGCAGCCACCAAGCACTACGCTCTATAATATGCAATGTAGATTCTGCTAATCCAGAAAACAAAGGCGCTATGTATTGGCTAATCACATTACCTGAATTCATATCTTGAAAATGAACATCGGTAGCATTCATAACCAAAAACAAAGTCATCAATACCATTTCAAAATATAAAATGAAGTTACCATCATTTTTTGGCCAACCTTTCATTTCAGATTTCCAGAAACGTTGTAGCTTAATAACATTTCTTCTAACCCAGAATATTATAACTGATACAAATACTAATGCTGCTAATACTTCAAAAGTGCCTATAAGAACACCATATAATGTTCCCATTTTTGAAAATAAGCGATGCGTTCCAAAAAGTCCGTCGATAATAATTTCAAGTACTTCAATATTGATGATTACAAAGCCTACATATACAATAACGTGAAGTACACCTGCAATTGGACGTTTTACCATTTTGCTTTGTCCTAAAGCAATCATGGTCATGTTTTTCCATCGTTGTGATTTATTATCGCTTACATCAACATCTTGTCCTAATTTGATGTTACGAATAAGTTTTTTGACATTTTTTGCAAAAAATCCTATTCCGAGAATAAGTGCTATAGCAAAAAGTATGTTTGGTATAAATTGCATAGTAGAAATAATCTAATTCATTTGTTCTTCAGTAGGTGCTTGATAAGGAATTTCCTTTTTAGATAAAATACGTCTGTATCGTGCAGGATGTAGTTTTATATCTAATAGTAATAACTCCATTTCTTTTGAAGCGCCTTCTAAATTTTTATATAATGCATCGTCTTTTAATAACTTACCAATTGTGCCTTCACCATTATCTATACTAGCCAACACGCTATTAAGTCCGTTAACGGTTTGTTGTAAATTCTTTAAGGTTGCACCTAAATTGGCATCGGCAACTGAATCGGTTATTTTAGACAAGTTATTGGTTAAGTTTTCAGCATTGGCTAACGTACTGTTTAAACTTTCTTGATTGTCTTTTAATAATTTGTTTATGGTTTCAGACGTGCTTTTGAAAGAAGAAATGGTTTGGTTTAAACCAGCAATACTACCTCTTAAATTTGCTTTAGCTTCTTCATCAAACACATCATTTAAATTAGACAGTAACGAATCTGCACTCACCATCATAGTTTCTATTTTCTCTTGTAAAGGAGTTAAACGCTGATTAACCAATTCAGATAAACCACCTTTAACACTAGACTCTAAATACGAACCACTTTTTGCTATTTCGGCATTATCAAACGCTGGTATAATTGCTACTCCTTTTCCTCCTATTAAACCTAAATCGTATAGTTGAGCTTTACTATTTTTAGAAAATTTAAAATCATTGTCAACAAGTAATTTTACCAATAATTTTCCTGATCCATCATCGGTAAAAGAAATATCTTGAACCTTACCTACACTAAAGCCATTAATGGTTACAGGTGTAGAAGGTGCAAGTCCTTCAACGTTATCATAAACAGTATAATAGGTTCTTGAAGAATCTAAAAGATTTTCACCTTTTAAGTAATTGAATAAATAAATAAACAGAACAATTCCTGATATGACCAGTATAGCTGTTTTAACTTCTCTTGATATTTTCAATGTTCAGTGTGTTTGGTTACACAAAATTAATGATAAATATATAAAGAATGTTTCTAATTAGAGGTACTTTTAATAGCTTCTGAAACATCTATTTTATTTCCGTCTCTATAAGCTACTATAAAGCAGGTAGTATAGCCTTTAGCTTTAGCTTCATTTTGAAGTCTTTGTACTTCGTTATAATCTGAAGTATAACCGTAATAATATTTATACAAGCCATCTTCCTTTTTTCTAGAGATATTATCTAGTCCCTTAAAGTTGTAAGGTTTAGGCTCTAGTTGTCTAGAACTTGCTGCTATTTGAACCTTAAACACAATATTTGGGAAGACTTCTTTAGTGTCTGGTATGGTTTCGTTTTCTATAGGTGGTTGTTTATCTGGTAATTTATCAGAAAAAATACTTTCACCTACATTTAATGATAATTCATCTTTATAACTTAAAATAGCATCTCTAATACCTATAGCCATTGATGATTGACCACCAGAAGAATTTAAAAACTTCCCTTCAGGTTTATAGGTTAAGAAACCAACTTCAACCAACACACTTGGCATATATGTATTGTGTAATACCCAAAGACTTGCTTGTTTTACACCTCTACTTTTTCGAGACAATTTCCCAGAAAAATTATCCTCAATAAGTCTAGCTAGTTTAATACTATTTTCAGTATACACTTCTTGGATGACACCCAAACCTATAGAGGACTCAGGAGAATTTGGGTTAAATCCTTCGTAGTGTGTTTCATAGTTAGCCTCTAAGAAAATTACTTCGTTTTCTTTTTTAGCTATTTCAAAGTTTCGTTGTGTGTTTGCTGCTCCTAAAACAAACGTTTCGGTACCATGAGCACTTGAGTGGTGAGAGTTACAGTGAATAGATACAAACAAATCGGCATCTGCTTTGTTTGCAATAGCAGCTCTTTCATGAAGCTCTAGAAAGACGTCTGTTTTACGTGTATAAATTACTTTTATGTCTTTATGTTTTGATAACTCCTTACCTACTTCTAAAGCAATTTTTAAAGCGATATCTTTTTCTTTATAACCACTTCCTAAATTACCAGGATCATGACCACCATGACCAGCATCTAAAACCACTACAAAATGGTCCTTATCCTTTTGAAATGCGTGTGCAGGTGTTAAATAAACTATAAATAATACGATTATGGAAAATATGTACGTTCTCATATGTGTTTAAACGGCTGACTAACTTGGTTTATTTTAATTTTTAAATTTTGGTCGAATTAACTGTAATCACAAAAAAATATATGTAATTTTGGCAATTCAAAAACCGAGCCATACTTTTACAAAAATACATTTAAAAGCATTGCGTACAAACATCTTTCAAATACTTTTTACCCTAAGTTTTACAGTGTTTATTAACACTTTGGGCTTTTCTCAAGATTTACCAAAATCTACCGAATCCATTACCCCAAAAACTGAAAGAGATACTTTGTCGCTAGTATCGGACTCTTTATTTAGTCAACCTTTAAATTTAAAAGAAAACGACTCCATTACTTCTGATAGTATTCCTAAGAAAAAGGAGTTTTTATCTGGAAAGGTTAACTATAAAGCCAAAGACTACGTATCTATAAACCAAAAGGAAAACAAAATATATCTCTATAATCAAGCAGAAGTGTATTATGAAGATATGGAAATAAAAGCTGGAGTTATTGTAATTGACTACAATAAAAATTTAGTGTATGCTGGCCGATTAAAAGACTCAACAGGATATAGTCAAGCTCCTGTGTTTAAACAAGGTCAAAATGTTGTAGAACCTGATTCTATTATTTTTAATACTGATTCTAAAAAAGCATTAATATTTAATTCCAAGACTGAACAAAGCGGAGGAACTATTATTGCTGACTTAACTAAAAAGGAAAACGACTCAGTATATTTTATACGACGCGGTAAGTTTACCACTTCAGAAAATCTTGACGATCCTGAATATTACTTTTTAATGCGTAAAGCTAAAATTGTACCTGGTAAAAAAGTGGTAACAGGTCTTACCAATATGTTTATTTATGATGTACCACTACCTATTGGTTTGCCTTTTGCTTACTTTCCTATGACTAAAAAGCAAACGTCTGGTGTTATTTTTCCTTCGTTTGGAGAACAGAATGACAGAGGGTATTTTGTGCAAAATGGTGGTTACTATTTTGCTATTAATGATTATGTTGATTTAGCTGTTTTAGGAGATTATTACACTAATGGTAGTTACGGAATGCGAATAGAATCTAACTATGCGTTGCGCTACAAGTTTAGAGGTAACTTGAGTTTTAGGTATGAAAACCTAATTAGTAGCGAACGAGGATTCCCTGATTATTCAAAAACTTCGGTTTACAATATAAGATGGTCACACTCACAAGATGGAAAATCTAGCCCAAATTCGCGTTTTTCGGCTTCTGTAAACTTAGGTAGTAGTAGATATTATCAGCAGTCTATTAATCAGTTAAACTCGTCTAACTTTTTAAATAACACATTATCATCCTCTATTTCATATTCAAAATCTTTTCAAGGCGAGCCACAAGTAAATTTGAATATGACTGCGACACACTCGCAAAACACCAATACACAGCAAATAAACATGACATTACCTACGTTTCAAGGTAGTGTGAGTAGAATTTATCCTTTTGAACCTAAAATTGGAACTAAAAAAGGAATTATAGATAACATCAACTTTCAGTATAATGTAAGAGCTGAAAACAGAATTCAAACTACCGATTCGTTGTTCTTTAAAAAAGAAATGTTTGATGATGCTAAAATGGGTGTACAACACAGTATTCCGTTAACCACAAACTTTAAAGTGTTTAAATACTTTAGTATGAGTGCTAGCACAAATTTTGAAGAAAACTGGACCTTTAATACTGTTAGAAAATACTACGATGCAGCTCTTGAGGAAGAAGTAACTATTCAAAAAAACACCTTTGATAGTTTTAGAACTTATAATTTTAGCACAAGTATTGGTACTACTATTTATGGTATGTACGATTTTACCAAAGAAGGAAAGGATACAAAAATTCAGGCGATACGACATGTTATGCGACCATCAATAAGTTATAGTATTAATCCTGCTTTTGATCAATATTATGATACTTATGAAATTGTTGCTGCAGATGGAACCACATCTAGTGAAGTAGAATACAGCAGATTTGAAGAATCTATTTTTGGATCTCCTAATAAGAACTACGCAAGCTCAATGGGAATATCTCTTTCCAACAACCTTGAAGCTAAAGTAAGAGATAAAGATTCAACAAAAACCGAACCTAAAAAGATAGTATTACTTAACAACCTTAACTTTTCTACATCTTATAATTTTGCAGCAGACTCTATGAAATTGAGTCCTATACGTATGTCTGGTGGTACTCAAATATTCGATAATAAAATGAGTATTAACTTTGGTGCAACGTTTGATCCTTATGCGTTAAACAATAACAATCAAAGAATAGACAAACTCAACATCAATAATGGCGGAAGCTTGTTTAGGTTAACTTCAGCTAGTGTTAACATGAGTTATAGCCTTTCAAACAAGAGTTTTTCAGGAAAAGGTGATGATGATAATTCAGACGATAGAGCTATACAAGAGTCCATAAGAAGTGGAGGTCGTGCCGATGACCTTTTTGGGAAACCCGAAGATTTTGCAGACCAACGTTTAACTGATGATGACAGAGAAGACAGAGATGAAAAACCAAGTGAATTATACAATTATGTCATCCCTTGGAACTTGCGTTTAGCCTATGCTGTAAACTACTCTAACTCTGCAAGACAAAACGAAATATCATCACACTCGTTAATGTTTTCTGGTGATGTAGAAATTTCTCCTAGATGGACTGTTGGTGCATCGTCTGGTTATGACTTTAAAAACAACGGATTTACTTATACGCAATTACGATTTGAAAGAGATTTATTGAGTTGGCGAATGAACTTTAGCTGGATTCCTTTTAGCACAAGAAGTTCATGGAATTTCTTTATTGGAATAAAATCGAGCTTACTTAAAGACCTTAAATACGATAAGCGTAAACAAGCAGACCAACAATTATAATAACTACGTTATGAAAACAATAATCAACACCACCAAAGCTCCTGCTCCTATTGGACCATACAACCAAGCTACACTTGTAGGAAACACTTTATATACTTCAGGGCAAATTGCATTGCATCCAGAAACTATGGAGTTGGTTTTAGATGACATTCAAACCGAAACTAAGCAAGTAATGGAAAACATGAAAGCGGTTTTGGAAGCTGCTGATATGACGTTTGAAAATGTAGTGAAAACCTCAATATTTATTAGTGATATGAATAACTTTTCAAAGATAAATGAGGTGTACGGAACTTACTTTAATGCTGACACTGCTCCTGCAAGAGAAACTGTAGAAGTTGCCAATTTACCTAAGTTTGTAAATGTGGAAATTAGTATGATTGCTGTGAAATAATATGAGGTTCGTTTAAGCAATTAAACCAATATTTTTATATACGTTTTTGTTTACTGGCTTTTAATTACCAGTAAAGAATACTTTTCCTTTTTCGGATAATGTGTATTTATATGTTTTTCCGACTTCTTTTTCCCTTTCTATTAAATCGTGAGTTTCATCTAGTTTTTTAGCTCTCCAACCAATTAGTTGACCTGAATAATCAACCTCTTGAGCTATATCTCTAGCATATAATTCCGTATCTGAGTTCTGTAATTCCTTTAAGATTTTTACTTCTGGAACTGGTAACATTTTGCTTTGGTCTATTTTTGCTATTTGTTCTCTAATATCTTCTGCAAGAGTTTCAATAATTACTTCAGACTGGCATTTATTACATTTATAATTGGTAAACTCTAAAAATTTGAGGTCTTCTATTTCGAATTGTTTTTTACAATCAATATTTGAACAAATAATTCTTCTTGCGTTTGAAAGAAACTCTGTTATTAGCTTATTATAATTAAATGGTCTTTCTATAAAATATTTTCTGTATTTGGAACCTTTTGGTTTACCCCAAAAAATATTTTCTTTTTTACATAGACCATAATTTAAAGAGTAAATTGAGACAGGAGTTCCATCTTTATCACTAAGGTCATTATACTTGCTTATGAAAAAATTTAATTCCAAAGTCTTAAGGAAATTTTCAAATCTTGGGTCGAAATGAAAATGACTTGTAAAAGGCTCTTTTATAGTGTAGATAGAACCTTTTAAATCATTTGTGGTAATTCTACGCTTTATATCTTTTGATTTATTAATGAAAAGATTTAATAAGCTTTTTAACTGAAGAACTGAAATTTTTTCGTCAATTGAAATTAGTGAATGCGTTGTAGTTTCAAAAAAAGAAAATATTTTCTCTTCATAATACCTTCGAGAAGCAGATTCAATATCACTTTTGGTGATTTTATTGTTATAAATTATTCTACTTTGATAACAATAAGAAAGAATATATCCCAAAATTCTTGGGACATTCATCGAGGCGTTAAACAGCATCTCATAATAATTTTCAATAGAATTTTTTGAAGTGTCAAAAAAGGTCTCTACTGTTGTACCTACATATTTATTAAATCTTTTCTCTAGAATTCTTTTGGTGAAATCGATAGCATTCGATTCCATTTTATCTCTGTCAAATTCTGAATATAAGTTGTAAAAATCCAAATTAATTGTGTCGATCTTTCCAGGGTCAATTTTACCATAATAAATTCTATTTGGATAAGCTGCAACCTTGAATTTAATGAATTCGTCAGACCAATTATTTAGTGGAGCAAGAATAACATCAACGAATGTGATAATTGATTCATCATCAATCTCCGAAAAATCATCCAATAAAATATAAAGATGTCTTATGTTTAATATTGATAGAGCCTCTTTTATACCAATAATTATTTCTTTTATTTGGAATACTTTAAGAAAAATATTTGAAAAATTATCTTCATTTTCAGATGTTTTTTTCGAACCTTTTTTCCAATCAATTCCTGAATCAGTCTCAATACTACCTTTAATTCCATCTGCTCCAATTCCTGCTTCACCTTTTACTCCTTTAACTGCTATATTTCGTTCTTTTGAGTTTTCGTTTGTGGTTTTCTGTGTAGTATTTATTTTTTGAAGTATAGGTATTTCTATATCCTCTAAATATTTATTATCTTCTATGTTGTTCTTTAATTCCGCTAATCTTTCTTTTACAGCTTCTACTTGGGTAACTCCAATTAATTCTAATAACTTATCAACTTTTGAGTCAAATTTCTTGGTTACTTCTAGAATTATAGCTGATAAAACATTTTGAATAAATGCTCTTTCCACTAGGTATTTTTCAAGAATTTCTGGCGATAATAGTTGTTCTACCCCATTTATTCTTGCAAGTTTGGTTTGGGAGGATTCATAAATCGTTTTAACATCAAGATAGCAAGGAAGATAACCTTTCATATCACGCAATTCCTGCTCAATTCTTAAAAAAATGGTTGATTTACCCGTTCCTTTTCTACCAATCAAAAAGGTTGTGTTTTGCTTTAAAGATTTTTGTAAAATATAATCATTTGGTAAAAGGTCTGTATAGAGCTCTTTTAAAAGACTTCTTCCTCTAGTGTCAATTAAGTCTGCTCTTCTATATTTTTTTAAAGATTCTACAGCTTCAAAGAATCCATTGGTTTGTTCTTGATTATATTCCATTTCCTTGTTTTATTCAGCTTGCATATAACAACAAGATATGAATTGTTTTAATAATTTATATCGACAGTTAAACGAATTTAGTTTTTTTATTTTTAAAATTCAATCTTAAAACTTCATGACATTAAACTTAATATCAATAGCTATTAATAAATTACTCATAACTCTTTATTTCTTCTTCTAATTCTTTTTTACGTTTTAGTAGTTTCCGCATTCTTGTCCTATCTTGAACTTTCCATATGATGTAACTAATAAAACAAATTGAAGCAAATACAATTACAAAAAAGACTACTAAATCATAATAAGACACATTTAATTCTGCATAAAGTGGTTTGTCTTTTCCATAATTTGGAGCTACAAAAGAGGCTAAAGTTCCAAAAACAATAAATCTGTTTAAATTTCTTTTAAAAAAATCAGCATCTCGCTTTATGCTATCAATCTTATTTTCGGTTGCCAAAAGTGCTTTTTCCTTATAATATTTAGTCATATTAAAAGCTAATCTATTTGTCGATTACAATATTTAACTAATGACTAATATACATTTTATCAATCTAACTTATTGTATAAATTGTTAATAAGTCAACCAAAAACATACACTTGAGTTTTGTATTTTTGATAGTAACCCAATTATATCCATTATGCGCATTGAATATGAAATAAAACTAGGTTTTAAAGATGTTATGATTCGACCAAAACGTTCTACATTAAAGAGTCGTTCACAGGTTAATTTAGAAAGAGAATTTACTTTTTTAAACAGTAAGGTCAACTGGAAAGGCATACCTATTATGGCTGCCAATATGGATACCGTTGGTACTTTTGATATGGCTTTGGCCTTGTCAAAACATAAATTGTTTACCGCAATACACAAGCACTACTCTATTACCGATTGGAATGTGTTTTCATCTAATGCTCCTGAAGGTATTGAAGATTACTTAGCAATTAGTACAGGAACAGGACAACAAGATTCTGAAAAACTAGCTTCAATTTTAAATTTTAATCCGCAGTATAAATTCATTTGCATTGATGTAGCTAATGGTTATTCTGAACATTTTGTAGAGTTTGTAAAACGCACCAGAGACCAATATCCTGATAAAGTTATTATTGCTGGTAACGTGGTTACTGGTGAAATGGTTGAAGAACTGTTGCTCTCTGGAGCTGATGTTGTAAAAGTTGGTATTGGACCAGGAAGCGTTTGTACCACAAGAGTAAAAACAGGTGTTGGTTATCCACAGTTATCTGCAATTATTGAATGTGCTGATGCTGCTCATGGTTTAGGTGGACAAATTATTAGTGATGGTGGTTGTACCATTCCTGGTGATATAGCTAAAGCTTTTGGTGCTGCTGCAGATTTTGTGATGCTTGGAGGTATGCTTGCAGGACACAATGAAAGTGGTGGCGAACTTATAGAACGCAATGGTAAACCTTATAAACAGTTTTACGGAATGAGTTCTTCTACTGCTATGGAAAAACATGTTGGTGGTGTTGCCGAATACAGAGCTAGTGAAGGTAAAACTGTTGAAGTTCCTTACAGAGGTAATGTAGAAAACACGCTACAAGATATTTTAGGAGGTTTACGAAGCACATGTACTTATGTTGGTGCTGAACGCTTAAAGGAACTTACTAAACGTACTACATTTATTAGAGTTGCCGAACAGGAAAATCAAGTCTATAATCCTTAATTTCTATACATAAAAAAGCACTTTATTAATTTAAAGTGCTTTCATTAAAAGTTCTGCTGTTGCTGGATTGGTTGCTAATGGTACATCATGTACATCGCATAAACGCATTAACATAAGCACATCAGGTTCGTGAGGATGTTTTTCAAGAGGATCTCTAAAAAATAATACCATATTACATTGTCCTTCTGCTACTCTAGCAGCAATTTGAGCATCTCCACCTAAAGGACCAGATAGCAGTCTTGTAACTTCAAAACCTGCTTTTTTTACTTTTTTTCCAGTGGTTCCTGTAGAGATTAAATTTATTTTCTTGCTTAATAATATGTCTTTATGCTGATTTAAAAACTGAACCATTTCAGCTTTCTTACCATCATGAGCAATTATTGCTATTTCCATTGTATTACTAAATTATGAAGCGTTTGTGTGAAAGTTAACTAAACCTTCAATAGGTCTTCTTTCAAAATTTCCTACTTTAAAGTTTAACTCTTCAGCAACTTCTTTAATTTCATCTTGACAGAAAAATGCTATTGAACCTGCAAAATGTACAGGTGCAGTTTTCAACTCTTCTTTAAACTGAAGAATCATGTTTTTTGCAAATCTCCTAACACCTTTTTTTATTAGTTCTTTTATGTATTCAGAATCTTTATTAAGAATCATAAACTCAGCAAAATTAGCTAAGTACGCGTTAGGGTTTGGTTGCTTATATAAATTGTATTTGATATAATCGGCTTCTAAATTATACTTGTCTCCAAAAGCCACTTTTATTTGCTCTGGCATATGATTATAATAATAATCTCGTATTAATTCTTTACCATAATAATTACCAGAAGCATCATCCATTAAGGTGTAACCTAATGATTTAACACGTTGATGTAATTCTTTACCATCGTAATAACTACAATTAGAACCAGTACCCATAATGCAAACAACGGCAGCTTCATCTGGAGTATTAATAGTAGCTCTTACAGCAGCCATGGTATCTTCTTTTACCTCTACATTTGCCTTTAAAAACAAAGAGCGTAATACTTGGGTAAGTAGTAATCTTGGGTTTTCTGTACCACAACCAGCTCCATAAAAATAAATGTCTGTTACTTGATCTTTAACAGTCATTAATTCTTCGCTAGCTTTAATAATCTTAAAAAGCTTTTTTTCTTTTAATATTGCTGGGTTGAGCCCTTTGGTTCTTATCTTTTCGAGTAATTGGTTACCATTGTTATCTACTGCTATCCAATCACATTTGGTAGAACCACTATCAACAATTAATATCATAAATTTTATGTAAAAAAAATTCCGTAAAGCACTATAAACTCTACGGAATTAAATTATTATTATAACGAGTGTACTTTTTGAGCTAAGTCAACAAGTTTGTTGGAATACCCAAATTCGTTATCATACCAAGATACAACTTTAAAGAATTTTGAATTTAATTCAATAGCTGCATCAGCATCAAATATACTTGTACGAGCATCACTTACAAAGTCTTGAGATACTACTAATTCATCAGTGTAACCTAACACACCTTTCATGTCTCCTTCAGATGCTTTTTTGAAAACAGCTTTAATTTCTTCTAAAGAGGTTTCTTTTTGAGTACGAACAGTTAAGTCTACTACTGAAACATCTGCAGTAGGTACTCTAAATGCCATACCTGTAAGTTTTCCGTTTAGTTTAGGAATTACTTTACCAACAGCTTTAGCTGCTCCAGTAGATGCAGGAATAATGTTTAATAAAGCACTTCTTCCGCCTCTATAATCCTTACGTGAAGGTCCATCAACAGTTAATTGAGTTGCTGTTGTTGCATGAACAGTTGTCATTAAAGCTTCTTCAATACCAAAGTTGTCGTCTAATACTTTAGCTAAAGGTGCTAAACAGTTTGTAGTACAAGATGCATTTGAAACAATCTTGTGGTCAGCAGTTAATTCGTTATCATTAACTCCCATTACAAACATTGGAGCGTCTTTACTTGGTGCAGAAATTACTACTTTTTTAGCTCCAGCTTCAATGTGATAGTTAGCTGTTTCTAAAGTTGTGAAAATACCTGTACACTCAGCAACGATATCTACTCCTGCTTCGTCCCATTTTAAGCTTTTAGGGTCTCTTTCAGCAGTAATTCTTACTGTTTTTCCATCTACAACTAAGTTTCCATCTTTAACTTCAATTGTACCATCAAATCTACCATGAACAGAGTCATACTCCAATAAGTATGCTAAGTGTTCTACGTCTAGTAAATCGTTGATTGCTACAACATCTACATCTGGTCTTTTAATAGTTGCTCTAAAAACTATTCTTCCTATTCTTCCGAATCCGTTGATTCCTAATTTTAAATTTGACATATTCTTATTTTAAGGTTTAAGTGGTCATGATATCTGACACACGTAGTAATTCTAAATTAATTTTTGATTGTCCTTTTATAGCTTGGTCTAATGGTGTAAGCGCCATTTTATCATTGAGTAAACCAACCATGTAGTTTGATTTTCCTTCTAAAAGGCTTTCTACAGCTTTTACTCCCATTCTACTTGCTAATACTCTATCAAAGCAAGAAGGCGAACCACCTCTTTGCATATGACCTAAAACAGATACACGCACTTCATATTCGGCTAAGTTTTCATCAACGTAGTCTTTAAGCTCAAATACGTTTTTACCTATTTTATCACCTTCGGCAACCACAACGATACTTGAAGATTTTCCTGAGCGCTTACTACGACGTAAAGACTCTAGTAAACGTTCTAACCCTAAATCTTCTTCAGGTATTAAAATTTCTTCTGCTCCTGCACCAACTCCAGCGTTTAGTGCTATATGTCCAACATCGCGTCCCATTACTTCAATAAAGAATAAACGGTTGTGCGAACTTGCAGTATCTCTAATTTTATCAATGACATCTACTACAGTGTTTAAAGCAGTGTCATAGCCTAAAGTGTGTGAAGTACCAAAGATATCGTTATCAATAGTTCCTGGAATTCCCATTACTGGAAAATCATATTCACTACTAAAAATCATTGCTCCTGTAAACGTTCCGTCACCTCCAACAGCAACTAGCGCATCAACATTAGCTTCTTTAAGTTTTTCGTAAGCTTTTTTACGACCTTCTACAGTTCTAAATTCGTTTGATCTTGCAGATTTTAATATGGTACCTCCTTTGTTAATAATGCCTTTTACACTACGAGCATCCATTTCTTTAAAATCGCCTTCAATCATACCTTGATATCCTCTATAAATTCCTACACAATTTATATTATGATATGCACAAGTTCTAACTACAGATCGAATTGCTGCATTCATTCCTGGAGAGTCTCCACCTGATGTTAAAACAGCAATTTTTTTTATGTTTTTATTCATTAAATTCGACATTATAAAAAGTAAACTTAACAAAGATATAGCAATAAAAATAAGGTTTCTGCAAATTTTTATCGGTATGTTAAAATTCAAACGATTTCGTTAACAAAAAAATTAAAAATGTGAAAAAGTGAGTTGAAAAATCAGTCGTTATTTTGCGAATCTGACTTCAAATTGATGTAATCTGGGAAGTTGTCATCTTTCTTTTTTGGGCCATTATCAGATGTCTTTTTTGCATTCTTTTTCTTTTTATTCTTTCCAGAAAAAATAATGTTGATTAACTCTTTAAATGTATCAAATTCGACATTGTATGATAAACCTGCTCCTTGTGTGTATCCAATTTCTTCTCCAAAGTTTCTAATGCTATTTTCTCTATTGAAAAACGTTGCCGAAAGCGTACCATCATCATTTAATAGTACTTCTATCTCAGCATCACCAGCAATTACTGTTTGGTTAACACCTCCTATTGGCACACCAACCTTACCATTAAAGAATACTTTATCATTAATTTTAGTGCTTAATGTAAAGCCTAATCTATCATCAGTTTGATAATCTGGAGTTTGCTCTCCAGGTTGAAGATTGACACCTATTTGTAATTTGCCATCTTCGTCTTCAAATAAACTATTGAATAAACTGTTTACTCTATCTGCAATGGTACCATAGGCTTGCTGACCTAAACTTATTTCACTAGCAAATGCACCAAAAGACAATAAATTTAACGCTTGAAATTCTCTACTTTCTCTTGTTTCTAATCTATATTCTAACTCTGATTTAATTGTAGAGTCTACATTAGGAAAACTAAATGCAAAATTAGGTTCAGGTTGTTCCAATTGTCCTGTTAGGCTTATTTCGACATTTACATCAATACTTCTGTTAATTGGGTTGTCTAATAATACTGAAGGATTAGCAGATGTACTATAAATTGCTTTTAGGTCTATTTGCGCTTTCATTGGGTCGCCTTCCCAACGAATACTTCCGTTTGGTTCAACAACAAGTTCTTTTTGTATTAAACCACCATAAGCAAAATTGTAAACCCCTTTGTTTACTACAAAGTCTCCCCACATATTAAACTTACCATTGGTGTTTATTTCAAAAAGTAAGTTTCCGTTTCCTGAACCTTGAATGGTACTACCAGAATTACGGTCTATAACAATTTCAATATCAGCATCAGGAGTTACAAAAAGGTCAAAATTAAGTTCCAGTCCTTTTATTTCGGTTTCAACATACTCCTCTCCTTTTCTGCGTGCTTCCTTTTCTTCAGGACTTAAAAAGTGAATGTATGAGTTGTCTCCATAAGTTTCTAGGTCGTTAAGTGGTACTTTAAAGACGGTTCCTTTTTCGGTACTTCCATCAAAGTCAATTACCAATTGGTCTGTTGGCCCAGAAATGCTTGCAACACCTCTTGCAAATGCTGTTCCATAGTAAAGTGCTTCTTCGTCATCATCAGTATTTAAAACTAAGAAACGATTGGTTTCTAAATCTAACCCTAGAGTCCAATCAGAAAAACTATTATGACCAATAAATCCATTAAGTGTTGCTTTAGAGAAATATTCAGAATCAGTTAAAACCACATCATTGAATATAAACTTTTGCTCTTTGAGCTCCACTTCAGAGTCAAAATCAAAACTGTAATCTACATTTAAATAAGGAATACTCAATCCTGCATTATCTAATAATAAACGTCCATTTATATCTGGATTTTTGAGATTACCAGTTACAGTTGCTCGTCCTGTAGCTAAACCACGAATATTAGTAATAACACCTTCTCCAAAAGGATCTAGTGGATTAAGTAAAAACTCATCAAAACTTAAGTTTAAATCTATATATGATGAGTCGCCAACATCAATATTACCATTAGCCAAAAAGGATTTTACATTATCATTAATAAGTTTTACATCAACCTTGTAATTGGTTAGAGATTGATTTCCTGTAATGTTAGCACTTAAAGACCCTAAATCATAATCATTTGCCTTGAGGTTAGTGATATCGAGGTTTGATGTTGGTAAGTACACACCATCTTCTTGTAGAATATTTACCTTTCCATTTACTAAACCTTCAAGGTTTAAACTATCAATTCTTGGTGTTATTTTTAAAAGGTCAACATCAGTAAATCCTAGGTTTATATTTTTGTAGGTAGAATCTCTAACCACACCTGACAACTCAATTTGCTCATTGTAATTATTCATTACTAGCTTTTCAATATCAAACTCTTTAAAGTCTCTATCAAAAACTATTTTATGCAGATTATCTTTTTCGTCATTAATATTCCAAGTATTGCCTTTAAAAACGACATCTGATTTTCTAAATCCTATAACCGATTTGTTATTCTCATCAACAGTATAATACATATTAAGGTCAAACTCATCTGTATTATCCTTACCTCCTTTAAATTCAGATTTTACAAAAAGCGTATCACGTTGTGTAACGTTAATTAAACTGAATTTAGACACATTATAGTACTTTGTGTTGAGTGAATCTATTTCTACATAAGTATTGAATAAAGGATTGCTATTATCAATACTTAACGATATGTCGTTAGCAAAATAATCAAACAAACGTATTTGAGGCGACTTGAATGTTAGCTTAAAGCCTTTTTCATCACTCTCTACTCTACCTTTTACAAAAGTGTTTTTACCAAGTTCTAAATCGTGATAAAAGGCTTCAACTACTTTATTGTATATTTTAAAATTAAAGTCCATATACTGGTTACCTTCAATTTTATTAGGAACGTAGTTGGTATAAATACTTCCCACTGAATTTTCAACTAGCTTACCAATATCCTTAAACTTGAAATCTCCACTGATAGTACCTTCAATAATATCAGGAGAATTTATAGCTATTGTTCGTTTTTTATTTTGAAATGTAGATGAGATGTCAAAATCTTCAAAATAGTATTCGTCATTTTGATTGATGTAGGTGGTGTTTTTAAAATTTAAACTACCATAAGCATCATCAATCCCTGAACCTTTCATTGACATTTCAACATTTCCTTTAAATACTGAAATACTGTCGGACTTAATAAAGTTTAATGCATTAAGGTTTGCATATTCAACATTAGCCTTAAAATCTAAAGCTTTAATCTCATTAGATAAATCGGCTAAACCATCAAACGTGAATTTGAAATTTTTGTCGGTTGACTTTAAAAGACCATTATAAATATTATTACCCAACTCTCCTGAAACGGTTATGTGTTGGTAATTGTAGTCGTTAAAATCCAATTCGTAAATCTGACCTTCAATGTTGGTATATAAGTTTTTTAATGTAAACCCTTTTCCGTCCACATCAAGGTTAAATGAGGTGGTTTTTATTTCAGGATTATCTAATAATTTACCCAAATCAAAATCATTAAACACTACATTACCTTTATAACTCGCGTTGTCAATATCATTAACACGAGTCATTTCTAGATTGGAACTTATTTCACCCAAATCTGTATAAATATCTAAATCGGCATCAATAGTTGTAGATGTTATGTGAGATGTACCATTGATATTAAAATCTCCAAGCTTAGAAAATATTGAAGGAATAGACTCACCTAGTATATTTGGTAATAATGCTCTTAAATCGTAGTAATTTGATGAAAGGTTATCAAACTTTCCGTCCATTGAAAAGTTATCATCTTCGCTATTAAACAAGTTTTTAAAATTGATGTTTCCGTAAATTCTAGTACGTGAACTTGTATTAAGCTTTAGCTCTTCAGCATAAAGATCATTAAGTGTTCCTGACAAATCAACAGTAAAATTCGCTTTTTGAGAAACACCAAACTCATTATAAAATGTATTAAGGTCGTTTAAGAAAATATCAGAATCTTCAAAATTTGCAGTAACATTAACCTTATCGGTAAACTCCTTAAAATCTTCACGCTTATAATCAAATCGTACATTTCCTTTAAGGTTTGAGTTTTCAGTTTTTATACTCAAATCGTTAAACGACATATGGTCTAATGTGTACTCAAAATTTGTAACCATATTTTGAATTGACAATCCTCTACTATCTCTAAACGACAAAGTATTGATTCGAGCACTTACATCACTAGCATCAATTAAAAAATCAGTTGCATTAATGTTAAGGTTATCGAATTCAAGTATTTTTTGGTTTTCCTTGTTTTCATCTAGCATTCTAAACGTACTATTGTAAATAGATACATCACTGGATGAAAGTAAAAATCCACTTTTCTCATTACTTGGGTTTTCTTCGTCAAACCTTGCAACAAACACATCTAAATTAGTTTGGTCTTCGCCTTTGTAAGTTTTTATATTGAAGGTAAGGTCAATAATATCAATATCTCCAAAAGCAAGTTTGCCATTGTAAAGATTTCTAAAATTAATGATTGATGTGTTTAATTCGGCAATATTAATAAGCGTATCTTTTTTGTAGTCTTCAACATAAATATGCTTTAACTCTACATCTCCATTAAACTGTAATCCTACTTTTTCAATATTGATATTTGTACCAAATTCTTCATTAACCAGTTTTGTTGCATGTTTCCCTAAACGCGTTTGTACAGCAGGAATAGAAAGTATCAACACCAAAATGATGAACAATAGCAAAAGAATTGCCAAGAGCTTTGATACTATTTTTAAAAATTTTTTGATACGTTTTAAAGTTATAACTTTGAAGCCAAAATTAACAATTATTGTGCCTAATTTATATTAATGGCTTCACAAAATATTTACATACTAGCAATTGAGTCATCTTGTGATGATACAGCAGCTTCGGTTATGCTTAACGGAAGGATTTTAAGCAATGTTGTTGCAAACCAAAAAATTCATGAAGAATATGGAGGTGTTGTACCAGAATTAGCCTCGAGAGCACATCAACAAAATATAGTTCCTGTTGTACAACAAGCACTAAAAAAAGCAGGTGTTGAAAAATCTCAACTTAATGCCATTGCTTTTACTCGTGGTCCTGGTTTAATGGGTTCGTTACTTGTAGGAACCTCTTTTGCAAAGTCATTGGCTTATGGTTTAAACATTCCTTTAATAGATGTTAACCACATGCAAGCACATATTTTAGCTCATTTTATTGATGAAGAAGATTTTAATAAACCTGAATTTCCGTTTTTAGCAATGACCATTTCTGGTGGACATACACAAATTGTAAAAGTGTCTGACTACTTTGACATGGAAGTTATTGGAGAAACTATTGATGATGCAGTTGGTGAAGCTTATGATAAAAGCGGAAAAATATTAGGCTTGGGCTATCCTGCTGGTCCTGAAATTGACAAAAGAGCACAACAAGGAAACCCAAAAGCCTTTAAGTTTACCAAACCTAAAGTTGACGGATTAAACTTTAGTTTTTCTGGTCTTAAAACTGCAATTCTTTATTTTATTCAAAAAGAAACAAAAGCAAACCCAAATTTTATTGAAGAAAATCTCAATGATATTTGTGCGTCTATACAATATACTATTATTGGTATTTTAATTGATAAACTGAAATTAGCCACTAAAGAAACTGGTATCAAACACATTGCTATTGGTGGTGGTGTGTCTGCAAATTCTGGCATACGAAAAGCACTAAAAGATGGTGAGAAGAAATTTGGTTGGACTACCTATATTCCAAAATTTGAATATACAACAGACAATGCTGCAATGATTGCTATTGTTGGGCATTTAAAGTTTTTAGAGGGTGAATTTTCACAAAACAATGTTGTTGCCTCTGCTCGATTGAAACTATAAATCATGCAAGCTACTTTTAGGATTATTGAGCTTTTTAGTTTTGATTAGTTTAAAATAAAAAGTGGCTCAAAATCAAGTTATAAACAATCAATTCTTAAAAACTTAAAACCTAAGACCTTTTATGTTTCAACAATAGGCTTAATTTTGAACTGAAACCTTAAAATCCTACATTATGACAAAAAACTTACTGTGTATTGCATTTGGCTTTTTTACAATGATTGCTGTTGGGCAAAATAGCATCGAAAAGAAATTAGATTCTATTGAAGATGAAACGCTTGCTACCAAATTTATTGAAAGCAATAAAGCGCTTAAAGGAAAAATTATAACCTTCAATAAAGAAAAACATAATACTAGGTTAGCCAAAGATCTTTTTAAACTAAAAAAAGGAGGAAAAAAAGTCTATAAAAACGAAATGGATAAAACCCATTATAAGGTTATTGAAAAACAAGAAATTCCGTATTATAGAGTGAGTTATATTTTTCTTGATGGCAATAAAAAATCGATGGAAGATATTGATGATTTGAGAGCTGATATTATCTCAAAATACAATGAAGGCTACCGTTTTAAAGACCTTGCAAAACACTACTCAATGGATGATAGTGCAAAACGTGGAGGTGATTTAGGGTGGTTTACACAAGGTGATATGTTTCCAGAATTTGAAGATCAAGTTATCAATGGAAAGCATAGTGTAAATGATATTTTTTCAGTTGATGTGCCAACTCAAAACGCTTATTACGTAGTCGTAAAAACGCATGACACTAAGCTTATTGAAGAAATTAAAGTGCTTAAAATTACCGAACCAACATACTAATAATGCAGTTATTTTATAATCCTGAATTAACTGAAGACGCTGTTCAAATTACGTTTCCAAAAGATGAAAGTCGCCATATTATAAAGGTATTGCGAAAATCGGTTGGAGATGAACTGCATATTACCAACGGAAACGGTTATATATTCACTGCCAAAATACAGGTTGCAGATATAAAAAACTGTATGGCAGAAATTACATCTAAAACCCTACAGCTAAAGCGCAACTACAATTTACATTTAGCGGTTGCTCCAACAAAAATGAATGATAGGTACGAGTGGTTTTTAGAAAAAGCCACCGAAATAGGAATAGACACCATCACTCCTATTATTTGCGACCATAGCGAACGTAAAGTCATAAAATCAGAGCGTTTTGAAAAGATTATTCAATCTGCTACAAAACAGTCGTTAAGTGCTTTTATGCCAAAATTAAATGACGCTATATCGTTTAAAAGCTTCATTTCTCAAGAGTTTAACGGACAAAAATTTATTGCACATTGTGAGGAGCTTGATAAAAAATCTTTAAAAGACCTTTTAAAACCAACTCAAGACATCATTATACTTATTGGGCCAGAAGGTGATTTTAGTGTTAAAGAAATTGAAATGGCACTTCAAAATAATTTTATTCCTGTAACTTTGGGAGACACAAGATTGCGTACAGAAACCGCTGCAATTGTAGCTTGCCATTCTGTAGCTTTTGTAAATCAATAATATGAAGCACCTAATTTTAATCATCGCTTTTCTATACTCTACTTTGGGTTTATCTCAGGAATTAGCTGTTTTAAAATATAAAGGTGGTGGCGATTGGTATAGTAACCCAACAGCATTACCTAATCTTATTAACTTTTGCAATAACAACATTAATACTAGAATAAATCCAAATCCGCAAACTGTTGAAGTCGGTAGCATTGATATTTTTCAATATCCATTACTGCACATGACAGGACATGGAAATGTGTTTTTTAGTGATGAAGATGCCGAAAACCTTAGAAACTATCTTATTTCTGGAGGTTTTTTACATATTGATGATAACTACGGAATGCGACCTTATGTTACTGAAGAACTTAAAAAGGTGTTTCCTAATGCAGAATTGATTGAATTGCCAAAAACGCACGATATATTCAATATTGCTTATAAATTTCCTGACGGTTTACCAAAAATTCATGAACACGATGGTAAACGTCCGCAAGCTTTTGGTATTTTTTATGAAAGCAGATTGGTTTTACTGTTCACTTTTGAAAGCGATTTAGGCGATGGTTGGGAAGACCCAGAAGTTCATAACGACCCACCAGAGGTAAGAGAAAAATCTTTAAAAATGGGAGCAAACATTGTAAAGTATGCTTTTGAAAACTAATTTAATTTAATTTATGAATGATATTCTGAAAATAATATTTTCAATATTTGATTTTTATTCAGAATATTCTTTAAATAAAGATTCGCATAGTAAATTAACAAAGAAGCAAAAGAAGATTGCTTATTTAGTTGCTACATTATGCATTGTAATACCTATAATTATTATATTTATTATTGAAATTAATTAGTATTTTTGATATTATGCATTTTAATTCGCAAAATCCATTTAATTTTGAAATACCTGAAGAAAAATCTACATCACTAATTTTAAGATTTACTTTTTTTCTATTAGGAATCTTTTTTATCATCCTTCCTCTTTATTCTATAAATAATCATGTTTTTAAAACAAATGAAGTAACCATAATTTTAGATTGTGATCATGATTTTTGTAAAACGGATTCAGGTTGCTTACTAATTTCGTATTAATTTTTATCCATTGCAATTAGATTATTACTCAAGCAACTTTGCAAAACGTACGTTCCCAATAACAATTGTTTGCGATAACATTAACAATGCACCAAATATTGGCAGCTTGTTTAGAACAGCTGATGCTTTTGGAATAGAAAATATTGTGTTTTGTGGTGAAGGCATTACCATTGGCAGAAAAGTCACTAAAACTTCACGCTCAACCGAAAAGTTTGTAAACTACGAGTTTGCAAAAAACACGCTTGAGGTAATAACTTCCTTAAAAGCCAAAGGTTACCAAATAATTGCTTTAGAGATTACATCTAGTAGTAAACCAATACATAACCATCAATTTGTGCAAAATCAACCTATCGCTCTAATCATTGGAGATGAAAATTTTGGTGTTTCAGAGTCACTTTTAAAACAATGTGACCACGTATTGCATATTAATATGTTTGGACAAAACAGCAGTATGAATGTGGTACAAGCAACAACAATTGCTTTATATGAAATCACCAAGCAATTAATGTAGTAGATTTTATATCTTTACTTTATGAATTCAAAAACTATTTCCAACGGAATTTTACGCGCATTAGCTATTGTTTTAGGCATAGCGCTAACATTGTTTTTTTTGTATAAAATTCAAGCCGTAATAGTTTACATTGCTATTGCAGCTGTTATTTCATTAATCGGTAGACCTATAGTATTATTTTTAAGAAAGAAATTAAAATTCAATAATACTGTAGCTGTTATTACTACAATGGCTATTTTTTTAGGACTTTTAATTGGACTCATAGGATTGTTTATTCCTTTAATTACTAAGCAAAGTCATAATTTGTCATTATTAGATATTGATCAGTTACAGAGTAACATTCAAGATTTATACCATCAGGCACTCACCTATTTTGAAATTAATAATATTGATGTTGAAAAATCTATAAAAGAATCTAATCTTTTAAATAAGATTGATTACGCACTAATTCCTAATTTTTTAAACTCGCTAGCTAGCGGATTAGGTAGTTTTGGCATTGGACTGTTTTCGGTTTTATTCATTTCGTTTTTCTTCTTAAAGGATAGTCGTCTTTTTGAAAACGGAATTATGACCTTTATTCCTGACGATAAGGAAACCAGATGGAGCAATTCTTCAACCAAAATTAAAGACTTGCTTTCGCGTTATTTTGTTGGACTTATATTTCAAATTTTAATTCTGTTTATAATTTATACCATTGGATTATTAATAATTGGTGTTGAAAACGCTGTAGTTATTGCGTTTTTATGTGCATTACTTAACCTTATCCCTTATGTTGGTCCTTTAGTTGGAGCTGCTTTAATGGTTACGCTAACAATGACAAGTAATCTTGGAGCAAGCTTTAGCGAAGTGATTATGCCAAAAACGTTTTGGGTACTTCTAGTTTTTATTATAGGACAACTGATTGATAACTTTGGAAGTCAGCCAATAATTTTCTCAAAAAGTGTAAAATCACATCCGTTGGAAATTTTCTTGGTTATTCTAATAGCTGGAATCCTTTTTGGTGTTGTGGGTCTTATCATTGCAGTACCTGCTTACACTGCTATAAAAGTGATTTTAAAAGAGTTTCTTTCAGAAAATAAAGTCGTAAAAAAACTTACTAAAGACTTATAGTTTTACTTTGAATAAAAATATTTTAAATACTATAAATCAAGAATTTATAAATGAAAACATAAATTCTAACACTGCCGATTTATTATTAAAAAAGAATCATCATTCTGATGTTGACATAAAACTACTAGTAGAGCAAATAGAAGCAAAAAAACGCTGTAAAACAAAGCTTCCAACATGGTTTAATACCGAAAAAATATACTATCCAAACAAGCTGAATATTGAGCAAACTTCTTCTGAAGTGACTGCTAAATATAAATCGAGTTTAATAACTGGTAATTCAATCATAGACCTTACAGGAGGTTTTGGAATTGACTGTTATTATTTTTCAAAAAAATTCAAAGAAGTTACTCACTGCGAAATTAACAGTGAGCTTTCTGAAATTGTCTCGCATAACTATAAAGAACTAGGAGTTAATACTATTGAAACCATAACTAATGATGGAGTTTCTCAATTATTAAACAATAATAAACAATACGACTGGGTTTATATTGATCCGTCCAGAAGACACGACACAAAGGGTAAGGTGTTTTTTTTAAAAGATTGCCTACCTGATGTACCAAAGCAACTTAACACTATTTTCAACCATACTAATAATGTAATGATAAAAACCTCTCCATTATTAGATATATCAGTTGGAATTAGTGAACTCAATTACGTGAAAACCATACATGTTATTACTGTTAACAACGAGGTTAAAGAGCTACTTTGGATTTTAGAAAAAGGGGTTGAAGCAGAAACCTCTATTAAAACAGTAAACATTAATAAAACTGTTGAAGAAACATTTGATTTTAAATTAAATGAAGAACAAGCAATAACAACCAACTTTAGTGAGCCACTAACCTATTTGTACGAGCCCAATGCAGCAGTATTAAAATCTGGTGGTTTCAAATCTGTTTCAAAACAATTAAATGTTTTAAAGCTTCATCAACATACTCATTTATACACTTTACAAGACTTGGTTGAATTTCCAGGAAGACGCTTTAAAATTGAACGTGTATTACCATATAACAAGCAGCTCCTAAAAAAGGAGCTGCATGAAAAAGCTAATATCAGTACTCGAAACTTTCCTGAAGCGGTTCAGCAAATTCGAAAAAAATTCAAAATTAAAGATGGAGGCGATACTTATGTCTTTTTTACAACAAACCTTCACAATGAAAAAATTGTGATTATTTGTAAAAAAGTATCTTAAAGTGATTCAGGTGTTGCTGTTGTTAGCAAGTTATCTGGTCCAATCTCCATATCAAATTCCATACAAGCGCTCATGTTATAAGCAACTTTTAAATCGTTTATGTTTGGGTCTTCATTGGTAATTGAAAAAATAATATCTCCTTGATCAAAAGTTTTCCATGAAGAACTTTCTCCTGGAGCTAAACTATACTCACTGTCCAATAATGTTCCATCAATTGTAAGTATTTCAAAATCGACAATAACAGTTCCATTATTTGTTATTCTAGCTGTTGGATTAGAACCACTACATGTAGTAGATTCTGTTGCAGTTTGAATCTCTTCTTGAACTATCAATGATTCTGATTGTGAATTGTCTATAGATTCTATAGAACAATTAAAAAATGTAGTACATACTATTGCAAAAGCAATAGCTTTGTTGGTTAAGTTAGGTTTCATTCGATTTGGGGTTTAAATGAAAATATTTGCAGCAAATATATGTTAAAAAAGTTTTCATTTGATCAAAATATTCGATAAAGTGTTTAATTTATTCGATAAATAACCATTTTTTAAGCATTTGATTACCATTTTTTAACATAAATAAGTAGTTTAGCGTTCTCTTTTTCAATTAATTATAAGTCATAATTAACACAAGAACTTAGATTAAATGAGTTTGATTGATGACTAAAGCTATAATCATCATTATATTCGCACAAAAATTGACAACATGTTAAAAGCTGTATTATTTGATATGGATGGTGTAATTGTAGACACCGAACCTTTACACCATAAAGCTTACCATTCTATGTTTTCAGACTTTGGTTTAAATGTTACCACTGAACACTACGAATCTTTCACAGGACAATCCACAAAAAATGTATGTAAAGCTTTATGTACTCATTTTGGTTTAGATGAAGACCCTGTTGACTTAGAACTTACTAAACGTAAACATTTTAACAGCTTATTTGACACTGACAATAGCTTACAATTGTTAGATGGCGTTTATGAGCTTATTAAGGATTATCATGACAATGAGATCACTTTAGTTTTAGCCTCTTCAGCATCTAGAAGCACTATAAACAAGGTATTTGATAAATTTGACCTTGATAAATATTTTAAAGCAAAAATTAGTGGTGCAGAACTAAAAGCTTCCAAACCACATCCTGAAATATTTTTGAGAGCCGCAGAACTTTCTGGTCATGATAAAAAGAACTGTATTGTTATTGAAGATTCGACAAACGGTATTTTAGCAGCAAATGCAGCTGATATTTTTTGTGTTGGATACGATAGCAAACATTCAAAAAATCAGGACTACTCTAAAGCTAATAAAGTGATTAGCAGTTTTAATGAGATAAACTATGAGGTTTCGAAATATTTTTTTGAATAAAAAGTTTAAAAAATAGTTGCGTTCTTTATAATGAAAAGTTACATTTGCATCCGCATTTAAGGAACGTTCTTTATATAATGCATTGGAGAGGTGCCAGAGTGGTAATGGAGCAGATTGCTAATCTGTCAACGCGTAAGTGTTGCCGGGGTTCGAATCCCCGTCTCTCCGCAATTTTCGGGGTGTAGCGTAGCCCGGTTATCGCGCCGCGTTTGGGACGCGGAGGTCGCAGGTTCGAATCCTGCCACCCCGACTTTATTCAGAATCGATTAGATTCTTGAAGGGTCGCGTAGCTCAGCTGGATAGAGCATCTGCCTTCTAAGCAGACGGTCACAGGTTCGAATCCTGTCGCGATCACAAAATAACCTTCTGATTTTCAGGAGGTTATTTTTGTTTTAGCTCGTTTCTATTTTTCCAGAGAACAACAAATTTTGACTACTTTCTGACGCTAAACGTGCACAAAACAGCGCACACTTTGACCATAATACTTCCAAATTATGGCAACAGTAAAAATTAAGCTCGATACACGAAGAGCTAAGTCTAATGGTACTTACAGCATTATTTACAAAATCAGACATCTTAAAAAAGTCTACACCATCAATGCTGGAGTTTCTGTATTAAAGGAGCACTGGAATAGCTCTACTTCTAATGTGAATAATTCCAATTCAAATGCAAAAAGTATTAATCTAAAGCTACTTAATGATTACTTAGCAATAGAAAGAGCAATTTTGGCCTTAGATGATAAGGTAACTATCGAAAAGTTAAGGCTACTTATAAAAGGCAAAACCGAAGCTAAAACATGCTCATTTAAAGTATTCACTCAACAGCTAGTTGACGAAATGTTTAAAACAAAAAATACTGGAAATGCCATTGTTTATAGAACAGCTATGAACAGATTTCTAGATTTTTGTAAAAGAGATATTATGTTCTCTGAAATTGATTATGTACTACTGCAAAAGTTCGAACTTCATCTAAAACTTAAAGGTCTCAAACAAAATAGTATTTCTAACTATTTTAGAACAATAAGAGCTATCTACAATAAAGCTATAAAACATCAACTTGTAGATAGATCTAATTATCCATTTTATGACATTACTATTAAGTCTGAACAAACAGCTAAAAGAGCTATTTCCAGAGAAGAGATAAAACGGTTACTGTCTATTAAACTAGATGAAAATTCTACAGCGAGTAAATCATTAAATTTCTTTATGTTAAGCTTTTATTTACGTGGAATTTCATTTACAGATATGGCTTATTTAAAGAAGTCTAATTTAATTGATGGTAGAATATTTTATAAACGTAGAAAAACACATAAAAACTATAGTATAAAACTTTTTAAGCCTGCAGAAGACATTATTAAAAGCTTAAAGTATGAAAATAGTAGCTATTTGCTACCAATAATTAATGAAACTATGCAAGAAGACAGTTTAGAAGCTAAGAAAGTAATTAAACAATGGATAAAAACTACTAACAAATATTTAAAGCGACTTTCTCTGGAATTAAAAATTGATAGTAAAATTACTACTTACACTTCTAGACACAGTTTTGCTACTATAGCAAAGCGTTTAGGGTATTCTAATGAATTAATTGCAGAAGCTTTAGGTCATGAATACGGTAATAGAACCACAGCTATTTATTTAGATGCTTTTGATGACAATAAAGTTGATGACATGCATTATAAAGTAATTACATATAATAAGAGTTAATTTATGCTATTGTTAAATCTTGTTATGTCATCTCTGGAATATTAATGTAAAGTGATAAATAATTATGATTACGAGAAAAAAAAAGACATAAAAATCCCCTTCCCAATTTCCTCTTGGGCTACAAAAACAGTAAGTTTTTAGCTTACTTTTCTGTTTTCAAAATTAACTTATACAATACTGTACGTCATAGATTTTTAAATCTATTTACACCCACCTTGGATACCGACAACTTCTGTTAATTCAGAACACTTATTACTTTTGTGTTATGTCCCAAGCTATTGCTTTCGTTAATTCTTTGTGTACCTATCGGAGAAAATCTCATCGCTATGTTATACCTATTATTCCAAGGTGGCAATTACCAATCCAACTTCTAAACTGCTTGTTATCCTTTTTCTTCAGATTCTTTCCACAGCTGGTCTCTTTAAGTTTAAAGAGGGTACATACCAAATGTATAACTAATAGTTCTTTTTTACAAGTAAAAAATGCTTCAAACATCAGTTTTTATAAGGTTTAATCGAATTTTAACATTTTAGTTTTTATTACTATTAAATAGATAAAAATAGAGTGCTTATTTATCGTATTTCAGTTGTTTTTTTGACAAAAACGTCAAATTTCTAAAAATTACATCCAAACTTTGTTATTTTTAGAGCAACTTAAACCAAACCTTAACTACATAATTTTTAATGATTACTGGAGAACTCAAATCACAAGTAGATAAAATATGGGATACATTCTGGTCAGGAGGTATTTCCAACCCACTTACAGTTATTGAGCAATTTACATACTTACTCTTTATCAGACGTTTAGATGAACGTCAGCTATTAGAAGAAAAGAAAGCAAATACCGTTGGTATTCCACTAACAAATACACTGTTCACACCAGAACAAAAGGAACTTCGCTGGAGCTCATTCAAAAATAAAGATCCAGAGAGCATGTTTGAGTTGTTTACAACAGTTACAGAAGATAGGACTTTGACTGTTTTCGATCATATGAAACAAGTTGGTAACAAAGGAGGCATTTTTGCAGACTTTATGAAGAATGCCAACTTTATTATAGCAACACCAAAGCTTTTAGATCAGGTTGTTCAGCTAATAGATGGTATTGATATGAAAGATAGAGACACTAAAGGCGATCTCTATGAGTATATGCTTTCTAAAATTGCTTCTGCTGGTACTAACGGACAGTTTAGAACACCAAGACACATCATTAGAATGATGGTAGATATAGTACAACCTAAAAAAGACGATATTATCTGTGATCCATCTGCTGGAAGTGCTGGGTTTCTAGTAACTGCAAGTGAATATTACAGAGACAACCATAAAGATTGGTTCTTAGATAAAGATTTTAGAGACCATTTTAACACTAAAATGTTTAATGGTATTGAGATAGATGATACTATGGTACGTATTGGTGCTATGAATTTACAGTTACATGGTATTGATAGACCAAATCTTGTTAAAGGTAACGCTCTTGGTGAAAGTATGGCAGATATTAGAGAGCAATACACACTCATATTGGCTAATCCGCCATTTAAAGGAGCTTTAGACTATGATGAGGTAGAAAGTTCTGTACTTAAAACAGTAAAGTCTAAAAAGACAGAACTACTGTTCTTAGCACTAATGCTAAGAATGTTAAAAAAAGGCGGTAGATGTGCTGTAATTGTACCAGATGGTGTGTTATTTGGTAGCTCTAAGGCACATAAGCAGATACGACAAGAAATTATTGAAAACCATAAGCTAGATGCAGTAGTCTCTATGCCTAGTGGAGTATTTAAACCTTATGCTGGTGTAAGTACCGCAATACTGTTTTTTACCAAAACAGGTACAGGTGGCACAGACAAAGTGTGGTTTTATGATATGCAAGCAGATGGTTACAGTTTAGATGATAAGCGTACACAGATTAAGGACAATGATATTCCAGAGATACTATCTAGATACCATTCCATGGAGAATGAACTTGAACGAGCTAGAACTGAAAAAAGCTTTTTAGTTCCATTTGATGAGATTAAGGATAACGACTGGGACTTATCTATAAATCGCTATAAAGAGATCGTTTATGAGGAAATTGAGTATGATGCACCTGCAACTATCATCAGTGATATTGAAACGTTAGGCAAACAGCGTAATGAAGCTCTAACTGCCTTAAAAGAAATGCTGAAATGAGTTGGGAAATTGTCAAAATAGAGGAAATATTTGATGTAGCGAGAGGTGGTTCACCTCGTCCGATAAATGATTTTTTAACTGATGAACAGGATGGAGTTAATTGGATAATGATCGGAGATACTAAAGATGGTGGTAAATACATAAAACAAACGGCTAAAAAGATTAAACCCGAAGGTGTCATGAAATCTAGAATAGTAAATGAAGGAGATTTTCTATTAACTAATTCAATGAGTTTTGGACGACCTTATATTTTGAAAACATCAGGTTGTATCCATGATGGTTGGCTAGTTCTAAGCCCAATTAATGAAAATATTCATACCGATTACTTTTATTACTATTTAGGTTCAGAAGAAATTAAGATAAAGTTGGCTTTAAAGGCTTCAGGTGCAGTTGTAAAGAATTTAAATAAAGATATAGTTAAAAAGCTAAAAATCCCACTTCCACCACTAGACCAACAAAAACAAATAGCCCACGTCTTAGATACAGCAGATGCATACAGGCAAAAAACAAAAGCACTTATAGAAAAATACGATGAGCTTACACAATCGTTGTTTTTGGATATGTTTGGGGATCCTGTTACTAATCCAAAGGGTTGGAGCACCAAAACCATAGTTGATATAGCTAGTAGCGATAAGTACGCTATTAAAAGAGGTCCATTTGGAGGAGCACTTAAAAAAGAAATATTTGTAGAGGATGGTTATCTCGTTTATGAGCAATATCATGCTTTGAACAATGATTTCACATTTGCCAGATACTTCATAGATGAATCAAAATTTCAAGAGCTTAAAGGGTTTGAGGTTAAACCTGATGACATAATAATTAGCTGTTCTGGAGTTTATTTAGGTAAACTTGCAATTGTGCCAAAAGAAGCAAGACCTGGTATAATAAATCAAGCATTACTTAAAGTGACTGTCAACCAAAATGTTATGACCAATAGATTCTTTACATTTCATTTTCGACAAAAGAATTTTAGAGACACGTTTTTTGGGGCAAATCGTGGTGCAGGTATTCCAAACTTCCCACCAATGAAGGATTTCAAAAAGTTTCCATTTATAGTACCGCCTCTTAATTTGCAGAAACAATTTGAAGAACGTATTCAAGCAATAGAAGCTCAAAAAGCGCTAGCACAACAAGAGCTAGATAAAGCTAATTATTTGTTTAACAGCTTATTACGAAAGGCGTTTAAAGGAGAATTAGTAAGTTAATATGGAGACTGGTCTTACACATACCGTAACGGAAGAAGACTTAGCAATAATAAGAAAGGCTAAGCATGATATGGTAAATTTAAGTTGGGCTATTAAAGGCGTTAACAAACTAGGTGGTGCTATAGAATCTGGTTCAAAGTTAATACCAGATAAGATGATATCACTTATTCAAAGGTCTACTGAAAACATACTACTGAAAATTTTAAAAACAAATCTTCTTACTCTCAAAAAAAATAAGGAGTTTAAAAAACCTTCAAAAAGAACATACAAAGCAATAGTAACTGCTTCTGGTGCTGGTGCTGGTTTCTTTGGTTCAACAACAGGAGTAGGAACCGCTATTTTCATATCTGAAATGACGGTTACTACAAAGTTCTTAATGCGAACAATTCTTGATATAGCAAGGAGCCAAGGTGAAAATATTTACACAGCTGAAGCACAAATGGAATGTTTAAAGGTGTTTGCATTAGGAGGGAGTTCTGAAAGTGATGATGGTCTAGAGACTAGCTATTATTTAACCAGAGCAGGATTAACATCTGCTTTAGGTAATGTTTCAGCTTCAAGCATTAAAGCCATCATTAACTCTACTGTTGCTGGTGCAAGTGCGATGGGATCGAATGTAATTACCAAATTCATTACCCAAATTGCATCTAGACTTAGTATTTTAATAACTGAAAAGGCAATAGCACAAGCTGTACCTATTGCAGGTGCAGTTGGTGGTGGTAGTATCAATTTTATCTTTATTAACCATTTTCAAAAAATGGCCACAGCACATTTTAGTATAAGACGTCTGGAGCGTAAATATGGTGAAGAATTGGTGCGTAAAGCATACGAAAAAACTAGTATCTGAATATTATGGAAATAATTAAAGTAATACGTATTACCTATCTTTTAAATAAGAAAAAAGAGGAGTCTCTGGTCGCACATTTTGTTTATGGTCGAGAAGTCAATCAAACTTATGATGTTAAATCAGGCGATATTTTTGATAGGAAGTTACTGGAATTTTTAAGTGAAAATCCAACACTTGAAATAACAACAGGGCCGGAAATTGTCTATGAACAAGAATTTGATGAAGATGATTTTATTCAAAGGTTTGATAAATTGATTCGACGCACTACCACAATATTCGTTGTACCAAGAATTTTTACCTCGGATGCTCAAACAAATTTAATGTTCAATCAAGTTGATACTAGTAGGAGAACGTTTACAGCGTATTGGTTGTTGAGTAAAAATCAGGTGGATTCATATTTTAGTTTCTTACCACGAATTGATTTCGATATGGAGTTTAGAGAGCTTCAAAGAATACAAGAAACCATTATTCCAATTCTTTCAAATTAATGTCAAACTTCCAGTTTCTACATAACGAATGGCCAGCAATTTGCAAGGAAGCTAAAGAAGCAGAACTGTTGACTTTAACGTCACCTAAGGCAAGTGTGCTTATTGCTCGTAGTGCTTTAGAGAAAACAATGCACTGGCTCTATGATAATGATGTAGATCTGGAATGGCCTTATGACACAAAACTAACTAGTTTAATACACACACAATGCTTTAGGGACATCATAAAACCTTCAATGTTTAGGGAAATAAACCTTATTCGTTTAACAGGTAATGCTGGTGCTCATGGTAAATCCATAACACACGATCAGTCTATAGCTAGTATTAAAAATCTATTTCGCTTTTTAAGTTTTCTAGGATTGTATTACAGTGAGGAAAATGTTGAGATTCCAATCTTTAATATGGGCTTGATACCAGATGGTAAAGAGCATAAAGCAACGCTAAAGGAGTTACAAAGCTTAGAGCAACAGTTATACCAGAGAAGAGAAAATGAGCTATTAGAGCGTAAAAAACTAGAAGAACAGGCTAATGAAATAGAACTACTTAAAAAGCAGTTAGAAGCTCAGCAAATAGCTAACAAAGAACGTAGAGTTAAACGTGAAAAGGTCAAAGACCCTGAAAAGGTAATACCTATTTTAATTCCAGAGTCTGTAACACGTAAACTTTACATTGATGTTTTATTAAAAGAAGCTGGTTGGGAAAACTTAAAAGATGGCAAGGATTTAGAATATGAAGTTTCAGGCATGCCTATTAGTACCAATCCATCAGGTATTGGTTTTGTGGATTATGTACTATGGGGAAAAGATGGTAAGCCTTTAGCAGTTGTAGAAGCTAAAAAAACTATGGCGGATGCTAGAAAAGGGAGACATCAAGCTGAACTTTATGCAGATTGCTTAGAGAAATTGCATACTCAAAGACCTGTAATATTTTACACTAATGGGTTTGAGACCTTTCTCTGGGATGATACGTTCTACACTGATAGAGAATTACAGGGCTTTTACACACAAGATGAGTTACAATTACTAGTTGATAGAAGAACCACACGTAAAGACCCTCGTAAATTTAAAGTAAACACAAATATTGCAGGGCGTGATTATCAGCTTGAAGCAATTCAAAGAGTAGCAGAAAATTTAGTTGTAGATACTACTGATGGTAAGCTAAGAGGTGCAAGAAGAGAAAGCTTATTAGTTATGGCTACTGGTTCTGGTAAAACGAGAACCGCTACAGCTATTGTTGATATGCTTACCAAAAGTAATTGGGCTAAACGCATACTATTCTTAGCAGACAGAAATGCATTGGTTACACAAGCTAAAAACGCTTTTAAAGAACACCTGCCAGAGCTTTCTACTATTGATTTAACTAAAGAAAAAGAAGATAGTAAGACACGATTAGTGTTTTCAACATATCCAACAATCATCAATAAAATTGATAAAGTAAAAACAGACGACCAACGTTTTTATGGTGTAGGTCATTTCGATTTAATAATCATAGATGAAGCACACCGTTCTGTTTATAAGAAATACGGTGCAATATTTGATTATTTTGATGCTATGTTATTAGGTTTAACTGCCACACCTAAAAAAGACATAGATCGTAATACATACGGATTATTTGGTATTGAGGATGATAACCCAACCTTTGCCTATGAATTAGACAGAGCTGTAAATGACGGCTACTTAGTGCCACCAAAATCTATCAGTGTACCATTAAAATTCCAGAGAGAAGGCATTAAATACCATGAGTTATCAGAAGCTGAAAAGCAAGAATATGAAGAAAAGTTTGGTGATCCAACAAATGATGAAGCACCAGACACTATTAGTAGCAGTGCACTAAACAAGTGGTTATTTAACACAGATACAGTTGATAAAGTATTAGACCACTTAATGACAAATGGTATTAAAGTAAATGGTGGTGATAAGCTTGGTAAGACTATCATTTTTGCAAAAAACCATCCACATGCTGTTTTTATCGAAGAACGCTTTAATAAAAACTATCCAGAATATGGTGGTAAGTTTTTAAGAGTCATAGATAACTACGAAACCAAAGCACAAGATTTATTAGAAAAATTTGCTGACCCTTACCAAGAGCAAGATCCACAAATAGCTGTGTCTGTTGATATGATGGATACAGGTGTAGATGCACCTAGAGTAGTTAATTTGGTATTCTTTAAGCTTGTAAGAAGCGCTTCTAAATTTTGGCAAATGATTGGTCGTGGTACAAGATTGTGTCCAGATCTATTTGCACCAAATGAAGATAAACAAGAGTTTTTAATTTTTGATTATTGTCAAAACTTCGAGTTTTTTGATGAGTTTCCAGATGGTGCTAATGCTACCAACACAAAACCATTACTACAACAGATTTTTGAATCTAAACTAAAGGTTTCACAGCTTATTTCAGATATTCCAGAGAAAACAGATGAACAGATTGAAATAAGAGATAAGTATTTAGATGAGTTACATGCTACAATTAAAAATTTAGATCATAACAGGTTTGTTGTTCGCAAGCAATTAAGGTATGTTACAGAATATAGCAATAAATCAAAATGGCAAAACTTATCTAAAGGTGATGTGCAAGAGATAAATGACCATTTATCTCACTTACAACCAGCAAATAGAGATGATGATGAGTTAGCAAGGCGATTTGATATGTTAGTACTCATCTATCAGATTTTATTGCTTAGTGAATCTGGAAATACAGGAAAGTACATGAGCAAAATTTTTAGGACTGCTACAGCACTTCAAAAAAAGGACAACATACCACAAATAGCTCTGCATTTACATTTAATTAAAGCAGTTCAGACAGAACAATATTGGGAAACCATAAATATTAAAAAGTTAGAAGAACTAAGAGTTTCACTGAGAGACCTTATAAAATATCTAGAAGTAGAAAAGCAAGATCCTGTTTACACGCATTTTGAAGATGAAATAGATTTAGAAAATATTACTTCCAGAGAACCAGTAAATACTTATGTGAGTCTACAATCTTATAAGGACAGAGTTGAAAAGTATGTTAGACAGAACAAAAACCATCTTACAATCCATAAACTTTGTAATAACATACAAATAACAAAACCTGAACTCGAAGAGCTAGAGAAAATAATGTTCACAGAGAGTGTTGCTGGTACAAAAGATGAGTTTATTAAGCAATATGGCGAAAAACCATTAGGAGCTTTTATAAGAAGTATTACAGGTCTAAACGAGCAATCAGTTAACGAAGCTTTTGCAGAGTTTCTACAAATAGGTAATCTGAGAGCAGATCAGATAACATTTGTTAGAACTATAATGTCTTATCTTACTAAAAATGGCACAATAAACAAGCAAATGCTATTTGAGCCACCATTTACAGATCTTAACGATCAAGGTTTAATCGGTGTTTTTGAAGATGAAGCAGATGTAGTTAAGATTGTTAAAATCATAGACTTAATCAATGGTAATGCAACTGTAGCCTAGAAAATAACTTATTATGTTATTAACACACGCATCCCTGACCTTTGTAATTAGGTCGGATGCTTGTTAAGGTTAGAGTTAATTTTAAAAATTAACAACTAGTTTAAAACTTAATTTTAAAAGTTATTTTCTGGCTGCTTACATTTGTTGTAAAAATAAGATGTAGTCTAAAAAGGCTAAATTTTAGTATTTAGTTCAACAACTAACATTAAGGGTTAGAGTATTAATATAGCTTTAATTAAAAATTTAAAACAATATGAATATAGAAAAGACTGAGCAAGAAGCTCTCAAGTTACAAGAGCATCTTAACACAAAATATCCTGACTTAGTAGCACATATAGATACTGTAGAGGGAACAGATGATATAGTTATTTCTTTTTTCTGGAATAGAATTAGTACTGTAAAATGGAATGATGCTAAAACATTTAAATGTAAATCGAGTGATTTTCATAAAGTTGTCAACTCTGAAATTCTTCCATTTTTTGAAGAATAGACATTAGGCTACTACCAACTTATACCCCGCCTGTTGAAAACAACATTCGGGCTACCCCACCTACTTACTATTTTAAAATACCAAAGCTAAGTTACATAACGCATAGTTATAGTAGCATTCATTTAATTTCTGTACTATAACTGCATTATGTAAAATATCCGCTACCCTACGCACAAATAGCACTTTACAATTTTCATAAAAATCATAAAGAGCTATTTTATTAGCCAGCATGAGTAACTTAATCATAAGCTTTACACTGTAAAACATTATAATTAAGCTACACATGCTCTTTCGCTTGCCTAGCTTTTACTCATCAATACAAGAAAATTACTAACTTTATAATAATAATAATCAGGTTAAAGTGATGCACAAAACGGAGCACATTGCTTCACTAGGAGTCACAAAGGCTAGAAAAAATCGTAGCTCAGCTGGATAGAGCATCTGCCTTCTAAGCAGACGGTCACAGGTTCGAATCCTGTCGCGATCACAAAAAAGCCATATCAAACGATATGGCTTTTTTTTATTCAGGATATTCTATTCTTAAATGATATATGTTAGCGAGTTTACTTTTAAGGATTTTTTTGATAGATTGAATTTCCTTGAAAGTAATGTTAGCATTTAAAAACTGACCACTTTCCATTTGCTTACTTATAATGTTTTCAACAAACTTATCTATTTTAGTAGATGTAGGTTCTTTTAAGCTCTTTGAAGCAGCTTCAACACTATCACACATCATAAGTATAGCTGTTTCTTTGCTGAATGGTTTTGGTCCAGGGTATCTAAAATCATCTTTTTCTAAATCTTCATTTAACTCTCTTTCTTTTAAATAAAAATAGTACACTAAGCTTGAACCATGATGTGTTCTAATAAAATCAATAACTCTATCAGGAAGATTATTTTTTTTAGCAATTTCTATTCCATCAATTACATGGTCAATGATAATTTTAGCACTTTCTTTAGGCGATAATTCGTCATGAGGATTAATTCCTGTTGATTGGTTTTCTGTAAAGTAAGTAGGATTTTTCATTTTTCCTATATCGTGATATAATGCACCTACCCTTACCAACATTGCGTTGGCTCCTATCTCGTTTGCACACGCTTCGGCTAGATTTGCAACGTTTAAGGAATGATGAAACGTTCCTGGTGCTTTATTTGAAAGCTCTTTCAGTAATTTTGTATTTGTATCAGATAATTCCAATAGCGATACGTCAGAAACTAAACCAAATACTTTTTCATAAATATATATTAACGGTTGCACAAACAAGGTTGCTAGTCCGCATAAAATGAATAAACCAAATGTTTCTGGTTGAATATTGGTTATACTTCCTTCATGAATTACAAAAAACGCAAAATATGCAATAATATATATGAGTGTAATTTGACCAACAGATATGAATAGATTTGCTCTTTTATACAATTCAGAAACTGTAAGTATAGTTACAATTCCTGCAATAATTTGCAAAAACATATATTCATAACTATTAGGAACTATAAAACCTAATAATAAAACTGTTAGTACATGTGCAAATAAACCTAGACGTGCATCAAAAAATGCTTTTAAAACCAGTGGTAAAACACATAACGGAACTACATAAACATATTTAGCATTGTAATTAATTATCAATGTTGTAAGCAATACCATTAAAATAATATTGAAGAAAATAAATGTCACCTTAGTGTTATCTAAAAACACCTTCATTCTATATTTTCTTAAAAACAGTAACAGCATCAATAACGCTAAAGCAACTAGTAAAGCATAGGCAAAAACTACCCAATTATAGTTAGACTCACTCCAAACTTGAGATTCATATTCGGACTCTAAAGATTTTAAAACATCGTATTTTTTACCTTCAACAAGTTCTCCTTTTGATATTAACAGAGTTCCTTTTTCAACACTTCCTCTTGTTGGTGATATTCTATTTAGTTCTTCTTGAAGCGCATTATCAGTTATAGAACTATTTAAAGTTAAATTTGGCTTTACGATATCAAAAAACAAGGACACAAAATTTGTTGTATAACTTGCGTTATTAGAGTTTTGTAAAGCCTTTTCTAATATAGACCTAAATGCATCAGTTTTTGTGAGTTCAGAATAAAAAGTGGTAGCAACTTGTTTTTGATTATTAAGTAAAACTACTTTTTTATTAGAGTCATAATTATATTCTTCATCTAAAACACCAAATGAGTAAATTTGATTTAAAACAGACTCTCCTATTGAGTATAATGAAGTATTTGCCATAGAAATACTGTCGGAAAAAACCTTGTCAAACTCTTCATTATAAGCTTTATAAACATCTTTTTTAGTAGTTTCATTTATATTAAAATAAACAGTACTATTATTTTCAATTGTAGCTTTTTCTTCATTTAATTCTTCTGCAGTTTTTTTAATTGCAAAATTGAAAGGAGCGTATAAATTTTCTGACTGCCAAGGTTTTCCTTTATCAAAATTGTATTTAAACTTTCCACTTTTAGGAAACAAATACACTATTAAAAATGTAGTACTTAAAAATAAAAGCACCTTATAGATAAGTGCGTGATTTCTATACCATTTGTTTATCAATTCCTTCATAAAGCCTTTTTACTATGCTACCAAATGTAATAAAATTTGAAAGTAATATTAGTTTTATAATAGTGTTTTCATTCTTAACTCTACAAAAAAATGATTAATTTTACACCTATAAAAAACAAACGTATATAATAATGAGTAAAGAGGTAGTAATTGTATCTGCAGCAAGAACTCCAATAGGTAGTTTCTTAGGTAGTTTATCTACAATACCAGCTCCAAAATTAGGAGCTGTAGCAATAAAAGGCGCACTAGATAAAATAAATTTAAAACCTGAATTAGTTGATGAAGTTTTAATGGGAAATGTTGTACAGGCAGGAACTGGTCAAGCACCAGCAAGACAAGCCGCAATTTTTGCTGGAATTCCTGATTCTGTTCCATGTACTACCGTAAACAAAGTTTGTGCTTCAGGTATGAAAGCTGTTATGCAAGCTGCTCAATCTATAGCTCTAGGTGATGCCGATATTGTTGTTGCTGGTGGAATGGAGAACATGAGCTTAATACCTCACTATTTACATGCAAGAACTGGTACTAAATTTGGACCTACCTCATTAGTAGATGGTATGCAAAAAGATGGTTTAGTAGATGCATACGACCAAAATGCAATGGGAGTTTGTGCTGATGCATGTGCTACTGAATACGGTTTCTCACGTGAAGACCAAGATGCTTATGCAATTCAATCTTACACACGTTCTGCTGCTGCTTGGGAAGCAGGAAAATTTGATAATGAAGTTGTTCCTGTTGAAGTGCCTCAACGTCGTGGAGATGCAATAGTTATTAGTAAAGATGAAGAATTTACTAATGTAAAAATGGAAAAAATACCTGCATTACGTCCTGCTTTTACAAAAGATGGAACTGTAACAGCTGCTAACGCATCAACCATTAATGATGGTGCTGGAGCAATGGTATTAATGAGTAAAGAAAAAGCTGATGCTTTAGGTATAAAACCTTTAGCGATTATTAAAGGTTACGCTGATGCTGCGCAAGAACCAAAATGGTTTACTACAGCTCCTGCAAAAGCTTTACCAAAAGCTTTAGATAAAGCTGGTATTGCTATTGACGATGTTGACTTTTTTGAATTTAACGAAGCATTTTCGGTTGTTGGTTTAGCTAACATTAAACTGCTTGGATTGAATGATAGTAACGTAAATGTAAATGGTGGAGCTGTTTCTTTAGGTCATCCATTAGGATGCTCTGGTGTTAGAATTATAATTACACTTTTAAACGTATTAGAACAAAACAATGCAAAAATTGGTGCTGCAGCTATATGTAATGGTGGTGGTGGTGCATCGGCAATTGTAGTTGAACGCAACTAAATACATTTAATGCAATACGGAATTTGTAATTTAAGCATTATCCCTCTTAGACTTGAGCCATCAGATAGAAGTGAGTTGGTCTCTCAAGTGTTGTATGGAGAATTCTTTAAAGTTTTAGAACAACGTAAGTTTTGGAGTAGAATTCGTCTAGCTCATGATAAATATGAAGGATGGATTGACAATAAACAATATGTTGAGATTGATAGTGAATCTTACTCAACATTAGAAAGTCAAATCCCTATCCTTTCTTCTGATTTAGTTGAATTCGTAGAAGATGATGCTAAAAACCTTTTTACTATTCCTATAGGTTCTTGCTTAAACGGACTATCCATTCTTAATCATTCGCATGACGGAAATGTTATTGACAAAGTAATTCCTAAGGAAAATTTAATTTCAACAGCATTTACATATTTAAACTCTCCTTATTTATGGGGAGGAAAAACACCCTTTGGTATTGATTGTTCTGGATTTACTCAAATGGTTTATAAGCTAAATGGTTATAAACTATTAAGAGACGCTTCTCAACAGGCAACACAAGGTCAAGCTTTAAGCTTCATTGAAGAAAGTGAACCAGGAGATTTAGCTTTTTTTGATAATGATGAAGGCAACATTGTACACGTAGGTATTATTATGGAAAACAACTACATTATCCATGCTCATGGAAAAGTAAGAATTGACAGGTTAGACCATAGTGGTATTTATAATACTGATAGACGCATTCACACACATAAACTAAGAGTTATTAAAAAGATTATATAAAAAAAGCCGCTAATTAATTAGCGGCTTTTTTATGTTTATTACTGATGTTTAGTTTCCACTTTCAAGTTTTTCAACTAAAGCTTTCATTTCTTTAAACTTCACAGTATTATCAATTGCGCTGTAAATTTGCATTAATGTTTTAGCAGCATCAATATTTTTTGGTTTAAGTTTTAAAGTAGCCTCTAAATAAGGAACAGCTTCTTTGTAAATGCTTAAACGTGCTTCTTTAAGCTCATCATATCTTTTATTATCAGCAGCAGAACTACCTAAAGAGTTCATCTCTTCAATAATTGATTGCTCCTCACCTAATATTGCCACAGCCATGTTATTATTAGCGTCAACATAACCTGGATTTAATGCTAAAGCTTTAGAGTAATATTTTTTAGCAGCATCTATATCTCCAGCATCAGCAGCGATAACCCCTAAATTATACTGTAACTCAGCATTATCAGGATCTTTTAAAGTTGCTTCTTCTATCAGTTTTTTAAATTCTTCCTTGTTTCCCATTTTTAACTGAACGTTTGCTGCAGTTAACAAAAGACTTAAATCATCTGGGTTTTCTTTTCTTGCATCTTTTATTGCAGTAGCAGCTTTTTCATTATCACCATTGTTTACATAAATTAATGCAATGTTTTTAATGATCTCAGCAGATTTTGATTCAGTTTTTTTAACTCCAGGCTTAATATGAGAACCTGCTCTTACAGAAATATCTCTTAACGTAGCTGTGTCAAAAGTTTCTTCTTCATTGGTCTCTTTGTTAACTGCAACATATCTTGTTTCAACACCAGAATACCCTAAATCTCTTAGCTCTTCATAATACTTTAAAGATGTTTCATAATCGTTTGCAGTTACAGCTGTAGATGCAGCGTAATACAAATAAAGCGTGTCTTTTGGAGACATTTTGTATGCTTTTTCAAAACCTTTAGATGAGCTGATATAATCTTTCTTTTCTAAGGCACTGTTAGCTGCACTTAAAAATTTTGATAACATAGATTGCTTAATTTCATCTACATCGCCTGAGTATTTTGATTTTCCAGATTGTTCTTCAATGGTTTTAACCATATCAAAACTCTCAATTGCAGCATCCATATCAGCATCTGAACTATTACCATTAGCATACAATGCTTGACCTTTTATAAAGTAAAATTTAGCCTTGGTCTTATCATCTGCATTTGCTATTAAAGCTTCTGCAGAATTAATAGCCGATTTAGCATCAGCATAATTACCAGATTTAATTGCCTTTTCAGCTGCTTTTATTTCATCCTTTTGTGCATATGTAAAAGAACCTAGTAAAAGTGCTAAAGCAACTACTATTTGTTTTTTCATTTTTAGTTAATGTTTAGTGTTATTAATTGTTTTCGTCTTGTGAATTATCAAGAGTTGTGCCATCTTCAGTTTGAGCTTCTGAATTCTCAACTTCAGAGTCAATTTCTTCTTCGTTTTCATCTTTCATTACTTTGGCAACAGCAGCAATAGAATCGTTTCCTTTTAAGTTAATTAACCTAACACCTTGAGTTGCTCTACCCATAGTTCTTAAGTTAGAAACACTTAACCTAATTGCTATTCCTGACTTGTTGATAATCATTAAGTCATCATCGTCAGTAACTGTTTTAATTGCTACTAAATGACCTGTCTTTTCAGTAATAGAAATTGTTTTAACCCCTTTACCTCCTCTATTGGTGATTCGGTAAACTGCTTCTCCATCTTCAGGATCATCAATGTAAGTACGTTTTCCGTAACCGTTTTCAGAAACAACTAGAACTGTTTCTTCCATAGGGTTTTCAATAGCAACCATACCTATTACTTCATCTTTATCGTTAGCCAAAGTAATACCACGAACTCCAGATGCATTTCTACCCATTGGTCTTGTTTTAGCTTCTTCAAAACGAATTGCTTTACCAGATTTTAAGGCTAGCATAACTTGACTGTTTCCTGTAGTTAATTTTGCTTCTAGCAATTCATCATCCTCTTTAATAGTAATGGCATTGATACCATTAGTACGAGGTCTAGAATATTGTTCTAAAGCTGTCTTTTTAACCTGACCATTTTTAGTCGCCATTATTACATAATGACTATTGATGTAATCTTCATCTTTTAAATCTTGAGTACAAATGAAAGCCATTACTTTATCATCTTGCTCAATATTTATTAGGTTTTGAATTGCTCTACCTTTAGATGTTTTACTGCCTTCTGGAATTTCGTAAACGCGCATCCAGAAACATTTTCCTTTTTGGGTAAAGAACAACATGTATTGGTGGTTAGTACCAACAAAAAGGTGTTCTAAGAAATCTTCATTACGAGTGGTTGAAGCTTTTTGACCAACTCCTCCTCTATTTTGAGTTTTGTATTCAGTAAGCGATGTACGCTTAATGTAACCAGCATGAGAAATAGTTATTACTACTTGCTCATCAGGAATCATATCTTCGATACTTAAATCTCCTCCTGCATATTCAATTATTGAACGACGTTCATCACCATACTTTTCTTTAACAACAAGAAGCTCTTCTTTAATGATATCCATACGACGCTCTTTTTTGTCAAGAATATCTTTTAAATCTTCAATGGTTTTCATCAATTCATCATACTCAGAGCGTAACTTGTCTTGCTCCAGTCCTGTTAATTGACGTAAACGCATTTCTACGATTGCTTTAGCTTGTATTTCAGAAAGCTTAAAGCGTTCAATTAACTTTTCACGAGCTTCATCAGCATTTGAAGATGCACGAATTAATGCAATAACTTCATCAATATTATCAGAAGCTATAATTAACCCTTCTAAGATATGAGCACGCTCTTCTGCCTTACGCAATTCATAAGTAGTACGACGTACAACTACATCGTGTCTGTGCTCCACAAAATGATGGATTAACTCTTTTAAGTTTAGTAATTGCGGTCTACCATTTACTAGTGCAATATTATTTACACTGAAAGAAGACTGCAACGCAGTGTATTTATAAAGCTTATTTAATACAATGTTAGGAATAGCGTCACGCTTAAGTACATAAACGATACGCATACCATTTCTGTCGGACTCATCACGAATGGTTGAAATACCATCAAGCTTTTTATCATTTACAAGATCAGCAGTTTTTTTTATCATATCTGCTTTATTCACTTGATAAGGAATTTCAGATACAATGATACATTCTCTACCTTGAACTTCTTCAATATTGGCTTTACCACGCATTACTATACGCCCACGACCAGTTTTAAAAGCTTCACGAACACCATCATAACCATAAATAGTTCCTCCTGTAGGGAAATCTGGTGCTTTAATATGAGTAATTAGTTCATCAATTTCTATATCATTATTATCTATATAAGCTACAGTACCATCTACAACTTCACTTAAGTTGTGTGGAGGCATGTTTGTAGCCATACCAACTGCAATACCAGATGCTCCATTAACTAAAAGTCCTGGTATTCTTGTTGGAAGAACCGTTGGTTCTTGTAGAGTATCATCAAAATTTAATTTATGATCTACAGTTTCTTTGTCAATATCTGCCAACATGTCCTCAGATATTTTACGCATACGTGCTTCAGTATAACGCATTGCTGCAGGACTATCTCCATCTATAGAACCAAAGTTTCCTTGACCATCAACAAGCATATAACGCAAACTCCACTCTTGAGCCATACGTACCATAGTGTCATAAACAGAGGTATCACCATGAGGATGGTACTTACCTAAAACTTCACCAACTATTCTTGCCGATTTTTTATGTGCGGTATTAGATCTAACACCTAGTTCATGCATTCCATATAAAACACGTCTGTGTACAGGCTTTAAACCATCTCTTACATCAGGTAATGCACGTGACACAATGACTGACATTGAATAATCAATGTAAGCCGACTTCATTTCATCTTCAATATTAATTGGAATGAGTTTTTCTCCTTCTGCCATATATAAAAATTATTAGAATTTTGTAGGTTTTCAAATCGTGCTAATATAAGTATTTTGATAGTGTTTGAGCCACCTTTAAGCACCTTTTTTGACATTTTTTATTAACAATATTACCTACTATTTTAGTTAATAAGTATGCTGTTAAATGTTTTGAACTTTTGAAGTTTTTTCACTCTATTAGCTACTATAAAAACATTTAAGGTATAGTTTTTGACATTATCTATTTGTTTTTATTATTTTTAATGCAGAAAGGATTTTAAACATGGATGATAATTTTTCCCCAAGAGTCAAAGATGTAATTGCTTACAGCAAAGAAGAAGCATTACGCCTTGGCCATGATTTTATAGGTACCGAACATTTAATGTTGGGACTACTTCGTGATGGTAACGGAAAAGCGATAGATATACTTGGAGCTTTAGAAATTGATTTAAATCATCTAAGGCGCAAGGTAGAAATATTAAGCCCTGCAAATTCAAATATATCATCTGCTTCTAACGAAAAGAAAAACCTACACTTAACTAGGCAAGCTGAACGTGCCTTAAAGACTACTTTTTTAGAAGCTAAACTATTTCAAAGTACATCAATTAATACTGCACATTTATTATTGTGCATTTTAAGAAACGAAAATGACCCTACTACTAAGCTTTTAAATAAGCTTAAAGTAGATTATGATAACGTAAAAGAACAATTTAAATTTATGATTACAAACGAGGATGATTTTATAGAATCGCCAAAAGCTGAGTCTTTTTCAGACGATGATATTAACGACGAGGATGATTCTAAACAAAACCCTTTTGGACAATCTTCATCAAAAACAACAAAAAAATCTAAGACACCTGTTTTAGATAATTTTGGAAGAGACCTTACTGAACTTGCTGAAGATGGTAAACTTGACCCTGTTGTTGGAAGAGAAAAAGAAATACAACGTGTATCTCAAATATTAAGCAGACGTAAAAAGAACAACCCGCTTTTAATAGGAGAACCAGGAGTTGGTAAATCCGCAATTGCTGAAGGGTTAGCTTTACGTATTGTAAAACGTAAAGTGTCTCGCATACTTTTTAACAAACGTGTTGTAACGCTTGACTTAGCTAGCTTAGTTGCTGGCACGAAATACCGTGGGCAATTTGAAGAGCGTATGAAAGCTGTGATGAATGAGTTGGAAAAAAACGACGACATCATACTTTTTATTGACGAGATTCATACCATAGTTGGAGCTGGAGGAGCTACTGGAAGTTTAGATGCTTCAAATATGTTTAAACCTGCTTTAGCAAGAGGTGAAATTCAATGTATTGGTGCTACAACACTAGATGAGTACAGACAATACATCGAGAAAGATGGTGCCTTAGAGCGTCGTTTTCAAAAGGTAATTGTTGAGCCTACTAGCGTTGAAGAAACCATTGAGATTTTAAACAATATTAAAGAAAAATACGAAGACCATCATAATGTTGATTATACACCAGAAGCTATTGAAGCTTGTGTAAAATTAACTAATAGATATATGACTGAACGCTTCCTTCCAGATAAAGCTATAGATGCTTTAGATGAAGCTGGTTCTAGAGTTCATATTACCAATATTGATGTACCTAAGCAAATTCTTGAATTAGAAAAAAAGCTAGAAGAAGTTAAAGCTACTAAAAATTCTGTGGTTAAAAAGCAGAAATATGAAGAAGCTGCAAAACTTAGAGATGACGAGAAGCGTTTGGAAAAAGACCTTGCCATTGCACAAGAAAAATGGGAAGAAGAAACCAAACAGCATAGAGAAATTGTAACTGAAGATAACGTTGCAGATGTAATATCTATGATGACAGGAATTCCTGTTAATAGAATTGCTCAAACTGAAAGTAACAAATTAGCTAAACTGCCTGAACTTATAAAAGGTAAGGTTATTGGTCAGGATGAAGCTGTTTCAAAAGTTGTTAAAGCTATTCAGCGTAATCGTGCTGGACTTAAAGATCCTAACAAGCCTATTGGGTCATTTATATTTTTAGGTCAAACAGGTGTAGGAAAAACGCAGTTAGCTAAAGTATTGGCTAGAGAGTTATTTGATAGCGAAGAAGCACTTGTAAGAATTGACATGAGTGAATACATGGAAAAATTCGCTATTTCTAGATTAATTGGAGCACCTCCTGGTTATGTTGGATACGAAGAAGGTGGACAACTAACTGAAAAAGTAAGACGCAAACCTTATGCTGTAGTGCTTCTTGATGAAATTGAAAAAGCGCATCCAGATGTATTTAATATGTTGCTACAAGTATTGGATGATGGCTATTTAACTGATAGTCTGGGTAGAAAAATCGATTTTAGAAATACCATTATTATAATGACTTCTAACATTGGTGCTCGTAAACTTAAAGACTTTGGTCAAGGTGTAGGTTTTGGTACATCAGCAAAGGAATCTCAAGCTAAAGATAACTCTAGAAGCATTATAGAAAATGCACTTAAAAAAGCTTTTGCTCCTGAATTCTTAAATAGAATTGATGATGTAATGGTATTTAATGTTCTTGAAAAAGAAGATATAGATAAGATTATTGATATTGAGCTAGTAAAACTAATAGCTAGAATTAAAGATCTTGGTTACGATCTTAAATTAAGTAATAAAGCTAAAGACTATATTGCTGAAAAAGGTTTTGATAAAGATTATGGCGCAAGACCATTAAAGCGTGCCATTCAAAAATACATTGAAGATGCATTAGCTGAAGAAATTATCAATTCTCAATTACATGAAGGCGACACAATTTTAATGGATTTAGACTCTAAAACAAATGAACTAACCATAACTATTGAAAAGTCCGAACAACACTCTGAGGAATCTTAATTCTTTAATATATAAAACTAAAAGCTCATTATAATAAATGAGCTTTTTTTATGTCTTATAGTGAAACTATCTTAAAGCAATAAACCTTAAATAGGTTTATGTACAGACATCTATTAGTACATACTTTAATAATCATTAATACACTATTGCTTTGAAAGGGCATTTAAATAAAGTGTAACTACCAATACAGCTACCATACAGTTTAATATATTGAATATACACAAATAAAAAAGGCAGCTATTTCTAGCTGCCTTTTTCTATCAACATTTATTTGGCTATTGCCTAATAATTAGTGTCTCTTAACTGATGAAGATACAATCTTCTTAGTTACTGAACCTTGACTAGTTGTTAACTTAACATAGAACATTTGGTTAGACGTTCTAGATAAATCAAATCTAGTATTTCCTTTTGAACCAGCAACGTATCTGTTATTAGTATCACTTAAGATTAGTAATCCTTTAGTGTCAAATAACTCAATAGTTACATTAGTTTCAAAGTCAAATGTGTATGAAATATTAACTTCTTTGTCAAATGGTACTGGATAAGCTGTAAAGTCTAGAGCTTCACTTACCCTTTCCTCTGATACTTCACCTGCATAGATTTGTGCACCATTAGATGTAGTAGAGTAAGTTGTCTCATTACTTTGTCTGTTTTCAGCTTCTGTACCTTCAACCCAAGTATAGGTTACTGAACATTCTCCTTCATTTCCACATGAATCCGTTTGAGTGAAAGTTCTAGTTAATGTATACTCTGTATAGTCAAGATAGTAGTAACCGCAATCAACATAAATTCCGTCACATACACTACCATCAATATCCCAGTCTGATGGATTACATGAAGGAGCAGTATCTTCAGTAACATTATACCAAACTAGACCTAAAAGATAACCATTATCATATTCATATACTTCCCATCTATTAGTTGAATGATTGTAGTATAAATCATAAGTATATTGTGGATAATCTTCTCTATAACCATCAGCATATATTGCGTAACCATCTTCAGCATATCCAGTTCTTTCGAAATGAACAAGCGCAAACAGTGAACCATTTTGTATACATGAGATATCAAAATTAGTAGACTCTCCATAGTACTCTTCAGATGATAATTCATCAGTATATGTAGTAGTTACTCCATCTTCATCCATGTTATCAGTATAGTTAGCTGTTGTAGCTACACCATAAGGAACACCATTATTATCTAAATCTGGATTTTCACCAAAGTTAGCATCGTCTGGACACTCAATAACAGGAGCTTCTTCATCACAACCTACTTCAATTGTCCATGTGTAAGTTACACTACACTCATCTTCGTTACCACAATCATCTGCAGCAGTAAATGTACGAGTAAATGTGTAAGTTACAGAACTTGAATATACTGGGCACTCTAAAGTAAATGCTTTGTTATGTCCAGTGTTAGATGTAAACGACCAAGCTGTAGCATCGCATCCGTCAAATGCATCTGCATCTGCACTTCCTGCTGGCTGAATATCATTTCCTCCAAAGTCTTGAAGAATGTCATACTCACCACTATTTGAATTGTATACTACTAAGATAGTTCCATAATTAGGTAATACATCTCCGTTTAGGCTTGTAATAACACCTGAGTAATATGGCTGACCATCAGAAGTAGTTCCTGCAGGAGCATTTCCTAAGTTAAGCATATATCCTTCTTCAAAAGTGAAGATATACTCACCTTCTACTGAAGAACTATTAACTGTTTCAGTTATCTCACTATCAGTGTAATCATGAGTTGCACCATCAGCTATACAGTTGTCTGTATAGAATGCTTTATCAGCAAACCCTGTTGGAGTTTCAGTTACTACACCAAAATCAACATCTTCAGGACACTCTAATACTGGAGCAGTAACATCATTCACTGTAATAACATGAGTAGTTACAGAAACATTTCCACATCCATCATCATATGTCCATGTACGAGTGATTGTTTCAGGACAAGTTTGCCCATCACTAGTTTCACTAAACACACCTTCTATTTCACCTTGACAAGTATCGATAGCTTTTAAGTCAATAGCTTCTGGTACATCATCTGTACACTCATAAGTAAATTCTTCATCTGCAGGTGCTTCAGGAGCTTCATCATCAATTACTTTGTAAGTACAAGTAAATGGCTCAGAAATTTTACCACAAGCATCCTCAGCTTCAAATGAAATTGATAACATATTGATACAATTGTCATCTGTAGAAGTTTTACCTATAACACGTATAATTATATCTCCAAGATCAGTACAGTTATCACTTACACAGCTTCCAATAGGTAATATTTCAACACCACCAACAGTCCATGATGTGAATGCATCTATTTCATCTCCAATATTAAGAGATATTCCAGCTTCAGCAGGACAATCAGCTCCATTAGATGTAAATATTTCGAAACTTTCTAATTGACATTCTAAGTCAAATACTGGAGGTGACTGATCACCACCTTGATAGTTAACTTTGATGATATCAGACTCATTTCCGCATTCATCCATAGCTATGTACTCAAATACTCTAATCCACTCACAGTCTGTACCGTAAACTTTTTCTATTTTGTTTACAGTGATTACCTCTGAACAGTTATCAGAATATAACGCAGCGATATCTTCCTCAGAAGGCTCTCCTAAATCAGAATCTATACATAAGTCTAATGAATTTTGACCCATTGGAACATCTCCTTCAAGTACTGGTGGTGTAGTATCACCTCCTTGGTAGTAAATTACAATGTTCTCAGCTTTATTTCCACAAGCATCTTCTACTGTGTAAGTATAAGTTGCTGTCCAGTAGCAATTATCTCCAGTAATAACTGGCTCTAATTCAGTTACGATAACTTCACTACAGTTTTCAGTATATAACTCAGCTAAGTTGCTTGATTTTGGTGCTTCTGGAATTTCATCAAAACATAATTCCATTCCTGTTTCACCAGTTGGTAACGTTCCTGTTAACTCAGGAGCAGTTTTGTCTCCTCCGTTATAGTAAACTTTAACTGGAGCTGCAAAATTACCACAATCATCTTGAACTTCGTATCTGAACATAACTGCCCAATCACAATCATCACCAAGACTTACAACTGTTTTAGTAACATTTACATTACCACAATTGTCTTCAAATAATGCAGCAATCTCTTCTTCAGTTGGTTCAGTTGGGTGATCAGCATAACATGCATCAATATTAGAAATACCTTCAGGTAATTCACCTACTAATACTGGAGCTGTTTCATCGATAACTGTTACAGTACGATTAGCTGTAATCGTTCTTCCACATTCATCAGTGAATGACCAATTAACTTCAAACATTCCACAGCTTCCATCAAAAGGCTCTGCAACACCTTGAACTTCACCACTAATTTCACAAGAAACAGTACCTCCATTTGAGTATGATAAATAAGCTGGCTCATATGTTGCTAAATCTTCACAAGCAATAGTTATGTCATCTACTTGATCAAACTCAGCTACTGGAGCTGGTAATACAGTTACTGTTTTGCTAGTTGTGATTTCACGCTCACAATCATCTTTATAGAACCATGTTACTGTTAATGTTCCTCCACACTCAGAGTAAGTTCCTGTAATTTCTCCTAAAACTTCACCTTCAATTAAACAAGCTTCAGTTCCAGCATCATTAGTGTAAGATAAATATGTAGCTTCGTATACATTTGCTTCTTCACATGTAATCTCTTCATCCTCTACTGGTGCAAACTCTGCTGCTGGTGCTGGTAATACAGTTACTGTTTTGGTAGCTGTAATCTCTCTTTGACAATCATCCATAAATGTCCAAGTTACCATTAACTCTCCACCACACTCTGTGTAAGTTCCACTTAATTCTCCTTCAACCTCTCCTGCTATTAAACAAGCGTCAGTCTCAGCATTATTACTATATGATAAGTAACCTGCAACATAAGATGCTGCTTCATCACATGTAATCTCTTCATCCTCTACTGGTGCAAATTCTGCAGCTGGTGCTGGTAATACAGTTACTGTTTTGGTAGCTGTAATTTCACGCTCACAATCATCTTTGTAGAACCATGTTACTGTTAATGTTCCTCCACACTCAGAGTAAGTTCCTGTAATTTCTCCTTCAACTTCTCCTGAAATAGAACAAGCTTTAGTTTCTGCATTGTTGTTGTATGATAAATACCCAGCTGTATAAGTTGCAGCTTCATCACAAGTGATTTCTTCATCTGTTACTGACTCGAAAGATGCCATTGGTGCTGGCTCAACTGTTACTGTTTTACTAGTTGTTATCTCTCTTTGACAGTCATCAACATATGTCCAAGTTACTTCTAACTCTCCACCACACTCTGTGTAGCTTCCTGTAATTACTCCTTCTACTTTTCCTGAAATGTAGCATGACTTTGTTTCTGCTCCATTATTATAGGTTAAGAATCCTGCTGAGTAAGATCCTGCTTCATCACAAGAAATTACTTCATCTTCTACTGGTGCAAATTCTGCAACTGGTGCTGGTAATACTGTTATTGTTTTACTAGCTGTGATTTGACGATTACAATCATCAGTATATGTCCAAGTTGCTATTAACTCTCCACCACATTCTGTGTAGCTTCCACTTAATGATCCTTTTACTTTTCCTGAAATATAGCAAGCGTCTGTTTCTGCTCCATTGTTATATGTTAAGAATCCAGCTGAATAAGTTGCTGCTTCATCACAAGTGATTTCTTCGTCCTCTACTGGTGCAAATTCTGCAACTGGTGCTGGAGAAATAGTAACAATTTTTGTAGCTGTAATTTCTCTCTGACAATCGTCAATAAACGTCCAAGTTACCACAAACTCTCCACCACATTCTGTATAGCTTCCTGTAATTTCTCCTTCTACTTCACCTGCTATTAAACAAGCGTCAGTCTCAGCATTATTTGTGTACTCTAAGTTAGCCGATTGATAAACAGCAGCCTGATCACAAGTAATAGTAATGTTTTGAGGAACATTTACAAATTCAGCTTTAGGTGCAGGTAATACAGTTACTATTTTTGTAGCCGTAATCTCTCTTTGACAATCATCCATAAATGTCCAAGTTACTTGCAACTCTCCACCACATTCAGTATAGCTTCCACTTAATTCTCCTTCTACTTGTCCTTCAATTAAACAAGACTCAGTCTCAGCATTATTACTATATGATAAGTAGCCTGCAACATAAGATGCAGCTTCATCACATGTAATCTCTTCATTTTCCACTGGAGCAAACTCTGCAGCTGGTGCTGGATTTACTTTAATTTGTTGAGTTTGAGTTATAGTTCTCTCACACTCATCAGTAAAAGTCCAATTAGCAAATAAAAGCCCTCCACATTCAGTGTAACTTCCAGTAATTTCTCCTTCAACTTCACCTGCTATTAAACAAGCATCAGTTCCAGCTCCATTACTATATGCTAAGTAACCTGCCTCATAAGATGCAGCTTCATCACAATCAATTACAATAACCTCAACTGAATCAAATTCTGCAACAGGAGCTGGTAATACAGTTACTGTTTTACTAGCTGTAATCTCACGCTCACAGTTATCTTTGTAGAACCATGTTACTGTTAATGTTCCACCACACTCAGAGTATTCACCAGAGATTTCTCCTTCAACTTCTCCTTCTATTAAACAAGCATCAGTCTCAGCATTATTACTATATGATAAGTAGCCCGCAACATAAGATGCTGCTTCATCACATGTAATCTCTTCATCTTCTACTGGTGCAAATTCTGCAGCTGGTGCTGGTAATACAGTTACTGTTTTTGTAGCTGTAATTTCTCTTTGACAATCGTCAACATATGTCCAAGTTACTTCTAACTCTCCACCACATTCTGTATAGCTTCCACTTAACTCACCTTCTACTTCTCCTGAAATAGAACACGCTTTAGTTTCTGCATTGTTGTTGTATGATAAATATCCTGCTGTATAAGTTGCAGCTTCATCACATGTAATTTCTTCATCTGTTACTGACTCGAAAGATGCCATTGGTGCTGGCTCAACTGTTACTGTTTTAGTAGCTGTAATCTCTCTTTGACAGTCGTCAACATATGTCCAAGTTACTTCTAACTCTCCACCACACTCTGTGTAGCTTCCTGTAATTACTCCTTCTACTTTTCCTGAAATGTAGCATGACTTTGTTTCTGCGCCATTATTATAGGTTAAGAATCCTGCTGAGTAAGATCCTGCTTCATCACAAGAAATTACTTCATCTTCTACTGGTGCAAATTCTGCAACTGGTGCTGGTAATACTGTTATTGTTTTACTAGCTGTGATTTGACGATTACAATCATCAGTATATGTCCAAGTTGCTATTAACTCTCCACCACATTCTGTGTAGCTTCCTGTAATTACTCCTTTTACTTTTCCTGAAATGTAGCAAGCGTCTGTTTCTGCTCCATTGTTATATGTTAAAAATCCAGCTGAATAAGTTGCTGCTTCATCACAAGTGATTTCTTCGTCCTCTACTGGTGCAAATTCTGCAACTGGTGCTGGTAATACTGTTATTGTTTTTGTAGCTGTAATTTCTCTTTGGCAATCGTCCATAAACGTCCAAGTTACCAATAACTCTCCACCACATTCTGTATAGCTTCCACTTAATTCTCCTGCAACTTCACCTGCTATTAAGCATGCTTCAGTCTCAGCATCATTAGTATAAGCTAAGTATCCTGCTTCATAAGATGCCGCTTCATCACAAGTAATTTCTTCATCTGACACTGACTCAAAAGCTGCCATTGGTGCAGGCTCAACAGTGATATCTTGAACATAGGTAATCTCTCTTTCACATTCATCTGTATATGACCAAGTTACTTTAAGGTATCCACCACACTCTGTATAGTTTCCACTTAATTCTCCTGCAACTTCACCATTTATAGCACAAGCTCCTGAGTCAACACCATTTGTATAAGCTAAACTTGAAGGTTGGTAACTACCAGCCTCATCACAACTTATACTTATGTTATCAGGAGTGTTTAAGAAATATGTTTCAGGTGTTGGCTCAACAGTTATTGTTTGAGACATACTTACAGTATGATCACACTCATCTGTTACAGTCCAAGTTCTAACTAATGTTCCACCATCACAAAAAGTTCCAAGGTTTGAATCGTCTTCCTCTAATGTTACTACCAAGTTGTCTGCACAATTATCTGTAGCAGTTACTTGTGGAGCATCCGGAATTTCATCAATACAACTTACAGTTTCATCTTCAGGAACTCCAACTAACACAGGGTCTTCTGTGTCGCCTCCACTATATGAAATATCAATAGGGCTAGCAGTATTTCCACATTCATCAGTGATTTCGTACTTATAAGTTACACTCCAAGCACAATCACTACCTGTTGGCTCTCCAGACTTTACAACAATTACATCTCCACAGTTATCAGAAAAAAGATCTCTAATATCTGACTCAGATGGTCCTTCTGGAATTTCGTCAAAACAAACGTTTAAGTCTGATCCACCTGAAGGAATAACAGCATCTTCATTTAAAGTTGGAGCTGTTTGATCTCCTCCTGTGTAGTGAATTTTAAACTGCTCTTCAAAATCTCCACAAACAATATCATAAGTGTGGATGATTTCCCAATCACAGTCTGTTGACGGTTGAACCCAAGCTGAAGATTTAGTTACAGTTGGCGTAATTCCGTCACATATTTCGACGTACATTCCACCTACTTCTGCAGCGGTTGGTCCTACAGGAGCTTCATCCATACATCTATTTAAGTATGTACTTCGCTCCATCAGTTCGTTAGATTGCCCTAACATTGAGCCTGAACTAAACACAAAAAGCATGATAAAAGCCAAAGCCTTCATGCTCTTAAAATGCCTAGTAAAAAAGTCAATGCTACAACACCATAAATTTGTAGTAGGTCGCCATTTTATAGCTGAACCTCTACTACGGGTAAAATTGCTCATAAACATAACATTTGGTATTAAAATTAAAATTATCTATACATTTATTTCTTGGCAAAATTGCCAACATAACATAGATGGAGGTTAATACTTAAAATGTTAGGTTTGGGACCTAAATGATTAAGCTATTCAGTATTGCATAAATGAAATACAGAGTAACTTTTCCTTGAATGTAAACATTCAAAAAATCAATAAATGTGCTAATAATCAATTGTTCTGCTATTAAACAATTTTAGGTAAGATGCGTAAAAATTTTCTTGTAAAAAGGGCTTTTATTACGCTAAATAAACGATATGAAATACCATCTATTTACTTTCAAAAGTATATTTTATAATAGTGACTCACAAATAAAATTTGTTTTTTTTTAACAAATAAACAGTTAAACATTTCTTTTTTGCAGTTAATCGAAAAGCAGTTCATTTTCAATGCAAAAATCATCGATAAAATGCACAGACTTTTTTATCATTTCATGAAAAATTTGATCATGATCAACAAAATCCACTTCCTTTCTATAGGCTTTTAGGAATGCCTCAATTAAGCTAGATGATTTTTTAGGTTTTCTAAAAAACAGTGCTTGTGAAGCGTTGAAAAGTTCAATTGCCAAAATCCTTCCTACATTATCAACCAATGTATATGCTTGAGTTGCTGCGTTTGCTCCCATGCTTACATGATCTTCTTGACCATTACTAGAAACTATACTATCAATACTAGCTGGTGTTGCTAATTGCTTGTTTGCACTAACAATACTAGCTGCTGTATATTGTGGAATCATAAAACCAGAATTTAATCCAGGATTGTCAACTAAAAATGTTGGTAAACCTCTTAAACCAGATACAAGTTGAAATGTTCTTCGCTCTGAGATATTTCCTAACTCTGACATTGCTATTTTTAGGTTATCAAAAGCTAATGCTAGTGGTTGACCATGAAAATTTCCTCCTGATATAATTTGATCTTCACCAATAAAAATATTTGGGTTATCTGTTACTGAGTTTATTTCAGTCTTAAATACTTTATGTACATACTCCAATGCATCTTTAGTTGCACCATGAACTTGCGGTATACACCTAAATGAATATGGATCTTGTACATGTTGCTTCTTTTGTTTTATCAGCTCACTATCCTCAAGAAATTCTCTAACTCTCTCAGCAGTTTTTAACTGTCCATTATGAGGTCTTATTAAATGAACCAATTCGCTAAATGGTTCTATTCTACCATCAAAAGCGTCAATTGAGATACTACCTATTAAATCGGCTAAATATGAAATTTTATAGGATTTAATAAGGACATGTATTCCATAAGCACTCATAAATTGTGTGCCATTTAAAAGCGCTAAACCTTCCTTTGATTGTAATTGAATTGGTTTCCAATTAAAATCTGCAAGCACTTTTTCAGAAGCTACTATGGTACCTTTATAATAAACCTCACCTTTTCCAAGTAAAGGCAATGCCAAATGTGCTAAAGGTGCTAAATCGCCCGAAGCTCCTAACGAGCCTTGAGTATATACTATTGGTAAAATATCATTATTATAAAAGTCTACCAATCGGTTTACAGTTTCCAATTGCACACCACTAAAACCGTAACTTAAAGATTGAATTTTCAAAAAGAGCATAAGTTTTACAACTTCATTTGGTACTTGTTCTCCAATACCACAAGCATGAGACATCACAAGGTTTTCTTGTAATTGCGTTAACTTATCTTTAGAAATTTTTACATTATATAGAGAACCAAATCCTGTATTAATACCATAAATAGGTTCGTCTTGTAAAGACATTCTATCATTTAAGTAGGTTCTGCATTTAGAAATTTTATCGATTGCTTCTTTAGAGAGTTCAATCTTTTTATGTAATTGTATTATATCATTAATATCTGATAATTGTAAAATATCAGAAGATATATAATGAATGGAGTCCATAATGAAATTTTAGTGCCTCAAAATTCAACATTCCTTAAATATTATGCAACTAATGTTAATAATTAATAAAATATCATGAATTGTAGCTATATTCTGTTATTTTTGAGTAAACTAAAACAAACTCCCATGAAAAAAACACTAATTTTATTAAGTTCTGTTACTTTGCTTATGGCTTGTAATGAAGAACCTAAAGTTGACTATGCTCTGTTTTCTGGAAAAATTGAAAACAAGAATAGCGACAAACTAATTGTGCGTAGTGGAGATTTCACTAAAACTATTGCCGTTGCTGAAGATGGAACTTTTGCCGACACATTACGTGTAGATACAGGCGTATATATGTTTAATGACGGTAAAGAAATCTCTAACGTTTATTTAGCTCCTGGTTATGATTTAAATCTAACACTAAACACTAAAGAATTTGATGAAACGATAGCCTATACAGGTGTTGGTGCCGAAGTCAATAACTACTTAGCAAGCAAATCGTTACATGACGAAAAACTATCAGGCGAAATAGGAACACCAGAATTATATGCTTTAGAAGAAGAAGAATTTTTAAACAAAATCAATGAGTTCAATACTTCTAAAACTGAATTACTTAAAAACTCTGGAGTGTTAGATGAAGATTTTATTGCTATGGAAACTAAAAACCTGAAGTACGATCATTTATCTAACATACAAAGATATCCAACATACCACGAGTATTTTGCTAAGAAAGAAGGTTTCAAAGCTTCTGACGACTTTATGAAACCATTAGAAGGTATAGTCTTTACTAATGAAGAAGATTATAACAACATAGCAGCATACAAAGCTATGGTTCAAAACCACTATAGCACTAAATTAAATAGTGGTGAAAATGTTGAAGCTACTTTTAAAGAGCTAAGCGCTTTAAACGCACCTTCAATAAAAAAAGACCTTGCTAAAATGTTAGCTTATGAAGTTTCTCCTGGTAACGAAAATCTTGAAGCTTACTACAATGGAGTTTCTTCATTATCTGAAGACCAAGAGTTTAAAGACAAGCTTACAGAAAAGTACAACAAAGTTAAGCTATTAGCAAAAGGAAACCCTTCTCCAGAATTTACTAAATATGAAAACCATAAAGGAGGTACGACATCTTTATCTGACTTAAAAGGAAAGTATGTATACATTGACGTTTGGGCTACATGGTGTGGACCTTGCAAACGCGAAATTCCTTTCTTAAAAGAAGTTGAAGCACAATTTCATGGTAAAAATATTGAATTTGTGAGCACATCAATTGACGTTGCAAAAGACCATGATGCTTGGGTTGAAATGGTTAAAGAAAAAGAGTTAGGTGGTATTCAGTTATTTGCTGATAACGATTGGAAATCTCAATTCGTACAAGATTATGCTATTGAAGGAATTCCAAGATTTATTCTTGTTGATCCTGATGGCAACATTGTAAGTGCAGATGCTCCAAGACCATCTAGTCCTAAACTAGTTGAGTTATTTGAAGAATTAAGTATTTAATACTATTATATAAAATGAAAAAGCCACTGTATCAGTGGCTTTTTTTTTATGCGTTTTGGTCTTCTTCATTTTCTGCTTGTTGTGGTTGTTCAGGCTGCTTAAACAAATCAATATAAGCTTCACCTAAACCTTCAATGACATGACTTGCAATTAAACTTTGATAGCCATAATCCTGCAGAATAATATCAGCAGATTTACCGTGTAAATACACTCCAAAAATAGAAGCAACCAACGGTTGATACCCTTGAGTTATTAATCCTGTTATAACACCTGTAAGCACATCTCCTGTTCCTGCTGTAGCTAACCCAGGATTTCCAGTAGTATTTACATAGTATTTATCCTGAAAAACGGTTATTGTATTTGCTCCTTTTATGATTATAATTACGTTGTACTTTTTAGAGAATGCTTTGGTTTTTTCTAGTTTGTCAAAATCGTCTTTCCAAGTTCCTACAAGTCTTTCTAATTCTTTTGGATGTGGTGTTAAAACGGTTTGCTCTGGCAGTAATTTCAATAAAGCTTTCTTCTTTGAAAGTATGTTTAATCCATCAGCATCAATAACCAATGGTTTTGTATTTGCTTTTAAAAATGCCTCAAAAGCAGTAACAGTTTTATCATGTGCTCCTATGCCTACTCCTATTCCAATTGCTGTTGGCTCAATTTCAAAAGAGATATCAGAAATAAACTCTTCCTCTTTATCAGTAATCACCATAGCTTCAGGAAACGAAGACTGTAATGGCACATAACCACATTTAGGTACAAAAGCAGTTACTAAACCAACACCAGAAGACAAGGCAGCTCTACTTGCCAAATTTACAGCTCCAATTTTACCATAACTTCCACCAATAATCAAAGCGTGACCAAAACTTCCCTTATGAGAAAATTTCTCTCTAGGTTGATAAAGTGGTAAAACTTCTTGTTTACCTATAAGCTCAGTTTCTGTATTTAAATTATAAATGTATTCTAAATCAATACCTATATCTAATACTTCCCATTGTACTGTATATTTTGAAGTTTGCGGTAAGAAGAAAACCAGTTTTGGTGTTTGAAAACTCAAGGTAAAACCAGCCCAAACCACATCGTTTTCATTTTCAGGAACTTTATCTGTAAGTAATCCTGACGGAATGTCTATAGACAAGGTAAACGCTTTTGACGCTCTAAAATGCTGAAACAAGTGTTTAACCCAGTCATCAATTGGTCTGTTTAAACCAATACCAAAAACAGCATCAACTATAATAGCTTCTGGAGTTATTGATGGAAAGTCTTTTTCAGAAGTTAATAATGTAGGCCACTCTTTAGTGGTTTGTTTTATTCTGTCATAGTTAATCAAAAAGTCTTTTGAACGCTTATCACTATAGTTTACAACATAAGTATAAACATTATAACCATGATTTATTAAATGTCTTGCCAATACCAAACCATCTCCACCATTATTCCCTATACCGCAAAATACATGAATAGGAACAGGAGCTCCTTGCATACGCATGTGTATCCAGTTAAAAATTTGGGTTCCAGCACGCTCCATCAACTCGGTTGAGGATATGTTTTGACGTTGTGCTGTTAGTTTATCTCCTTCGTATATCTGTTCTTTGGATAATATTTTCATTATTTGTTAAAAAGTCTTTATGTTTTTTGTTAATTCCGTAAAAAGAATTAATTAGTTTTTTTATTAGAGTAAAAATAATACATTTGAAAGCTATATGAACACTAAGACAGTATTAAATACCAACTTTATATCATCAGCAATTTTTGTTGCTGGCACTTCTGTGTTCACATCTATTATTACAACCCGTTTGGGTTGCTATTAATATATTCTCTCCGGTCCAATGTGTTTTTTTAAACACAACAAATAAACAATATTATTTTTACTAAAGTCATTATAAAATGCACGTATTAAAATTTGGAGGAACTTCTGTAGGTTCTGTTGAAAATATAACAAAGGTTATTCAAATATTAGAAGACTATAAAAAAAGTCAACCTGTAATTTGTGTTGTATCAGCTGTTGGCGGAATAACTGATAAATTACTAAAAGCTGGTCACTTAGCTCAAACAAAAGATGAAAGTTATTTGTCTGAATATAAAACCATTAAAGATATTCATTTAAATATATTATCTAGATTAATTCGAAATGTTGACAAAGCGGTTTCAGATAAACTAAACACTAAATTAGACAACCTAAAAAGCTTACTAGATGGTATTTATTTGATAAATGAGTTGTCACCAAAAACGTCTGATAAACTAGTAAGTTTTGGAGAATTATTGTCATCTTACATCATCACTGAAACCATGAAATCTAAAGGTATTGATGTTGTTAGAAAAAATACACAAGAGTTGATTGTAACTAACGATAACTTTACTAAAGCCGAAGTTAATTATAATACAACTTATAAGAATATTCAGGAGTATTTTAGTAACGCAACACAAGGTGTAACGATACTTCCTGGTTTTGTGTCAAAATCTCAACAAGGTGAAATCACAACCTTGGGTCGTGGAGGTTCCGATTTTACTGCTGCTTTGGTAGCTTCAGCTTTAGAAGCTGATACTTTAGAAATATGGACTGATGTAAGCGGTATGTATACTGCAAACCCTAAACTTGTAAAGCAAGCCTACCCTATCAAAAAGCTGTCCTACCAAGAGGCTATGGAACTTTCCCATTTTGGTGCAAAAGTACTTTATCCTCCAACTGTTCAGCCTGTGTTGGATAAAAACATCCCAATAGTGATTAAAAATACAATGAAACCTGATGCTGATGGTACTTACATTGCCCATGAACAAACCAATAATCTTACTGTAAGAGGAATAAGTAATATCAACGACATCTCATTATTAACTCTTGAAGGTAGCGGAATGGTAGGTATTCCTGGGTTTTCAAAACGCTTGTTTGAAGTGTTGGCTAATCATAAAATAAATGTGGTTTTTATTACGCAAGCGTCATCAGAACATTCTATTTGTTTTGGTGTAAATAAAGCCGATGCTAATCAAGCTAAAGAAAAGATTGACCAAGCTTTTGAGTACGAAATCACTCAGCATAAAATTAACCCAATTGTTATTGAAACTGACCTTTCTATAGTTGCACTTATTGGTGATAATATGAAAAGTCATCAAGGTATTAGTGGTAAAATGTTTAGTACTTTGGGTAAAAACAACATCAATGTTAGAGCAATAGCGCAAGGTGCTTCAGAAAAAAACATCTCTGCAGTAATTTCTGAGCATGATGTTAAAAAAGCTCTGAATACATTACACGAAGTGTTTTTTGAAGTAAAAACCAAACAGCTTAATGTATTTATTACAGGAGTTGGTAATGTTGGAGAACGTTTGGTGGAGCAGATCAAACAACAGAAAAAATACCTTAAAGACAATTTGAAAATCAATTTAAGAGTTATTGGATTATCAAACTCAAGACAAATGGTTTTTGACGAAGATGGTATTTCCCTTAAAAACTGGAAAGCGGTTTTAAACACTGGCGAAACAGCCTCTTTAGAAGGCTTTTTCAAAACTGCAAAAGCATTAAATTTGCGCAACAGCATTTTTGTAGATGTTACTGCAAACAAAGACGTTGCAAATTTATACGCTAACTATTTAAAAGAAAGTATTGCTGTTGTAGCTTGTAATAAAATTGCCTGTTCGGATACTTTTGACAAATACAATCAGCTTAAATATCTATCAAGAAAATACAACGCACCATTTTTATTTGAAACTAATGTTGGTGCAGGTTTACCAGTTATTGACACACTCAATAATCTTATCGCTTCTGGTGATAAAGTCACATCTATTCAAGCTGTATTATCTGGAAGTTTAAACTTCGTTTTTAATAATTTTAATGATACAACCAAGTTTCATGATGTGGTTAAACAAGCACAAGCTGAAGGTTATACCGAACCTGATCCTAGAATTGACTTAAGTGGTGTTGATGTTGCTAGAAAAATATTGATTTTAGCCAGAGAAAGTGGAACGGTTATGGAATTTGAAGACATTACAAACGATTCTTTTTTAACTAAAGCCAATTTAGAAAGCGATTCTGTTGATGACTTTTATAAGACTTTAATTGATGACGAAGCACATTTTCAAAAGCTATTTGCGCAAGCCAATGAAAAAGGTTCTAAATTGAAATATGTAGCCGAATTTAATGAAGGTAAAGCCAAAGTTGGTTTAAAGGAAATTCCGCAAGGTCATCCCTTTTATAACCTAGAAGGAAAAGATAATATTGTAATGTTTTACACCCAACGTTACAAAGAGCAACCAATGATTATCAAAGGTGCTGGAGCTGGAGCAGATGTAACTGCTTCTGGTTTATTTGCTGATATTATAAGAATCGGAAATGACTAATATGGATTCAATAAAGATATTTTCACCAGCAACTGTTGCTAACGTGTCTTGCGGATTTGATGTTCTTGGGTTTTGCCTCGACAGTGTTGGTGATGAAATGGTAATTAAAAAAACAAGTTCCAAAGGAATAACCATTAGTAAAATTGAAGGTTATGATTTGCCTTTAGAAACCAAAAAAAATGTTGCTGGTGTTGCTGGTTTAGCCATTTTAGAAGCAGCCAATGTAAACTTTGGCTTCGATGTTGAAATTTACAAACATATAAAACCAGGAAGTGGTGTTGGTAGCAGTTCAGCAAGTGCTTCTGGAGTTGTGTATGCTATAAATGAATTACTAGGAAAACCTTTCAATAAAACGCAATTAACAGCATTTGCCATGAAAGGTGAAGCTGTAGCTAGTGGCAATGAACATGCTGATAATATTGCTCCAGGATTATTTGGCGGATTTACTTTGGTAAAAAGTTTAGAGCCTCTAGAAATTTTAGAACTCCCTACTCCTACTGATTTATATGCAACCATTGTGCATCCTCAAATTGAAGTAAAAACTTCTGAAGCAAGGGCTATTTTACCTAAACACATTCAATTTAAAGACGGAATTACACAATGGGCAAATGTTGGTAGTTTGGTCCATGGACTGCATACTTCAGATTACGGTTTAATCAGTCGTTCATTGCAAGATGTTATTGTAGAGCCTCACAGAAAACAGCTTATACCACAGTTTGATGTTGCTAAAACTACTGCAATGCAATCTGGTGCATTAGGTGTTGGTATTTCTGGTTCTGGTCCTTCAATATTTGCTTTAAACAAAGGAGAAACAACAGCAAACCAAGTTGCCGAAGCCTTTGAAAATGTGTATAAAAACACAACAATAGATTTTAAAGTTTACGTTTCAAAAATTAATCCTAACGGAATAAAAACACTATCATGAACTACTTTTCACTAAATAAAAAAGCACCAAACACTACTTTTAAGGATGCAGTAATTAAAGGGCTAGCTCCAGACAAAGGTTTGTACTTTCCAGAGAGCATCACTCCTTTACCAGACTCTTTTTTTAAGTCTATTGATTCGCTTTCATATTCTGAAATTGCCTTTGAAGCCATCAAACAGTTTGTGACTCCTGATATTCCTGAAGCAATTTTAAAAGACATTATAGAAGATACATTGTCGTTTGATTTTCCTGTTGAAAAAATAACCGATTCTATTTCAACTTTAGAATTATTTCATGGTCCAACAATGGCTTTTAAAGACGTTGGTGCGCGTTTTATGGCTAGATGTTTGGGTTATTTCAATCAGAATAACACCAACGAGGTTACAGTTTTGGTAGCGACATCAGGAGATACTGGAGGTGCTGTAGCTAATGGTTTTTTAGGTGTTGAAGGTGTAAATGTGGTGATTTTATATCCTAGCGGAAAAGTGAGCGATATCCAAGAAAAACAATTAACTACGCTTAAAAAAAACATTAAAGCATTAGAAGTTCATGGTACGTTTGACGATTGTCAAGCTATGGTAAAACGAGCGTTTTTAGACGACACTTTAACCAGTAAAATGCAACTCACGTCAGCCAACTCTATTAATGTAGCACGATGGTTACCGCAGTTATTTTACTTTATGTTTGCTTACAAACAACTTCACAAGAATTATGACAATATTGTGTTTTCAGTACCAAGTGGCAACTTCGGAAATATTTGTGCTGGTATGATGGCACAACGTTTAGGCTTACCAGTTAAACATTTTATTGCTGCAAACAACGCTAATGCCATTGTATATAACTATTTACAAACGCAGCAGTACGAGCCAAAACCTTCAGTACAAACCATAAGCAACGCTATGGATGTTGGTGACCCAAGTAATTTTGTACGTATTCAGGAATTACATAATAACGATTTTGAAACCTTATCAAAGCAATTAAGCGGTTATAGTTTTACTGATAAAGAAACCATTAAAGCCATTGAAGAGTTATACAATGAGTATAATTACATTGCAGATCCTCACGGAGCTGTTGGATATTTAGCATGTAAATCGCATTTAAAAAACAATCCAAATGACCACTGCGTGTTTTTAGAAACTGCTCATCCTACTAAGTTTTTAGATGTTGTAGAAGATACTATAAAAGAAAATATAGATTTACCTGAGCAAATCTTAAAAGTGATGAAAAAGAAAAAACGTTCAGTAGAAATTTCAACTTACGAAGATTTAAAGACGTTTTTATTGTAGAAGTTAACTACCTCAATGCAAGCACAGAAAGCTTTAATAGAAAACTGTTTTGATTTCTAAGCAAGCCTTGGCGCATTTAAATCTCGATTATCGAGTAAATAGTGCTATCTTTAAATCATGAAAGAACAGCTTGCACTAAAAACAACTGACACTCTTGCGCTTGAACGCACTAGATTAGCAAATGAACGTACATTTTTAGCCTATTTTAGAACCTTTGTCGTTTTTGTGAGCTCTGGTGTTGCTATATTAAAGCTTACCATTTTACAAGAAATTACTCCTATTGGATATTCCTTGTTGATTATTGCTCCTGTGTTATTACTCATTGGAGCGTTACGTTTCTTTTATGTAAAGCGGAAACTAAAAAAAATACTTTTACAAAGCTTAATCTAGTTTAGGTAATTGTAAACCAGATAATACACTTTCTTCTTTCATCAAAGCTTCAATTTCATCAGATTTTCTTGGAGCTTCAGCTGATAAGTTGATTGGACCATTTTCAGTAATTATAATATCATCTTCAATACGAACAGCAATTCCCCACCATTTTTCATCGCAATCACTACCTTCGGGAATATAAATACCTGGTTCTACAGTAATCACCATATTTGGTACAAAAGCACCTCTCAAATTAGTATCATGAACATCAAGTCCAATATGATGTGAAGTCCCATGCGGAAAATATTGTCTCGCATCAGCTTCATTTTTAGCGATACCTAATTTCACCAAACCTTTATTAATTATCTCTCTAGAAGCAGCATCAGTATCTCTCATTGAGTTTCCTACTATAGTAGCATTAATTCCAGCTTCTTGAGCTTCGTATACTAAATCGTAAATTTGTTTTTGTTCTTTAGAAAACTTACCGTTTGCAGGTATGGTTCTGGTAACATCTGCAGTATAACCATGATACTCTGCACCAAGATCCATAAGCACTAAATCATTACCGAGTTTCGTCTTATTGTTTTCAATATAATGCAGTACACAACCGTTATGACCAGCACCAACAATACTAGGATAACCTTCATACTCGCTACCATACTTTTTATACACATATTCATGCACACCTTGTACTTCAGTCTCAGACATATTAGGATGCATTGCTTTCATAACCTCACGCTGTCCCATTGCCGAAATTCGCACAGCTTTCTTTAACAACACCATTTCTTCGTCAGTTTTAACTTCTCGCAAACCTGCCATTAATCTTCCTAAGGTTCGTGTATCTGTTTTTACTTTAGATTGCACTACTTGCGTGTCTTGCTCCTCTTCGATTTGATCTTTCTTGTTATCAATATCAAAAGCTTCTAGCACATGAATTTGCTGTTTAAACGACTGTATTAAACTGTACAAATCTGCTGTGTTTCGTTTAGAATCTCTATAATCATCTTTAAAATCGAAATACAACACCGAATTAAAACTAGTAAAATCAATTCCTGACTCTAAAAACTCCTTTCCATTAAAAGCCATTTCAAACCCTAACTGCTCTTTTGCACCTTCTACTCCTAGCCTATAACCAGTCCATTGTTCTGCTCTAGCATTACGCTCTTGAACATATAGTATTTCGTTGTAGCGTTTGCCTTCGGAATTGGTTTGATACTCTGAGAATACCACCAAAACTGCATGAGGCTCTTTGTAACCTGTGAGGTAGTAAAAATTAGGATCCTGATGGTATACATAATCTACATCGTTAGCTCTGTTTCTAACAGGATTTGAAAAGAAAACAGCCACACTATTCTCTGGCATTTGTGTGCGTAAAGCTTCTCTTCTATTTTTATGAAATTCTGAACTTAAAAAATCTTCAGGCAACCCTTTTTGTGCTGTTACAGTTAAGGTTAACAACATCATACATACGGAAAATAAAATTCTCATGAGTTTGTTTAATTAGTCTTTAAAACTAAAAATAAATAATAATGTATTGCTAATATAATTATCGCTTTACATTAACATTTTTTTGTAAAACTTTTTAAGTGTTAAGGCGTTTAAATAAACAGATAATTTTATATACTTTTGCGAATAGATGAAGGAGTTTTTACTACTAATAATCGAGTTTTTAGGTGATAGTGTTGAAATACTACCCAATAGTAAAAATCCAAAAAAAGCAATAGTTTCAGTTATTTTGGTTTTAGCTGTTGTTTTTCTAATAATTTATTTACTAACCAAAGATTTTTAAAATGAAAGATACCGCCTTAACAGCAACACATCAAGCTCTTGGAGCAAAAATGGTTCCTTTTGCAGGATACAATATGCCAGTACAATATGAAGGTGTAAACATTGAGCATGAAACCGTAAGAAATGGTGTTGGTGTTTTTGATGTGAGCCATATGGGAGAATTTTTAATTGAAGGACCTCATGCGCTTGAGCTTATTCAAAAAACATGTAGCAATGATGCTTCAAAACTTACTGTTGGAAAAGCGCAATACAGCTGCATGCCTAATGATGATGGTGGTATTGTTGATGATTTAATTATCTATCGTATTAAGGAAGACACGTATTTATTGGTAGTAAATGCGAGCAATATTGAAAAAGACTGGAACTGGTTACAATCTAAAAATGATGTAGGTGCAGAACTACGTGATTTAAGCGAAGATTATTCGTTATTAGCCATTCAAGGACCAAAAGCTGTTGAAGCTATGCAATCCTTATCTAGTCATGATTTGTCAGACATTAAATTTTACAATTTTGTAGTTGGTGATTTTGCAGGTATTGAGCATGTTATTATTTCAGCAACAGGATATACAGGAAGTGGTGGATTTGAAATTTACTGCAAAAACAGTGAAGTTAAACAAGTTTGGGACAAAGTGTTTGAAGCTGGAGCTGATTATGGCATTAAGCCAATTGGTTTAGCAGCAAGAGATACGCTACGCCTAGAAATGGGTTATTGCCTTTACGGAAATGATATAGACGATACAACCTCTCCTATTGAAGCTGGTTTAGGCTGGATTACAAAATTCACTAAAACTTTCACAAACTCCGAAGCTTTAGAAGATCAAAAGCGTCGTGGTGCTGAACGTAAACTAGTTGCTTTTGAGCTAGACGAAAGAGGAATTCCGCGTCAAGGATACGACATTGTAGATTCTCAAGGAAAAATAATAGGCAATGTAACATCTGGGACTATGTCGCCTTCATTAAATAAAGGTATTGGATTAGGATATGTACCAACTGTATTTGCAGATGCTGGTAGTAAAATTAATATTCAAATTAGAAAAAATGCTGTTCCTGCAACAGTTGTAAAACTTCCGTTTTATAAAGGTTAGCATGTAAGAAATGAGGGATTGAATGAAGATAGACAAAAGCAGCAAACATAAAGTATTAATTTTAGGTGCAAGTGGTTTTTTAGGTAATGCTATCTATAAAGAACTTTGCGCCTATTTTAAAACCTTTGGCACCTACAGAACACCCAAAAAAGAGTTTGAAAAAAACAAACAGTTTTTTCAGTATGATGTTGAAGAAGACGATGTTGTTGAAATTATTGAAGCTGTAAAACCTACCATTATTGTTTCAGCACTTAGAGGCGATTTTCATACGCAAGTAACAGCGCACAAACACATTGCTGAGTATCTTCAAACTAACAAAAACTGTAAAATCATATTCATTTCTTCTGCAAATGCATTTGATGCTTATAGCAAATTTCCAAGTTACGAGCTCGATAAAACCTTTAGTAACAGTATTTACGGACACTTTAAAATTAAAGTTGAAAACATGCTTTTGCGACTTCCTAAACAGCAAGTAGTAATCTTAAGACTTCCAATAGTATTAGGCGTACAATGTCCTAGAATAAAGGAAATTCAACAGCATATTTTAGAAGGGACTTCAGTAGAAATTTTCCCTAATGTTATCATGAATGTGACTACTGATAGTAAAATTACTCAGCAAGTACATTATATTATTAACCGTAATAAATATGGCATCTTTCATTTAGGAAGTACCGATTTGGTGCATCATGATGAATTCATAAAAGACATTGTAAAACTTCACACCCAAAAACGTGTTAACTACAAGCATGTATTTACCACCAACGAAGATAGATATTTAGCAGTATTACCTAAATACAATTTGCTACCAAAGCACTTACAAATATCTAGCACACAGGTTTTACAAGAGTTGGAAAAACAACACAATAGTTAACGTGAATAACGGATAAGAAATTTTCGTCAATTAGAGTGAATTTCACTATTAAAATGAGTGGAATTTGTATCGAAAACAAGAAAATTTCTATCAAAAATACACTTCTTGATACAAAATTCTTGCAGAATTTTACTCGAAGTGACTCATATTATTCACGTTAATTAACCAATAATTTATTACCTTTAAGGGTAACCAAATTATTTAACTTTTATGACACTCCTTACCCAAGATGCTATAGAAAAAAAACTATTGCGTTTCCCTGACTGGGAATATTACGAAAACGCTATTCATGTAGAGTTTGAATTCGATAATTTTAAAGACTGCTTTAGTGCCATGAGTCGAATAGCTTTTGAATGCGAAGCGCAAAACCACCATCCAAACTGGACCAATGTGTACAACATACTTACCATTTCGCTTTCAACACATAGTGCCAATGGCGTTACCGAAAAAGATTTTAAACTAGCCGAAGCTATTGAAACAATTGTAGAAGTTCAAGAATAGTTGTTTTTACAACGCTACATTTTTATTACATTTGGTCAAAATTTTAAATTAAGTAACAATTTATGGGAAGAGCTTTTGAATTTCGTAAAGCGCGAAAAATGAAACGTTGGTCTGCAATGAGTAAAGCCTTTACACGTATTGGAAAAGATATTGTAATGGCTGTTAAAGAAGGTGGTCCTGATCCAGACAGTAACTCCAGGTTAAGAGCAGTAATACAAAATGCCAAATCGGTAAACATGCCTAAAGACAATATTGAACGTGCCATAAAACGTGCGTCCGATAAAAACCAAGGCGATTATAAAGAAGTATTATTTGAAGGCTACGCACCACATGGTATTGCTATTTTGGTTGAAACTGCAACTGATAATAATACACGTACAGTAGCAAACGTAAGAAGTTATTTTAATAAATGCGATGGTAGTTTAGGCACATCAGGTTCGGTAGTGTTTATGTTTGACCATACCTGTAACTTTAAAGTAAAAAGTGACGGAATAGATCTTGAAGAACTAGAATTGGAGCTCATTGATTTTGGTGTAGAAGAAGTATTTGAAGACACTGACCAAGATGCTGATGGAAACGAGCAAACCAGCGTAATGATTTATGCTCCATTTGAAAGTTTTGGAAAAATACAAGCCTATTTAGAAACCAATAACATTGAAATTTTATCTTCTGGGTTTGAGCGTATACCACAAGTTACCAAAGCAATTACTGCAGAACAAGCTGAAGATGTAGAAAAACTTTTAGAAAAACTTGAAGAAGATGATGATGTACAAAACGTATATCACACTATGGAAGAAACTGCTGAGTAAATAAAAACTTATTAATAATTATTTAAAAAGTTCCGGTGAGACTATTACAGATAGCTTATTGGAACTTTTTTTATTCACCAAACGCTACAACTCTCTAAAAATCATTAACTTTATCCCGTAACTGACGGTTATACGAGACCGTTGTAAAACATTTAAAACAAACCGATAATGGGATTAGATTCAGTCGAATTAGTGATGTCAATTGAGGACAAATTTGGAATACGAATTGAGGATTCCGAAGCGGAAAAAATTTATACGGTTCAAGATTTTGCTGATATTGTTTTCAGCAGAATTAGTAAAAATCCGACAGATAAATGTCTAACCCAAATAGTGTTTTATCGAATCAGAAAAGCTTTAAGAAATTTGACTTCGACTGAAAAGGAAATAAGACCTGATATGAAAATTTCGGAATTATTTACTCAATCAGAATTGAAAGAAAAGTGGAATCAATTAAAAATGGAAGTTGGACTGGAATTACCTGATTTAGTAGCCTTAGACTTTAATCCAGAATTAAGTTCTCACGTAAAAATTTTCGGAATAAAAACTATCAAACGAACAACACCTGTTTCAAAAGGAACACTAAGACAATTAGTTGATTGGACTATATCTTTAAACCGAGATAAACTAATCGATATTGAAAAAATATCAAGCAAATATGAAGTTGAGCGAATTATTTGTGGAATAACAGAAGATAGAATTGGAGTACCAATAAGCGAAATCGAATTACATCATTCTTTCACAAATGATTTAGGAATTGACTAAAAAACGAGTTACAACAATGTATAACCGCAATTACGGCGGATTCGACTACGTCCGACACGAGCACAAAGTGCGAACTGGCGAAGCAATCCACTCGGAATTGCTAACGCCAGTTCTAAAACGAAAATCATTAACTTTAATTCCGTAACTGACGGTTATACGAGACCGTTGTGTATAATTTGTAAAAATAGAAATCAAAACTGAAATTTGAATAAAACTGCAATAAATATCAAAACTGAAAAGTGGAATGAAATAATCTCTGTATTAAGAAAAAGAGGTTGGGTTGTAACCGCAAAATATTACGGATTTGACGCAGGAATTGATAATGATTTTTTGATTTTAAGAAAGGGATTCAAAAAAATATTGTTTGGTTGGACTAATTGGTTTGAGGGAGAAATAAAATGTAATGACCGAATTTTTGACTATTTAGAATCTGAATTTAAACTGGAATTTGAATATGGAAAACCGACAAGTCTGAAACCAGTTGTGGTTGCTACTTACAGGATTCAATCTCTACCATTATTTCTTGTAAAAAAACTGAATTTATTAAAAAGTTGAAAAATAGAAGCTGTACACAACAATGTATAACCGCAATTACGGCGGATTCGACTACGTCCGACACGAGCACAAAGTGCGAACTGGCGAAGCAATCCACTCGAATTGCTAACGCCAGTTATTAACCGAAAAACATTAACTTTAATCCCGTAACTGACGGTTATACGAGACCGTTGTACAGCATTATGAAAAACATTTTTGCAATCATATTATTTTTAATTCCAATTTTGACTTTCTCACAGAATTTTAAAATTGCGGAACCGAACGTTGACGAATTAAAAGCGGAAATGAAACGGACAAACTACTCTGAGGATGTAATCTATATATTTCTAACTCGAAACTATGACTCAATTGCGAATAAACGTGAAAGAATTTATTATGATTATCCAGACTATAGTATTTGCTCTTTCAATCAAGATTTTGAAAACGGAATTAATTATTCGATAGAACAATGCAGAGAAGCAGGCGGAGTATCAATTTCCCTAGTTTTACCAAAAACTGACAGACAAAGTTTGGTAAAATGGATAGAAGGAATATTTAAAAGTTCACCAATGGATATTGAACACGGTTGGAATTCGGACAAATCAAAATACGGACCGACTGATAATGGAGCAGGTTGTTACTTTGAAATAAAAGAAACTGATAAAAACACTATAATAGAAAACTATTGTGGATGCTGAAAAATAACGCTGTACAACAATGTATAACCACAATTACGGCGGATTCGACTGCGTCCGACACGAGCACAAAGTGCGAACTGGCGAAGCAATCCACTCGGAATTGCTAACGTCTGTGCTAAACCGAAAAATTTACGTACTTTAACACGTAACTGACGGTTATACGAAACCGTTGTAAACAATGCTGAAAAAACTACTTCAAATCATATTAACACTTTCAATTTTAAATTCTTACAGTCAAGAAATGGAGAACACATATTTTACTTGGGATGATTTCGTCAACAATTTTGGAAAGGAAATGGTTTCTGCCGAAGACGTTTATGAAAATATGAAAAAAAGTGAATTAACTGATTTTGCATACACAAAACTCGATTTTCACTTTCTATCTGACAAAAAAGAAAAACTTGAAAAGCTGAATGAATATCTGAAAAGTAATTATGGATATTCTTTCGAGGAATATACTACTTGGGAAGGTAGTTTTGAATTGAGAGGTAAAACAGACTTGTTTCCAATCACAAAGGAAAATTTAATGTATTGGGCTTTAGATATGGCAAAAAGAGGATATGAATTTGATTGTAAATTCGATGCTTACGGAGCTGAAGTTGATAAAGAACCGATACTTCCAGAATTTATAGAATCAAAAGAGGATTATTATTTCAACAAAGCAATAGATTTATATAATTCAAATAATTTGAGTGGTGCAATTGCAAATTGGACTATTGTTTTAGAAATTAATCCAAAAGAACCGAATTCTTACTATTCAAGAGCAATAGTAAAAAATGAACTTTATACTTGGAAATCAGCAATAGCTGATTACGACAAAGCAATCGAATTAGCACCTGATTTTATTTCTGCTATCACAAACAGAGGAACTGTAAAAGACGAAAATGGAGATTACGAAGGAGCACTTGAAGATTATAAAAAAGCATTGGAATTAGAACCTGATGACGCAATGACATATTTCAACATTGGAAACACGAAATATAATCAAGAGAAAAAAACAGAGGCTTGTGCTAATTGGAAAAAAGCAAAAGAATTAGGAGCTGATTATGCACAAGAAAGAATTGAAAAGTATTGTGAATAAAGTAAAAGCACAGTTTACAACAATGTATAACCGCAATTACGGCGGATTCGACTACGTCCGACACGAGCACAAAGTGCGAACTGGCGAAGCAATCCACTCGGAATTGCTAACGTATGTGCTTAACCGAAAAATTTGCGTACTTTAACCCGTAACTGACGGTTATACGAGACCGTTACCCAACATTATGAAAAACCTAGTAACGACATTACTCATAGTCCTATTTATATTTTTTCAAAGCTGTAATAATAGCCAAACTATAGATTTGAAAAACTATCGAATTGACAAGGAAATTAGATTTGATTCTAGAAACAAACTAAAAGGATTATTATCAGGAAAAGAAGTTGAAAAAAATTGGATTCAAGAAGTTTTTGAAAATACAGTTATCACTTCAAAAAATGGAGAATTTTGGGAAGGAATGGAATCAAAAATATACTCAATCGGAAAAATAAACTCTGAAAATGAAACGAATTGGATTATTGCTAAACAAATATTTTTAGTAGATGGAGAATTAACTGAATTTTATCTTATACGCTTGAACAGTGAAATGAATTTAGAAGAAATAATATATTTAGGAAATGCAGGTGAATATGTGCAATGCAATGATTATATAAATTTGACTTTTAATTCCGAAAAAGGTAAAGTCGATTATTTCAATAGTTGCTTTAGTGGATTTGACGAAAAAAAAGATGTAACTCTTTTTGCAATTAAAAATATAAAAACGGAAATGGAATTAAAAGAAAGATTAATAGTGAAAAGAGATACTCTGAATTATATAATTGAGGAAAATTAACGTTGGGTAACAACGTGTATAATTCATTGCTTCTGATTTTCCTTTCGGAAAATCCTCGCGCTGAATTATTGCCTGTTATTTTTTACTAAATTAGTTGCTGAAACACGCAACGAAATCATACACAAAACCGTTGTGGTGCATTTGAGAAATGACGTATAAATTTGAAAATAAAGAACTTAAAATTGGCGGAAAATCGCTCAAATTCGACGACGAAATAAAAGAGGTTGTTGAGTTTGATGAATTTTTAGTCGTGCGAACTGATTATTACGAATCAACTACTAATGAAAATGTTTTTGGAGTAAATGCGGACGGAAAAATAGAATGGCAGATTGAAAAACTGACCAAACTCACTCATAATGGAATTGAATACGACGGAATAAAAGAACCATACACGGCTATAAAAAAATTGACAGACAAAACTTTGAGATTAATAAATTGGGACAGTACGAATTTTGAAATTTATGCATATTCTGGAAAGTTGAAAACTGACCCAATGGAATCCCGAATTGGAAAAAGACCGTGGTAAAAAAACGCACCACAACAATGTATAACCGCAATTACGGCGGATTCGACTACGTCCGAATCCACTCGGAATTGCTAACGTCAGTGTTTAATCTGAAAATTAGTTAACTTTAAACCGTAACTGACGGTTATACTAGACCGTTGTAGGTAATTTAAGAAAACGAGAAAATCTTGAGTAAACAAGTAATATTTTCACTTATAGTTTTAATCTTATTTCTGACCATAAATACAAGTTACTTGTGGGAAGATAATAGTGGGGTTTTTGCATTTGTTTGGGGAGCTTTTTTAATGATTTCATTCTTAATAATTGGAATTATCCAACTAATAAACATTGGAATAATCATTTTCAAGAAAAAGTTTGAAATAAAAAGAATTCTTCTGAATATTTTTAATATTGGACTTTTGACAATCTTATTCTTTAATCCAAATGGAATTATTAAACCGAAAGAAACTCGAGAAATATTTTTAGAAGCATTTGCAGAGGGAGCAGCAAATTGCACAACAACTCTAAAATTGTTTAAAAATAATGAGTTTAAGGAATTGAATATTTGTTTTGGAATTACAAGTGCCAAAGGAACATATCGAATTGAAAACGATACTGTGTTTTTTGACACCAAAATAATCCCAAAACACTCTGACAGATATTTTGACTTTGCTGTGATTAAAAAAACGGAAAAAGAATCTGAAATTATTAGGTTCTATGAAAATGACAGTATCGGAAAAAAATTAAGAATAAAATTAAAATAAAAACTACCTACAACATTGTGTATAATTCATTGCTAGTAAAGGCTTACTTACGAAAATTCCTCTGGAATTTTATATCTGTGATTATTTGCTAACTTTAGTGCTTAAACACGCAACGAAATCATACACTTTACCGTTGCCAGTAATATGAAAAAAAATAGTGACTAATAGACAAACTTTAGGGTGATAGTGTAATGGAAACACAGTCAACGAAGTGGATTTATCTGCTGAATTGGAAGTCTAGTTGGGTTCGATTCCCGACTGCCAGGGCAAATTATGGTTTTCTCTGGCAGTCGAAGTCACTTAAAATATAAATATGTATTCAAAACATTGCGAGAATTTAAGAGAAATTGAAGGAGCTATTAAATTAGTTGAAAGTGATCTGCGTAGATATATTTCAATGGAACAAGAAAGTAAAGTCTATAAATACACAAAAATATTATCGTATTTAGTTACTTGTTGGTCAGAAGTAAGGATATTGAAACTTACTTATGAAGACAATGCTTTTAGTCAAAGTGAAATCGGAATTATTATTAACTCTGGAACTTTAGCTGATAAATGGAAAAATGCTTTAAAAATAGCCGTTTGTAAAGCTTACAATTTAAATCCAACAGTAGATTTTGTTTCTCTTTTACCATTTACACCAAAAAGTAGATATTTAGAAATTCATCATCTTATTGAAAGTGACTTACTTCCTTCAATAGAAATTAGGAATAGAATTGCACACGGACAATGGAAGTATGCATTTACGAATGATTTGAGGAATACAAATACTCAATTAACAGGACATTTAAGACAAGAAAACATCGTTAAACTTCAACTTAAAAGGAAATTGTTGACAGGACTTTCTTTCCTAATTCACGACTTAATAATATCAGAAGCGACATTTGACAGAGACTTTGACAAAAATTATAGATTGATTGAAGAAAATAAGAGAAATTTACACAAAAGAGATTATGCTTCATACAAATTAAAAATGGTTGAAAAATATCAGCGAGGAAAATTGAAAAGAAAGGAAAATTTAGAAACTGAATAAAAAATACTACTGGCAACAATGTATAAAATTAATTGCTTTGTTTTAGCCTACTTACGAAAATCCTCGCGGATTTTCTATTCGGTTTTTATTTGCTAAATTACTTACTAAAACACAACACAAATCATACACAAAACGGTTTAGTACATTATGAAACACCTCATACTAATCATTTTAATACAATTCTCATTTATTTGCTTCGGTCAAGAATCAATTGAAAACAATGATGAAATGTGTCGATTGTTGAATGAAATGATTAATAATGATCAATTATATAGAAGTGGAGAAATCTTAGGTGGTTCTTTTGGTACTGAAAATAATAGTTCAAAAAAAGAAATTGATTCGGTTTGGTCTTTACAAATTGAAATTGATAACAGAAACACTGAAAAACTAATTGAACTGACCAAAAAATACGGATGGATATCTGATGAACGAATTGACTGTCCTAAACTTAACATTTGGCTTATATTTAGACATTCTCAAAAAAAATATTTTCCAGAGATTTTGGAACTAATTACAAAGGAACATGAAGCTAAAAGACTGAATGATTTTCATTACAGACTTATAAAAAATCATTTGGAAGGAAGACCAAAAATGTAATTTGCTATTAATAAATGTGACAAAACAACGTATATATTTCATTGCATTTTTGCAACACACAAACACTCAACTATGAAAAAAATACTACTACTAATTGTAACTGTTATATTATTTAACTGTACTAATGACAATTCTGACTCAATAGACACCAACAATAGTATTGAAATGGTTTCTGAATTTAACAAGTGGTATCATAGAGGCGAATATGAATATTTTAATGGTGCAACAGCAACAATTGAATCAACCAAAATATATTTAACCTATTTTTTTGATGGAGATACGCTTATTAACAATGTTGAGTACAAAAAAATGTATACAAATCAGTTAGATTCCATTTTTCATTTACCTTCTTCTTCTAGTGCTTATCAATTTATATCTACAAGTACAAGTTTAAATTATAGATGCGCAATGCGTCAAGATGCAAGTATGGTGTACTTTGTTAATAAAAATCAAAATAACGAAGAGTTATATGCTGATTTTAACATTACCCTTGGAGATGTTTTAAACTATAAATGGAGCTCAAATAATGAAGTGGTTACCGAAATTGATTCAATACCTATAGGAAGCAGCTATTTAAAAAAATATAAACTAAGTAATAATCAATATTTTTATGAAGCTATAGGTGGATCATATGGGCTGTTTAAAGACTGGAGTATTGGTTTTGAAGGAGGTCATTATTTAAACTGTTTTAGGCATAGCAATGATAAAATAAGTGTTGATGAGAGTTTAAGTCCTACAAGCAACTACTGTCCTGAATATTAATTTTTTACCCATAAAAAGTTAAAAAAGCTGCTATATAATGATAAGGCATCGAAAAATAAGAGGTGGTAATCGTATTTTAAAATCTATTGAAGAATGGAAAAACTACAATATAGAGTTAGACTTAGATTATCTTAAATCTAGTAAGCGAAATTACTGTAAAATATGGGTAAGTCCTTTTGCCAACATCTCTATTACAGGTTCCAATATACCTTCACCTAAACTCAAACACAGACAAGAAATTATAAAAGGTTTATTGGATATTTATAACCATTGGGAACAGCAGCTAAACACATTAAACAAGCCTTACTATTTGGCAATTTGGTTGTTTGAACCTCGATTAAAAAAGTCTCAAGTTGTTTGTGCTATTGATGAAATGATAAATTTTTATGACATCACATTTTATAAACCAAAAGACCAGCACAATTTTCCGTCTCGAAATTACGGTAAACTTCAAGAAGAATTAAACACTTTTAATTGGGCTTATGCGTTGGATGAAGATCATTTTTTTCAGTCTGATATCGATTTAGAAGAAGATAGTTATGCTGGCAAGCAAGACTATATTGGCATGCAAAAATGGTATAATAGAAAACTAAAACAAGGTTTGCGAACCGATACTTCTTCAAAAGACACCTTTTATGCTATAAAAATGGGTGCTACTTGGATTGGTACTAAAAATTAAATAATAAGTCCTGCAACGGTACAATAAAAAGTACCTTCTGAAAAGTATAATGCTAATACAAATCCTAAATTATCTAATTTATAATCTCTCCCATTAAAAAGAGTAACCCAATAACAATCTAAATCTATCTTGAATAATTAGGAGCTTCTTTAGTAATAGTGACATCATGCGGATGACTTTCGTTGATTCCACTAGCTGTGATTTTTACAAACTGTCCAGTTTCTTTAAGTGATTCAATATCTTTGGCACCACAATAACCCATTCCAGCACGTAATCCGCCAATAAACTGATGGATACTTTCTACCAATTCGCCTTTGTATGGCACACGACCTACAATACCTTCTGGTACTAGCTTCTTGATGTCATCTTCTACATCTTGGAAATAACGGTCTTTACTACCTTGTTTCATGGCTTCAACCGATCCCATTCCACGATACGATTTAAATTTTCTTCCTTCGTAAATAATGGTTTCACCTGGAGATTCTTTAGTTCCTGCTAAAAGCGATCCTAACATTACACTATCAGCTCCTGCTGCAATGGCTTTAGGGATATCACCTGTGTAACGAATACCACCATCAGCAATTACTGGTACTCCACTACCCTTTATTGCTGCAGCAACTTCTAATACTGCTGAAAATTGAGGAAAACCTACACCTGCAACTACACGTGTTGTACATATTGACCCTGGACCAATACCTACTTTTACAGCATCAGCTCCTGCCTCTACTAAGTACTTTGCAGCTGCAGCAGTAGCTATATTACCTACTACTACATCCAATTCAGGGTATTTAGTTTTTACTTCTTTTAGCACTGAAACCACACCTTTGGTATGTCCATGAGCTGTATCAATAATAACAGCATCAACACCTGCACTTACTAGAGCAGATACTCTATCTAGAGCATCTCCTGTAACACCAACAGCAGCAGCAACACGTAATCTTCCGTATTTATCTTTATTAGCAATAGGTTTTTGGGTGAGTTTAGTAATATCTCTAAATGTTATTAACCCAATAAGTTTATAGTTATCATCAACTACAGGTAATTTTTCAATTTTATTGTCTTGTAAAATAACTTCAGCATCCATTAAAGATGTGCCTTCACCAGCAGTTACCAAGTTTTCAGAAGTCATTACTTCAACAATGGCTCTGTCATTGTCTTTTTCAAATCTTAAATCACGATTGGTAACAATTCCTTTTAATGTTCCGTTTTCATCAACAATAGGAATTCCGCCAATACTGTGCTCTGCCATATTTTGCTTAGCATCAATTACTTTGGCAGTAAGCGGTAAAGTTACAGGGTCTATAATCATACCACTTTCGGCACGTTTTACACGCCTTACCTTTATAGCCTGCTCCTCAATGGTCATGTTTTTATGCAATACACCAATACCTCCTTCTCTAGCAATGGCAATAGCCATTCTACTTTCGGTAACGGTATCCATAGCTGCAGAAACTATAGGAACGTTAAGTGTAATGTTACGCGTGAATTTCGTTTGGATGTTAACCTCTCTTGGTAATACTTCGGAATAGGCTGGGACTAAAAGTACGTCGTCATAAGTTAATCCTTCTCCTAGTATCTTATTTTGATGTGCTGTCATGTTGCAATTAAAATTAATTGCGCGTAAAGGTACGATTTATATATGAAATTACACTTAAATTTTAATATTAAAAGTATTATTTCTGATATAATTTACGAGCTATTTCATAAGCTAACTCTAGAAGAGTATTCAATTGAAATTTATTTTTAATTATTCTAAATAAAATTTGATAAACTAAAAATGAGTAGTAATTTTGCAGGCTGAAAACCAAATTATACTTAATCAGTCTAAATAAGTGAAAACTAAGTTATTATTACTTTTATTAATAGTTACAAGCAGTTTAACTGCACAAAATGCTATTGATAGTACAAAAACTAACCTAGATTCTATTCAAAGTCTAGAAGAAATTTTAATTAAAACTAATGTTATTTTTGGGAATAAATATTTAGCTAAAAACCGTACAGGTTCTGCTTATTATATTTCCCCATCTGAATTAAAAAAACTGGGTTATACAGATATTAACCGTGTTTTAAAAACCGTTCCTGGTGTTACTATTGTAGAAGAAGATGGTTTTGGACTACGTCCAAATATTAGTTTAAGAGGAACTTCTGCAGAGCGCAGTGCTAAAATTAGTTTAATGGAAGACGGAGTACTAATAGCTCCTGCTCCTTACAGCGCATCAGCTGCTTATTACTTTCCTTCTGTAGGACGTATGGAAGCTGTTGAAATTTTAAAAGGTAGTAGTCAAGTACAATATGGTCCATTTACAACTGGTGGTGCTATAAACATGGTCTCTACACAAATACCTGATAGTTTTTCTGGACGAATAAAAGCCTCTTATGGTAGTTTTAATAGTGGTCAAATATATGCAACTGTAGGAGATAGCCATGAAAACTTTGGGTACAATATTGAGTATTTAAATTTTAATTCTGATGGTTTTAAAAACTTATTAAACGACCTTAACACAGGATTCGATAAAAACGATGTTGTTGCAAAATTCCGACTAAACACAGACAAAGAAGCAAAGATCCAACAAAGCTTTGAAACTAAATTTCAGTTTGCTGATGAAGTATCAAATGAAACCTATTTAGGGTTAACAGATGCTGATTTTAATAATAATCCTTTTGATAGATACGCAAGTTCTCAAGAGGATAAAATGACCAATGAGCATATTCAACTGTTATTAACTCACAATATTGAATTTTCTAAAAAATTTGCTATAACCACCAATGGGTATTTTAATAGATTTGAAAGAAACTGGTATAAATTAAACGATATTACCGCTAATGGTGATAATGTAAGTATTGCTAACATTGTATCTAACCCTGAATTATATCCTACACATTTTAATTACATGACAGGTTTAGAAAATGCACCAGAAGATGCATTAACAGTCAAAGCTAACAATCGTAAATATATTTCAAAAGGTGTACAAACTAAATTAGATTATCATTTTTATGGAGAAAACACTTTTCATGATATTGAGTTAGGATTAAGATACCACTACGATGAAGAAGATCGTTTTCAATGGAAAGATTACTATAACATTGTAGACAATACTATGCAATTAACTACTAAAGGTATACCAGGAACAGATGCAAACAGAATTAGTAGTGCTAAAGCTTTTGCCTCTTACGTTATGTATAAATTTAAGTATAAAAACTTAACATTAACACCAGGTTTGCGTTATGAAAACATTGTACTTAAGCGTGAAAACTATGGTACAAACGACGTAAACAGAACAGGAAGTGATTTATCAATTAGAGAAAATAAGGTAGATATTTTTATTCCTGGGATTGGTTTTAACTATAAATTCAATAATAACTATTCTGTTTTTGGTGGTGTACATAAAGGGTTTTCACCTCCTGGAAATGAAGACGGACAAAAACCTGAAGAAAGTATCAACTATGAGTTAGGAACCAGATTTAACTATAATGGTATACAAGGAGAAGTTGTTGCGTTTTACAACGATTACAGTAACTTATTAGGAAGTGATCTTGCTGCAAGTGGTGGCACTGGAAGTCTAGATGTATTTAATGCAGGAAAAGTGGCTGTAAAAGGTATTGAAGTGCTGCTAAACTATGATGTTTTAAAAAGCAATACAGCCTTTGATTTACCAATTACTATAGGTTACACTTTTACAGATACTGAATTTTTAAATAGCTTCGGTAGTGATGATGGTATTTGGGGAACAGTTACTGAAGGCGACGAAATACCTTACATAGCAAAACACCAATTAAATGCAAGTGTTGGTTTTGATCATAAAAAATACTCAATTAACTTAAACGGTAGATATAATGGAGAGTTTAGAACAGTTTCTGGTAGCGGATTTATACCTGAAAACCAAAAGGTTGACTCTGCTATTGTTTTAGATCTTGCTGGTCGCTATAATATTACTTCTAAGTTAAGTACAACATTAAACATTATTAACCTATTAGATAACGAGTATGCAGTATCAAGAGTACCTGCAGGATTAAGACCTGGTCATCCTTTTGGAGTGTATGCTGGTTTAGAATTTCAGTTTTAATCTAGACAAAACAATAAATAAAGAAAAGAGTTTGTATTATTTACAAACTCTTTTTTATTAATGATAAAAATTAAAAATTTTACTCGCTTCGTTATAAGCACTTTCAAAACTCATAGCGTTAAGGTCGCTACTTTTTTGAGATGTAAAGTAAGATAATAGCTTTTCAGTAGGCATATTACCCGTAAGTTCATCTTTAGCCATAGGACAACCACCAAAACCTTGTATAGCTCCATCAAAACGTCTGCAACCTGCTTTATATGCTGCATCTACTTTTTCGAACCATGTAGTTGGTGTAGTATGTAAATGTGCCCCAAACTCTACATGAGGATATTTAGGAATAAGGTTGGAAAATAAATAATCAATACTTTCAGGATTAGAGGTTCCTACAGTATCACTTAACGAAAGAATCTTCACTCCCATTGCTGCAAGTTTTTCGGTCCATTCACCAACAATATCCACATTCCAAGGGTCTCCATAAGGGTTACCAAATCCCATAGAAATATAGACAACCACTTCTTTGTTTGACTTATCTGCTATTTCTAGTATTTCATTTAAGGTCACTACAGATTCTGCAATGGTTTTATGCGTGTTTCGCATTTGGAAGTTTTCAGAGATTGAAAACGGATAGCCTAAATAGTTAATTTCCTTGTGCTGTGAAGCATCATTTGCACCTCTTGTATTTGCAATAATTGCCAACAACTTGCTAGTCGTTTTACTTAAATCTAATTGCGAAAGGACTTCGGCAGTATCCACCATTTGCGGAATAGCTTTAGGTGACACAAAGCTTCCAAAATCAATAGTATCAAAACCTACACGTAGTAAAGACTGAATGTACTGTACTTTCTTTTCGGTAGGAATAAATGCCTTAATACCTTGCATGGCATCTCTAGGGCATTCAATGATTTTTACTGGATTACTCATTAGCTTCAAAGATAGAAAAGAATATTGTCATCGAAAACGATTTCATAAAAATCTATTTTCAACAAACAGCTAATACTTTGTAAGTTATTAATATAAGTTTTCGACTTAACAAAAAATTATCATTTGCACGCTATGAAAAACTTTACTTTACTATTTCTTTTCCTCTGTTTTAACCCTCTTCTATTTTCGCAAACTACTGCTGTTTACGATGTTGTATTTAATAGTATATGGAATGAAGCCGATCATGGTACGTTTCCTAACAATCCACATTGGTCAAAACTTGTAGGTGTTAATCACAATGCTAACATTACATTTTTAGAACTTGGTGGTATTGCTTCACAAGGTATTGAAGACGTTGCTGAACTAGGTATTAATGATGCTTTTGAAGCAGAAGTACAAACAAGCATTACTAATGGTAATGCTCAACAGTATATTGATGGTGACCAACTTGCTACAGCTACAGGTAGTATTGAACTTTTAGGCTTACAGATAAGTGAAGATTATCCGTTGCTTACTTTGGTTTCAATGATTGCTCCTAGTCCTGATTGGATGATTGCAGTAAATGGTGTTAACTTAAGAGCAAGTGGTACTTGGGAAGAGTCAATAATTATAGACTTATACGTTTATGATGCTGGTACTGATAGCGGAATGAATTATTCATCACCAAATGCCGATATTACTCCTCATGTTCCTATAACAAGTCTATCTGGTGTAGCGCCTTTTAATACCGAAAAAGTAGGCACTTTAACCATTACGCTTCAACAAGTACTTGGCGTAAATGATATTGAAACGACTAATCACATCCAGCTCTTTCCTAATCCAGCAACTTCGGTAGTGCAAATCTCAACAGAAACAACTAGTCTATCAAAAGTAGTGTTTTATGACGTTCTTGGAAAAAAGGTTAAATCTTACAAAAACACCTCAAACAGTAAACAACTATATATTGATATCAATAGCTTAAAAACTGGTGTGTATCTTGTAAAATCGATTGCTAATGATGGCTCTAGCAACATCCAGCGACTACTTGTTAAGTAATGCTTTATTGATGTCTTTAATAAGTTTTGGTCCTTCGTAAATAAACCCTGTATAAAGCTGAACTAAATCTGCTCCAGCCTCTAGTTTATCAAGCGCATCTTGAGCTGTATGAATGCCTCCTACTCCAATTATTGGAAATGCTTTTTGGCTTTTTTCTGATAAGAAACGAATCACATCAGTAGAACGTTGCGTTAATGGCTTACCACTTAATCCGCCAACTTCTGTTTTATTATCAGACTGTAAACCTTCTCTAGAAATGGTTGTGTTGGTAGCAATAACACCATCTATTTTAGTTACTTTAACAATATCAATGATATCTAATAATTGCTCATCGGTTAAATCTGGAGCAATTTTTAATAAAATAGGTTTAGGATTTGCCTTTTTAGCATTTTGCAGTTTTAACTCTTGTAAAAGCTTAGTTAGAGGTTCTTTGTCTTGTAACGCTCTTAAATTAGGCGTGTTGGGAGAACTTACATTTACCACAAAATAATCGACATAATCATATAAAGCGTTAAAGCAGTATACGTAATCATCAGTTGCATTTTCGTTAGGTGTTACTTTATTTTTACCAATATTACCACCAATAAGCACACCTTTGTTTTTCTTTAATCGTGTTACAGCCTCTTCTACACCTCCATTATTAAAACCCATTCGGTTAATAATAGCGTTATCTTCTTTTAATCTGAATAATCGCTTTTTAGGGTTTCCTGGTTGCGGCTTAGGAGTTAGCGTTCCTATTTCAATAAACCCAAACCCTAAGTTACCCAATTCGTTAAACAGTTTAGCATCCTTATCAAAACCAGCAGCAAGACCAACGGGATTTTTAAATGTTAATCCAAATAATTGTCGCTCTAGCGATTTGTCTTTCACCAAGTATAAGCTTTTAAACAACGAAGGAACCAAAGGTATTTTGTTTAAAAATCGAATTAATGAAAACGTAAAGTGATGGATGCGTTCTGGGTCGAAACAGAATAGTAATGGACGAACAATGATCTTGTACATGAAATTATGTTTGCGCAAAAGTAATTTTAAATAAAAAAACCTACAATTCAAAAACCAAAAAAATTATAAATGTTATTTTTGAATAAAATAAAAAACATGATCGAAAAACAACATATTATTGACCGCTTTATAAGCTATGTAACCGTAGATACTGAGTCTGACCCAAACTCTGATACAACTCCAAGTACAGCTAAACAATGGGATTTAGCACATGCACTTGTAAAAGAACTTATAGCTATTGGACTTAAAGATGTTACCATAGACAACAACGCTTACATTATGGCAACCTTACCTAGCAATGTTGAACACGATGTACCAACAATTGGGTTTATATCGCATTTTGATACTTCACCAGATTTTACAGGAGCCAATGTAAAACCTCGTATTATTGAAAACTACGATGGTAAGGACATTGCTTTAAATGCAGAAGAAAACATTATTCTATCTCCTAGTTATTTTGAAGATCTGTTGCTTTACAAAGGTCAAACCCTAATCACTACTGATGGTACTACACTTTTAGGTGCTGATGATAAAGCAGGTATTACCGAAATTGTTTCGGCAATGGAATACCTTATTCAGCATCCTGAAATAAAACATGGCACGATTAAAATTGGGTTTACACCAGATGAAGAAATTGGTCGTGGTGCGCATAAGTTTGACGTTGAAAAATTTGGAGCAGATTGGGCTTACACTATGGATGGAAGTCAAATAGGTGAATTAGAGTATGAAAACTTTAATGCTGCAGGAGCAACTGTAAAAGTAAAAGGTAAAATTGTACATCCTGGTTATGCCAAAGGAAAAATGGTAAACTCCATGTATATCGCTACCGAATTTATTAATGCCTTACCACGATTAGAAACACCTGAACACACCGAAGGTTACCAAGGCTTTTTTCATTTACACTCTATACAAGGTGAAGTTGAAGATACTGTTTTAAAATACATTATTAGAGACCATGACAAAGCACACTTTGAAGCACGTAAAGAAGTGATGCAAAAACTTGCTTTTGATATCAATACCGAATATGGTAGAGAAGTTATTGACATTGACATTAAAGACCAATATTTCAACATGAAAGAAAAGGTTGAACCCGTAATGCATATTGTTGATATTGCTGAGGAAGCCATGAAACAACTTAACATTGAACCTTTGATAAAACCAATACGAGGTGGTACTGATGGGTCGCAGTTGAGTTATATGGGATTGCCTTGTCCAAACATTTTTGCTGGTGGACATAACTTTCATGGACGTTATGAGTATGTACCAGTTGAAAGCATGATAAAAGCAACCGAAGTAATTTGCAAGATTGCTGAATTGACTGCTGAAAAGTATAAGTAATTATTAGTTGTGAGCAATATGACTGACTCAAATAAATCAAAATTGACTAAAGAAGAGAAAATCAGAAAAATTCTTGATGAATAAAAAACAGCTAACAACAACATGTATAGTTCATTACCGGTTTTTTATTTGTTAAATAATTGCTAACCAACATTACGTATCCTTTACAAAAATTTGAGAAATGAAGGAAACCATTTCAAATAATAAGAAATCTTTAAATATTCTGAATAAATTAATTCTGAATGGATTTTATGACGGAAATATAAGTCCAAACAGAATAGAGTTTGAACGAAAAAAATTTCCTTCTATTCTATCTGTAAACCAATACAGAATAATTGGATTTCTGAACGATGAAAACAAATTTGAGTTGGGTTTTGACTTCAAATTTCCACTAAACATAGTTGTGAAAGTAGCACTTGGAATCGGAATTATTTTTTCAATAATATCTTTAATGTATGGAAATTGGGTTACACCAATACCATTGTTTGTTTTACCGTTTCTGATTATATATATTAATTTTAATTTAAAAAAGAGAAAAGAAATAAGTCTCTTAACTTCTAAGTTCTTGGAATTGTATAAATCTGAATATGAAACTTAATTAAACCATACACAAACTGTTATTACATACCCTACACTATGAAATTTAGTCGAATAATAGTTGTCTTTTTTATATGTTTATTTTTGTTTACTAGCTGTAAAAGTAAAATTATTCCGCTTTCAAAAACCTATTATGATAACACCAACAAAGTTGGAGTACTCTTTATAGCTGACTCTATTAGAGCAGAAATTATTGGAGACCAAAGTTTATTAGAAATGGCGTTAACTGGTACTAAACGGTTTAGAGCACCATTAGAACTAGTCGACAAAACAATTAACCCTATTAGCGACATTAAAAACATTTACTTTAACACTTACCAAGAAAAAGGAAAACCGATTAAAAAAATTGATTACGAGTTTAACACTGAAGATTTAGTTGAGTTTGAAAAACCAAAAAAATCTAAGAAGCAGTATTTTAATTATGATTTAAGATTTTTACAAAGTAAAGACATTGATGAACTTTTAATTGTAACTATTGAGTATGGACTTTTGGTAAACTACGATGGTATTTTTGAAGAAGAGAAACTAGGAAATTGTAGAATAGAATCTAAAATCATAAACCTAAAAGACAATTCTATTTTGTATAACAACTTTACGGTTTTTAATGTTGAAGTTATTGGTAATTGGAAAACACCACCCAACTATCCTAATTTAAAACATGCCATTCAATTAGCTATTAAACAAGCTATTGAAGAAGAGAAGAGAAAGTTTAACAACTAGATTAATAAAGTTATCGGCAACTAAACAACTAGGGTTAGTTATCACTAAATTTAAATTTTAGTATTATTAAAGTAAATTTAAACCTCTTTGAACATTAAACTAGTGAACAAAAAATTCAACATACCAGATTTTGCTAAATATCTAAATATAGACAACTCTAAAGATGAGGATGTTTTAATAATACTCTATGACGATAAAAGTAAAGTTCCTCTTAAGTCACAACCAGTAAAAATTGACTTTTACCTCTTGGCATTAAAACTGGACTTTGATAAAAACATGAACTATGGACAAACTGATTTTGATAATGCAGAGTCACTACTTTATTTTGATGCACCAAACAATTCTATAGAATGGGATTTAGAAAAACCTATGACAGGTTATAACATCTTAATCAGTTCTAATTATTTTGACAACTATGCAAAACGATATAGTTTTATGAATTATAACAGTCATGAAGCATTGTTTGTTAAAGACGAAGAAAAAGTAATTTTGTTAGACTTGTTTGAGAAAGCTTATACAGAATACAGTTCTGCACAATTTTCAAAAGAAATTATAACATCCTACGCTAATTTAATATTAACCTACATTGAAAAATATTACAAAAGACAGTTTGATACTCGAAGCTTACTTTATAATAATGTAGTTGAAGATTTTCGCGAAAATTTAGAGTCTTATTTTAACGATACCACAGATATTAAAAAACTACCAACAGTAAGTTATTTTGCGAAAAAAGCAAACCTTTCTTCAAACTATTTTGGAGATGTTATAAAGCATTTTACAGGTGAATCTGCACAAAATTATATTCAACACTATATTTTACAAATTGCTAAAACAAAATTAAAACAATCTTCATTATCTGTTAGCGAAATAGCTTATAGCCTAGGCTTTGATTACCCAACATATTTCACCCGATTTTTTAAAAAAGAAGTAGGAGTTACACCAACTGTTTTTCGTAAACAGTAATTTGTTTCAGTCTTCAAGTAATCTGTTTAAGTGTCTGGAGGGCATGTGGCTATATCTTTGTTGTATTGTTAATCTAAAAATATAATACAATGGAAAATCAAGTAAATTTAGCAGGAAGCGAAAGAGCTTCTACACATACATCTAGAATGTCTAAAGAGCGAATGGAGAATGCTGTGAGACAGTTGAATGAAATTTCAGAAGCAGATTACGAAAAAGTATTAGGTTTAGCTAATGTTTGTAAACCTTTTAGAAGTGTTATTCATAAAACACCTGATGATTACGGAATGACAGATTGGGAAGACGTTTTTCTTCACGGTATTGATGGTGTACCATTAGATGGTTGGTACATTCCTGCAAAAGGAGGTGAAAGTGATAAACTAGTAATATTTAATCACGCGTTACCTATGTGTCGTTCTGGGTTTCAAGGTCATTTTGGATTGCCTTTTAGCGGATATGATAATGTTGAAATTGATTTTGTAATACAAATGAAACATTTAACTGATGCAGGATATAATGTTTTAGCTTATGATATTAGAAACCACGGAAGAAGTGGCTCATCAAACAATGGAGTAAGTGGTATTGGTCAATTAGAATGGAGAGATTGTGCAGGTGTGAAGCAATATGTAGATAATCATCCTAGATTAAGCAAAATGAAAGTGGCTTTATATAGCCAATGTATGGGTGGAAATTCGCAATACGAAGCCATTAGTCGTCGTCCAGATTTGTTTGAAAATGTAAAATGCATGGTAAGTCCTATGGTTGTTTCTATGAGAGCCATTTATGAAGCGTTTTCTGGATTGCAAGGTGTAAGTCAATATTTAGATTTAGTAGATTTTGAATTACTAAAAATGGGCGGATGGTTAATGGATGAAATGACACCACATACAGCAGCACCAAATGTAAAAATGCCAGTATTTATGATTCAAGTAAAAGACGACGCTTGGACTAAAAACCCTGAAGATGGCCAAAAAACATTTGACCTTTTAGGAAGTGAAGAAAAAGAACTTCACTGGATAGAGAATACACCTTTTAGATTTAAAGACGGTTATAACTATTTTGGTAGACATCCAGAGAAAGTTCTTGCTTTTTTAGATAAATACATGGGCTAAACAAATAGACAAAAACCCATTGTCTATAATGCAGATAAAAAGCGATTTGAGGATTAACTCAAGTCGCTTTTTCTTTAAAAAAAAGTTATATTGTTGTCAGAAAAATAGATTATAGTAATCTATTGCATTTCACACATAAAACATTTAAACCAAACTCATGAAAAAAACCATACTGTTTCTAGCTTTAATCATCAGTTTTTCAAGTTTTTCACAAAGCATGTGGAAAAAAGAAGCTGATAGATATAAACAAAATGGAATAAAAGAAGTTAAAATCTACTTGTTAGATCTTGAGCATCAAAATGAAAAAAGATTATGGGATTGGGAGCTTTATGACAAAAATGGACGTATGATTGAGAAAAAGCGATTTCAACCCAATGGATCCTTAGAATCTCATTTCAAGTTTGAATATCCTAATGATACATCACGAATTTTAATTTCATATAATTCCAAGGGAAAAGAAATTAAGCGAGTAGACCAAGAATTTGACTTATCTGGTGATAAAATCCCACAGAATCAATACAGTAAAAATGGTGCTTTTGAGTACGAATACAACAAAGCAGGTGACGTTACTAAAGTTTGGAGAGTTAAAGACAATCCTAAACGACTTCAAACTGAAAACATATATGATGAAAAAGGATTTTTAATTGAAAGCAAAAGCTTAGTGTTTACAGATAATCAAAAAAGCAATTACATATCCACAAGTACCTACTGTGTGGATAACACTGGAAATATTTCAAAAATAACTACCGAAGCCAATGGAACAATAACAAGTGTCGCTATTTATGAATATGTAAAACATAATAACTAAACTATGAAAAAAGTATCCTCAGTAGAAGAATATATAGAAGTCAATAGCCATTTTAGTGATGCCTTAACCTTATTGCGTGACCTTATAAATTCCACCCAACTCAATGAAAGTTTAAAATGGAGTGCTCCTGTGTATTCCCTAAACGGTAAAAATGTTGTGGGTTTAGGTGCTTTTAAACAGCACTTTGGTATTTGGTTTTTTAATGGTGTGTTTCTTAAAGATGAACAACAACTACTAGTTAATGCTCAAGAAAAAACAAAAGCTTTACGACAAATGCGTTTTGAGTCTATTGAAGATATTGACAAAGCTGCTGTATTAGCCTATGTAAAAGAAGCTATAGAAAACCAAAAGCTTGGTAAAGAATTAAAACCTGAACGTAAAGGTAAAACTGTGGTTATCCCAAAAGAACTAAGTACAGTTTTAAAAGCCAATGGTGAGCTTAACACTAGTTTTAAAGCTTTAACTCCTGGTAAACAACGAGAATACTGTGAGTATATTGAAAGTGCTAAAAGAGAAACTACCAAACAAACCCGATTAGACAAAATTACACCAATGATTTTAAAAGGTGTTGGCTTACATGATAAATATAAGAATTGCTAATTGGTGTTTGGTGTTTGGTGTTTAGTGTTTAGTGTTTAGTGTTTAGTGTTTATAATAAATACATAAAAAAACTCCGAAGGATTACTTCGGAGTTTTTTATTTTATACTGTTTAAGCAAGTTACTTAGTAGTTGCAGGAGTATTTAACTTTTTGCTCATTTCCATTGAAATGGCAGAACGTTCAAACTTTATTTTTCCTGCTAAGGTTTCAATGACACAGCTATTGTCTTTGTCGTTTAATTCAACAACTTTACCGTGCATACCACTTTTGGTAATAACCTTATCTCCTCTTTTTAATTCGCTTGCAAACTTTTTTTCCTGTTTAGCTCGTTTCATTTGAGGTGCAATCATAAAGAAATACACCACAACAAACATGGCTATAAAAGGTAAAAAACCAGAAATTCCTTCCATTAATTATTAGTTTACTTGCTTAATACTTGCACTACCTGCTGCTTTTTGAGGAGCGTTTGGATCTGGCTCAATAAAAGCTTTAATTTTAACTTGCTCTGAACCTTTTTCAGTATTTGTAGTTAAAGTAATAGTTTTAGTGATTTGGTTTTTTCCTTTACCATTGAATTTTACAGTAAATTCAGATGACTCACCTGGAGCTAAAGGTTCTCTACTCCAATCTTGAGGTACAGTACATCCACAAGTACTTTTAATGTTACTAACTACTAATGGTGCTTTACCTGTATTAGTATATTTAAATTTTGTTTCAACTGGAGTTCCATCAACTATGGTTCCAAAATCGTGTTCTGCTTCTTCAAAAGAAATCACTGGAAGTTCACCAGCAACTGCATCTCTTTCAGCAGCTTGAGCTACATTTTCAGATTTCACTTTGCTTGCTGCATCTTCCTTACATGAAGTAAAAGCTACCATACATAATGCGCTTAAACTTAAGATCACTTTTTTCATAGGGTTAAATTTTTAAGAATTATTATTTAAATGTTTTACATTTTTCAGCAGATAAAGGTACTAATAATTTCTTATTACATCAATCCTCTGCCTATTTTATTTAGTTTCCCGTCGGTTTTGTATTCTTTAACAATTTTGTCTAAAACACCATTTATAAAGATGCTACTCTTAGGTGTTGAGTACTCTTTAGCAATCTCTAAATACTCATTTATAGTTACTTTAACTGGAATAGATGGAAACTTTTGAAACTCACAAATTGCCATTCTTAACAATACCGAATCTAAACTCGCGATACGCTCAGCATCCCAGTTTTTGGTTTTGTTTGCTATTTCATCGTTATAAACAGTAGTATTTAAAACGGTTTTTTTGTACAACTCTGTAGCAAAATCTTTATCGTCTAAATCTTTGTACAAGCTTGGTGTAAAGAATGCTTCTGGAGCATCTGGCTTACATTTTTTAAGCAACTTTAATATGCTAGTGTTTACTATTGGTAAATCATCTACCCAAGTTAACTTTTTGTCTTCAAAGTAATCAAATAGCTTTTCGTTAGGCGCTATGATTTCAGTAAACAAATCAACTATTACAGCTTTATCTTCATTAAAACTAGAAGTTTTAGTAGCCATATAGTCTTTGTAGATTTTACTTTCTAAAATAGCTTTAAAAATGATTTCGATGTACTCAAAATCTAAATACCAATAGTTCAGTTTACGATTTTCTAGTTCGTCCTTTAGGGTTTCGTTGTCTCTTAAAGCACAAAGTATACTATTGTTTACAAACTTTGAATTAGGATTTTTTTCTTCATGTGTAGCTAAAAACTTCTTTTGTGTTTTGTCTAAGTGGTCTTCAGCTCTTTTTTGAACTTCAATGAGTAATGATAGAATAGCTAAGTACAAATCGTACATACTATCTAAACTTTGAAGCAGGAATTTTTCATCTTTTTTGAGGTCAGAGTTTTCTGAACCATTAAATGCATAAATGGTTTGCATGACCTTGATACGAATATGTCTTCTGTTAAGCATATTATAAAGAACGTTAAAATTAAGAGGCGAAAAGCTTTACCTTTTCGCCTCACAAAAATAGTATTATTTATTCATTACCGAAACTAAATGCTGGTAACTGTTAAATTATTTTGCGTTTTCTCTTTTTCTAGTCTCGATACGCTCTTGAGCGATATCTAAAGCAGCTCTGTTGGTTGTGATACCATCGTGTTCTGCTTTTTTAAGAATCTCTAAAGTAGTATTGTAGATATTCTCTGTTTTACGCATAATTTCTGGTTTTCCGTAGTTTTCCAATTCTGCGTAAACATTAATAATTCCACCAGCATTAATTAAGAAATCAGGAGCGTACACAATACCTCTTTCTTGAAGTATTTTACCATGAACCTCTTCAATCTCTAATTGGTTGTTTGCTGCTCCTGCAATTACTTTAGCTTGTAATTTATGAATAGTATCATTGTTTATAGTAGCTCCTAAAGCACAAGGTGCATAAATATCCATAGCTTCACTATACAAATCGTTACCGTTGTAAATAGTTACACCATATCTGTCTCTAATACTTTCTAAACGCTCTTTACTAATATCACTAATAGTTACGTTAGCTCCTTCGTTAACCAAATGCTCTACTAAAGCTTCACCAACATTCCCAATTCCTTGTACAAAGATGGTTTTGTCTTCTAAAACATCTGAACCAAACTTAAACTTGGCAGCTGCTTTCATTCCCATAAATACACCATAAGCTGTAATTGGTGATGGGTTACCTGCTCCTCCAATACTTTCAGAAATTCCAGTTACGTAAGGTGTTACTTCTCTTACTGTATCCATGTCTGAAGTTTCCATACCTACATCTTCAGCAGTAATATAACGACCACTTAAAGAGTGAACAAACTCACCAAACTTTTTCATAAGTTCAGGAGTTTTTTGGGTTTTAGCATCTCCAATAATTACTGCTTTTCCACCACCTAGGTTTAAACCTGTAATTGCCGATTTAAAGGTCATACCTCTAGACAATCTCAACACATCGTTAAGTGCTTCCCACTCGTTGTTATAATTCCACATTCTAGTTCCACCAAGTGCTGGACCTAAAACTGTGTTATGAATTCCAATTATTGCTTTTAAACCAGTATCTTTGTCGTTGCAAAACACAACTTGCTCGTGATTGTCAAAAGATACTTGACCAAAAACAGGATCAACCTTTGAAAGTTCTTTAGAACTTATGACGTCTGATATCATTATATTTTTATTAATTTTATAGCTTTTTTAGTTTGTCTAAAAACAGCGTGCAAAAATAACTTAATATTAAAGTATTCGCAAAATTATCCGACTAAAATTACATGGTAACGATTATTAAATCTTTGCAATCCTTAAATGAAAGAATTACAACATCTCAATAAATACTTTTACAAATACAGATACAAACTTCTATCAGGAGTTATAATTACTATAGTTGCTCGTATCTTTCTATTGTTTACACCAGAGCTTGTAGGTTCATCGGTTGATGTTATTGATGAATACCGAAAAGGTATTATTACTGATATGGCTGTTGTAAAACGAGAACTTCTCATCAACATTCTTTACATTGTTGGTGCTGCGGTTATTGGAGGCATTTTTACGTTTTTAATGCGACAAACCATTATCAATGTATCAAGATATATTGAGTTTGATTTAAAAAACGAAGTTTATCAACAATATCAACGTCTGTCGTTAGACTTTTATAAATCCAACAGAACAGGCGACCTTATGAGTCGCATAAGTGAAGATGTTGGTAAAGCTCGCGAATATGCTGGACCAGCAATTATGTATAGCATCAACACGCTAACATTATTTGTTATTGCATTGTTTTTAATGTTTAAGTCTGCACCATTACTAACACTATATACTATTATTCCACTACCAGTTTTATCCTACCTCATTTATGTTTTAAGTAAAACCATACATAAACGTAGTACAATTGTACAAGTATGGCTTTCAAAATTATCAACCTTTACACAGGAATCGTTTAGTGGTGTTAGTGTTATAAAGTCGTATGGTATTGAAGAGCAAGTAAATGCTGATTTTGACACCTTATCTACCGAAAGTAGAGAGAAAAACATAAACCTTACCAAGGTACAAGCGTTGTTTTTTCCTTTAATGATTTTTTTAATTGGATTAAGTAACATCATTGTAATTTATATTGGAGGTAAACAATATATCGATGGAGAAATTGAAAGTTTAGGTGTCATCGCTAAATTTATTATATATGTAAACCTTCTTACTTGGCCTGTTGCAACTGTAGGTTGGGTAACTTCGGTAGTACAACGTGCTGAAGCTTCTCAAAAACGTATAAATGAGTTTTTAAAGCAAGAACCAACCATAAAAAACAAAACACAAGAGCATACTACTGTTGAAGGTAATATTGAATTCAGTAATGTATCTTTCACGTATCCTGACACTAATATTGAAGCATTAAAAGGCATTAGTTTTTCGCTCAAAAAAGGTGAAACTCTTGCTATACTTGGTAAAACAGGATCAGGAAAATCAACTGTTTTAGACCTTATTGGTCGTTTGTATGACATCAATCAAGGTAGTATTACTATTGATGACAAACCTATTGATATGCTCAATCTTAATGATTTAAGAAATAGTATAGGTTACGTGCCACAAGATGCTTTTTTATTTTCTGATACCATTAAAAACAATATTATGTTTGGTAAAGAAAATGCTACTGACGAAGACGTTATTAATGCTGCAAAAAATGCTGATGTACACAAAAACATTAAAAAGTTTAGCAAAGGATACGATACAGTTTTAGGCGAAAGAGGTATAACGCTTTCTGGTGGTCAAAAACAACGTGTTTCTATTGCTAGAGCTATTATAAAATCTCCAAAAATATTATTGTTTGATGATTGCTTATCTGCTGTAGATACTGAAACTGAAGAGAAAATACTTAAAAATCTTAGTAAAGTTTCAGAAGGTAAAACCACAATTATAGTAAGCCATAGAATTTCTTCAGCTAAAAACGCTGATAAAGTTATTGTCTTAGACGATGGTAAAATTATTCAATCTGGCTCACATGAAACACTCTTAAACTCTGACGGTTACTACAAAGAGCTCTATTTAAAGCAGCTTACAGAAAAAGAAATATCATAATTTGTTGGTTACTATTCTTTTTTTTTAGATTTTTGAAACGTTAACATAACTAATTTATTAATTTAAAATCTATGAGTGACCACGGAATGATGGAAAAAGAAGAAATTTTTTCTAAAGTATTAAGAGCAGGAAGACGTACTTATTTTTTTGATGTGAGAGCTACTAAAGCAGGAGATTACTACTTAACAATAACTGAGAGTAAAAAATTCACTAATGACGACGGTTCTTTTCACTACAAAAAACACAAAATCTATTTATACAAAGAAGATTTTGCTGAGTTCAATGAAATATTAAATGAAATGACCTCATACATCATCGACGAAAAAGGGGATGAAGTTATAAGCGAGCGTCATCAAAAAGATTTCAAAAAAGACGATTACAGCAATGCTGATATTGAAGAAGGTGGAGAAACTATAAATGTTTCTAAATCTACAGAAAGCTTTACAGATGTAAACTTTGAAGATATATAAACACAACATCTTTTGTTAAAATACATTAAACCGTTACTAATACAGTAGCGGTTTTTTTATATTTATACACTAACACAATCCTTATGAAATTTTTATACTCACTACTCTTTTTTGTTTTAGCATTTAACCTACAAGCACAAACCAATTTAGACTATTATTTACCACAAAACACAACTTATAATCCTGATATACCTACACCACAATCAGTAATTGGACACGAGGTTGGCGAATGGCATGTAACACATGATAAACTTGTGCAGTACATGTATGCTTTAGCAGAAGCTTCAAATAGAGTAAGTGTAGAAAATAGAGGTTCGACTTATGAAGACAGACCTTTACTCCTACTTACTATAACTTCTCCTGAAAATCATAGTAATCTTTCAGAAATACAGAACGCTCATATTGCAGCTACTGAAAGTAACACTGTAAGTACTGCAAACAGACCAATAGTAGTATATCAAGGGTTTTCAATACATGGTAACGAACCAAGTGGTTCTAACGCAGCACTTTTGGTTGCTTACTATCTTGCTGCTGCTGAAAGTGATGCTGTAAAACAGTTTTTAGATGAAAGTGTTATTTTGCTTGATCCTGCTTTTAATCCTGATGGTTTACAACGTTTTGCCTATTGGGCAAATACCAATAGAGGTAAAAACTTAAATCCAGACCCAAACGACAGAGAGTATCGCGAAGTATGGCCTGGTGGAAGAACCAACCACTATTGGTTTGACATGAACAGAGATTGGTTACCAGTTCAGTTACCAGAATCGAGAGCGCGAATTACTACATTTCATAAGTGGTTACCAAATATTTTAACTGACCATCATGAAATGGGAACTAACTCTACCTTCTTCTTTCAACCAGGAATCCCTTCGAGAACACATCCTTTAACACCTAAATTAAATCAAGAGCTTACCAAAAAAATTGGAAATTATCATGCTAAAGCTTTAGATAAAATAGGCTCATTATACTATACCGAAGAAAATTTTGATGATTTTTACTATGGAAAAGGATCAACTTTTCCTGATATAAATGGAGGAATTGGTATTTTGTTTGAACAAGCCAGTTCGCGAGGACATATACAAGAAAGTGCTAACGGATTGTTGACCTTTCCGTTTACTATAAGAAATCAATTTACTGCTGCTTTATCTACTCTAGAAGCTGCTGAAAGTATGCGAGAAGAATTATTGACCTATCAGCATAATTTTTATAAAAACGCACGAGAAGAAGCTGCTAAAGAAAATGGTAAAGCCATTGTGTTTGGTGACGAAAAAGACGCTGCAAAAACTTATCATTTAGCTGAAATTTTAAAACGCCAAAACATAACTTTTTACGATATAAAATCTGATTTTAAAGCAGATGGAAAATCGTTTAAAAAAGGCTACAGTTATATTGTTCCTAAAAATCAAAAAAACACACGTTTGATTAATGCAATGTTTGAAAAGCGAACTACATTTACCGATAGCTTGTTTTATGATATTTCGGCATGGACATTTTCTTTAGCTTTTAATGTAGATTATGCTGAAAATGTTTCAACCTCACACTTAGGAGAAGAAGTTACTCAACTCACTATGAAACCAGGAAAGGTTACAGCTAAAAGCAGCTATGCTTATCTGATGCAATGGCATGAATACTATGCTCCAAAAGCACTTAACGCTATTTTAAAGTCTGGTATTAGAGCCAAAGTAGCTATGCAACCTTTTACATTACAAAACACTGATTATGATTATGGAACCATACTTATTCCTGTTCAAAATCAATCAAAAAATGCAAATGAGTTGTATTCGCTTTTAAATGAAATTGCCAAAGAAAGTCATATAACTATTGATGCTGTTTCAACAGGACTTACCGAGGGAATTGATTTAGGTAGTGGTAAATTTAGAACTTTGGAACAACCTAAAATAGCACTAATCGTTGGAGATGGTATCACTTCTTATGATGCTGGAGAATTGTGGCACTTATTTGACCAACGCTTTGATATGACTGTAACAAAACTAGACACAAGGTCTTTACAACGTACCAATCTTGATCGTTACAATACTATAATTTTACCAAGTGGATCTTTAAGTGGTGCTGATGCTAAAGCTTTAAAAACTTGGGTGGAAAATGGAGGAACTTTAATTGGTTACAGATATGCTTTACGTTGGTTGAACAACAACGAATTTTTAAAACTAAACTTTAAAACTGTAGAACGTACTGCAACAAACATTTCATTTGAAGAACGTAGTGATTATAATGGTGCTCAGGTTATTGGAGGAGCCATTTTTGAAACAAAACTAGATCGTTCGCATCCAGTGAATTTTGGTTATAAAAATGATAAGCTAGCTATGTTTAGAAATACGACGTTGTTTGTTTCAGCTGATAAACAGAGTTACAACAATCCTATTCAATACACAAAAAACCCTTTGTTGAGTGGTTATATTTCACAATCTAACCTAGATAGTTTATCGTTAACAGTTCCTTTTAAAGTACAGCGTTTAAGACGTGGCAATGTAGCTGTTTTTACAGACAACACTAATTTTAGAGCGTTTTGGTATGGTACAAATAAGCTGTTGTTAAATACCATCTTTTTTAGAGAGCAACTATAGTTTAACTGAAAAAAGGGCTATTCCTAAAACAAAGAGAAACCAAGATATTGCTAGTTTAAAACTCAACATTGATAATAAAACAACAACTATTACCATGTAAATTGGCACTAAAGTTATAGCAATAGCAAAACGAAAGGTGTCTATAAATTCTGCTTCTTTGATTTTTGGTTCTATTAAGAACTTCCAAATGAGGTAAGGTGGAAATAGATGAATAATTAAAAGCAGTTTAAAAAACGATTTAAATATTGAAAATCGGTTAGGTTTTGCTGGTTTACAATTTTCAAAATGACTAGCTATACAAGCATTAATGCTTGTAGGTTGCAAAAAGTCAACTTGCAAATCATTTAATGTCTTTATGTCGTTTTCGTAGTTTGCTTCTGGGATATGAGTGGTAAGCTCACAAAGCTGATTAAACACTTTGGCTTTTAGAGCTTTAGTGCTTTCATCTACACTTTTTATAACTTCAGAAGTCACTAAAATTGGAGTTCCAAAGTTTAATGATACACTGCTACCAAAACGTGTTGGATTGGAGTAATTAAAACCTACAGGCAGCATTTTAACTTGTAACTCAGGATTATGCTGTAACGCTTCAAAAACCATTCTAGTAAATCCTTTGCTCAAAGGTCTAACACGTCGTTTTAAGCTATGATTTCCTTCAGGAAAAACAGTAATGGCTTCTCCTTTATTCAATAAATTAGCACACATTGAAAAAACCGAATTGTTTTTAGAAATATTGCTCCAGCCATCTCTAACTCTATACACAGGAAGCATCAATAAGCTCTTTAAAATACTTGCAATCACTTTCCTTTTAAATACACTTGCTCGCGTTAAAAAGTATGAGAAACGTCCACTTTTTACAGCAATCAATAGTGCATCCAATAAGGCATTTTGATGGTTTCCCAAAAATAAAACAGCTCCATTTTTAGGCACATTTTCAGCATGTACAACTTTAATGGTCTTGAAATAAAAGAACAAGCCCAAACTTAAATAAGCTCTAACAATATGCAACCATAACGTTTTCAAACTGCTGTTGCTTTAGAAGGTTTGTAAGACCAAAAGAAGGCCAATAATAACCCTGAAACAATATGCCAAATTCCCCAGAAGGCTGCCATTATAGCCATACCTCCTAACCCACTAAAAAAAGTAAAGATGAGTAACAACCCTAACCCTGAGTTTTGGATTCCTGTTTCAATAGCAATTGTTTTTTGGTCTCTAAATGTTAGTCTAAACCCCTTGGCTATGAAAAATCCTAAAAGTATTGCTAGTAAATTATGTGCAATCCCAATGAGAAGCACGTAATGTATATAGTTATTAAAGACTTCTAGATTATTTGTAAAGGCAATAACCACAATTGCAGCAAATACAAGTATTGATATAGGTTTTAACAGTTTTGATAATCTATCAGCTAAGGCTTTATTCTTGTGCCTTAAAAACATTCCTAAGACTAAAGGTATTCCAAGAATTAACAAGACTAGTTTTACCAACTGAAATGGTTGTAGCTGAACACTTTTTAGTATTTCGGCAGTTGGCTGATATAAGTTTCCGTAGAGTTGAAAATTAATAGGTGTAATCAAAATAGCCATCAATGTTCCAAAAGCTGTTAAACTCACTGATAATGCAGTATTCCCATTAGCCAAATGCGTCATAAAGTTTGATATATTTCCTCCAGGACATGCAGCAACCATCATCATTCCTAAGGCAATACTGGGTTGTGGTTTTATGCAAATAATAATCAAAAATGTTAGTAATGGTAAAGCTACAAATTGTGACAATAGCCCAACCAATACTATTTTTGGCTGTTTTAACAAACGCTTAAAATCACTTACTGAAATGCCTAAAGCCACACCAAACATTACCACAGCTAAAGCTAGGTTTAAAACCCAAAGCTCATTACTATTAAATTGTATTTGTACGTCGTCTAGCTGCTTTATCATATTAGGCTACTGTTTCGCCATTTTTAACCTTTTGTTCTGGGTTTAACAAAATGACATCCTTTCCATTAACAGCTCCCAACAACAAACATTCACTCATAAAGTTTGCGATTTGCTTTTTTGGAAAGTTAACTACGGCTAGAATTTGTCGGTTAAGCAATTCCGATTTTGTATATAATGTTGTAATTTGTGCGGAAGACTTTTTAATACCCAAATCACCAAAATCAATGGTTAATTGGTATGCTGGTCGTCGTGCTTTAGGAAAATCATTAACCTCAATTATGGTTCCCACACGAATATCCACTTTGGAAAAGTCTTCAAAAGTTATTATAGTATTATCCATAGGTTAAAAATACGTTATAAAACTAAAATCACAAATAAATGGCAAGAACTCCATCAAATATGTTACCCTTAGGAACCAAAGCTCCAAATTTTAAATTACAAGATAGTGTAAGTGGTTTGCAAATGTCACTAGATGAATTAAAAGGTGTTAATGCTACTTTGATAATGTTTATATGCAACCACTGCCCTTTTGTAAAGCATGTAAATCCGCAATTATCTCAATTGGCAAAAGATTACATTTCTAAAGGTGTAAACTGTGTTGCCATTTCCAGTAATGATATTGAAAACTATCCACAAGACAGACCTGAACTTATGAGAAGTAATGCCATTGAGCAAGACTTTATTTTTCCATATTTATTTGACCAAACCCAAGCAGTCGCCAAAGCTTATGATGCTGCATGCACTCCAGATTTTTATGTATTTGACAAAGATTTAAAATTAGTTTACAGAGGACAACTAGACGACTCTAGACCAGGAAATGACATTGAAGTTACAGGAAGTGACATTAGAGCTGCTCTAGATGCGCTTTTAGCTCAAAAACCTATTAATGAGCTGCAAAAGCCAAGTATAGGCTGTAATATTAAGTGGAAGTAGTAGATAAAAAAACATAACAAAAAAAAGGCTATCAAAATATTGATAGCCTTTCGTCTTTCTCATAGCAATTTTAACCAAAAGTTAATCAAAGAAAGATTTAGTTTTTATATAGATATACTGAAGATGCAGCAGCCAAACTATTGTTTAAAACAGGAGCTATATTTCCTCCTGTACCAATATTATTAAATGCTAAAATACGTCCACCATTATTACCAGCTTCAGCAATATAAACTGTTTCTGTTTCACTATCATAAGCTACATCAACAGGGTTACCTAGCATTGTAGCACTTCCAGCAACTCTAATTTGTTGACTCATAGCCAATGTTCCTCCATTAGACACACCATTAAACTTAGATGTAAAGTTTTCAATAATATGAAACCCTCCATCATCTTGACCATTCATAGCCGAAGCAATATCAGTCATTACCATAGTATCTGTAGTAGCATCATAAGTTAAACCGTGTGTTCTTACAATACCTTCAATAACTACTCGCTTTGATGCTGATAACATAGCATCAGTAGTGTTAGATAAAAAGTTTGTAAATACTGCTAACTCACCTGTAGCATCAACTACAGCATATAAATCGTTGTTGTAAAATGTAATTCCCCAAAGTTTAAAATCGGTTGTAATTACATTTCTTAAAGTAAAACTACTTCCGTTTTTAGAATAGATATACAATCTACCATCAGGAGTGTTGGTGTCACCATCAACATCAGCATTATCAGCCACAACATAAAAATTTCCATTTACAGCAACCTCTCTAGGACTAGACATATCTTGAGTTCCCATAATATCTATACCTACTGAGGTTCCACTTGTAATAGTTGAAATATTAGTCACACCTTCTAATCCTAAATTAGAACGTGAAGCTTGAATAACTGCATCATCAGATTGGTCATAATAAATACCATCAGCCGCTACAGAAGTTGTAATAAGTGTTTTTGTAGTAACGTTGCTTCCATCGGTAACATCGTAAATGTTTATGTTTCCATCAGAATTATTTGAAGCCAATAAATATACTGACGTTTCCATTGGTGGATTACTATTGTCATCGTCATCACTACATGAGAAAACAAAAGTTGACAAAGCAGTGATTAAGACTACTAATTTTAATGAATTAAATCGTTTCATGTGTTTAAAATTTTATTGTTATTAGTATACCTACGTAATTTTATAAAGAGCGGTTTTAAAATTTTTAAAAAATTAAAGATTACATTTACTAAAGCTTAAAACTGATTGTATGCAACACACGATAGAAACATTTTATAAGGCATTCAATAACCTAGATGCAGAAACCATGGTGTCTTGTTACCACGACGATATTACTTTTGAAGATCCTGCTTTTGGAGTGTTACAAAAAAACAGAGCAAAAAACATGTGGCGAATGCTTTGTGCTTCACAAAAAGGGAAAGACTTTAAAATTGAATTTTCAAACATTGAAGCTAATGAGCAAACTGGTAAAGCGCATTGGGAAGCCTATTACACTTTTAGTAAAACAGGTAGAAAAGTACATAATAAAATTGATGCTGAGTTTGAATTTAAAGATGGAAAAATCATACGCCATATTGACACATTTAATCTTCATAAATGGTCACAGCAAGCTATGGGTTTTAAAGGCTTTTTACTGGGTGGTACTGGGTTTTTCAAAAAGAAACTACAACTGCAAACCAATAAATTGTTAGATAAATTTGAAAGTAATGTTAATTAAAAAAAAAGCTACTCCATTTACTGTGAAGTAGCTTTGAATTAATAGCAAAAACTGTTTCTTTTTAGGGACTTGAATAGTTTACTTTATGTTTCAGCTTGACTATTGCTTAGTTACATTCAAATTTTATGCCAAAACTAAGAGTATTCAGGCTTCTTACCTACTACACCTTTGTAAAAATTATGCATAAAATCAAAGTCAGCTTCCATATCATCAGAAGGATAAAACGGTTCTGAAATTCTATTCTCTTTCTTTCCAAAATCTAGTGTAAACATAATAATAGGTACTTTGGCTTCTTTAGCTATATAGTAAAAACCTGTTTTCCATTTATCTACTTTTTTTCTGGTACCTTCTGGAGCAAGAGTCATTCTAAACTCTTCTTTTTGAGCAAAAAGTTTTGCAATAGCTTCAACTTTATTTTCTTTAGTTTGTCTATCAATTGGAGCACCACCAATGGCTTTTAAGTACCAACCAACAGGACCAACAAACAATTCTTTTTTAGCTATAAAATTGGTTTTTATATTTAAAACCTTACGAAGTAAAACACCTATATAAAAATCATGCCAACTGGTATGAGGTACAGCAATAATAATTGCCTTTTTTACTGTATCTCTAGACATATTAACATTACCAACTACTTTCCAGCCAAGGAGTTTAAAATATATAAATTTGGCTAGCCAACGCATATTACATCTTTTCGTATAGAGCCCTTAGTTTTTCTCTGGTAATGGTTTGTTTCCAGTTTTTTCCTAAAGCATTTTCCCATAAAGGTTCTAGGCTAATTGCAACGTCTATCATAGTATCAAATTGCTGTTCGTCAAGATCAGCACAAAGGCCTTGAGGAAGTTTTATATCAAACTTCTTTTTCATTTTTTTAAACAACGCAACACCTTCTGGATAAAATTCTTCTAAATGGTCAAAAACAATACAATTTCCTATACCATGTTTTGTTCCTAATAAGAAAGATAATCCATAACTCATAGCATGAGCTACACCTACTTGAGAATAGGCAATACTCATTCCTCCATGCCATGACGCCATCATAAGTTTATCTTGCGATTCTTCTTCAGATAAATCATTATCTAAAAATATTTCTTTACAAAGCTCAAAAGCCTTTTCTCCATAACTTTGACTAAACGCATTTAAGTATGTACCGTTAAGCGATTCAATACAATGAATATAGCAATCCATACCTGTGTAAAACCACTGTTCTTTAGGAACATCTTTAGTAAGTTCGGGATCAAGAATAACTTGGTCAAAAGGTGTATAATCAGAGTTTATCCCTAGTTTTTTTTCTGGTCCTGTAAGAACAGTCGTTCTAGAAACTTCGGCTCCTGTACCTGAAATTGTTGGCACACCTACATGATATATTGCTGGATTTTTAACTAAATCCCAACCTTGGTAATCTCTAGATTCTCCCTCGTTTGTAAGCATAACAGCTACTGCTTTAGCAAGATCTAGCAAAGTTCCTCCTCCAATACCAATAATCCCTGAAGGTCTATCTTTGTGGGTTAGTATAATTTGTTCTACAAGCTCATCAACTTGGGACGTTTTTGGTTCTTCTTCTGCAGAAATATAAATCAACTGATCGTCATATGCTAAAGGAATACGAGAGTTTAACCATGCATCTCCTTTAAACACATCATCTACCAAAAATATAAATGGTGCTCTAGTGTTCAACCGCTTAGGCGAAATAATATCTGCCAACTGATTAAAACAGCCTCGTCCAAAAACTACTCTGGACACCATTGGATAATTTTTATAACTCATTTATTTTTATGTCTTTAACAAAAGTAATAACAAACTTTGTATTACCTAAGTATTTAAATTATTTTGAAACTTTTCAGCAAATAAACCTACATGATAACCGTCTATCAATGCATGATTTACATGTACTGAAACATTCATTATCAACTTACCATTAGTTTCTTCGACTTTTGAAAAAGCCAATTCAGGAATTGATTCTAATTGACCTGATGAAGGCTCTTTATGGCCTGAAAAACTAAACCATGGCAACGCAGAACAATGTATACAATCCTGACCATTTACAGGTGGATACAATTCGTCTGAGTTTTGAATGCGCTCTTTTTCTTTATTGAAATTAATTACAAATTGTTCTAAATTTTCATTAAAAGTGATGTATGAAAACCCATAAGTATTATCTTCTCTAGCTATAGTTGCAGAAGCGTGAATAACATCAAAATCTACTACTTTATCATCGATAATACGATAACGAAAATTATCTACCGCATTTATAGCTTTCATACAATCGTGTAAATATTTCACAAAAAAACTTACATTTTGTGCTTTAGAAAATTTATATGCTTTGGTAACATCAAAAGGTATTACAACACCAAAATAAGGGTCTTTAAGTTGCCTAAAATGTGTGTAAAGTCTTTTTCTATTCCAAGATTCTATATTAATTTCTTTCATCTAAAGTTCTTCTAAAATGTGAATTAGACTTTCCACTGTTTTATACCCTTTACCATTAGCCTCTTTACTAGAAACAGTTTCATGTTGCCAAGTCGTGTGAAATGGTACATGAATAGCTTGAGCTTTAATATTTACCAGTGGTAAAATATCGGATTTTAACGAATTACCAACCATTAAAAACTCTGAAGGTTTAATATCTAAATGGTTTAATAATTTAGAATAGTTGGCTTCCTGTTTATCACTCAAAACTTCTATATGATGAAAATATTTTGTCAATCTTGATTTTTCTAGCTTTCGTTCTTGATCTAGAAGATCGCCTTTTGTTACTAAAATCAATCGGTAATTTTTTGATAACTCAACTAAGGTTTCTTCAACACCGTCCAATAATTCTACAGGTTTGTTGAGCATATCTTTACCTATTTTTAGTATGGCATCAATTGTAGCGTTAGACACATCATTATTAGATAACTCTAAAGCCATTTCAACCATAGAAAGCACAAACCCTTTAACTCCATAACCGTATAATGGAAGGTTTTTCATCTCCATTTTAAACAGTTCTTGGTCAATTTTATTAACAGTTTCGTACTGAGATAGCAGTTTTGCGAATTCCATTTCGGCATCTCTAAAATAGGTTTCGTTTACCCAAAGTGTATCATCAGCATCAAAGCCAATAACTTTTATGTTACTATAGTTTACTTCCATAAGCGCTTAGCTCTTTCAAGGTCTTCAGGTGTATCAATTTCTACACCTTCCACAGTGGTTTCAACCATTTTTATTTTTTTACCATATTCCAAATACCTGATACATTCAATCTTCTCTGTAGCTTCAATAAATTGCATTGGTAATTTTTCAAAATCTAAAAGTGCTTGTTTTCTAAATGCATAAATACCTTTATGTTTAAAATACCTAGCTCCAGCTTCTTTATCTCTTGGATAAGGAATTGGGCTTCGCGAAAAGTATAATGCAAAATTATTTTGATCTACAATAACCTTAACTGTATTTGGGTTGTTTATCTCATCCCAATCGTGTATTTCAACCATTAATGAGGCTAAATCAATTTCCTTTTTATCGTCGTGCTTAAAAACCTCAATAACTTTTTGCAAGCTTTCGCGTTCAGTAAACGGTTCATCTCCTTGAACATTTACAACAATATCCACATCTAAGTCAGCAACTGCTTCAGCAATCCTATCACTTCCTGATTGATGCTCGCGTTTACTCATTATGGCTTTTCCTCCATTATTGACGATTTCATCAAAAATAATTTCGCTATCGGTTACTACATAAACATCATCAAAGAGATGTGTAGCTACTGTAGCTTCGTATGTTCTAAGTATTACTGACTTACCTGCTAAATTTTGCATAAGCTTAGCAGGAAAACGTGATGCACTGTAACGTGCTGGAATCATTGAAATTATTTTCATAAATGGAAAGTCGAATTTCTTTTCAAAAATAAAACTTTTAAGGGATAATTAAGGTCTACTTGGTTTAATCTTTTTGTAAACTTTAAATATTACATACATTACCACAATAACAAGAATAAAACCTATAATTGGTAAAAATACAGACAAAATTGACATTACTACTGATGTACCTGTTTCTACAGTTGATACTACAGGATTAGCAAAACCAGCTGTGGATACTGTTGAGGTTAACCGTGTTGCTCCTGCTGTACTTTTTATGGCTGCAGCAGTTCCTCCACCAGCAATAATTGCTAAAGCCCAAGTTATTACTGGACTTAAATCGGCTACTGTTGATACCATAACTGCTGTTCCTGCTACAGTTGCCAACGGAATTGCGATAGAGTCTAATAAATTATCTACATAAGGAATGTAATACGCAGTAATTTCTACCAAAGTTGCAACACCCAATGTAATTACTGCTGCTAAACTACCTATCCATTGCCACGACTCATTGAGTTCCCAAAGATTAAAATAAGCTGCTAAGCTAAGTACAAATAAGGGTACAAACACTCTAAAACCAACTGATGCGGCAAGCCCAATCCCTAAGAAAATACTAATAATTGTTTCTACTGTCATTTAGTGTTTTTATATTGATGAAAGCATAAAGCTTGCCAAACTTAATTTTGAAAAAATTCGTCCTTAAAGCCAATAAGATACAACTTTTCTTTGGCTCTTGTAACAGCTGTATACAACCAACGTAAATACTCTTTATCTATTCCGTTTGGAAGATAAGGTTGCTCCACAAATATTGTATTCCATTGTCCTCCTTGAGATTTATGACAGGTAATAGCATAGGAGAATTTAACCTGTAATGCATTAAAATGTTTGTTTCCTTTAATCTTTAAAAACTTTCGGTAGTTAGAGGTTTCGTTTTCATAGTCTTTTTGAACCTCTTGATACAGTCTATTGGAATCTTCATAAGGTAACGAAGGTGACTCAGCATCAATAGTATCTAACAGCAAAACCGTTTCAAAAGGTCGCATTTTTGGGTAATCAACCATTTTTACTTTTACTTCGGCAAAACGAAATCCGTATAATTCTTGAATATTGAAAATTTCCAAAACTTGAATAATGTCACCATTTGCAATAAAACCTGCTTCACTAGTAGGTTTAATCCAAAAGTAATTGTTCTTAACAACCATTAAAAAATCACCAGTTGTTAATTCGTTTTCATTAAATAAAATTCTACTTCTTATTTGCTGATTATAAAGATTTGCACGCTTATTACTTCTAACTATAATTGCTGTTTCTTCATGACCATTAGCAGTGTATGAATCATTGATAGCGTCCATAATTTCATGTCCATCAACAAGCCTTACAATATCCTTATAGTTTCCTAAATTAAATGTAAAACTCTCATAAAAGCCATCTTGCAACACTTCTCTTAGCTGTGTAGCATTCTCAAGTATTCCTGAATCTTGTTCTTGTCTTACAACTTCGTCCAATTCAATTGAAGTCACTTTCTTATTGTAGTTTAAATCTAACTGTTCGCCATCTAAAGCAGGACTTAACTCTGATTTTACAGGAGGCAACTGTGCTTTGTCTCCTATAAGTAATAGTTTACACTTATGTCCTGAATACACATATTGCATTAAATCGTCTAGCAACGAGCCATTTTCAAACAGTTTAGAATCTGCAGGAGCATCAGGAATCATCGAAGCTTCATCCACAATAAAAATAGTATTACGATGCTTATTAGGCTGCATTACAAACTTAACACCTCCTGCTTTATCCTTTTTAGGGAAATATATCTTTTTATGAATAGTAAACGCTTCTTTACCTGAGTAATTTGAAATCACCTTTGCTGCTCTACCTGTTGGTGCCATTAATACAGCACTTTTTTTAGTTTGCCAAAGGTTAGACACTAAAGTTCCAATAATGCTAGTTTTACCTGTTCCTGCAAAACCTTTTAGTAAGTAAAGAGCATTAGGAGTATCGTCAAAAACAAACTCAGAAAGCTGTAATAAGACAATTTCTTGCTTACTAGTTGGTTGAAAAGGGAATTTTTGTTTTAAAAGTTTATAAAATTCTGAAGCAGTCATTTTTTTATTTAAGAGTGGCAATATAATACTTATATAACATAGCCTTAAAACATTAATACTAAATTTAAGACTTAATTATGTGAAACAATTTTTATATCTTTCTTTTTTTTAGTCTAATTTTATTTGCATTGGTTTTTGTGAATAAAAAAAAATTGTAGATTTGCGTATCACCTTTAATAAAAAATAAAAATAACTAACTATGTTAACAATAATTATTGCTGCTATAATTGTTATTCTTCTTACGATAGGAATCGTATGGTTGATTGATAAATTTGTACCTAAAAAATTAAAACCTGTAATCAACATTGTACTTTGGGCTGTAATTGCTTATCTAGCCTACTCTACATTTATGTCTGTTTACGGAGAGATTCAATTCAATCAACTAAAAGAAAAACGCTATGCGGTTGTTATTGAAAAACTAAAAGATATTAGAGATGCTGAGTTAGCTCACAGAACTGTAACTGGAAAATTCACTGATAACTTTGATGATTTAGTGAAGTTTATTGACACTGCTCAATATACTATTACTCAACGTAGAGATTCTACTGTTATTGATGAAGAATTAACAAGACGTTATGGTGGAGTAGAAACTACCAAGGATATTGTTATCATTGACACTTTAGGTTTTGTTCCTGTAAAAGATTCTCTTTTTGGAGCTGATACAAGATATAAAACAATGATGAACGTACCAGTTGGTCAAGAAGGCGCTAAGTTTGAACTTAAAGCAGGAATGTTGGACGAAATTCCAGTATTTGAAGCTAAAGTTGACAAATCAGTAATCTTATTTGACCAAGATAAAAACTTGGTTAAGAAAGAAAAACAAGTTATTTCGGTTGATGGTGTAAATGGACCATCTCTGAAAGTAGGTTCAATGGACGAAGTAAAAACCATTGGAAACTGGCCTATTAACTATTCAAAAGAGCAATAATCGTTTGAACCAAAATAACATCAAAGAACTGTCCATTCAAATTAGTTTGAGTGGACTTTCTTTTTGTATACTAAACAGAACTTCAAATACTATTGAGCTTTTACAGCATCAAAACTTCAATAAAAAGCTAACACCTTTTGATGTTTTAGAGCGACTTAAAACGCAATTAGAACACAATTCTGATTTTAACTACGCTTTTAAATCTGTATTGATTATCTATCAAAACGAACTTTCTACTTTAGTTCCTAAAGCATTATTTAATGAAGATAATTGCGCTGACTATTTAAAGTTCAATGCCAAAATACTTAAAACTGATTTTATTTCGCATGAAGTTATAGCTGTTAATGACAGTGTAAATGTATATGTACCATTGGTTAATATTAACAATTATATTTTCGAGAAATTTGGTGCTTTTGAGTACAAGCATTCATCAACACTATTAATTGATACATTGCTTCAAAAAACCACACAAGAAGGTGCCTCTTATTATATAAATGTTTGTCAAAACCATTTTGAAATTATTGTAGTTGAAAATGGTAAACTACTACTCTACAATACCTTTGAGTATAAGACAAAAGAAGATTTCATATACTTTGTACTTTTTACAGTAGAGCAATTAAAATCTGACCCTGAAACTTTGCAACTCTATTTTAGCGGACAAATTACTGAAGACTCTGAACTCTATACAATAGCATATACTTACATTAGGCATATTCAATTTATAGATCCAAAACATACTTTTAAATTTGCTGCTCAAAGCAAACCAAACCATAATTACAATCACTTTATAATTTTAAACAGTTTTAGTTAATGCGAATTATATCTGGAAAATTTAAAGGAAGACGAATTTCAGCTCCCAAAAAGCTACCTGTACGTCCAACTACAGATATGGCAAAGGAGTCGTTGTTTAACATACTTAACAATCATTATTACTTTGACGAAGTTTCAGTGCTAGACTTGTTTTCTGGCACAGGAAATATTAGCTATGAATTTGCCTCAAGAGGCACTGAGCGCATTACTGCTGTTGATGAAAATTTTGGCTGTATTAAATTTATTAATGAAACTGCTGATACTTTTGAAATGAACATCACTACCATAAAAAGTGATGTATTCAAGTTTTTAGAAAAAAACGTTCAAAAGTTTACTATCATTTTTGCAGATCCTCCTTATGATTTTCCTGTTGAAGAATTTGCTAAAATTCCGCAGTTAGTGTTTCAAAACCAACAATTAGAGACTGATGGTTTGTTGGTAGTAGAGCATTCAAAACATACTGATTTATCACAAATGGAACACTACAGTTATTCCAAAAGTTATGGTGGTAACACTTTTAGTTTTTTCGAAATTCTATCAGACGAAGAAGAATAAAAAACAAAGCCTTTTGACATTTCAAAAGGCTTGTTTATATAAGTAAATTTATAAGCCGAATTCTGTTACTAACAATGATAATCATGTTAGTATCCCTATCATTTATCTGAGTGTACTGTTACCAACACACTTTAGCTGCCTACCCTCCAACAATCGAGCGTGCAGCCCTCAAACGTTGGTATACATGGCATTGCACCACATAGAGTTTACCTGATTTCACTACAGCATAACCTGTACATTCTTTCTGTTGCACTTTTCCTAACCTCACGGTTGGTGGCTGTTAACCACTATGTTTGCACTATGGTGTTCGGACTTTCCTCCACCTTGACTTTACATCAAGACAGCGATAAGGCAATTTACTTGCAGGCAAAAGTACACAAATTGTTAATAACTACTCTTAAATTCTGAACACAGGATTTAAATTTTTGAATTGAATTTTTAACTTTGTTATTCTAAGTTTTTTCAATGGAACACTTTGTAGTATCAGCACGAAAATATAGACCACAAACCTTTAAGGATGTTGTAGGACAGTCTGCTATTACAAACACTTTACTTAATGCCATTGAAAACAATCACTTAGCGCAAGCCTTGTTATTTACAGGACCTAGAGGTGTTGGCAAAACCACATGTGCTCGTATTTTAGCTAAGATGATTAATAGTGATGGTACTGAAACTGAAGAAGAAGATTTTGCTTTTAATATTTTTGAACTAGATGCAGCTTCAAACAACTCGGTTGATGATATTAGAAATCTTACCGATCAGGTTCGTATACCACCACAAGTAGGAAAATATAAAGTATATATTATTGATGAGGTACACATGTTATCTCAAGCGGCATTTAATGCGTTTCTTAAAACACTAGAAGAGCCACCAAAACACTGTATCTTTATACTAGCAACTACTGAAAAACACAAAATAATACCTACTATTCTTTCGCGTTGTCAAATTTTTGATTTTAAGCGCATTACTGTTAGAGATGCTAAAGACTACTTAAAGTACATCGCTGAAGAACAAGGTATAAGTGCTGAAGATGATGCATTACATATTATTGCTCAAAAAGCTGATGGAGCAATGCGTGATGCCTTATCTATTTTTGACCGAGTAGTAAGTTTTTCTGGTAAAAATCTAACCAGACAAGCTGTTACTGAAAACTTAAACGTACTAGATTATGAAACGTACTTTGAAAGTACCAACTTAATCCTAGACAATAATATACCCGAATTGTTAATTCAATTTAATGCTACTCTTGCCAAAGGTTTTGATGGTCATCATTACATTGCTGGTTTAGCTTCTCATTTTAGAGATTTACTAGTTTGTAAAAATCCAGAAACTTTAAGTTTACTTGAGGTTGGTGAAGACACTACCCAAAAGTATATGGACCAATCTAAAAGAGCGTCGCAAGAGTTTCTGCTAAAAGGCATTGAGTTAGCCAACGACTGTGATTTAAAATATAAAAACAGTAAAAACCAACGTTTACTTGTTGAACTTTGTTTAATGCAATTGGCCTCTATCACTTTTGATGGAGAAAAAAAAAATAGCAGTCGGTTCATAATACCTGCTTCTTATTTTAAAGCTAAAGGCATTACTCCTATTCCTGTTCAAAAGGAAAAACCTACTCAACAAGCAACAATTCCTGAGCCACAACAACAGCCAAAGCAAGAAGAACCTGTTACTAGCGTTAAAGAAGAAACGGTTACAACTTTCGAACCTCCAAAGCCAAAAATTGCTTTAAAACGAGATGCAACTACAACTTCTGGCTTATCGCTAAAAAGTATACGTGCTAAAAAAGAACATCAAATTCGTCAAATGGAAGTTGTTATTGACGAAAATGATTTACCAAGAGAAGCATTTACCGAAGAAGAATTCATTTCGGTTTGGAACGATTATATCAAAACACTTCATACCAAAGGCGAAAAGATTATGGCTTCCATACTAGAAATGGACAAGCCTAAATTAAATGAAACCAGCATTGAATTAGAATTCCCTAATGAAACATTAAAACTAGAGTTAGAAAAAGCGCAATATCCTTTAATGGAATACATGCGCAGAACTCTAAAAAACTACGATTTAAAGCTTGAGATTTCAGTAAATGAAGAAGTGGCAAAACAGTATGTATTTACTGCAAAAGATAAATTTGAAAAACTTAAAGAAAAAAATCCTAATATAGAATTGCTGAAGACCACCTTTGGCTTAGACCTATAAACCATGAAATATTATTATCTATTTGCTGTCCTATTATGCGTTGCTTTTTCTAGTTGTGATGGCAGAAAAAGTCATAAAGAGTCGTTGGAAGAGTCTGTATCAAAATTCAAATTAAAAGATTCCAATCTTGACATTATAACCTATTATCCTAAGCAATATACTGAAGTAGCTACTGATACAATTTTATCTAACACATTTCAAATTAAGATAAAAAACTACTCACTCATGGATAACAACGTTATTATAACTACATCAAGCCAAGAGAACAGAAAAAAAATTGAATACCATAGAGTTTTTGAGTCAGAAATTGTAGTTTTTAATAAGTCTGAAAAAATACTTGAAACCACTATAAATGCTGAGATTTTCAAGCAACAATCAACTATTAATTCTTTTTGGGATAACGCAACATTGGAGCATGTTTGGGTTAATCAAGAATCATCTGATGAAGATACGGTTAATTTAGAAATTTCATTCATCAACCCAAAAGACAAAGCTCGTAAACTATACCAAATGTCTATTGATAAACTTGGTAAGTACAATACATTTTTAAGAGACGAACACATATAGATATGCTAGGACTAAAACTACCTACAGATCCACGTTGGGTAAACATTGTTGAAAAAAATATAGAAGAAATTCTTACTGATCATGCGTACTGTGAACAAAAAGCAGCTAGTACAGCAATTTCATTAATAGTTAGTTTTCCTGAGTATACCGATTTGGTTCAGGAAATGATAGCTTTGGTCAAAGAAGAAATAAGCCATTTTAAAATGGTACATGATAAAATTCTTGAACGTGGTTGGACACTTGGTAGAGACCGAAAAGACGAGTATGTTATTGACCTTGTTAAGTTCTTTCCTAAAGGCGGAAGTAGAACTACACAATTAGTACATAGATTACTTTATGCAGCTTTAATAGAAGCTAGAAGTTGTGAACGTTTTAGGCTACTTTCTGAAGAATTAGAAGATAAAGAATTAGCAGAGTTTTACCGAAAACTTATGGTAAGCGAAGCAAACCACTACACTATGTTTTTAGGTTTTGCAAGACAATATGGTGAGCGAAAAGAAGTTGACCAAAAATGGCAACAACTACTTGATTACGAAGCTGATTTGATGAAAAATTTAAGTAAAAACGAAACTATACATGGTTAAACAAAAAAGCTCTAGTAAAATCACTAGAGCTTTTTTTATATTTTGAATTAATAGCTTAAAATACTTTGTAGTTTAGTCCTATTTGGATAACACCTGTAGTTGCTTCAGGTACTAACTCTTCATCAAAAACATTTGAGAAACCGTAGTTATAACGCGCGTCTACATAAAAATCTCCTGATAGTTTAAACTCTATAATTCCTACTCCAGAAAACACAAAGTTTTTAAATCCGTCATTATCCTTGTGTACTTTTACGCCTACTTGTGGACCAACACCAAATGCAATAGCATCATCAAACAGTTTATACTTTAAAAGCACAGGAACATTAATATAGTCATTAGCAAAATCTTCATGATTTGCACCTTCAGGTGAAAACTGAATTTCTGGTGCTACACTAAGGCTAGCAGCTAAAGGGATTTCGGCATAAACGCCAAACAAGAAACCGTTTCTGTGTTGATTTTCATTGATAGGACCATCTTTATAATCCATATTAGAAATAGTCAAACCTGCTCTTACTCCGTAACTAACAGATTGAGAACTATTGCTTTGTGAAAATCCTATGGTGGTGCAAAACGCAAGAACTAAAGTAGTAATTAATGTCTTCATAATTTATAATGATTTGAGACGTCGAATATAAAATGAAAAATATGAATTACCCTTAATTATTAGATATGTAACAAGAAAATTAAGACGAAATGCTTATTTTTCTAATTTAATGCTACTTACGGTTTTATAGTACATACTTTTTATTATTCCGTCGGAAAGTCCAATTTTAGGAACATAAATGTCTTTGGCTCCACTCCATTTCATAGCTGATAAATAAATGCGTGTTGCAGGAATAATTACGTCAGCTCTATCTTGATTTAAGTCTAGCTCTGTAATTCGTTCTTCATAAGAATATGTCTGTAATTTATTATAGTAACTAGTTAAATAAAAGTAAGTTAAAGGTTTACCAAGTGCTTTTCCTGAAATCTTGAAAATTTTATTGATGTTACCTCCAGAGCCTATTAAATCTATTTTATCATAACTCTTGGTTTGTTCCTTAATCCATAATTCTAACTCATTCCAAGTTTCATTGGTAACAATATCATTAAGTAATCGTACTGTACCTATTTTAAAGGACTTAGAAACAATTTTTTCACCATTATAAATTACAGAAAACTCTGTACTACCACCACCAACATCAACATACAAATAGGTTTTACTAGGGTCGATATAGCTATCAAGGTCAGTAGCTGCAATTATTGTTGCTTCCTCTTCTCCATCAATAATATCTATGTCAATTTTAGCTTTTTCAGAAATGAGTTTTGATATTTCTTTTCCGTTTGAAGCTTCTCGCATTGCAGAAGTTGCGCAAGCTTTATAGCTAACCACTTTATGCGATTTCATTATCAACTTAAAGGCAGTCATGGTGTCTAACATACGTTGCTCGTTTTCTTTAGATATTTTGCCTTTTACAAAAACATCTGCTCCCAAACGGATAGGAACACGAACTAATGAGTTTTTTTTAAACCTAGTCGACTTTCCTTTTTGTTCTATAATATTTGAGATTAATAAACGAACCGCATTTGAACCTATATCAATTGCAGCGTATTTTTTTATGGTTAACATTAACTTTCTAACTTTTTTAAATAATAATCATAAGTAGCGAATTGGGTTCTAACTTTTGGTAGATTATTACGCTTATATCTATTATTTTGATTTTTGTTCAAAATACGAGATTTTACATTATCACTCCAACAAATATCAAAAATATCTAATAGTTCTTGCTTGATATCTTCATCATAAATTGGACAGGTTACTTCTACTCTATTTTCAATATTACGTGTCATCCAATCTGCTGAAGAAATATACACTTTTTCGTCATTATCATTACAGAATATATACAACCTAGTATGCTCTAAAAATTTATCGATGATACTAATAACTTCAATATTCTCACTCATACCTTCTACTCCAGGAATTAAGCAACATAAACCTCTCACAATCATTTGAATTTTTACTCCTGCTCTACTTGCTTCATAAAGTTTGTCAACCATTGCATAGCTAGAAATACTATTGAGCTTTAGCTTTATGTAAGCAGGTTTACCCTGTTTTACATTTTCTATTTCCTTGTCAATGAGTTTAAAGAGTTTAGCTTTGGTATAATGTGGTGACGTAATAATGTGTTTATAGCGATAGATTCTATAATTTATCTCAAAGAAATTAAACACCTTATTAAGGTCTTTCAATATTTTTTGGTTGCAAGTAAAGAGTGTAAAATCGGTATAAATTTTAGCTGTTGACTCGTTAAAGTTCCCAGTACTTATAAATCCGTAACGCTTTAGTTTTGTACCTTCTTCACGTTCAATCACACACATTTTACTATGTACTTTTAAACCAGAAACACCAAACAAAAGGTTTACACCTTCATCTTGCATTTGCTCAGCATAATCAATATTTGCTTGCTCATCAAATCGTGCTTGTAATTCAATTGAAACGGTTACTTTTTTTCCATTTTTGGCTGCATTAATTAATGAACTTGCAACGTGGGATATTTGAGCTAATCTATATATTGTGATTTTTATAGTTTTAACCTTTGGATCTAAAGCTGCTTCTCTAAGAAACTTAACCACATAAGAAAAAGTATGATAAGGCGTGTAAAGCAAATAGTCTTTTTTTGCAATTGTATTAAAAATACTTTCCTCTAAACTTAAACCTTTTACTGGCAATGCTTTTATCTTGTCATACAACAAATCTGTTCTGCCTAAACTAGGAAAACCCATGTAGTCTCTCCTATTATGGTAACGACCTCCAGGTATAACACTATCATTTGAATCGATACCCATTTTAGCCATTAAATACCCTAAGGTTTCCTTGTCAATGGTTTTATCATAAACAAACCTAACAGGTTCTCCTACTTGTCTATGCTTAACACTATCAGAAATCTTCTCAATAAAACTTTTACTTAAATCACTGTCAAAATCCAATTCTCCATCTCTAGTGATTTTAATCATGTGAGCTGTAATACTTTTATAATCGAAAATGTTAAAAATATCATTTAAACAATACCTTAGTAAATCATCTAATATTATGATATAGTCTTTATCATCCTTTTTGGGTAAAACAACAAACCTATCCATTGATCTTGGTATTTCAATTAAGGCAAATTGCTTTTCATTATTTTCAAGATTCATTCTTACAGCTAAATAGGCTGCACTATCTTTTAAAATAGGTAAATCTACCAGGTCATTGAGTATTATTGTTACTAGTGCTGGACTAACATTTTGGATAAAATAATTCTTAATAAAATCGTGTTGAGAATCGTCAATTTGTGACTCATTAATGATATAAATACCTTCATCTTCAAGGTTTTTTTGAATATCATTAAGTATTCCTAAACTTTCACTTTGCTGTTTAATAACAACTTGTGTAATTTTTTCTAATAACTCACTAGCCTTAATACCTCCTAACTCACTCTTACCTGCTTTTCCTGCCTCGTCAATTCGCTTAACAGTTGCATATCTTACTTTAAAAAACTCATCTAGATTATTAGAGAAAATCCCTAAAAAACGAAGTCGTTCTATTAAAGGAACTGATTTGTCTGCCGCTTCTTGTAGAACTCTAGCATTAAATTGTAACCAGCTTAATTCTCTATTGATGTAACTGTTTTTATCTTTGGTCATTAAGTTTCTATTTAGTTAAGCACAAATATATTCTATTTAGAAAATATAAGCGCTGTTGGTAGATTTAATAAATTGTAAACCTATTTAAAGATTTATAAATATTTCTCATCTAAATGAATTAGTATAAAATACTTGTTTTATGATTTTAATTCCTTAGGAAATAGCAACATATCAGTATGCCCTTTATTAATTTTTGACCATTGGTCAGTATCAAAATCAATTTTTGCTAATCCACAAGTTGGCAAGTTGCCAATAAATTGATCTCCAAGTTCATTTACCAATGTAGTAAATGCATGGTTATGTCCAAATACCATAATACAACTATGGGTGTCATCAACCGATTTTATAAAATCCATAACCATTTGACCTCCAAAATCATATAAATTAGTGTCTATAACTAGCCTATTTTCGTCAATATTTAGAGTTTTAAGAAATATCTTACAAGTTGTTAAGGCCCTATTTGCAGGGCTTGAAAAGACTATATCTGGTCGTATTTTATAGCTTTTAAAGTGGTTTGACATCAAATCAGCATCATTTAAACCTCTAGAGTTCAATGGTCTATCAATGTCGCTTACATCGTACTCCCACGACGATTTTGCGTGTCTTATAAATAATATCTGTTTCATTTAAATATCGACTAAATGCGTTTTTTTTCGATAAAGTGTTGCATAATTCCGTTTTAACGATTATTTTCGTCCCTTTAACATTTATTTTTGTGCAACATCTTTTTATTAAGTTGATTTGTTCCTGTAAAATTAATGTAAATGACCCCAAATCAAAAACATATTAATCAATCCATTCGTACCGCAATATTATGCGATACACTTCCCTCTAGACATAATTTAAGAATTTTAACTAGTATTCAATGTAATTGGAATGACTATTTAAATTAATATATGCAATAATATTTGCACACTTTGGGATGCTCTAATTTTAACATAGCAACTCAAATATAAATTTAGAAAAATCTAATTAAAGAAATTATGAATATTAAAATTAATCCTTTGGTAATAGCATTGTTCACTTTGTGCACAATTATTTCTACTAAAACTTCTGCTCAGGAAAATGACGTAAAGTTGTTTAACAATGATGCCCAAACAAATGCCAGATCAAAAAGCTTACCTGACAACGATGCACAAATGCTTAAAAAGTTAGTGTATAAAAAAGTTGAAACTGCTTATTTATCGAATAATGAGTCAAAACCAATTATGCTAAATACAGAACGTGTAGTTGTTGATGTTACTTCTTTGAATACAATTAACAGAAAGCCATCTAACATGGTCAAAGTTCTTGTTATAAAAGTGCTTAACCAAAATGACCTAAGTAAAACTATTGACTACGATGCATTTTCTGTTTTTCCTAACCTAGAGTGCATATATATAAGTTGTGAAGTTGAAGCTTCTCAATCACAAATAATAAGAATGATTAAAAAAAGAGAAGATATTAAATACCCTCCAACTTTTTTAGGTATTAATATTCCTATTTAATGATATAACGCTATTATCAAATTACAAAGAATAAAACTCAGGCAAAAATGAAAAACTATACTATAAAACCTGTTATCTTCAATAAAAAAGCTCTAAGCATGCTAATGCTTATTTTTGCTATTGTAGGTTCGTCATTTGCTCAAGTACAAGTGCCTTTTACGCAACGTACATCGCAATACACGCCAAGTAAAGTTATTTATAACGTAAAAGGTGATTTTACCCTTATAGGAAATTCAAACTTAACGTTAGACTCATACAATGTTAACTATAATAATAGTAACAGAACTATGGAGTTCGTTGACGTTGATAACGACTCTTCTACTGAAAATTCATCTTCTGCAACGTTAACCTTTTCAACAGAAAATGGTGCTAACCCAGACTGTTCCAATATTATTTATGCAGGTTTGTATTGGACTGGTAGAGGTGATGATGATGATTTAACTAATTTACAAAAACGTACAATTAAGCTAAAAGGACCTAACGACTCTAGTTACCAAACACTTGTAGCTAACCAAAATGATATTAGGTATCCTGGAAATAATGGCATGTATGCAGGTTATATAGAAGTAACTGACCAAGTTAGAGCTAACGGACTTGGTGAATACTTTGTTGCTGATATAGCTGTTTCTGAAGGTAATGGAGGTAGCACAGGATATTATGGTGGTTGGGGAATGATTGTAGTTTATGAAAACTCAAAAATGAACTGGAGAGATGTAACTGTTTTTGATGGTTATGCTTACGTTCAAGGAAACACTACAACAAATTATGAGCTACCTGTATCAGGATTTAATGCTGTTCAATCTGGTCCAGTAAATATTAAATTAGGTTTAATGGCTGGTGAAGGTGATAGAGGTATTTCTGGCGATTATTTTGAAATTATTGAAGCCGATGAAGTTAATAACCCTAACCCAAACAATAATGATTGGGTAGATTTAAGTCACTCTGGTAATAGTACTAGTAACTTTTTTAACTCCTCTATACAAACAGGAGGTAATGCAAGAAATCCGAACTTAGTAAACAATACTGGTTTAGATATTAGCATGTTTGATTTAGACAACTCTGATAAATCTTTAATTGATAACAGCCAAACATCAACTAAATTTAGATACGGATCAACACAAGATACTTATATCATTTTTAGTATGGCAATGTCTGTTGATGCTTACATTCCTGAATCTGAAGGTGTATTATCAAATACTACAATTAATGGTAGTGCTCCAACTCCAGGTATGCAAGTATTGCCAGGAGATGAAATAGAATATAAAGTTGAAATTAAAAATAAAGGTACAGAGCCAATTGTTGATGCAAGATTAGTTATTCCTATTCCTTTTACTTCTGAATTTATTCCTGGAAGTATTGTAAGCAACGCATATTTACCAGCATTTGCAGCAGGAACTCCGTATTATGATCCAAATGAAGGGGCTACTGGTTCTATTGTTTGGGATGTAAACTTTTTACCTCTATTTCCATCAGATATTGATCTATTATTGGCTGATTTATCTTTTAAACTCAAAGCAACTGAAGACTGTTCGGTACTTGTAAATGCCAATTGTGAGCCAAAAATTGTAATTCTTGGTGGTTATATTAGTGGTACAGGTATGATTTCAGGAACAGATTATTCTCTTCCTTTAATACAAGGTTATCAACAAGAAGGAAATTGTCAAGGAGAACCAAATACTGATCCAATTGAAATTAATATTGACGCTCAAGATTATATTAATGATAATTGTACAGGTGTTACAGTAGAAAGAGATTTCTTCTATTGTAGTTTTGAAGGAAATTCAATACCTGTTTCTGAAATTGAAGCTGAATTTCCTCCTGGATCTAGATTTTATGATTCTTACCCTGTAACTGGTTCAACAACTGAATATACTAGTACAAATCCGTTCCCTGCAACATTAGGAACTACAACATACTATGCTATTCCTCCTGGAGACCCAAGTTGTCATTATATATTTACAATTGCAACTAGTAGTGTAACAACAACGCCTTCAACTAATGATGAAGTGTATTGTTTAAATGAAACAGCTACTCCACTTACAGCTCAAACTACTGACCCTAATTATATATTATTATTTTACCCAGATAATAATCCTAATACTGTAGGTCAAACGTCATTAATACCTGATACAAGTGTAGCAGGTACATTTACCTACTACGTTTCTGAAGGTCCTAATGAAATGTGTGTAAACAGTGAAAGAACTCCTTTAACTGTTACAGTATACAATGCTATTTCAATAACATTAGAAGAGTTAATCCATAGCTCATGTAGCGATAGTAATGACGGAAGTATTAATATCTCTGTTAGTGGTGGAACCGGAAACTATACCTATGATTGGGATAACAACGGATCTGAAGACCCTGATACTGACTCACAAGACTTAACCAATTTAGATAATGGAACTTATACTGTAATTGTTAGTGATGAAAACTCTAACTGTTCAGCTACTGCTACTTTTAATGTAAATTTAATAGATACTACAGCTCCAACCATATCAGCTCCAGACGATATAGTTGTTGAAGGTTGTTCTACAAGTGATATTCAAAATGGTAATCTTACTGCTTTACCTTTTAGTTCTAGTACTGCAACTATAACTGAAGCTCAATTCTTAGCTGAAGGTGGAACTTTTACAGAAGACAATGTTGACTCTATCACTTATATAGATGTTGCAACAGGCTCTTGCCCAATAAAAGTTAGTAGAACTTATACTATTACAGATATTTGTGGTCAACAAGCAACTGATGTTCAAGTTATAGACATCAATGACACTACTGATCCTGTGATTACTGTTCCTGCTACTGCTAATGTAGAGTGTGGTGACAGCATAGATCCTTCTCAAACTGGTAACGCAACTGCTACTGATTCTTGTGGATCGGTAACTGTAACTTATTCTGATAGTATTGCAGCTGGTTCTTGTGGTAATACTCAAACTATTACTAGAACTTGGACTGCTACTGACGATTGTGGTAACGATGTATCGCAAGATCAAATCATAAACGTAATTGACACTACTGATCCTGTGCTTACTGTTCCTGCTACTGCTAATGTAGAGTGTGGTGACAGCATAGACCCATCACAAACTGGTAACGCAACTGCTACTGATTCTTGTGGATCGGTAACAGTAACTTACTCTGATAGTGTTGCAACTGGTACTTGTGGTAATACTCAAACTATTACTAGAACTTGGACTGCTACTGACGATTGTGGTAACGATATATCTCAAGATCAAATCATAAACGTAATTGACACTACTGATCCTGTGCTTA